>NZ_CAKKNT010000066.1 GCF_918814755.1 Periweissella ghanensis | reverse complement strand
CAATTCTAATCGAATACGATTAAAAAAATTGGCTAAGTTTCGATAGCCATAACCGCTTCGACTGATTTGTTTTATTTTACGATTTAAACCTTCTAAAGGGCCATTTGAATATGGTGAATCACAACTTTCGCTAATACCCTTGATATTTTTCTTCAATGTTTTAATCAGAACTACTGCCTCATCAGGTAGATTTTTAGGTTTAATGTTAAAGATCTCTACTAATAAAAGTGCGTTACGGGTACGAATAGCGGCTAGTATTTGTTGATATATGTTCCAGATTTGCTCTAAATTAGGGAATCTATTGAAGACTAGATTTATAGCTTCAGCTTGCGTCATGTATTCGTTGAGCCCATAGAGATAGCGCCGTTTCTGGCGCTCTAAATTAGCACTATACTTATGTAGTAAGCGCCAGTGTGACTTAAGAATTTTATATTCACGTGAGCGCTTATCGGCGCTCAATTTACGGATACATTGAATACGGACCGTATCGAGAGCACGTCCAGCTAATTGAA
>NZ_CAKKNT010000065.1 GCF_918814755.1 Periweissella ghanensis | reverse complement strand
GGTTCTAAGTCAAATGGTACTGATGGACCTAAAAATTGAATAAATCCGTTTATTCGGTTAAGCGACTAGCTCGAAATTCGAGCTGGTCGCTTTTTTGTAATTCATAGCGAAAAATGAATTTTTAAATGCGATTAAAATTCGTTGGCGGAAGTTCTCGAAGTTACGAAAACCATAGCCGATTCGTTTAATGACTTTAATTTTATTGTTCATACCTTCAACCGGGCCGTTGGAAAAGCCGTATGTAAAACTATTGAGAATTTCAGTGTAAACTTTTTGGATGGTCCGGCGAGCTTTCATCATTTGTGGTGGTAAGTCGGTGCCATCATGAAGAACATTTGCTAAATAAGCACCGTCGCGTTGTTTAAGGGCGTAGATGATATCTTGATAAAATTCATAAGCTACACGAAGTTCAGGTGATAAAGCGAGAATACGATCAACAATTTCTGAATCACTAAGGTAAGCATAGCGATAGTTGATACGCTTCGTACGGGTCTCGTAGTTTAGGTCATTACTGTCTTTTAAAATCAGGC
>NZ_CAKKNT010000064.1 GCF_918814755.1 Periweissella ghanensis | reverse complement strand
CACCTGTTCCCATGCCGAACACAGAAGTTAAGCTCTGTAGCGCTGAAAGTAGTTGGGGGATCGCTCCCTGCGAGGATAAGACGTCGCCATGCACATTAGAAAAAGGATGAAACCGTAATAAGGTTTCATCCTTTTTTCTATATAAGTGTAAGGACTTTTTCCTAACACCGTATCAAATAAATAAAAGTGAAAAAATACAATTTAATTGTTGACTTCGCTGCTAAGGATTTGGTATGATAATTAAGTTGATTTATCAGTTAACAAAGCCGAACAATTATTAATAACAATTTCAATTATTTGAAAAAAGTTATTGACGAAGCGTTCAACTTCTGATATTATTAATAAATGTTGTTGCGACATATTAAGTTGTTAACAACAACGTAGATCTTTGAAAACTGAATAAAGTTTTGACAATCAAATATGTAAGTACTTTGAAATTAAATTTCAGAGTTAAACAAATTTGCGAATGTCAATTTCGCTAGTAAATTATGCTTCAAACGTCTCCCCGACGTTTGAAGCGGATAACAAATGA
>NZ_CAKKNT010000063.1 GCF_918814755.1 Periweissella ghanensis | reverse complement strand
AAAAGGAAGGCACGCAAATATGACACCTAAAAAAATTAAAGCAGCTATGAAAGCTCAAAAACAAGAAAAATCTGAAGTTGAGAAATTAAAAGAGGAAGTTTTACGCTTACAGGTTGAAAATGAATATCTAAAAAAATTAAAGGCCTTAGTTCTGTCACGCGAAAAGAAGTAGCTAGAATAGTTACTGAACTAAGGCGAGAGTTTAATTTCACTTTAAAACTTATTTTAAGTGTCGTACACATGGCTAAAAGTACGTATGAATACATCGTTAAACATGATGACGGCATCGATAAAGATGCCGAATGTAAAGCGGCAATTACAGCTATTAAAATAGTGGCACCCGCCGCTGGTTACCGTCAAGTAACAGATCAATTACACGAAGATGGGAAACGTATCAATCATAAAAAGGTTTTACGGATTATGAAAGAATTGGGTATTCTATCAACCGCATACGAACATCAAGGTCGTAAATATAGTTCTTACCGAGGTAATATCGGCAAAATTGCGAAAAATAAGTTAAATCGTCATTTTTACACTGATCGCCCATATC
>NZ_CAKKNT010000062.1 GCF_918814755.1 Periweissella ghanensis | reverse complement strand
GAACATTTATATGGCACTTCATAACTTCACCAATTATGAAGTGTCCAACATGTCATTGCGTTATGAATAAGAATGGATTTAAAGCTGTTAGTATTCTCCATAATCATACTTCTGAACACGTTAATGTATTAAACATTAGAAAGCAAAAATACATTTGTCCAAAATGTAAAAAGACCTCTTTAGCTGCAGTTGAAGACGTTCGTCCCAACGATCATATCTCATTAGCTGTAAAGCGTGCCGTGGCTGTTGAATTGACTGAAACACTCACTGCTAAATATATTGCCAAGACTTATAACGTTTCTTTCAACAGCATTCAACGGGCAAGCAAACTCTGGTTTCAAACGAATCAACCACGATTTAGTTGGCTTCCTCAACATATCGCATTCGATGACTTTAAATCTGGTTCATTCGCTAAAGCGGGCATGAGTGTTATTGTTGTCGATATCTTAAGGCATCGGCTGTTAGATGTCATTAAAGACCGAACTAATATTGTTGGTTATTTTAGCCAATATAATATCGAAGCCCGTCGGGCCGTTAAGACAGTCACTGTTGATTTATTTACACCATATCGTAAGGCAATCCATGAACTGTTTCCTAACGCCGTAATTAT
>NZ_CAKKNT010000061.1 GCF_918814755.1 Periweissella ghanensis | reverse complement strand
TGTGACTGCTAAACTAAAGTGAGCCATTTTTAGTCAATAAATGTATACCAAAAATAATCAATAACATTGAGCCACCTCAATCAATTAAAATTAAGAGTATTTAATTTTAATTGATTGGAGATCTTATAGGTGAACAAATTGGTATTGTATCAAGATATACAGCGCTTAGCTGCAAAAGGATATTCTCAACGGACAATTGCTGAAAAACTAGCAATTTCTAGAAATACAGTTAGTAAGTACTTGAAGAAAGATGAGGGTCAATTACTAGATTGGCTTGCAGAAACTCGGACACGTAGTAAAAAAATTGATTCTTACGAATCACAGATATTAATATGGCTTACTGAATCTCCCGATTTATCTGGTGCACAGATTTATGATTGGCTAGAAGAAAAATATGGTGAGCTACCTTTTGGCGAACAAACATTACGTAGAAATGTAAAACTGATTAGAGAGAAATTCAATATCAGAAAGAAGAAAAAAAACAGACAATACCAAACTCTACCTGATTTACCTATGGGTTATCAGGCACAACTAGACTTCGGTCAAACGAAGCAAAAGACATATGGCAACGGAGAAGTAACATTATATGTTGTGGCTATGGTTCTTTCACATTCGAGATATAAATGGGCCAAATGGCAGACACGACCATTT
>NZ_CAKKNT010000060.1 GCF_918814755.1 Periweissella ghanensis | reverse complement strand
TATGTCCTAGTGCTAAAATTAAGTCGACGAAAACCAAAGAAAGCATAGGTATAAATGATGTCCCATAACAATTGTATTCTACGTTCACTAAATTTAACAGATAAAAATATAAAATTTTCAACAGATTCTTGGAATAGTTATGAATTCCGTGGGAAAGGCCTTAATCGCCATAAAGCCCTGATCTACGATGGTGTTCTTACTTACAAGGTTACACGATGTTCTAATTGTGGTTTTACTGGTTCCATTCGGAACTATGGGTTTACAACTACTGAATGTAAATTAATTAGTACCAACGACTTTGATGTACGCTTACGCTTGAAGAAGCAACGTTTTCAATGTAAGAACTGTAATGCTACAACCGTAGCACATACACCTGATATTCCAACTAACTGTAATATTTCAAGACAAATTCGGCAACATGTCTTAATGCAAGCAAAGTCAGACATGTCTGAAAAATTAATTTCGAAGAGTATGAGTATCTCAGCCAATAGCGTCTCAAGAATAATTAATACCGAAGGTAATAAACACTACTATAAGTTTGGACAAGGCCTTCCTGAACATCTATGTTTCGACGAAATCAGAACGGCTCATTCTAGAATGAGCTTTCTTTACTGTGACTCTGATTCTCATAAATTAATTGAAATCTTGCCATACCGGACTTTGAACACCATCAGAAAGTATTTCAGTGGCTTTTCATTAGCTGCACGT
>NZ_CAKKNT010000059.1 GCF_918814755.1 Periweissella ghanensis | reverse complement strand
GATTTAAGGAGGATGAGAGATTCGAACTCTCGCGCCGGTTTCCCGACCTGATGGTTTTCAAGACCATTCCCTTCAGCCAGACTTGGGTAATCCTCCATAATATTCAAATATAGCTAAATCCATCGCCGATGGACCTTGTAGGACTCGAACCTACGACCAGACGGTTATGAGCCGTCGGCTCTAACCAACTGAGCTAAAGGTCCGTATATTTGAGTCTTATCGCGGCAGGGGGGATCGAACCCTCGACCTCCCGGGTATGAACCGGACGCTCTAGCCAGCTGAGCTACACCGCGAGTTAAGTAGATAACTACTAAACCATCGGGAAGACAGGATTCGAACCTGCGACCCCCTGGTCCCAAACCAGGTGCTCTACCAAGCTGAGCTACTTCCCGAAAATATAAATGTGAATAACTTTGTTATTCGATGCACCTAGCAGGAGTCGAACCTGCAACCTTCTGATTCGTAGTCAGACACTCTATCCAATTGCGCTATAGGTGCATTAATGCCGAGGACCGGGATCGAACCGGTACGGTGATCACTCACCGCAGGATTTTAAGTCCTGTGCGTCTGCCAATTCCGCCACCCCGGCATAATTCTTGTGAATTGACACAAAGCGAAAGACGGGATTCGAACCCGCGACCCCCACCATGGCAAGGTGATGTTCTACCACTGAACTACTTTCGCATGATGCCGACTAAAGGATTCGAACCTTCGACCCTCGCTTTACAAGAGCGATGCTCTGCCAGCTGAGCTAAGTCGGCAATCTAAGATATTT
>NZ_CAKKNT010000058.1 GCF_918814755.1 Periweissella ghanensis | reverse complement strand
TCGTAAGATGATTAACTTAATATTATCGCGGGATGGAGCAGTTCGGTAGCTCGTCGGGCCCATAACCCGAAGGTCGTTGGTTCAAATCCAGCTCCCGCAATTGAATGGTCGCATGGTATAGTTGGTTATTACGCCCGCCTGTCACGCGGGAGATCACGGGTTCGAGTCCCGTTGTGACCGTTAAATGGCTCAGTAGCTCAGTTGGTAGAGCAATGGATTGAAGCTCCATGTGTCGGCGGTTCGATTCCGTCCTGCGCCATAGTAGTGGTAACACTACGAATTAAATAGGAATAATGCGAATGTAGTTCAATGGTAGAACGCTAGCCTTCCAAGCTCGATACGCGGGTTCGATTCCCGTCATTCGCTTTATGGGCCTATAGCTCAGCTGGTTAGAGCGCACGCCTGATAAGCGTGAGGTCGATGGTTCGAGTCCATTTAGGCCCATATAAAGTAACGTAGTTAAATAATTGTGTTGCTTGGTCTGGGGAAGTACTCAAGAGGCTGAAGAGGCGCCCCTGCTAAGGGTGTAGGTCGGGAAACCGGCGCGAGGGTTCGAATCCCTCCTTCTCCGTAGTTGTATTATTAATAGAGCTTAAATAAATTTTTTGTCCCGTTGGTCAAGTGGTTAAGACACCGCCCTTTCACGGCGGTAACATGGGTTCGAATCCCGTACGGGACATTTACAATTGATGTAAATGTCAGATTGTAATAGTTGAATATTTTTGGAGGATTACCCAAGTCTGGCTGAAGGGAATGGTCTTGAAAACCATCAGGTCGGGAAACCGGCGCGAGAGTTCGAATCTCTCATCCTCCTT
>NZ_CAKKNT010000057.1 GCF_918814755.1 Periweissella ghanensis | reverse complement strand
TGAATCTGATGCAACAGTTGATGCTGAGTCAGATACTGAAGTACTTGTTGAAGTTGACTTAGCTTCTGAAGTGCTTGTTGATTCTGAATCTGATGCAACAGTTGATGCTGACTCAGATACTGAAGTGCTTGTTGAAGTTGACTTAGCTTCTGATGCACTTGTTGATTCTGAATCTGATGCAACAGTTGATGCTGAGTCAGATACTGAAGTACTTGTTGAAGTTGACTTAGCTTCTGAAGTGCTTGCTGATGCTGCTTCTGATCCTGAGATAGAAGCACTTGTTGATGTGCTTGCTTTTTCAGAATTAGTTGAATCTACTGTTGATTGTGATGCAGATACTGAAGTACTCAATGATGTTGACTTAGTTTCTGAAGCACTTGTAGATACACTTGTTGATGTTGAATCTGCAGCAGCTTTTGAAATACTTGTTGATGCTGCTTCTGATCCTGAAATTGAGTTACTTGTTGATGTTGATAATACTTCTGAAATACTTGTTGAGTTAGCTTCTGATGTTGAGGCGCTCTTTGAAGTGCTTTCTGAAGCGGCTGAGGTACTTGTTGAGTTAGCATCTGATGTTGATGAGCTCTTTGAAGTGCTTTCTGAGGCTGCTGAAGTGCTCAATGATGTTGACTTAACTTCTGATGCACTTGTTGACGCTGAATCTGAATCTGCAGCTGCCTTTGACTTACTTGTTGAGGCTGCTTCTGATCCTGATGTTGACGCACTTGTTGATGTGCTTAACTTTTCAGAATTAGTTGAATCAACTGTTGATGTTGATTCTGAAGCAGATACTGAAGTGCTCAATGATGTTGACTTAACTTCTGATGCACTTGTTGACGCTGAATCTGAATCTGCAGCTGCCTTTGACTTACTTGTTGAGGCTGCTTCTGATCCTGATGTTG
>NZ_CAKKNT010000056.1 GCF_918814755.1 Periweissella ghanensis | reverse complement strand
AGCATTAGCTTCATATTCTTGATGTCCAAATTGATCTGCAATCTGACCAGCGTATGATGAAACTGAACGTTTAACATATTCAAAATTGTTATTCAATGAACTGCCAAAACCTTCCATAATAGCTTTACCAGCTGGAATCAATAATCGACGGTCATAACTGATTGGTCCCTTGTGGTCTCGAATCCAATCACCAATTCCACCAACGAAACTTTTTACAGCTCCCCACGCTGCCTTCAAACCGCTTAAAAACGAATTCATGATAGCTCGACCTGCACCTAATAAATCAAAGTGCATTGCACCTTTAACTGCTGATTTAACTCCATTCCATATTCCAGAAGCAAGGCCAACGGCGCCACTCCAAGCTGCACGGACCCCATTAATTGCCCCGTTCGCTAAACTGGAAATCGTTGATTTAATTCCACCCCAGACAGCTGAAGCAGCTGCACGGATACCATTCCAAATTGCTGAAATAGCAGCCTTACCACCATTCCAAACAGTTTTGGCAATGTTAACTACCCCAGTCACCAAAGTAGAGATAACAGACTTAATACCACCCCAAACGGCTGATGCGGCCGCTTTAATCCCATTCCAAATTGAACCAATAGCTTGGCCCATTCCTCTGAAATATCCAGTTACTGCCGTTACAATTCCGCCAACAATTTGACCTAAAGCACCCTTGATACTATTCCAGATCAATGTTGCATCACTTTTCATCTTTGACCAATTACCAGTTAATAAATCAACTAATAATAAGATTGGTCCGAGTACTACAGCTTTAAGCAAGTTCCAAATCCCTGTTGCAACACTTACCATACCATTCCAAATAGCAGTTGCCGCTGTCACGTAGCCTTGCCAAATTCCTGAAAGAATTGTAACAATACCTTGGACGATAACTACAAGAGCCTGCCATGCAGCCGAAAAGTAAGGAGCAACGCCTGCCCATATACCTTGGAAAAAAGTAATAAATCCTTGCCAAGTTGTCTGAAAGAATGTAACAGTTGCACTCACTCCGGCGGATATGCTGGACCAAATGCCTTGAAAAAATCCAACCATGCCTGACCATACA
>NZ_CAKKNT010000055.1 GCF_918814755.1 Periweissella ghanensis | reverse complement strand
TGAACTGACCCCCATAAATTGGAGTGATGTTTTAAGCGATTAATTGGATGGCATGATTCTGGAATTCAACCGGACTCATGCCATCCAATTTTTCTTTAATTCGTTTGTTATTGTAGTAATTCATAAATTCAATAACTGCTGATTTTAGATCAGCGAACGTTTGATATTGCTCTTGATGTACTGTGCACACTTTTAAAGTTCTGAAGAAACTCTCAATTACCGCATTGTCTAAACATGTAGCCTTACGGCTCATACTTTGGATAATGCGGTTTTTTGATAACGTAGTTACGAACTGATGATGTTGATATTGAAGTCCTTGATCAGAATGTACTGTCATTCTGTATGGAAGACTAGGCCGATTTTTAATCAATTCATCAAGTGGATCAATCACAAATTTCACACTCGGACTTAAGCCAATATTCCAACTAAGTACCGTTCCACTATAGAGATCTAAATATGCAGTAACATAGGCCCGTTCCTGCATACTTTGAGAGCCCCAGCGAACTTCAGTGACATCAGTAACAATTTTTTGAAATGGGCGGTCAGTTATAAAGCGACGCTTTAACTTGTGCTTAGCAACGGTTCCGACGTGACCTTTGTAAGAGTTGTATTTCCGAGTTTGTTTATCATAAGCAGTACACTGCAAATTATATTCTTGCATAATTCGTTGTACTTTCTTGTGATTAATTTTGATTCCCTTGTTACGTAATGCTAATACGACACGGCGATAGCCGTAATCTTTGAATGCCATAACAATGTCTTTAATTAATTCAACGATTGTAGGATCAGCTTTCTTATAAACATGGTTAATTGCATAATGAAAACTACTACTTGAAAGACGTGCTGCTTTCAATAGTATTGCCAATTTAATATTTAATTCCCGCTTTAATTCGACTACTAATTGGGCTTTTTCGAAGTTTGAGATTTCTTCTTCTTTTGAATTAAAGCGTCCAGTTTTTCCAAGTAAGCTACCCGTGCCCGTAGGTAATCAATCTCATCTTGTAATTCTTTCTTGGTTTTCTCTGGTTTATTTTGCATATTGGCAGTACTTCCTTTATTCGGTCTAAGTCGTCCCGCAAGCAAATCCTGTTCCCACTGATAAACTTGGGCAGGTGTTCGTATCCGAAACTGCTTAGCAGTTTCAGGAAGCGAAGATTTAGTTTCGAGACGCCAATTTAATACTTTAAGTTTAAAGGAATAATCAATACGTGTCTTTACTTTTGGACGATTTAAACCAGAAATTCCAAATTGTTCTAATTTACGAATCCATTCATATACTGTTGCCGAACCTTTTATCTGATATTTACGCATTACCTCTGAAATTGGAACACCATTTTGGTACTCAATAATTGCATCTAATTTTATTTTTTGAGAAAAATACATAAGAAA
>NZ_CAKKNT010000054.1 GCF_918814755.1 Periweissella ghanensis | reverse complement strand
GTAAGTTTCCGTATTATCCTTAGAAAGGAGGTGATCCAGCCGCAGGTTCTCCTACGGCTACCTTGTTACGACTTCACCCTAATCATCTATCCCACCTTAGGCGGCTGGCTCCCGAAGGTTACCCCACCGACTTTGGGTGTTACAAACTCTCATGGTGTGACGGGCGGTGTGTACAAGGCCCGGGAACGTATTCACCGCGGCGTGCTGATCCGCGATTACTAGCGATTCCGACTTCATGTAGTCGAGTTGCAGACTACAATCCGAACTGAGAATGGCTTTAAGAGATTAGCTTACCCTCGCGAGTTTGCGACTCGTTGTACCATCCATTGTAGCACGTGTGTAGCCCAGGTCATAAGGGGCATGATGATTTGACGTCATCCCCACCTTCCTCCGGTTTATCACCGGCAGTCTCATTAGAGTGCCCAACTTAATGCTGGCAACTAATGATAAGGGTTGCGCTCGTTGCGGGACTTAACCCAACATCTCACGACACGAGCTGACGACAACCATGCACCACCTGTCATTCCGTCCCCGAAGGGAACTCTTAATCTCTTAAGATAGCGAAAGATGTCAAGACCTGGTAAGGTTCTTCGCGTTGCTTCGAATTAAACCACATGCTCCACCGCTTGTGCGGGCCCCCGTCAATTCCTTTGAGTTTCAACCTTGCGGTCGTACTCCCCAGGCGGAATGCTTAATGCGTTAGCTGCGTCACTAAAGGGCGGAAACCCTCTAACAACTAGCATTCATCGTTTACGGTGTGGACTACCAGGGTATCTAATCCTGTTTGCTACCCACACTTTCGAGCCTCAGCGTCAGTTACAGTCCAGAGAGCCGCCTTCGCCTCTGGTGTTCTTCCATATATCTACGCATTTCACCGCTACACATGGAGTTCCACTCTCCTCTACTGCACTCAAGTCATCCAGTTTCCGATGCAATTCTACGGTTGAGCCGTAGGCTTTCACATCAGACTTAAATAACCGCCTGCGCTCGCTTTACGCCCAATAAATCCGGATAACGCTTGGGACATACGTATTACCGCGGCTGCTGGCACGTATTTAGCCGTCCCTTTCTGATAAGATACCGTCACTCAATGAACAGTTACTCTCACTGACGTTCTTCTCTTATAACAGTGTTTTACGAGCCGAAACCCTTCATCACACACGCGGCGTTGCTCCATCAGACTTTCGTCCATTGTGGAAGATTCCCTACTGCTGCCTCCCGTAGGAGTTTGGACCGTGTCTCAGTTCCAATGTGGCCGATCAGTCTCTCAACTCGGCTATGTATCATCGCCATGGTGAGCCATTACCTCACCATCTAGCTAATACACCGCGGGACCATCTCTTAGTGATAGCAGAACCATCTTTTAAACTTTTATCATGCGATAAAAGTTGTTATACGGTATTAGCATCTGTTTCCAAATGTTATCCCCTGCTAAGAGGTAGGTTTCCCACGTGTTACTCACCCGTTCGCCACTCGCTGCATTGCAATTAAATTGAAGCAAGCTTCTCAATAATTGCCACAGCGCGTTCGACTTGCATGTATTAGGCACGCCGCCAGCGTTCATCCTGAGCCAGGATCAAACTCTCATTTTAAAAATGATGTCTGTTGACTCATTTGTTATCCGCTTCAAACGTCGGGGAGACG
>NZ_CAKKNT010000053.1 GCF_918814755.1 Periweissella ghanensis | reverse complement strand
AAGGGGTTGTGACATAACCCTATAAAAAAAGGGCCACTAAATGAAATTTTAAATTTCATTTAGTGGCCCTTTTAGATATAATCAAAAGAAAAAAGCATCGGGTGCAACCAATGCTTTCAAAAACCTCGAAAGGTCCAAAAATCATGATTAATTATAACATGCAACAGATCAGTTTGCACATGGCAACTTACTACGAACCAGAAGAAAATCACCCTGCACAATACATAAATCGTTTAGTTGAAGAATTAAATATCGCTAATTTTAGTTACAACATTGGTCGGCCGCGTGATTTCGACACCAAGATGTTATTAAAATTAGTCTTATTCGCATACAGTCGTAGCCAATTTTCATGTCGTCAAATTGAATTGTTTGCGAAGGAAAATAAGGTTGCCATGTGGTTAACGCAAGAACAAGAACCTTCATATCGTACTATCGCACGATTTATTGTTTCTGAAGAACTAGAAGGTTTAATTGTTTCAACAATGATGAAGTTTTCAACGTACTTAAAGAAACATGGTTTGATTAGTAATGGTATCTACATCGATGGTACGAAAATTTTAGCTAACGCTAATAAGTATTCATTTGTCTGGAAGAAAAGTACATTGCGTTATGCTGATTTAAATAAACAGCACACACTTGAATTACTTACTGACATTAAACAATCAATGAATGATGACAGCTTCCAAGAATATACTGAAAACGAAATTGATGAAGTTATTGCTCGGTTAGAAGCCCATCTCGATAAACTGAATCGTGAAATCAGCGACGCCCCTCAGGTGTCGCCTAATCCTAAAAAGACACAACGCCGTACAATTAAAAAACAACTTCGTGAGTTAGTAGAGCGAAAACAAAAGAAACTCAAGTATGAAGAGCAATTAGCCATCATGGGTAATCGCAACAGTATGTCGAAGACAGACCATGACGCTACTTTTATGCGTGTCAAAGAAGATCCAATGATGAATGGGCAATTGAAACCAGCTTATAATCTACAGATCGCTACAAATAATCAATTCGTATTAGACTATACGTTAACGCCAAATCCAACTGATACGCGGACACTTATCCCATTTCTAAAACAATTACAAGCCAACGGTGTGTTAGATTCAACCGTTATCGCCGATGCTGGTTATGGTTCAGAAGCCAATTACCGGTTTATTTCTGATACCTTAAACGCCACAACTGCCTTAATTCCATATGGGACGATGTTAAAAGAAAAAAGTCGTAAGTGGAAATCAGATAACAGTAAAGTTATGAACTGGGATTACTACGAAAAAGATGATTACTATATTGATCCTCAAAATGTGCGCTTCAATTTCGCTAGATATAGCAAACGAACAGATAAAGATGGGTTTGTCCGTTCATTTAAAATCTATCACGCAGAAAAATACGATTTAAATAGTAAACTTGTGCCCGCCGCACTGACAAAATCAGGACAATTACGTAAAATAACGGTTAATCCAGAACTAGATTATTTTAAAAATAAAGTAAAAAAAGACCTTTCAAATCCAGACAACGCTGCGTTGTATTGCAAGCGAAAAATTGATGTAGAATCAAGTTTTGGGTATTTGAAGGCTTCTTTGAAGTTCACGCGATTCACAGTACGTG
The DNA here is from genome assembly GCF_918814755.1 of Periweissella ghanensis. GTDB lineage: Bacteria > Bacillota > Bacilli > Lactobacillales > Lactobacillaceae > Periweissella > Periweissella ghanensis. Next base: position 176 of record NZ_CAKKNT010000053.1, on the reverse strand, counting down.
GTAATCGTAAAGTCAAATGCCAAATGTTTGTCGCATTAATGGCGATGAATATGAATAAATTAGCGGGAGTGCTCGCTAATTTATTCACTTTTTTCAAAATAAAAAAATTCCAGATGGAAATGATACTCATTTCCATCTGGAATTTTTATTTAAGAGGTAGTTATGTCACAACCCCT
>NZ_CAKKNT010000052.1 GCF_918814755.1 Periweissella ghanensis | reverse complement strand
TGTCGCCGTCAAGTTAAATTGAGCCAAAAATAGTCAATAAAGTTGAGCCACATTGATCTAAAACGGTCAATAAAATTGAGCCGTTTCTTCCTTTTTAATTTTTAAATATTGATTCTCTGTGAGTTAAACGATAACTATCACCACTCAATTGAATTATTTCAGCTTTTGAAATAATACGATCCAGAATGGCACCTGTTATTATTTCGTCACCAAATACCTCAATCCACTCGTTCGGTGCCTTATTTGATGTTATTATAATAGATGTTGATTCGTAGATATCATTGATGAAATGAAAAAAGAGGTTCGCTTCTTTTTTATCCATTGCAAGAAACATCATGTCGTCTATAATCATAAGTTGTGTATCGCAGATTCGTTTTAAGCGGATTTGCGATTTTTTTGATATGTCTCTAGTTTTTAAAACATGAATTAATTCGCCCATAGTTATAAATATTGCGTCATATCCAGCTCGTATTACTTCTATAGCTAAACCAACTGATAAGAATGTTTTACCGACGCCCGTAGGGCCTAAGAGTATTAAATTATAATGTTTTTCAATCCATGTTATATCTCGTAATTCATTGAATTGACGATCATTTAGATTAGGTTGTAATGATATATCATAATCTTCAAGAGTCCTGTAGTAAGGCAAGGTTGCTTGTTTCAAACGTCTTTCTAGAGCTTTCTGTTGTCGTGCTTTGTCTTCATAAGAAAAAACGTTCATGATAAATTGATAATACGAAATATTATCTTGTTTAGCTTGTATAATGAGATCATTTACTATTTTTGATGATTCAACTAAACGTAGTTTTTTCATCATATTACTTAATTCCGCTATTTCATTCATAGATACTAACCTTCTAATATAGTAATGTATTCGTTTAAGTTTCTTTTTTCTGCCGTTATACTTGCTAATTTAATTTTAGTTTCATCACTCAATGGTGTGTTAACGACATCTGTTTCGACTGCAATGTCCGAGGATTCTTCATTGAAAATGATGGCACACAAATCACGAAACTCAATAGCACTAAATAACGAATTGTCGTACGCACGTATCAAAGCAGTATTCAATATTGTTTTAGAATATTGAATGACGCATGCATCTATTACTGTTAATTGATCACGAATATATCTAGCTTTCTCAAATTTAATTTTTTCAATAAATACTTTCGCTAATTTTTTATTTTCAAAATTATTAATTACTTTCTTCATAAGTTCATCTGTTGATGTATTATTAGATTTTCTATGACTTGGTTTTGATACGAGCATTCCTTTCGCTACAGACAACTGATGTTTGGTTATAATCATACCTGTCTCAATATCAACTATAGTTACTTCACTATTTTGTACCTTAACTAGTACCTTTTTGCCTTCATTTTTGTAAGTCCCTAATGGTACAGAATATCTGTTACCTTGAAAATCAATAATATTTCCTTTTTGAACAGTACGTAGATCTTTATCTTTATACCGCTCCGCGGTAGTTATAATTTCTGAGATAGGGGTTAGCATCTTACGCTCTTCTATAAAAATTTTTGCAGGTATCTTTTTAGTGGTATTATGAATTTTTCCATTTCCACGGCGAACTAACCAATCAAATGATTGCTTATTCCATTTATCAATATCTGTATAAACTCTGTCTTTAGCAAAATTATTTTTTATAAACTGAATTACTCTTTCTATTTTTCCTTTTGTTTCTGGATCAGCACCTCTACAAATATATAGCTTGAGTCTTTCTGTATTTATATATGATTTAAATTGCTGTGTAAGTAATAAATCACCACTATTCTCACTTGTTACGATGATATTATCTTGGTCATATACTATTTCTTGAGGCTTTCCACCAAAATATTCAAAT
>NZ_CAKKNT010000051.1 GCF_918814755.1 Periweissella ghanensis | reverse complement strand
TTACTAGCGAAATTGACATTCGCAAATTTGTTTAACTCTGAAATTTAATTTCAAAGTACTTACACATTTGATTGTCAAAACTTTATTCAGTTTTCAAAGATCTACGTTGTTGTTAGCAACTTATCTGTCGCAACAACATTTATTAACTATACTCTCTTTAATTTAATAAGTCAACAACTTTTTTAAATTAATTTGAATTAGTTATTTAATTAAGTGTTGGTTTGTTTAATTAACTTTTTGGTTAATGTCACGAGACAACTTAAATATAATATCGCGAATCCGACCCTTTGGCAAGCGTTTTTTATAAAAAAATGCGTTTTATTGTAAATAAATTACTAAACGTTGTTATATAGGCGTTTTCAAGGGGTAAAACTAATGCAATTTTTCAAGATTTTGGCTGTTGGATCGGCATATATTTGATCACTAACACAAAAGTAACCTTTTTATCCAGTTTTAAGTGCATCATAATTACGTAAAAAAATTAGCGTTTACGCCGATTTACGCGTTAATTTTGGAGTTGGCACATCTAGCGTTTGTGCCAACTGGCTGACCTGCAGCTAATCACCAATCACTATCATAATGGCAAGTTCTTCTATGATACTCACATTCTTGGATAATTTCCGTCCTTGATTAACTCTACTTGCGTAAGTTAGCCCACCCAGAGCTCAGATAGCTAGCGCATCCGATACCAGTTTTTCCGACGAACCATTTGTAAGCCCTCATCTCATCAGTAAACATTAGTCGCTCTCCTCACTAAGTACCCCATACTCATACCTAGCAGGATTAAACCGAGGTCTTTTAAGCTCCCATACCATATATAACGTATAGAACGGCGATACCGCACCACCACAGTAAGTTAGCTTAACATCGGTTCTCACAGTCTTAGGACGTATATCCTTGGCTAATATCCCTATATGGTCTAGGTTTCACATTAATACAGCTTACTATCTATTTATAGCCCCCATATTCCTCTATCTGCGTACTAATCGGTTATCGACTCATCTACTACGATAGGATCGGCTTGGTATAATGTTCCAAATTAGCGCCTACCAAATTAGTCGCAGTAATTCATATCTCCGTCGATCTATGACAGATCCAACTTAATGATGCCAAATTATCCACACTTTGCTAGTAGCACCCTAACTAACCACTGTACGCACCAATCGCTCTCACTACTCTTTAAATATAATCATGATGTTCACTGCACACTAACTTAAGCACATCATCTTTTGCCCCATCCGCTAACTTCTAGCTACACTTAAACTAGAATAATCAATTTTAGAATTAACTTATCCACATGTGGAAAAATAAATTCGCTCGAATCTGCATGTCCAGTGCAAATATTTTGTCCTTCGCTCCCCCGTTAAATTTGTGCCTACTACCTGATCACCTTTTTAATACGTATCGTATCCCGTCAGCGCCAAGATGCTCTCAGTCATGCTACGTTTACAATCAAGTCACTTTCAAGCAATGATAATGAACCTGCGTATTAATCAAAGTCAATTGGTCCCTACATCCGTTGATAACTACCAAACAACTTAGCTTCATTACTGGCCTACCATCAATTCCGTCTAGCTATACCCCCTATCACCTGTCCACTGCTGATAGTTATGTGTATTATCCATCGTTATCCGCTATCCAACGTGCTGTATAACGTCCACTACGCCACGGGTTATCGCTAAGGACACTGTAATCCCGAGTGTGGCAAAAGACGATTAAAGCAATAAAATTTTTAACCCACTGCTTAATAGTAGCTTCCGGCACTTAATCCAGCAACATTTACCGTCCTAGCAATTTGAATTTGTGCAAGATCACCATCCTATCACCTCACCTACCTCATGGCCTCAACCAATTAGTAAACCGTCCCAATCATTCGTCTACGTAATTCCAGTTACGTATGTTACTTAAAAATTTAAAACAAAAAAGGATGAAGCCTTACGGCTTCATCCTTTTTCTAATGTGCATGGCGACGTCTTATCCTCGCAGGGAGCGATCCCCCAACTACTTTCAGCGCTACAGAGCTTAACTTCTGTGTTCGGCATGGGAACAGGTGTATCATCTGCGCCA
>NZ_CAKKNT010000050.1 GCF_918814755.1 Periweissella ghanensis | reverse complement strand
TATTTAAAAATTAAAAAGGAAGAAACGGCTCAATTTTATTGACCGTTTTAGATCAATGTGGCTCAACTTTATTGACTATTTTTGGCTCAATTTAACTTGACGGCGACATAACTTTAACGAGGTTGATTTTCAAACTATTCGGTGGGCCTACCACGAATATGAACTAGGTAACTTGCTACAAGGCATTACTAACTATCAGCGCCATGTCTTTTGGCAAGATATTGAAATTTCCAATACGCGGTTAGTGCACCAAAGTTTTAAAGTGCAACAACAAATAATTCGTCAGCAACCGGAATGGTTATTAATCCAGCAAAAATGTTATCAACAAGGTCGTAATTTAGGTGGGGCTCCATGGTTATGCCATCCGAAAAAAAGTATGCCGATTGGGCTAAGGATTCCCCATATATTATGGCGCTGTCAGTGCGTGTTATTTTTGGAGCGCCAGCCGTTACAAAGTGAATTCCCAGTTAGTCTGTTACGACGTGAATTTATTAATGAAGGGCGTTGGTTAGCCGTTGATGAACGATTAATTAAATATATTGTTAATCAATTTATCATTGAACTAGTTGTAAATCAGATTTTGATAAGTCAAAAAAAGGGTGTTTTAAGGTTAATTTGTTACCCACAATGGTATGCAGACTGGCAAGTTAAAACTAATTCATTAAAATTAAATTAAAATATACGATTATTCTCATTTTATGGTAATATGTAGAGTATCGATAGAAAAATTGGAGGACGATGATGTCAGAAGTAAAGCAATTACCAACCCGTGATGAAGTTGCAACCAGCCAAACTTGGGATTTAAGCAAAATTTTTGCAAACGATGAGGCTTGGGAACAAGCGTTAAAAGGAGTTCAAGCCGAACTTCCAGAAGTAGCCGAATACGCTGGTACTTTGGCCGACTCAGCTGACCAATTATTGGCCGCAACGCAAGCAATTTTAGATGTAACACGTAAAGTTGAAAAAATTTACGTTTACGCATCAATGAAATCAGATCAAGATACTGCTAACTCAAAATATCAAGGTTACAGTGCCCAAGCTGGAATGCTTTGGGCTAAAGCTAGTGGAGCTATCGCATACTTTGAACCAGAAGTATTGGCGATTGAACCAAGTGCTTTAACTGAATTTATTAACACAAATACCGAATTAAGTGCTTACAAGCACTTCTTTGATAAAATTACCGAAGCTCGTGGCCACGTTTTAACGCCAAATGAAGAAAAATTATTGGCGGGTGCTAGTGATATTTTCTCAGCTTCAGAAAATACTTTTGGGGTTTTGGATAATGCCGATTTAAAATTTGGCATTGTGCAAGATGAAGATGGTAACGATGTACAACTTTCAAATGGTGTTTACTCACGGCATTTAGAATCAACTAATCGTGAAGTCCGTAAGCAAGCCTTCACGACACTATATGAAAGTTATGAACAATTCCAACATACGTTTGCTTCAACGTTGTCACAACACGTGCACGGCCACAATTACTTGGCTTCAGTGCACAATTATGACAGCGCCCGCCAATCAGCTTTAGCGGGTAACAGTATTCCGGAAAGTGTGTTTGAAACTTTAGTGGAACAAGTCAACGCTCACTTACCATTATTACACCGTTACGTAGCGTTACGAAAACGAATCTTAGGCGTTGATGAACTCCACACGTATGATTTATACACACCAATTACTGGTGAAGCTGCATTGACTTATGATTACCAAAGTGCAGTTGCCACAGCATTAGATTCTTTAAAACCACTCGGTGATGACTATCTTGATGTTGTGCAAGAAGCCTTTGATAATCGTTGGATTGACGTTGTTGAAAACAAAGGTAAACGCTCAGGAGCATACTCTGGTGGAGCGTATGATACTGATCCATATATTTTACTTAACTGGCAAGATAACTTAGATAACTTGTTTACGTTAGTACATGAAATGGGCCACTCAGTTCACTCATACTTTACGCGCAAGAATCAACCATACCAATACGGTGATTATTCAATTTTCTTAGCAGAAATTGCCTCAACGACTAACGAAAATATTTTGACCGAATACTTATTGGAACGCGAAACTGATCCTAAAGTACGGGCCTACATTTTAAACCACTACTTAGATGGCTTTAAGGGAACGGTCTTCCGTCAGACACAATTTGCAGAATTTGAACACTGGTTACACGAAGAAGATCAAGCCGGCGAACCATTGACAGCAGAAATTCTTAGTGATTTCTACGCTGATTTAAACCGCCGCTACTACGGTCCAGATTTAGCGTTTGATGATCAAATTGCGCTTGAATGGGCTCGAATTCCACACTTCTACTACAATTACTATGTCTACCAATATTCAACTGGGATGTCAGCAGCTACAACTTTAGCTGACAACATTACGCGTGGTGATGCCCAAGCGGTTGAAGCATACAAAAACTACCTCAAAGCTGGTAACTCAGATTTCCCAATTGAAGTTATCAAAAAGGCTGGTGTTGATATGACACAACCAGCGTACTTAGAACAAGCCTTTAAGGTCTTTGAAGAACGTTTAAACGAATTAGAAGCTTTACTTGGATAAACACTAATTGCAAGCGAAAACGGGGTTGTGACATAACTCTTTCTTGGTGGTAATTTGCTGCTAGAACGGGTTCCAAAAGTCCGATATATTCAAAATACGACAAAATCCTCTATGAAGAATTTTCGGCTCTTTGTCAAATGATGTTGATATTGAGTTTTTAGACTCTAAATCGTAAAAGATTTAGGGTCTTTTTTTATGCCAATTCTAATCGAATACGATTAAAAAAATTGGCTAA
>NZ_CAKKNT010000049.1 GCF_918814755.1 Periweissella ghanensis | reverse complement strand
GCTCGCTAATTTATTCACTTTTTTCAAAATAAAAAAATTCCAGATGGAAATGATACTCATTTCCATCTGGAATTTTTATTTAAGAGGTAGTTATGTCACAACCCCTTATTTAGTATCATTCGCCTGTCATCACCCTATTTTTTAGTGTAATGTTTCGGGGTGTTTTACCGTTAACTTAATTTCACCACGCGCTGCTCCAATGGTCACACTGTCATTGACTGCAATATGACCTGAAAGTAATTCCTCACTAAGTAAGTCTTCAACTTTCGTTTGTAAAGCCCGGCGTAATGGTCGTGCCCCGTATTCGGGATCAAAACCAGCCGCGGCGACCACATCAATTGCTGCGGGCGTAATTTTAATATCAATCCCTTGCTCTTGAACGCGTTTAAGCAAGCTTTTTGCCATCAATTTAACAATTTCATGCAATTCAGGCTTATCTAAACTATGGAAAATAACGGTTTCATCAATCCGGTTAATAAATTCTGGCCGGAATTGTTCTTTTAGACTTTCACGAACTTTAGCCGCCATTGCGTCATAATCTGCTTCCGCTTTTTTCGCACCAAAGCCCATCGTCTTTTCATCACGAACACGAGTTGCCCCAAGGTTAGAGGTCATAATAATAATCGTATTACTAAAATCAACCCGCCGACCCTTAGAGTCAGTCAAGTACCCATCATCTAATACTTGTAATAACAAATTAAAGATATCTGGGTGGGCTTTTTCAACTTCATCAAGCAATACCACGGCATATGGTTGTTGCCGGACTTTTTCCGTCAATTGACCACCTTCATCAAACCCAACATATCCTGGGGCTGCGCCGACTAAGCGACTACTTGAATATTTTTCCATGTATTCAGACATATCAATCCGAATCATGTTATTTTCAGAACCAAAAATCACTTCCGCTAATGCTTTGGCTAATTCAGTTTTACCAACCCCAGTAGGACCAAGGAACATAAAGCTCCCAATAGGCTTTTTAGGATCTTTCAAACCAGACCGTGCCCGCCGAATTGCGCGAGAAATTGCCGAAACAGCTTCATTTTGCCCAATAACCCGTTCATGCAAGACCTTTTCCAAGTTAATTAAACGGGTTTGTTCCGATTTTTGCATTTGCGTTACCGGTACACCCGTCCATTCAGCGACAATTTCCGCCACATCTTCAGACGTAACAAATAAGCTATAGTCATCATCTTTTTTGAGTAACTTTTGCGTTGCTTGTTGGCGTTGTTTGGCTTCTAATTCCTCATTAACTTCGACAAATTCGCGCCGTAATTGGGCCGCCCGTTCAAAATCTTGTTGTAACAAAGCTTCATCACACTGGCGAACTAATTCGGCCAACTTTTGCGTTAATGGTGTAAATTCATCTAACACTTCAGGATTATTAATCCGGACTTTAGCAGCCGCTTCATCAATCACATCAATTGCCTTGTCTGGCAAGAAGCGATCAGGAATATAGCGTACTGATAATTTAACTGCCGCTTCAATTGCTTCATCTGTAATACTTACGCGGTGATGCTTTTCGTATTGTTCCTTCAAACCAAGTAAAATTTCAGTAGCATCTGCTTCAGATGGTTCGTTAACTAATACTTTAGCAAAACGACGTTCTAATGCAGTATCAGTTTCAATATACTTTTGGTATTCATTCAGCGTTGTAGCCCCAACAATTTGCACTTCACCACGAGCAAGTGCTGGCTTCAAGAGATTTGAGGCATCAATTGCCCCTTCTGCGCCACCAGCCCCGATTAGCGTGTGTAATTCATCAATGAAGAGAATCACGTTACCATCATTGTAGACTTCATCAACAATTTTGCGGAGGCGTTCTTCAAATTCACCACGGTATTTCGTTCCGGCCACCACAGCAGCCATATCAAGCAACACTAACCGCTTGCCTTGTAAGTTAGCCGGCACTTCTTTGTTAACAATCTTTTGCGCTAACCCTTCCGCAATGGCAGTTTTACCAACTCCAGGTTCCCCAACTAATACCGGGTTATTTTTCGTCCGTCGACTCAAAATTTGAATTACACGTTTAACTTCTTTAGCACGGCCAATCACTGGATCCATCTGTTTACTTGCGGCAATTTTAGTTAAATCTCGACCAAGACCATCCAAAGTTGGGGTCCCTTTAGGTGTGACACGGCCACCTTTACCACGCGTTGTATCTGTGTTAACGCCAACATTTTTGAGTACTTGGCGTTGAATATCAGTGGGTTTAACATTTAAATCCCCTAACATCCGCGTTGCTAAATTACTTTGTGAGCCCAACAAGGCCAATAAAATATGTTCAGTACCAATGTTTTTGGCTTGTAAATTACGCGCTTCTTCACCCGCAGCTCGTAATGTTGTCGCTGCTTTAGGTGAATATGGTAAGTAATCTTCACGTTCAAGTGGATTTAAATTACCATAACCGGTATAGTTTTCAATTTCTCGGCGAATTTTATCTGCATCGAGGCCAAAACGTGCTAATACTTTCCCAGCCATACCTTCATATTCCATGGCCAATGCTAGAAGTAAGTGTTCGGTTCCAACTGCTTGATGTTTAAAAAATTTCGCTTGCTCTTGTGCTAATACCAACACATTTCGAGCACTTCTTGTGTATTCATTTTCCATTTGTACACCTCGCTATTTTGCTATCTTAACTTTTAAACCGTAAGCGATTTAAAATCCCAATTAAAATACGTGCACGCATCGCGTTTTCTGTTTGCGTATCGTTAATTCGAAGCGTATCTTTGTCAATCGTTGCTAATATTAAACTAGCTTCACGTGGCGAAATCAACTTATCTTCAAACAAACTTTGCACAACTGCGATGGCATCATGTTGCGAAACCGTTGTTCCAATTGCCGTTATTAATAAATCAAGAACTTGATTATCCTCTAATAAGCGCACTTTTGCAATTCGAATATAACCACCGCCACCACGTTTACTTTCAACTAAATATCCATTTTGAATGGTAAACCGGGTTTTAATTACGTAATTAATTTGCGATGGGACTACATCAAATTGTTGGGCAATTTCAGCTCGCCGGATTTCTATATGTTGATGTTCTTGCAAAATATTCTTTAAATATTGCTCAATCATATCTGAAACATTTTGCGTTTCCACTATCCACCGCCTCCTTCCGTTCAGAAAATCACTTTGACTAATCCTGACTTTATTATCCTTAATACTGTTCCAAATTGCAAGATATCAAATTATTGCCAGGGTCAACATCAAAAAAATCACACCTTTTTTCAAAGATGTGATTTATCACGGTTCTACACTATTTGATGTTGATGAGTAAAATCATCGACATCTTTTTTTGCAAAAAAAATAGGACACCGTATGTCCTAGTGCTAAAATTAAGTCGACGAAAACCAAAG
>NZ_CAKKNT010000048.1 GCF_918814755.1 Periweissella ghanensis | reverse complement strand
TAGCCAATTTTTTTAATCGTATTCGATTAGAATTGGCATAAAAAAAGACCCTAAATCTTTTACGATTTAGAGTCTAAAAACTCAATATCAACATCATTTGACAAAGAGCCCTTTTTAAGGTGTCGATTTTTATTATAAATTTCTATTAAAGCCGTTTTAGCGGCTCAAAAATTAATTATTTTTATGATATTCATTTAATAATCATGCTGTCCGACGGCTATGACGACTAAACCAACTGCCGGCTAATGCAAGGCAGTAGTTAACAATAAAGTACATCACAGCAATCGCTAAGAACATTGGAATCATATAACTATTATTTTGGCCGTAAATGATTTGCGCATTGTAGGTCAATTCTGGCAAGACGATGATCGTTGCCAAAGATGTATCCTTAATCAACGAAATTAATTGACTAACCAATGGTGGAATCATCCGTTTGTATGCTTGCGGTAAGACAATATACCACATAACTTGGGGCTTAGTCATCCCATTAGCAAGCGCCCCTTCTGTTTGGCCCTTAGGTACTGAAACAATCCCAGAGCGGACAATTTCAGCAATCATCGCGGCTTCAAAGACGGTTAAGGCGGCAATTGCGGATGTCATAATATTTAAACGAATCCCAAAATTTGGTAAACCAAAGTACGTAAAGAAAATAATTAACAACAATGGTAAATTCCGTAAAATATCAATAATAAGACCCACAATCATTGAAACAATCGGGAATTTAGCATAGCGAATGACCCCTAAAAATGAGCCAATCACAAAACTTAGCGCCCCTGAAATTACTGAAACTTCAATTGTGACCAATAATCCCTTCAATAAGAAACCGAGGTTAATTGCTGTATAGGCATTTAAAAAATCTTGCATCTCTTAACCTCCTTTCTACGCGAGTTTGTTTTCTAAGTACCGCATGTAGTAACTTAACGGTAAAGTGATAACTAAGTAAAATAAGCCGACGACAATGTACGTATCAATCGTATCAAACGTCGTTGAGGCAATTTCATTTCCTTGATACATTAAATCAAAACCAGCTACGAAAGCCAAAATTGATGAGTTTTTAACCAAGTTGATAAATTGATTACCAAGTGGTGGAATCACAATCTTAAACGCTTGCGGTAAGATAATAATGCGCATTGTTTGCCAATAAGTTAGCCCATTAGCCCGCGCCCCTTCCATCTGGCCTTTATCAACTGCTAAGATTCCTGCTCGGACAGTTTCAGCAATAAAGGCTGAGGTATACAGTGACAACCCGATTGTCCCAGCAACCAACCCATTCATTTTAATGAATTGGGTCACCACAACATAAAAGAACATTGTAACAACTAAGAGTGGAATATTCCGGAAAATTTGAATATAAATACGGGCAAGCACATTGACAAATTTATTTGGTAAGATTTCAAGAATCGCAAAGCCGGTCCCTAAAATCATTGAAATTACCAACGCAATGACGCTTGATAATAACGTGATGCCAAATCCGTGAACGAAATCTGACCAATGAGTTGTTAAAATATTAATCATTTAATAACGTCCTCCAATTAAATCCTGGTACATTACTGAACCATTTTTCGACTAAGCGATCGTAGGTCCCATCCTTATGGATTGCTTCAATCGCCTTGTTAATGGCGGTCTTTAACTTAGTTTGGCGCTTATCGATGACAACACTATAAGGTTCCTTCGTGAATGTTCCACCAACAACACGTGTGGTCGGATTTTGTTCTGACATCCCGTACAAAATCCCATTATCCGTCGTCAAAGCATCTCCTTGACCAGATTTTAAGGCCGTTAACGCTTGGGCATAATCTTGTAATTGTAATACCCGTGCTTGAGGTGCTACTTTTTTGATATTAATAACTGAGTTTGAACCAACCGTTCCTAAAACGGTAACTCCTTTATGATTCAAATCTTGCACATTTTTAATCTTGCTACCTTTAACAACTAGTAAAGATTGACCAGCATTAAAATATGGTACTGAGAAATCAACAATTTTGGCCCGTTCTGGCGTTCCAGTCATCGTTGCGATGATGGCTTGAATATTACCATTCTTTAATAACGGAATCCGGGTTTGGGATGTTACTTGAACAAAAACTGGTTTGGCCTTTGGATCAATGCGTTTAGTAATTTCTTTGGCCATATCAACATCGAAACCTTCAATTTTACCAGTTTTAATATTCATTAATCCAAACAATCGGGTATCGGCTTTGACCCCCCAAATCATTTGGTTACTTGATTTAACTTGATCATATTGATTTTGTTTGGTTAGTGCCGTTTCATTCCCACAAGCACTTAATGTTAAGAGCATGAGCATGAAGAAAGTCGCTAACCCAAACCATTTATATTTGCGTGTTACCATTGAAACTCCCTCCTTTTAAAAGTATTCCTCACACTAATGATTCAAGACTTGACTCAAGAACTTCTTAGCCCGTTCTTCTTTAGGATTTTCAAAGAATTCTTTGGCTGATCCCTTTTCAATAATCGTGCCATCAGCCATGAAAATAACTTGGTCCGCCACTTGTTTAGCAAAGCCCATTTCGTGCGTTACAACCACCATCGTCATATCAGAATCACGTGCAATCGTCTTCATAACTTCCAAAACATCCCCAATCATTTCTGGATCAAGGGCACTCGTTGGCTCGTCAAATAATAACACCTTGGGCTTCATGGCCAATGAACGTGCAATCGCCACCCGTTGTTCTTGTCCCCCTGAAAGCATATCAGGATAGCTATTCCCTTTATCCGCTAGCCCTACCATTTCTAATAATTTTTCTGCCATTTCACGATTTTCTTTTTCATCGCGTTTAAGGACAATTCGCGGTGCTAGCATAATATTTTCTAATACTGTTTTATTAGCATACAAATTAAAGTGTTGGAAAACCATGCCGACATTTTTACGCAACAAGTTCATATCACTTTTCTTTTTAGAAATATTTTCACCGTGGACAATTAAATCCCCAGCTTGAATTTGTTCCAATCCATTAATCGTCCGAATAAGTGTTGATTTCCCCGATCCTGATGGTCCAATCAAAACAACGGTCTTACCTTCTTCAATCTGCAAATTAATATTTTTTAGCGCGTGAAAATCACCATAGTATTTTTCTACGTTCTTAAATTCGATCATTGCCATAAAAAAATCTCCTGTTTTTTAATTTAAGTAAAGTTAATTCAAATTTTTTAGCACTTTTATTAAAAAAATACTTATTATTAGATATTTTAAATTTTTCTTTAGAGTTGATTCTATACTTAAATCTAAATTAATGCAAAATAAAAAACTCATTCTGCACTGACCCCCTCGAATTGGAGTAAATCCAATCGAGGGGGTTTTCTTATGTATTTTTCTCAAAAAATAAAATTAGATGCAATTATTGAGTACCAAAATGGTGTTCC
>NZ_CAKKNT010000047.1 GCF_918814755.1 Periweissella ghanensis | reverse complement strand
GGTCACAGGTTCGAGCCCTGTATCTTCCATTCAATGGTCGCATGGTATAGTTGGTTATTACGCCCGCCTGTCACGCGGGAGATCACGGGTTCGAGTCCCGTTGTGACCGTTTTAAATGGCTCAGTAGCTCAGTTGGTAGAGCAATGGATTGAAGCTCCATGTGTCGGCGGTTCGATTCCGTCCTGCGCCATAAATCATTATCTAGGTAGTGATTTTAATTTAATATTATGGCGGTATTGGTGAAGGGGTTAACACACTGGTTTGTGGTACCAGCACGCATGGGTTCGAGTCCCATATACCGCCCTTTTATTGGGCTATAGCCAAGCGGTAAGGCAACGGTTTTTGGTACCGTCATGCGCTGGTTCGAATCCAGCTAGCCCAGTAGTTAACGTCAGTTAACGAATCTAATTAAATATGCCGTTGTGGCGGAATTGGCAGACGCGCTGGACTCAAAATCCAGTTCCTTCACGGGAGTGTGGGTTCGACCCCCACCGACGGCATCTTATAAAAACGTTATGGACGTAAGTTCATAACGTTTTTTTGTTATAATAAAGCCAATTTGAACTGGAGGCAGCTGATAATGAAAATTACGGGAATCATCGTCGAATATAATCCCTTTCATAATGGTCATCAATATCATATCGAACAAGCCCGCGCAATAACTAAGGCGGATGTGGTCGTGGCAGTTATGAGTGGTAATTACGTTCAACGGGGTGAACCAGCGATGTTTGATAAATGGACCCGTGCTAAAGAAGCCCTTTTAAATGGTGTTGACGTTGTTTTTGAACTACCATTTGCCATGGCAGTTCAACCGGGACATATCTTCGCTGAACAAGCAATTAGCCTGTTACATGCAGTTGGTGTTGATACGATTGTCTGTGGCGCTGAACATCCGGATTATCAATTTATGCAGTTAGCACAGTTACCAATTGATAATCACCGTGCTTTTACCCAATATCAACAAACATATGCCACCACTTTTTATCAGGAACTAGCTGATCAAAGTGGTATTGAAATCCAATTACCTAATGATATTTTAAGTTTGTCATATGCTAAGGCAATTGTGAAAAATGGTTGGACCGATACAATAAACCTCCAACCAATCAAACGAATTAATGCGGCGTATCATCAAACTGCTTTGCCAAGTGGTTCGATTGCTAGTGCATCGGCCATTCGTAAGCATAACGTGTCAGCTGTGTTACAGTATGTACCGGAACAAACAGCGGTTGATTTACTAAATAGCACACGTACAAGTGATTTTGCAACGGTTTGGTGGCCGTTCATTCAGTATCGCTTACAAACTGCTAAAATCGAAGAATTACGCGTAATTTACCAAGTGAGTGAAGGGCTCGAATACAAACTAAAAGCCGCCGTAGAACAAGCAAGCAGTTATGCAGAATTTATGCAGTTACTAAAATCTAAGCGTTATACAAATGCCCGTTTACAACGTATGGTCTTATATGTGTTATTAAACGTTACCACTAAGCAAATGCAACAGACGCTAGCCCAGCCATATTTAAATCTATTAGGTGCGACACCAGTGGGGCAAAAGTGGTTACGCCAAGTAAAAAAACAGGTTACAATACCATTATTTAGCAAAATCGGGGCGCAAGCTAAACAAGGAATATTTGCTTTACAGTATCAAGTTGACCAAGTTTTTACGACAATTGGTAACCAATCGGTCCAAAATATTGGTCGTATTCCTTGGCGGATAAATGATTCTACGACTTTACAATAAATTCTTTGACTATCGTTGGATAATAAGGTATACTTGATTAGTTGCAAAAGGAGGGAACCAATATGAAATGGTCAATGCTTGAATTGAAAAAATTTAAAGAAGTACCTTTAAATTTAAGTGAAACTTTAGATCTAAAAGCTGATATTTTAGCACGGTTTTCTGATTTCATTTTAGATATTACTCCCGTCACGGTTCAAGGGTTCCTTGAATACAAGAATGAGGATGTCTATATTCATGCGCAAGTCACTGGTAGTATGACGGTACCGTCTTCACGGTCTTTAAAACCCGTCGAAATGCCATTTGATTTTGCAATTGATGAAACCTACACCACTGAAGAAAGTCATCTCGAACGTTACGAAATTACTGATTCAGTTATTGTGTTAGAAAATGATGTTTTGAATTTTAATGAAGCAATTGAGGAGTATTTAATGCTCCAGATTCCTTTGCAAATTTTAGCTGAAGATGAAGTCGTTGACGACTCTGAAATGCCTTCTGGAAATGGTTGGGAAGTATTAACCGAAGATCAACTAGAAGCCAAAAAAGCTAACACAACTAACATTGATCCACGTCTCGCTAAACTCAAAGACTTATTCCCTGATCAGGAAGAAGGAGAATAGCAGACTCTTAAATTTGTAACACGCGTGGATATAAAATTTTAAGGAGGATACTCGAATATGGCAGTTCCATCACACAAGACTTCTAAGTCAAACAAGCGTGCCCGTCGTGGACACATCAAGCTTGTTGCGGCTGGTTTAAGCGCATGTCCAAACTGTGGTGAATTACGTAAGTCACACTACGTATGTTCAGCATGTGGTTTCTACGACGGTCGCGAAGTAGTTAAAACTAGCAAATAATGAATTAACATCAGATACCCTAGGTATTTGATGTTTTTTTATTGCATTAAAACATATTTAGTTTGACTTAAATGCATAATAACAATAGAATATTATATGTGTATGAATCAAATTAACATCTTTGAAAAATTAAATTTATAGCACCCGAGCTATAAATTATGCACGCATGGAGGCATTATGTCTGGAATTTTGGCTAGTGTAGTCGCCGTGGCAGTGTTAGCATTAGTAATCGGTGGAGTGATTGGATATGTTTTGCGTAAGGGAACTTATGAAAAAACAATGATGCAAGCGCACCAAACTGCCGAAGATTTCCTTGCTCAAGCGAAAAAAGATGCTAAAACCTTGAAAAAGGAAGCATTGATTGAAGCCAAAGATGAAAATCACAAGTATCGAACTGAAATTGAAAATGAACTCAAGGAACGCCGTTCTGAGGTTCAAAAACAAGAAGATCGACTATTACAACGTGAAGCATCAATGGAACGTAAGGATGCAGCTTTAGAAAAACGCGAATCTGCGTTAACGGTTAAAGAAGATAAACTTAGCCGTGAAAACGATAATTTACAAAAATTACATCAACGTGCCGAAGCCCTTGTCGAAGATCGTGAAAACGAGTTACAAAAAGTCGCAGGGTTAGAACAAAGTGATGCGCGAGAATTAATTCTTTCAGAAACTAAGCAACAATTAGCTCATGAACGTGGAGTCTTAATTAAAGCTAGTGAAGAAGAAGCTAATGCCGAAGCAGAAAAACGAGCTAAAAATATTGTTGTTCAAGCAATCCAACGCTCGGCTGCTGACATGGTTTCAGAAACAACGGTTTCAGTGGTCACTTTACCAAATGATGATATGAAGGGGCGGATTATTGGGCGTGAAGGCCGTAATATTCGGACACTTGAAACTTTAACCGGGATTGATTTAATCATCGATGATACACCAGAAGCAGTTGTATTATCTGGATTTGATCCAATTCGTCGTGAAGTTGCCAAGTTAGCCTTGGAAAAATTAATTTTGGATGGACGGATTCACCCAGCTCGAATTGAAGAGATGGTTGAAAAAGCTCGGAAAGAAATTGATGAAAAAATTCGTGAAATTGGTGAACAAGCCGTTTTCGAATTAGGTATTCATGGTATTCATCCTGACTTGATTAAAATTATCGGTCGGATGAATTATCGAACATCATATGGACAAAATGTTCTTACGCACTCGATTGAAGTTGCTAAATTATCGGGAATTTTAGCTGCCGAACTTGGCGAAGATGTTACTCTTGCAAAACGCGCAGGGTTATTACACGATATTGGGAAAGCTGTTGACCAAGAGGTTGAAGGTTCCCACGTTGAACTTGGTATTGAAATTGCTACTAAGTTTAAAGAAAAAGAAGTTATTATTAATTCAATTGCATCCCACCATGGTGATACAGTTGCAACGTCAGTTATTTCAGTCCTTGTTGCGTCAGCTGATGCGATTTCAGCTGCGCGGCCAGGTGCTCGTTCAGAGTCATTGGAAAACTACGTCCAACGTCTAAAACAGTTAGAAGCAATTGCTGATAACTTTGAAGGGGTTGAAAAATCATTTGCAATTCAAGCAGGACGTGAAATTCGCGTGATTGTAGAACCAACGAAGGTTGATGATTTAGAAGCAACAATTATTGCACGGGATGTTAAAAATCAAATTGAACATGATCTTGATTATCCAGGGCACATTAAAGTTACGGTTATTCGTGAAATCCGCAATACTGAAATTGCTCAATAAAAAAAGCTTGCCAATTGGCATGCACTGACCCCCTCGAATTGGAGTAAATCCAATCGAGGGGGTTTTCTTATGTATTTTTCTCAAAAAATAAAATTAGATGCAATTATTGAGTACCAAAATGGTGTTCCA
>NZ_CAKKNT010000046.1 GCF_918814755.1 Periweissella ghanensis | reverse complement strand
GCTCGCTAATTTATTCACTTTTTTCAAAATAAAAAAATTCCAGATGGAAATGATACTCATTTCCATCTGGAATTTTTATTTAAGAGGTAGTTATGTCACAACCCCTTTTTTCATATACTGTTAAGCATTTTCGGTAACGACTTTTTTACCTGTATCGGTCGGCTTTTTCTTGGCCGTTGGATAGTTGAAATAAATCGTCTTACCAGAAACAATGTGCTTCTTAACTTGTTTTGGCATGTGCGTTTGATCTTGTAATAAGATGTTATTGAAAATTCCTGGTAACTTATCATCGGTTTTCTTGATGAACTTCTTGTTAAACCAGTAGGCGGTTAAATCATCATCCAAGAACGTCTTAGGATCATCGGCCACTTTACTCATCTTGCGCACTTGCTTGGCTGAGGCATATAACACGAAGAGTGGTTTTGATTTCTTGTGCACCTTCACATATGACACAATCAAAACCCCATCCTTTTTAGCCGCTGGGTGATGGCGCATGCGGAAGATGGCCTTTTGCGCGTTACTCAACACCTTGGCTTGATCTTCAGCCGTGCCGTTAAGTTGCGCTTGCACCCCGGTATTTTTGTGGGGTTGCATCAAAAGAACTAAGTAATCGTTAAAGCCAAATTTGCTCGTAACTTCTAACTTTTTCAAATCACGGGCTTGAATTTTAGCTTTCTTAATCGCAATTTTTTCTAATCGCAATTGTTCAGCTTGATATTGTTGACCGCGAATCGTACTGATACTAGCACCACTAACAAAGATAATAACCATCGTTGTTAGCATGTATTTCCATTTATTATTTGGTTGTTTTTTAATAGCCCCCCGCAGCCACATAATCATAAATACCAGCGCCGCGAGCATGCTGATAATGTATATCGCAATAACGATTGTTAGTATCATTTATTTTATCCCTACATTTTGTATTTTAAAAATAAGTGTACCAAAAAATCACCTATAAGTGAATACAAGCAAAAATTTCTTAACCGACTAACTACATTGGCTGACAATTTTACCGATGTTTATCCGTTAACGACTTTAATTTTTAGTATATCTGCCGATTGTTTAAGTAACACACTAAATTAAAGGACGTTGCAATCATGGAAAATTCTGAATTAATTCAATATTCATTGCGCCAAATCGTTGATGAAAAAGTTCCCTTCGCCGTTTTCAACACTGAGCGGGAACTTATTCATGCTAACCCAATTTTTGCAGAAACTTTGGGGTACACCGTTGAAGAAATCTTGCACCACAAACATGCGGATTTCTGTTTTTCAACTTATACCGAACATCCCCAATATGAAGTTTTTTGGAATACACTCCTTAGCGGTGAACAATTCCAAGAACAAATTCTCCGTAAAACTAAAACTGGTGAACGAGTTTTCTTTGAAGCAACGTATGTACCAGTTAAAGATGCTGATGGTAATGTGGTTTCAGTTGTTAAAATCGCCTTTGATACTACTGATCGGGCAATTGGCCTTGGCGGCATTCTTAAAAAAATCAAGTCATTTACCGAAGATGTTGACTACATCGCTAATCGTGGGGTTGAACGGGTTAACCAAACGATTACGAGTGTTAATGAAATGGAAGAATTCACGACTAAAAACAAGCAAACGAGCACGACTTTGTTACGTGAAACTGAACAGGCCAATGACATCATCACGGTCATCCAAGATGTCGCTCACCAAACACGCATGTTGGCGGTTAACTCCGCGATTGAAGCAGCCCGTTTGAATGAACATGGTGGTAGCTTTAATGTGATCTCCCAAGAGATTCGTAAGCTTTCAAACCAAGTCCGGGAAGAAGCCGTTAACATTCATGAACGGATTAGTAAGATTGAAGAACAAGTTAAATTACTTGCCGAAGAATCAAACCAAATTAATGCAATGACCGGTAACTCTTCAGAAATGTTGAACATCAACTTAGCTTCATATGAAGAGCTCAAAGATGGTGCGAAAAAAATTAATGAAATTTACTTCCAAATTGGGCACCTATTTGAAGAACAAGGTAACTAATTTAAGCAATTGTTTCATGTGAAACTTTTGCTACCTCGTGTAACAAACCCTACATCCAATGTAAAAGAATGCCCCGGCTGAATTTTTCAATTCAGTCGGGGCATTCTTTTTTAACATATGAGCGAAGTAACTTTCGTCACCGACGCTTATTTTTGGACTTCAAATTTTTGTAATAACGTATTTAAGTGTTCAGCCGATGTCCCCAACGTTTGGACACTATTAGTGAATTCATCCATCATGGCGGATACTTCTTCTGCGTTCGCTGACACTTCTTGTGTACCTGCTGAACTTTCCTCTGCCGCCGATGAAATTGATTCCAAGCTACTCAAGACTTGCGCTTGAATCGTCGCCACTTCATCAGCTGCCATCACAAGTGAACCAACTTCTTCGCGTAACGCTTCATTATTGGCAAAGACAGCTTGCGTCGCACTCAATGATTGATCCAACAAGCTTGCTTGGGCGTGGCCCCCAGTTACAGAGGCATCGGTTTTGGTTACCATCACTTGGGCATCCCCTTGAATCCGATTAACAATGTTTTGAATGCTCTTCGTTGATGCTTTACTTTGTTCCGCTAAAACGCGAATTTCCGTGGCCACAACGGCAAAGCCCTTCCCGGCTTCCCCAGCACTTGCAGCTTCAATTGAGGCGTTGAGCGCCAATAAGTTAGTTTGTTGCGAAATATCGTTGATCACTTTGATGACGGTACTAATCTCTTGGACATTTTCCGCCATCGTCGTCATGCTAGTCTTTAATTCCATCAACTGGGTCATTTGGGCTTGCCAGTTCGTTTGCACCGTGGTCGTCATCTCAACATTAGCTTGGTTTAACTGGGCTGATTCATCCGCTTTGTTAAGCATCGTGCTAACGTTGGCTTGCATGTGATCTAAGACTTTTGATAGGCCTTGGACAGTCGCAACCCCATGCTCGGTTTCGGTTGCTTGGCTAGCCGCAACTTGGGCAATTTCCGTCACGGTCGTCGCCACTTCATCCGTCGCCGCATTCGTTTGTTTGGCGAGCTCACCCATGTTATTAGCCTCATTGGCCACGAGGTGACTTTCGGCTTGGACTTGAGTAATTAAGGTCCCCATTGCGGCAATCATGTCATTGTAGTGACTTGATAAGCGGTTAAATTCATGCCCGTCAGCGTTAGGCGTAATAATGCGGTCTGCGGCCTTATTTATCCCCATCCCCGTGCCGGTATTTTCAATTGGCAAGAGCTTACCTTCACTGGCTTGAGCAAAACTTTCCGTGTAACGGTGTAAAATTTTGCGAATTAAATTCGTGTAGTGGACGGAAATAATGGTCGTTACCAAGCCCACAATAATCATTACAAAGAGCGAAATCCCTAAGAGTAAGCCTTGTTCTAAGCCAATTTCTTGATTAGAAACTTGTTCAATGACCCAGATTTTACTGCCCAGGTCACCTTTGTCAAAGTAAATCTTTTTACCATCAACACTTAAAAAACCACTCCGTTTTGTAGCTTTGGCAATTTGTTTAAAGATCGCCCGATTGCTGATACTTTTCCCAACTGGATACGTCAACTGCTTAGTTTGACCAGCGGAAGCAACGACAATCCCGGCTGTAGAAACCACCGTTGAGGTTCCAGTACGCCCGACATCAAGGTCTTTAACCGTATTTTGGATCGCGTCAAACGGAATATCAATTTCAAGCACGCCGACTTCCCCACTAGCATTCGTTATTTGCAGTGAAGCTGACACAATTGCCTGGTCGGTTGAGGCATCGATATACACTGGTGAAATGTAGACACTACCGTTCGCTTGCACCGCCCCTTTGTACCAATCCCGAGTCCGCGGATCAAAGCCGGCTGGAATGTTCCCGGTTGCTACTAGCGAACCATCACTTTTAGCAAAGGCGACATCACTTAAATACGCATTCCCACTATCCATAATCATGTTAATTTGCGATTGAATCGTACTCATGTCAAATTTCTTGGCGGCAAGAGCATCTAACTTCGCCAATTTATTAATCTGCTCACTAGCTTTAGTGTTGGCATCCATATTCGTGGTGTTGATAACTTTGGCAGCACTACGCTCAATGTTCTCCACCCGCTGATTAACTAAATTAGTAGTAATCAGAAATGAGGCCAGCACCATCAAAAGCACGGGCAGGACTGAAATGGCAATCATGCCACCCGTCAAATACTTCCCAATACTACGTTGCTTATCATTACTGGTTGGTGCTTTAATTCTATGTTTCTTCATCGCAAGGCTCCTTAATATGTTATCTAATATAGTTCAATCGGATAATTAGAAATTAATTAAAGAGCTGTGGGCCTTTTATTGAAAAATTCAAAGATTGTTAAATTTAATGACCAAGTAAACTACGGCAAGACGTTGGTTTTAACCAACTAACTTAAACTATAATTAATCTTTTCTTACATTTCTTAAAAAATATGCTATATTAATTATAGCACAATTACATTTATCCAATTAAGGAGCCTTGCAATGACTAATAAATCCCCACAACACATCCTTACAACGCATCGTAACTGGGCGCTTTTTTTATTTTCATTCGTTATTTTGCTATTTTTCAATCCCGCCAATCTGGGCATTTTACGGACCTTATTAGTCATTGCCGCCGTGATAATTGGCATCGCCCACATCATTTTGTTCAAGCGTAATCCCGCCGACGTGCCAAGCCAGCTCAAGCTCAAACAAGGCCTCGTGCTAATTCTAGTTGTGACGCTAGCTTCTGCGACGAGTTCTGTATTCAAAACGCTCACCGCCCCGGCTGAAGCAATTAAACCAATCGCGACGGCCCAACCCCACAAACAGGTACCAAGCGTGCCCAAAGCTGCCAGTAGTACCGTGAGTTCAAGTAGTAGTGCCGATGCAGCGAGTTCGCAAGTGACGACGGCTATAACACCTACCCCACCGGCGAGTTCATCATCGGTTATCGCTAACAACGATCCTGACACTGATATCGCCGCTGCGGATACGGCCGCGTCACAAACGCCAGCAACTCAAGCCAGTGCTAGTAGCGCGAGTCAAGATATGAGCGATCGTGTGGCCACTAATAGTGGTGGCATAATCGCTGATGTTAACTCACATATTTATCATCTTCCTGGGCAGAAGAAATACCACATCAAGCCCGAAAACATCGTCCGCTTCGCCACGGAAGCTGATGCCCAAGCGGCTGGTTATATCCGTTCTAAACGTTAGCCCACCGACTATATTTTTAACACCTTGTCAGCAATCCGTTGCGGCAAGGTGTTTTTTTGACGTAAATAAAAACGACCACTGGGGGGTAGTGGTCGTTAAAGCAGTTAGGCAAAATAATTTAGGTTCATTTTAATAATCTGAGCAACCGCAATACCAAACCCAATACTTAATAACGAGCCCACCATATAATATTCTGCGTAATCTGAACTATCATTAATCTGTTGAAAGCGCCCAATTGATTTTATGGCAATTATACCTGCTAAAGTCGGTGTAAGTTGACCAATCAACGTTCCCAATAAAATAAGCAACCGTTCCACGATACCAATCGTAGTCCCGGTCATTAATCCTTTCTTAGGTTCCTCTACTTTTTTCACTTCAGATTCTTGTGTATTTCCTACTTCAGGTTCACCTTCTTTTCCATCCGTATTCATAATTTTTTTAATTAACTTCTTAAATCCTTGGATAGTTATAATATCACATACCGCAACTAATATTATATTCAAGCCTAAATTATTTTCTGTTTCAGGTTCTTCTGTAGTTACTCCCTCCGGTGCTTCTGTTTTTCCTGCCTCAGATTCTTGTATATTTTCTACTTCAGGTTTACCTTCTTTTTCATCCGTATTCATAATTTCTTTAATTAATACCTTAACTCCTTGGCTAGTTATAATACCACCTACTACAACTAACATTATATTCCACGCTAAATTAACGTTTGTATTCGCATGTAATTCCGAATCGCTCGCAAAGAATGGTATATACATACTAAATCCCCATAATATCCCCCATTGGATGCCTTGATTAACAAGATACGTAACCCACCGAGTATGATTGTTTTTCAAATTATTTACAGTCCACATTGCTAACTTATCACATCCCCAATGTAATATTACAATTAAGACTAACCCAATAATCACATGCCACCATATAATAGCACCATGTATTTTATTAGCTGCTAAATATCCCAACAAACAAATTAAAATAAGCATATTAAGTCCCAAAACAAGTAACACGTGTACTAACAACCATTTAAATTTGCTAGTAAATTTAAAAATATACTCCACTGCTACATACACTAATAGTAAGCTTAAAAATGTAAATTCCGCCATTATTTAAACATCAACCTCTCAATATTTTTCTCGACCGTCGCAATATTATGCTGCATCGCTGGTACGTCCATATCCCGAATAATTTTGCTAATCCGTGATGATATCTTACTCAACTCAGCAGTATCCTTTTGTTCAATATATTGCTTAGTATTTTTGTAACTATCAATATGGTACGTTTGATCTAATACTTTGGCCATCGAATATAAAGTTTCTTTCTGGATGCTATCACGCATTAAAAAGAAAACAATTTTACGAATACTAAGCAGATTGTTTTGACTAAATGGCACACTGTACGCTAGGTAAAATAAGGCACTCATAATATCAGTTTCTACCGTATCAATTGCGTATGGCACATCCGTCGCACTTGGTTCAAGGACGATCACCGCTAAATTAAATGGTAAATTAGTAATGAGATTATGTGTTACCTTGATTATCTTATGCTTGTCGCTTTCACCACGGAGCGCATTAATCATGTATTTACTAGTAAACATCAAATTACCATTAATTTCATCGAGGTCATTAACTGTTAGTAAATCATGTTGCAACTTGCCGTTAAAAACTAGCGCGGTATTAAACTCAATTAACGTTGGTGTCACCATGATTTTAATAATTAATTGCTGACACGCCGCCGAATAATATAGTTGATTTAGATACTTATAAATAAGGGGCATCATTTTATAATTAGGGCGATTAAAGATAGCAAACAACATGTCACCTTCCTTAATCGTAAAATGCCGTCCAACGCTACCATCAAATTGTTTCGTCAATAATGCACGTTGGAAGCGCTCATTTAGTGCGTGCATAAAAAAATTCAACAAATCACTTGTTCCATAACCAGCTTTAAAAGCAATGTTTTTACTATTTTTAATATCGATGGCAATTGCCCCATATAATTTATCCATTTTAACTACCTTTTATACCATTCAACTTATTTACGTGGTATAATACCACATTTTCATGTCTTAAAAAAGTCATTTAGAGCCCAATTACTAAAAAAAGACCGTTAAACGATTATAATTGGTTATTTAAGTAAATTACAGTAACAAAAAAGAGCTGTTGAACTGACCCCCATAAATTGGAGTGATGTTTTAAGCGATTAATTGGATGGCATGATTCTGGAATTCAACCGGACTCATGCCATCCAATTTTTCTTTAATTCGTTTGTTA
>NZ_CAKKNT010000045.1 GCF_918814755.1 Periweissella ghanensis | reverse complement strand
AATTTACTAGCGAAATTGACATTCGCAAATTTGTTTAACTCTGAAATCTAGTTTCAAAGCACTTACACATTTGATTGTCAAAACTTTATTCAGTTTTCAAAGATCTACGTTTGCGCTTCATAATGAAGCAACATCTAACTACTATACAGGAGTTATAATTCGTTGTCAACAACTTTTTTAATTTTTTAAAATCAAAACTTATTAACTGACAACTTTTATATGATACCAAACTTAGAAAACTAAGTCAACACTTAATTTAAATAAGTTTTTTATCGAAAGCATTACTTGCTTAGGACAGTTACTAAATAATAACACCTAACAATGACAAACACAAGCACTTTATTAAACAAATTCCAAATAAATTAAAGTAACTTAGGAGCGCTCGACATATCAACTGTTTCTAACAACGCATGTAAATTAGACGCCTCAACAAATTTATAGCCACTATTTGCTAAGACCTCAATTGGTTCAACAATTTCAAAGACATACAAAGAACCAATTTGATCATGTAGCTTAATGCTTGCTAATTCATCAAGACGTAAATTATCAAGCTCAAAATCATTTTGCATTGCTCGCAACAATGTCCCCAAGGCGGTTTCATTTGCATGTTTGTGCATCTTAACTGTTAAAAAATTAGCAACAGCATCTTCATACTTTACGAGGTATGATGGCATCCCATCATTAACCATCACAATTGTTCCTGCAACCATTGACATTATCTTTTCACCCTACCTACTTTATTTTTAGTGTATCTTTTAAGCCACTATTAATCCAGTTTTCTAAGTTTTGTTCAATCGGGGCAAATCCAATTACGGTATTACGATTCGTCCAGTAATGCTTATGTGTTTGATGAACGTTTTCAAGCTTCTTCAAGTTAGTTACTTGCGGTTCTGTGAGACACCGTAATGATAAACTAATTTTTTGGGTGTATTCATCGATATCTAAAATCACAACTTCAATCACATCCCCAATTTTTAAAAGCTTATTAATATCACCAACAAACCCATACTTGCATTCTGAAATATGAATCAATCCTTGATGTTTTTCATCCAGACTTACAAAAGCCCCATATGGTTGAATGCCAGTCACTTGTCCGCGCACATGCATCCCTACTCGATATTCTGTCATTGCTAACTCCTTTCTTGTAAATTATATATTTTATGTAACCCTAGCTTATTTTAACTACAACTAGTATACATGTTTATATCATAAATTACCACGTTCCTAGCATGGAGTTAATCGATTAAGTGCTTTTTTTAATTAGTATAGAAGAAAAAAGATTCCAATGCACTTTACACTGGAATCTTTACTATCTGTAACTAATTTAAATTAATCAACAACTGTGATATTTTCAATCACTACGTCTTCAAGTGGTTTATCAGCACTATCAGTTTTAACAAGAGCAATCTTATTAACAATGTCCATACCGTTAGCAACTTGACCAAAGACCGTGTGACGGTGATCAAGCCATGGCGTACCACCATTGTTAACATATGCATCCACAATCGCTTGAGGGTAACCGGCGCCAGCTAATTGACTAGCAAAGGCTGGTTCCATGTGTTGGTTTTGCACAATAAAGAATTGTGAGCCGTTGGTCATTGGACCACCATTGGCCATTGAAAGTGCTCCGTTAATGTTAAAGAGGTCATCTGAAAATTCATCTTCAAAATTGTGACCCCAGATTGATTCACCACTGAAACCAGTTCCAGTAGGATCGCCACCTTGGATCATGAAATCGTTGATAACTCGGTGGAAGATAATACCATCGTAGTAACCATCTTTAGCATGTGTCAAAAAGTTTTCAACTGCTTTAGGTGCTTGCGTTGGGAAAAGGATCACTTCAATGTCACCGTAGTTAGTGTGCAAAGTTGCCTTTGGTCCCTTGTATTCGTTGGGAGTTAATTGGGGATATTCAATCATTATTCTCAAACCTCGATTTCTTAAAATTAATAACTTACTCAAGTTTAGCAAAAAAAACCAAATAAATCTGGTAAACTTAATGATAACGACAAAAAAATCAAAGGAAATACTTTTAAAATGAGTTACTTAATCGACTTTATTCTTCATATAGATAAACATGTTATCCAAATTGTAACCCAGTTTGGTAATTGGACTTATGCGATTCTTTTTGCAATTATCTTCATTGAAACCGGGGCCGTGATTTTACCCTTTCTACCTGGAGATTCATTACTCTTTGCGGCTGGTGCCATTAGTGCTAATCCCATTTACCATTTAAACCCTTGGTTATTTGC
This sequence comes from Periweissella ghanensis, assembly GCF_918814755.1. Taxonomy (GTDB): domain Bacteria; phylum Bacillota; class Bacilli; order Lactobacillales; family Lactobacillaceae; genus Periweissella; species Periweissella ghanensis. The sequence continues at coordinate 6,252 of NZ_CAKKNT010000045.1, read as the reverse complement.
CTTCCTTTTCTGGATTGCTGCTTTAACTGGTGATTCATTAAACTACTTCATCGGAAAATACGTTGGTCATGCCATGATGGAACACCGTTTCTTTGGTCGCTTTATCAAACGCGAATCAATCCAAAAATCCGAAGCGTTTTTTACTAAATACGGGGCCGTTGCCATCATCTTTGCCCGCTATTTACCAATCATTCGGACATTTGCACCTTTTGTTGCCGCCAACTCCGGCGTGGAATACAAGTTATTCCTTAAATACTCAATTATTGGTGCTACTACCTGGACCATTATCGGTACTGGGGCTGGTTATTTCTTCGGTAACATCCTCTTTGTTAAAAACCACTTTTCTGCCGTAATTTTCGGAATTATCATTGTTACGTTATTGCCGGCCGTGATTGCTGGTCTTAAATCAAAACTTTCAAGTAAACATAAGTAAATCAAAAAGCCTGTCCGCGGACAGGCTTTTTTTAACGTGTTTTAAAATCTTGATAACCCGAAGTGGCAATTTTATCAACTTGACTACGAGTTACTTCGCCAAAAGGTGAGGGTGAAGCTTTAACGGCATCAATAAATTCAACAATGGCTGGTGCAGTCCCTTCCGCTTCAATCAAAACGGAACCATCAATTTGATTAGCCACAAACCCAGTTATGGCTAAGCGCTTAGCTAATTGTTGTGTTTGATAACGAAAACCGACGCCTTGAACGCGGCCCCATACTTGAATCCGATAACCAACTTGCATAATAAAACCCTCCCCTATTTTGGTGTTTTAGTTATTGGTAACGTAATGCGAAAAATCGATCCATGACCTAATGAACTTTCTAAGCTAATTGAACCGCCATATCCTTCAATTAATTTTTGTGCAATACTTAATCCTAAGCCATTACCACCTTTTTCCCGTGAGCGTGCTTTATCAACCCGATAAAAACGATCAAAAACATGACTCGCATCTTCTTGGGCAATTCCTTCCCCAAAATCTTGAACCGCAATTTGAACATCGCGATTTGTTCGCGACATTGAAAAATGAATTTCTTTACGTTCTTGTGAATATTTAAAGGCATTATCTGACAAAATAATCAGCACTTGTTCTAAGTGATCCCGATACATTGAAACAATCGTGCTTTCATGAATATCATCTTCTAAACTAAATTTGAAATCGGGATGAATTAACGTGAAATTATTATAAACTTGGTAAACAACATCTTGGACATCCGTTGCTTCATGACGGAAATTAATTTCAACTTGATCAGCCCGGGTTAAATCAAGCATTTCTTGTACTAACGTTTCCATCCGTTTCATTTCATCCAATGAAGCTTTAATTGAATCATTTAAAATTTGTGGATCATCTTTACCCCACCGATTCAATAAATCCATATGTCCTTTAACAATCGCAACTGGTGTTCGTAATTCATGTGAGACATCTTCGACAAATCGGGATTGCTGATCAATGTAACGTTGCATGCGATCAAGCATTTCATTTAAGATATCCCCTAAATCTGATAATTCGTCATTCCGTAATAAATCTGGAACACGCTCCATTGTTTTGGGATCATGTTCCACTTCAGCAATGGTTTTTGCAATATGTTCCACTGGGCGTAATAACCAATCCGCTAATAAGTATCCCCATAATGCAATTGCCATTAATCCAAGCAACATTAACACGACTAAGATTTTTACTAATTTTACATACATTCGGTGATATTGCTCAAGACTATCAATCATCTGCACATAGCCGACCACCCGATTTGAATTACGAGCATATACTGGCACACGCCCAACTAAAACCTGTTGACCGTTAACCCGAATCAACCGTTGCCCTAAAAATGACTTCATATGTTCCATTGGCACAATATTAGTATGGCTTGTAAATAATTGTACGCCATGCCGATCAAAAATGGTTAGTGTTAAGTTTTTACTAGCAACATTCGCAATCAATTCATCATTTAAAAGCGTCCGGACATGATCATTACCAGGTTGGAGCGACGGCTCAATCATATCTAACGTCAAATTGCGGGTGTTCACTGATGTAAACCGCTGACTAACTGCACTAAGGGCATTATCAATTTCTTGATGTTGCGAATTTAACGCATTTTGCGTAAACGCCCGAAACATCAGTAAACTAAACACCAAGAAAACCACAAAAACACCCACAGTTGTTCCTAAGGCCCACTTCCATTTAACGGAAAAACGGCGATAAACTTTTTCTTGTATCATTTCAATCTACCAAAAAAGGGCTCGACCAACGTCCAACCCTTTATCCTAATTAATTTGAACTACGCATTACGTAACCAGTTCCACGAATCGTTTGAATGTATGAACGTGCGCTTTCTGGATCATCAATTTTATTACGAAGGTATCGAACATAAACGTCGACAACATTCGTTTCAACTTCAGATTCGTAACCCCAAACTCGCTTCAATAAATCATCCCGGGCTTGAACTACATTAACATTTTCCATCAATGTAAGTAGTAATTCATATTCACGTTTTGTCAAATTAATTACTTCATCACCACGGCGAACAATGCGATTTTCTTTTTCAATAACCAAGTCCTTAAACTTGACCGTTGATTGGTGTGGCGCATGGGCTTCAGTTTCGATGTTAATTCGGCGTAACAAAGCCCGTACACGGGCCAGTAATTCTTCAATTGCAAATGGTTTAACGACGTAATCATCAGCACCATAATCCAAACCAGAAACGCGATCAATCACTGAATCACGCGCAGTCATCATAATAATTGGAGTGTTCTTAACTTCACGTAACCGGCGAGCAACTTCTAAACCACTCAATTCAGGTAACATTAAGTCAAGCAAAATCACGTCATAATCATTCGCAATTGCAGCTTCCAAACCAGCACGTCCATTATCACGAACGTCGGTTTCATAATTTTCATGTTGTAATTCTAATTCCACAAAGTGGGCTAAGTTTTTTTCGTCTTCAATGACCAAAATCTTACTCATCGGCAACTCCTCGTTCTATCTATTTTAAGCTCTCTAATTTTAACATTTTTTTCTAAGAATTGATAGCCACTTGCACCAATTCAATAATTTATTGACTTTTATTAGAAAAAAAAAGCCCTATTTTGAGATGTTTTCACCTTTAAATTCAGTGATTTTCTCATTTTTTTGCCATTGACCAATCAAATATATCACTGCAAGTAAAATTACTTCGGGGTGTTGATAAATATACGGCATCCCCCAAGCATCTTCTGGTAACACAAATTTTTCGGCTAATTGATCATAGGTTGCTGCTTTAGTAATCGCTTTGGTAAACGTTTGCTGATTATAAACATCCGTTGGTACAATTTCTAAAATAAAGGCACTATATTCTACGAGCATGTGCCCTGATATATGATTAGGAGCGACTTTTTGGCCAATAAATTTACTAATTTTTGTGCGTAATAAATATTCGATCATCGGATTATTTAATAATGGTATGAATTTTTGGGTAAACGGGGTTGCCATAAATAACGTTGCTAAATTAGCCCAATCAAACGGCTTGAAATTAGGGCGAGTTTCAAAAAAGTAACGGGCACCCACGACTTGTTTTAAAAACTTTTGGGCTTCTAAGCGACCTAATTGTAAATTGGTTTCCGATTTCACCGGATCAAAATCAAGCATTGGTCCAAGACTCCACTTGGTTTTAATCCAATGAATCTTAACATCTTTAGGTACTTGATAACGTTGTGAGCGCCCCATGCCTTGAATATCAATCACATAAATATCTTTGGCCCCGAGTTTAATTGCTTCATTAATGGGGACATCATTTGAATAACCGCCATCAATATAGGTTTCACCATCAATTTCCATTGGGGCCACGATTGGATAAAACGCGCTTGAAGCAACCACCCAACTAGCTAATTGCTTGGGTGTCATATTTTCGTTAACGGTGACTACTTTTTGTGTTAAAGTCTTAGCATTTGTTGTTACCAACATAAATTTGACTTGTGGATTTTTCAATTCCCTTGTTGCTACTGGTAAAAATAAATCAAATAGCGTTTGTTTTGATTTATAATCACGCGAAATTAATTGATTAACCATCGTGCGGGTAAACTTTTCACGGGTTAAGCCAATTTCAGGCACCCCATAGACATGTTGCGTCGTTAAATAATCCCATACTTCATGGGCGGTTGAACTATCTAAATGCATCAAAGACATCCCCGTAATTGCACCAACGGATACACCGATAATTGCATCGGGGATAATCCCAGCCGCTTTTAAAACATCAAACGCCCCAGTTTGAAACGCGCCATGCGCCCCACCACCGCCAAAAATAAAATATTTAGGATATTGATACATTTTGGTAAACCGTGAGCCATGGGCTTTAAAGCCACGTTGCAATAAATAATGCTCATCCCAATTACTAACCAAGCGATACTCAACACCATCCCACCGTTGGCTTTGAAAATACGTCGTTAACGCATCAAAGATGGCCGGTTTATTACTGCCGTTACGCATTAAGCCATGGTACACAACCCGCAGCGGTTTAGTGACATCAATAATTAGTAATGCCACGATTGTTTGTTGCTCCATGACAATATATTGTTGATATTGTTCATCGAGTGGTTGTTGAACATATTTATAACGTGCCACTTCATTATCTAAATTAAACGCTAGTAACTGCGTAAAATCAGTAACATGTGTAATATTTTGATTTGATTGAAAGACTTTCAAAATAAACTCCCTCGATTTTTAGTTTGCATTTCAGAACATTTGTTCGTATAATAAAATAAAAGTAAATCAGTAAGTACCTGGAGGGGTCAACATGCAAATGCCATTCAATTTTATTAACCATGCTAGCGAACCACAAGTTACTACCAAATTGAACTTTTTTAAACCCACAACTAAGCACGCCAAGGTTACCCGTGAGCGGCAAATGCATGCCGAAGAAATCATTACGCGTCTAGAAGCCGCCCTTGATGCTCGGCTCGATATTACTATCCAATTTAATGTTTCATTTTATACTGAAAACGTTTATCAACTTTCTGGTTATTTAACGTTATCCAATAACGAGCAATTAATCTTGCATAGTCATGATTACAAAGTTTCAACAATTGTGTGGCCAACCTCAATTCGGTATATCGCATTCAATAATTAATTAACTGTCCCTCCCGTATAGGTACCTATTCAAAAGCATATAAATAGGCCAACGAAGTTATTTCGTTGGCCTATTTTACTGCTTTTTTAATTAACCTTCAACCTGATCAAGATAATCGCCATATCCTTGGGCGACCATGTCAGCTTTAGGGATAAATTTTAACGCGGCGGAATTAATACAGTACCGTACTCCACCTAATTCAAGGGGGCCATCATTAAAGACGTGCCCTAAGTGACTTTCAGCTTGACCACTCGTAACTTCAACCCGTTCCATCCCAAACGAACGATCCCGATGTTCTTGGACCACGGAGCGATCAATTGGTTTAGAAAAAGCGGGCCACCCACAGCCAGAATCATACTTGGCTGCTGATGAAAAGAGTGGTTGCCCACCGACGATATCAACATAAATTCCGGGTTCAAAAAAGTTATCATATTTGTTAATAAAAGGTGCTTCGGTTCCTTTTTCTTGCGTAACGTGATAGCTTTCTTTATCTAGTTGCTTAACTAGTTCTTCTTTATTTTTAATCATCGCATTCTCCTACGCGTGAACGTATAAATTTTTTATTTGCACATTGGGATCAATTTCTTCACCCAAGCCAGTTAAAGCTAATTGATTAAACGGTGGTTGATAAGCAAGTTTCATTTGTGAAATTAACATTGTCTTGGAATGTTCTTTAGCATAAATGGTACCAATATTTGATGAAATTGCTAATTGATAGTCAGGGGTCGCCATTGCTTGGTCAACAATAATTAAGCGAAAAGCTGTATCCATGGTGCATGATGCTGCACCAGTTGCAAATTGACCAACCCCATCATCTAAATCCAACAAAATCTTTGCCCCATCATTAACAAACGCGGTTAACCGTTCAGCTGCCTTACCAACAATCTCTAAATTAAACATATGACCTTCCTTTCAGAACCAACCACCAATACATGGTATCTTACGACGACTTCATTAAGTGAATATTAAAGATACTAACTAAATACTAGTAACTTATTGCCGTAAGTTTACTCGTATTTTTAACTAATGTCAAAATTAACGAAAAAAGGATGCTGCACTGACCCCCTCGAATTGGAGTAAATCCAATCGAGGGGGTTTTCTTATGTATTTTTCTCAAAAAATAAAATTAGATGCAATTATTGAGTACCAAAATGGTGTTCC
>NZ_CAKKNT010000044.1 GCF_918814755.1 Periweissella ghanensis | reverse complement strand
CATTTTAAAAATGATGTCTGTTGACTCATTTGTTATCCGCTTCAAACGTCGGGGAGACGCTTGAAGCATAATTTACTAGCGAAATTGACATTCGCAAATTTGTTTAACTCTAAAATTTAATTTCAAAGTACTTACACATTTGATTGTCAAAACTTTATTCAGTTTTCAAAGATCTACGTCGTTGTTAACAAGTTGATATGTCGTAACAACAACTATTTATATTACTGGATGTCTGCGATAATGTCAACACCTTTTTGAAATCAATTTGAAATCAAATTTTGATGTTTGTTACTTGTTCGAGACAGCTTAAATATAATACCGCGATTAGCACCTTAACGCAACCCCTTTTTTAAATTAAATTCATTTTTGCTAAATAATCTATGGAATACTCATAAAAAAGCCGCAAGAGCAACTCTTGCGGCTTTACTTAACTATATTAATTAACAGCTAACTACTCTTTTAAGTGATAGTAGTAAGTTGAGATTGTCACGTCATCGCGTGTATTTAACACCGTCCGTAAACGGAAACTTGTTTGGTTATGCAAAATATTTTGCCAACCTTTCTTCGGTGTAAATTGCGGTACGATAATTGTTGTTGAATGATTCCGTTCTTTAGCTTTCTTAGCAATCACATCCACAAAGCGTAAAGTTGGTGCCGTAATTGATCGATATGATGAATGAATATCGACATAGCGCACATCTGGGAATTCGGCTTTAAATTCAGCAGCAGTTCGATGTTCTTTATTAGGATTAGTATCAAAAGAAACGTGCATCGCTACTACGTAGTCCCCAATCGAACGTGCATAATCAATGGCTCCAGCTGTAACACGGGTAACATTTGATACCAGCACAATTACGGTTGAACCTGAATAGTTAACCCGTTGAATTGGTTGTTCTGAAACTAACCGTAATTGCCGTGCCACATTTCGATAGTGGCGATTAATTTTTAAGAACATGTAAATCAAGGCTGGCATAATAATTAAGTATGGCCAAACATTCGTAAAATGTAAACCAAACAGAATTAATACTAATACCCCTGAAATAATCGCCCCAATCGCATTAACGACCGATTTGGCAATCCAACCACGACCACGTTCACGATACCAGTGAATAATCATCCCTGATTGACTTAACGTAAATGGTACAAACACCCCAACGGCATACAATGGAATTAACTTATCCGTTTGTCCATTAAAGATAGCAATCAAAATAATCGCTCCAACTGCTAATGAAACAATCCCGTTTGAGTAACCTAACCGATCACCTTTATCCATGTACATGTGTGGCATGAATTTATCTTTAGCCAAGTTGTAGGCCAACATTGGGAAAGCTGAGAATCCCGTGTTAGCAGCCACTGCTAAAATCATGGCTGTTGATAATTGTAACAGATAGAAGAAAATCCCATGACCAAATGTTTTAATCCCAATTTGGGCTAAAACGGTCACGTGTCCATTCGGCCGAATACCATACCAATATGACAAGAAGGTAATGCCGGCAAAGAAGAATCCTAAAATCGTTGCCATAATGGCCAAAGTTGCGGCGGCATTCTTAGGCTTGGGATCTTTAAAGTTGGGTACGGCATTACTAATGGCTTCAACCCCAGTTAATGAAGATGATCCACTTGAAAATGCCCGCAAGAACAACACAATGCTCATCCCCGCAAAGGAATGACCAACCGCAAGGGGCGCTGAAAATTCAACTTGGCCCGTAACAATGTTGTAAAACCCGATGATAATCATCAAGGAAATCATCACTACAAATGAATAAACCGGTACCATCAAGAAAGATGCTGATTCACGAACCCCACGTAGATTCAAACACATCACCAAAATAACAATTACAATTGAAATTGGAACGGTTTGTCCTTGTAATGCTGGAATAGCCGATGTAATAGCTTCCGTTCCGGCTGTCACCGACACCGCCACGGTTAACATATAATCAACTAACAGCGAGCCCCCGGCGACCAAGCCTAAGTTACGGCCCCAGTTAGTTGAGGCGACCATATAGGCGCCACCCCCACCTGGATAAGCATGAATAATCATCCGGTAAGATAACGTAATGGCGGCAAGTAAAATTAACACCAATAACGCTACTGGTAATTGAAACCACATTGCTGATGCCGAAACGGCCAAAAGTACGGCCGTAATTTGTTCAGTCCCGTAAGCAACGGATGACAACGCATCTGATGATAACAAGGCTAGTGCTTTAAACTTTGACAAGGATTGGTTACCTTCTTCTAAAGTTTTCAGCGGCTTCCCGATAATCAGTCGTTTTAGATAACGCCACATTATAAAAGTTCTCCTTAAGAAACAATTTAGAGCTGCACTTATATTAATGCTAAATAATATCAATACCAAGGCAATTTTACGCTTTTTAACTATATAAGCAAGCCTAAGTTAGAAACATCAAAGCTGAGTTAATTAATTCTACATTGCAAATATTATATTACATTTGTAGTGCAACGGGTTTTCAGCTACAATGAATTATGAAATTTTTAGACAAGGAAGGACATTATGGTGATTATTACAGCTGGTATGATTGGTGTCGGTAAAACAACATTAACAGGCCTCATTGCAGACCATCTTGACACACAAGCATTTTTCGAACCCGTGGGAGAAAATCCCGTACTCCCACTTTTTTACGCAAACCCCAAACAATATGCATTCCTTTTACAAATTTATTTTTTAAATAAACGATTTGGCATGATTAAATCTGCCCTAGCTGACAATAACAATGTTCTTGATCGGTCAATCTATGAAGATGCCCTCTTCACTAAAGAAAATAATAAAGAAGGTAATATTTCTGATACTGAATTAGATGTTTACCTCGCCTTATTAGATAACATGATGGCCGAATTACAACAACTACCCAAGAAAGCACCGGATTTATTAGTTTATGCCGAAACGGATTTTGAAACGATTCTTTACCGGATTCGAAAACGTGGTCGTGACTATGAACAATTTGATAACAACGATGAACTTCGTGATTACTACTTCAAAATGTGGACTGCTTATAAACAATGGTTTGAGGAATATGATGTTTCACCAAAAATCAAAATTGATTTACAAAAATACGATTTAGAATTACCTGAAAACCAAGCAATTGTGCTTAAAATGATTGATGATGAATTAGCAAAAGTTCGCCAATAAAAAAAGGATGCCACGGCATCCTTTTTTTATTTTATTAGCGGACAACTAAGACATCGACTTTAGCATGTTGCACGATAAAATGCGCATTTGAACCAATCAAAACCCGTTCAACCACATTCGTCCCCGTCGCACCAATGACGACTAAATCAGCAGCGTATTTAGTAACCAAATCTTCGGCCAAGGCCGTTTTAGAATTACCTTCTGTGATTTCTAGCGTAACATCGGTAATGCCAGCCGACTTAGCTTGATTCACTAAGACACTACCGCTATCTTGTAACCGACCAAGTAAATCAACTTCAGCCGCTTTATTAATATAGTTAGCTCCTAAGGCCATCCCCAAACCGACATACTTATCTGAATTTAAGACACTGGCAATAATTAAGGCCGCATCATTTTGTTTGGCCAATTCAATAGCCCGATCAAGTGCCGCGTGGGCTTGTGGTGAACCATCAACCCCAACTAAAATTTTTTGATATTTATGCATTTTCTACCCCCATGAATTATACAATCAATTTATTAACATGTTTAGATTAGTAAGTAATTGTCCCCTAACAATCCCCTACTTATTGCTAACCATATTATAACGCGTCCGCCTGTTTTATGGGGTTTTCCTACCTAAAAAATCTATCCTAACACAATAAAAACCGCCGGCCATTTGGCCAGCGGTTTTTATTTAGTAGATATTCTAAATTACTCAAAAACCATTTGGTTATTGTACAATTCCGCGTAGAACCCATTTTCGGCTAATAACTCGTGGTGATTACCTTCTTCGATGATATTACCATCTTTAAGAACCACGATTTTGTCCGCATTTAAAATTGTTTTCAAGCGGTGGGCAATCACAAAACTTGTCCGTCCTTTAATCACATTATCCATCGCTTTTTGAATGCGAGCTTCTGTAACCGTATCAACATTAGAAGTTGCTTCATCCAAAATCAATAAGTCGGGATTGGTTAAAATTGTCCGGGCAATTGAAATTAATTGCTTTTGACCAGTTGAGAAGACTGAATTTTCATCGGTAACTTTAGTATCGTAACCATCTTCCAAACTCATAATAAAGTCATGGATATTGGCTTCTTCAGCCGCTGCATGCATTTCATCATCCGTGGCATCTGGTTTACCAAAAATAATGTTATCGCGAATCGTCCCACTAAAGAGCACTGAATCTTGCAACACGATACCGACGTGATTACGTAATGAATCAATATCCATTTCACGCACATCCACGCCATCAAACTTAACGGAACCACCCGTCACATCGTAAAACCGGTTAAGCAAGTTCATAACCGTTGTCTTACCAGAACCAGTTGGGCCGACCAAAGCCACCATTTGGCCCTTATCAACTTCAATTGAAATTCCATGTAAAATTTCTCGATCAGCATCATATCCAAAATGAACATCATCTAAGATAATCTGCTTTTTAAGGTTATCAATATGCTTACCATCAGTCGGATTAATTTCATTTGGTTCAACCATCACTTCATTAATCCGGCGGGCCCCAGTTAAAGCTAGTTGTAACATATTGTACATTGAAGTTAATTGCGTAATTGGTTGGTAGTATTGTTGTGAGTATTGCACAAAAATAACTACTAATCCCAAGGCCGTCGCCCGGCTCATATCACCATGTAAGGCTAAGTATGAACCAAAGAAAATCACTACCGCCGTATTAATTAATGACATCCCTTGCATTAATGGGAATAACATTCCTGAATAAACTTGGCCGGTAAACGTTGCTTTACGCACGCGTTCATTGTGGTCTAAGAAATTATCCACGGATTCCTTTTGCAAACCATTCGTGATAATAACCCGTTCCCCAGTAATTTGTTCATTGATGTAACCGTTCAAACGACCGACTTCATCCTGTTGTAAATCAACATAGTACCGGGCTTTGCGAATCATGAAAAAAGCACTCAAGATTGCAATTGGTGTACTAGCAACGGTTACCCAGGCCAATTCGGCACTTTCCCGAAACATCATAATTAAAATCCCAATCATCAACGTAATATTTGAGAATAATTGGAATAAACCTTGGTTCATCGCATTAAAGATGTTATCCAAATCAGACGTAAACCGTGAAAGGATTTCCCCATCTTTGTGTGAATCAAAGTACTTAATCGTCATTTTTTGGAGTTTTTGGAATAACCCCACCCGCATCGCATTCGTTGAGTAACCGGTGATGCGTGAAATAACTAAACTTGAGATGAACATTGCCACCGCATTGAAAAGAAAGAACATTAACATCAACATCAATGCGTGGTGAAAATCAGCTTTTGAAGCTAAGTTATGGGTCATTGGATTTAAGCGTAATTCAACATACTTTGCTAAATCAGTAATCGCGTTCCCCATAAAAATTGGTGCTTTAACTTGTAAATAGGTTGAGACAATTGTTAAGACAAAGACAAAAGCCATTCCTAATTTGTATTGCTTCAAGTATTGCACGAAAAATTTAGTGCCCTGTTTAAATTCTTGCATCTTAAACCTCCAATGCCTTTTGGGTTTGGTAGATTTCTTGGTAAGCCTTATTAGTAGCTACTAATTCTTGGTGTGTACCTTCACCAACAATTCGGCCTTCATCCAACACAATAATCTTATCCGCATTAATCACTGAAGAAATTTTTTCAGCAATCACAAATAAGGTTGAATCTGCCAACTCACGATCAAGGGCTTCCTTAACGAGCTTTTCAGATTTAGCATCCAAAGCCGACGTAGAATCATCTAAAATCAAAATTTTAGGTGAGCCAATAACCCCGCGTGCAATTGAAAGCCGTTGCTTTTGACCACCAGAGAAGTTCGCTGAACGCTCTTCCACCGGTGCATCATATTTTTTATCAAGTTTTTCGATAAATTCAGATGCTTGTGCAATATCAGCAGCGCGTTGCATATCAGCAAGGGTGGCGTCACGCTTACCTTGGCGTAAATTATCAGCAATGGTTCCTGAAAATAGTGTCGCCCGTTGTAACACGAATGAGACTGCTTTACGTAATGATTTTTCATTGACGTGCTTTAAATCAGTCCCATCAATTAACACTTGGCCTTCAGTCGGATCAAACAAACGTGGAATTAATTGCGCTAAGGTTGATTTACCTGAACCAGTGGCTCCAACGATTCCAATCATTTGCCCAGCTTGGGCCGTAAATGAAATATCTTTTAGCGTTGGGTTTTCATCCCCTGGGTAAGTAAAGGAAACATTTTGGAACTCAACATTCCCCGTAATATCTTTTTCAGGTGTTGCTTCATACGTTAAAGTGTTTTCAGTTTTCAAAATTTCATTTAAACGCCCTAATGAAACCATCCCCCGTGAAGCAAAGGTCATCATCATCCCACCGATAATAATGGCCATCATAATTTGGGCCAAGTAGTTAATGTATGACGTAACCGCTGCTAAAGCCGTTGGATCGGTATCAACCATTTTACCGACAAAGTAAATTGCTCCAGTAATTGTGAGGTTAGCAATTAACATAAACGCCGGTACGATTACAGAAAACCAGTTCCCAATGACAATATTTAAATCCCGCATGTCATCAGAAACCTTAGTAAAGCGCTTAATTTCATTATCTTCTTGGACAAATGATTTAACCACCCGAACGCCACCTAAATTTTCTTTAGCTAAAGTGTTAACATGGTCAATTGATTTTTGCATCTTACCAAAGTTACGGCCCATCCGACCAAATGATAACCCAGCAACCGCCACAATTAAGACAATCATCACAATAATGATCCACCATAATTTAGGCAAGGTAATAATCGCCAAAATAAAGGCCCCGACAAAGATAATTGGAATGCGCATTAACGTTTGTAAAAACATCATCATTAAGTTTTGGACTTGATTGATGTCATTAGTTAAACGAACAACTAAATTACTAGCGGCAAACTTTTCAATGTTTTCAAATGAAAAGCTTTGGATTTTACGATAAACTTCTTCCCGCACATCCGCAGCCACGCCTTGAGCAACTTTAGCCGCAAATATCGTATTAACAGCCCCACCAATTAAACCAACCACCGCGATAATGATGAGTTCTAAGCCTAACTTATCAATTTCATGAGTGTTGTTCTTGATGATTGCCTCTAATACTTTTTGTAATAGCTTTGGTTGCCATAACATTGACAACGCCATAATGGTAACGGAAATAAACGCCATTAAAATATCAAAGCGATATTTCTTACCATGTCTAATCAAAATTTCCACAAGATTTCCTCACTTTTTTTATGATATTAGTATTTTACGCTTCTTTTGTTAGAAAAACATAACTTAGTTACTAAAAAATAGTAAATTTTACTGCCAAATGGTTTCCCATTGCCCTTGTTCATTTCGATTTTTGAGGGCTAATGCGGAAATATCGGGATTATCAAAAACCGGTAGCATTTCTTTAAAAGTTTTTGGTAACACGTAATTATTAAGTTGATCACGGGTTGTCCAAAAAATATTCCCTTCTTTGGAAGCCGTAATTTCACCACTATAATTAGTCGCTTTAAATAAAAAGACCACATAGCGAGCCCCATCGGCTAATGGCCATTCCTTGATGCCGACTAATTGCGGTTGAGTAATTGCTAAACCGGTTTCTTCGCGAACTTCACGAATCGCTGATTCAACCACCGTTTCATTAGCTTCAACGTGCCCACCAGGAAAAGTCACCCCCGGCCATTTAGGATTTTGGCGATCTTCAACTAGAATTTCACCCGTGTCTTGATTTTCAATCATAATCATATTCGTGATTTCGATTGCTTGATAGCGCGTCATGCTTGATACCTCTTTTTTCAATTTGTCTTTCATTCTACCGAAACTTCCTTAATAAGCAAGTTATCTGAACACAATCTTCGCGCCATTTTAATATTTTCAATGCTATACTAGTTTTAGATTATTTTTACAAGGAGTTCCCATGAAACCAAAAAAAATTAGTACCCATTCCATTCCCGTCAGCAATCCCGCACGGGCCTTTCGTTTTTTCCACGAAGTCTTTGATGTCCCCGCCTTTGAAGAAACTAACGAAAACAAATACTTAGTCCTCGAACAAGAACACTTAAACTTTGTGCCTGGTGAACCAACTGAATTAGAATTAACCGTGAAAGACCATTTTGAAACCGTCCAAAATCACTTGGCCAGCTACTATGTAACGGTCCTTAGCACTGAGGAAGCCCGTTTAAACAAAATGATTATCACCATCGAAGATTTTGAAAAGAACAAAATACGAATTATTTGCAATAAATAAACGTATTCTTTACATTTTAATATTTCTTTTACAAACTATTACAGTTTTAAAATTTGAAACGTTCGTATTTTAATGGTATAGTTGACTTACCAAACAAGCTTTGGGATAAGATTCTACCAAATTGAATACAAGATGGAGCGTTTTGATATGGAAAATTTGCGAGCAATTCCGGGCTTTGAAGGCCACTACGGAATGAACAGTGCTGGTGAAGTCTACCGGCTATCAACGGTTGACCACCGTGGTCATAAACGAAATGAACGCTCACTTAGAGCAAGTATGCACGGACGAGGTTATTTATATGTCCGTCTCAGCCTACATGGCGAAAGAAAAATGTATAGCTTGAACACATTAATTCGGAAAACTTTTCCCGAAGCAACCACTTTATTAAGTGTTGTTTCATAATCATTTACCGCAACAAAAAAGGGGTTGTGACATAACCCTATAAAAAAAGGGCCACTAAATGAAATTTTAAATTTCATTTAGTGGCCCTTTTAGATATAATCAAAAGAAAAAAGCATCGGGTGCAA
>NZ_CAKKNT010000043.1 GCF_918814755.1 Periweissella ghanensis | reverse complement strand
CACGCCGACAAAATATCAATAATTTAATCATGGGAGGAGGTATCTAATGGACCTACTAATCACTAATAATTTAGAAAGCATTAAGTTGAGTAGCAGGAACATTGTTACAACCAACTTTGACGAATCATCACCAAGTATCACACCAAACACTTTGTCATTTAAAGGACGGAATGGAAAGGTTAATTTTGGTGGCGATTATGGAGATAAAAAGCTTAAATTTTCAGGGTATTTAGTTGCTAGTAATCAATCTGATTATGAAGTAAAGCGTGATTGGTTATACCAGGTATTAGGTGGTATAGAGCCTTACTACATCACACCAATGTACTCTGATAATGGGCAATATAGTTTTGAACGTCCGGGGCAAACGTCCGGTAATGTAATAGGGCAAGCTAATGAAGTTGCTAGTTTTAAACGTTTTTATGTGACTGTTGATGACGTGATTGAACCTAGTTTTGTAGGGAATATAAACGGTCAGCAAATTTATAAATTAGAAATTACATTCATTACGGCAGGTTTGCCATTTGGACAATCTGTAGATAAGACATTAACAATCACTAATTCAATACCATATGCAGGTACTACTAAGGCGTCTCAACTCGAGGTGCCTTTTTATGTGCAGTTAATTGCTAATCAAACAGCTAGCGGTATTAGTCTAACCATTGGCTCACGTACATGGACGTACAGCGGTACGGTAGCGGTTGGCGATGTGTTTGTACTGGGTGGCATGTATAACACAAAGAATTTGTTATCAATTAACGACTATACGAACGTTGAATATTTCGTATTAGAGCCAACACCAACAGGTCAGATACCTGTTCAATGCTCAATTGACGCAACTATTATAATCAACAATTACAAGGAGCTTTATTTATGATCAAGTTTAAAGATATTAATAATAATGCTCACTTGGCGGTTGCTAGTATAAGTCGTAAACATTCAGTGAATGGGGAAAAGTCATTATCAGGAACCATTTACAGAGGTGATGATGTGCTTAATAACCTTGATACTGGTTGGGGTTTAGAGTTTGATAGTGAACCTTAT
This sequence comes from Periweissella ghanensis, assembly GCF_918814755.1. Classification (GTDB taxonomy): domain Bacteria; phylum Bacillota; class Bacilli; order Lactobacillales; family Lactobacillaceae; genus Periweissella; species Periweissella ghanensis. The sequence continues at coordinate 7,908 of NZ_CAKKNT010000043.1, read as the reverse complement.
GTAATTACTTATTTTGAACACCACGACTCTGATAATACTATTTCATTTGACGCTATTCATAAGTTCTTTTGGGACTTTTCTAAGAAGATGTTCTATCGAAAATTTAATGGTAGTAATACGATTACTGCTTATTTAGGTAGTATTTTTGATGGAACAGGATATAGGTATGCTTTGAATTTTAGTCCGAATGCAATAGCTAAAGATAGCTTTGGCATGACAAGCAAGATGTCCATGTTTAATGACATTATCACGGCAATTGGTGCTGAATTTGAAGTTAATGGCACGCTTGTATCAATTTATCAAAAAATCGGGACTGATTTATCAACGATTGTTAGACATGGATTTAACTTGTCTGATATGGCAATTCAAAATGATATATCAGGGTTTGCTACTTACGCTGAAGGGTTTGGTGTTCGATCTAATCCTAATGATGAAAACAGTGCACGGCTTCATGTGGTTTACGAGAGTCCACTAGCTAATACGTATGGACGGATTGAAGCTGAACCGATTGATGATGAACGGTACACAATTCAAGCTAATTTACTGGCTGCGCTGAAATCTAAAGTTGATGATAGTTTACCAGTATCAATTAGCCTATCGTTATATGATTTAAATCAATCAGGGTATCCCTACAAGATGGCCAAAGTTGGCGACTGGATTACAGCCGTTGATGAGAAGATTAATTTCAAACAGAAAATCCGTATTATCAACGTTGATGACGAGTTCTCAAGTGACGGTACTCGGATTAGCTATGCGGTTACAGCAGGTAACATTAGTTCAGTTCAACGTTATCAAGAAGCCAACGCTTCAATCTCATCACGGATTAACAACGCTATCAATTCAGCTGACCAAGCTAATCAAGCTGCAATATCAGCGCAAATTACAGCTGATGGTAAGAATGCAATCTACCCAGTTGATTCTGTAGATAATTTACCAACGAACGCTAATGAAGGTGATTTAGGCTGGGTTCAAAGTGGTGATGGCCAGGTGTTATACATCTATACTAAACGTTCTGATGATAGTTATTTTTGGGATAAGCGTATTGACCCTGAAATGGGTCAACAGATTGCTGATGGTGTTGATAATGCAGTCAATCAAGCAAAAGATTATACGAATGAAGTAGCAAGCGACACCAATAAACGTTTAGATGGCAAAGCTGATACAGCTCAAATTGATGTTTTAAAAGACCAGATTAATTTATCAGTTAAAAAGGGTGATGTAATTAACCAGATTAATCTTGATGAATCTGGATTTCAAATAAAAGCAAAATTAGTAATTTTAGATGGGCCAACTACTGTTACTGATGCATTCTATGCATTAGGTGGTAATTTTAAGAACCTTAATGCCTCTAACTTCACAACTGGAACACTTGATGCAAGTAAGATCAGAGTTATTAATATTGACGCTTCGCAGATTACTACTGGTAAAATTTCAGGTTTAAGTATGGAATTTCGAGCGAATCAAGGGTCTAAAGTGTTCGTGTTACGTGATGATGCTATTCGTATGTACGATGACGAATCATTCAACATTCAAAGTGGAGAAGGTATAAAGATATATAAGGGGAGCATATCGTCACCGAACAACGGTATTCTGATTGATGTTGATAATAACTTCATATCATCTAGCTCCTACGCTGCTACAGCAATGCTTAAAGACGGTGCGTTATTTCTGACACAACCGCAGATATATGACACGAATTCAAATCCTTATTTCAGTATCTCAAACAATGGAGCAGGTTTCAGTTTTTACGGAGCTCGATTAATGGGACGTGAGTACGTCGCTTTGACGACAAGCGATAACTCAAATAGTGGATTTGATTTTGCGTTAGGCCAAGAGTTATTTGTCGGATTGGCTGGAGGGCGTAACGGTAATAGTTGGTTTCCAACAAAAATCGGCGGGGCTTCACGCGGGGTTGTGTTATCTGGTGGGAAAGCATACGGTCAATTCGTCGCAAGTAGCCCTTATATTGTGGTGGGTTCAACTCCGAATGGTTCAGCAGGTTCAGGATATGGCGGGACACGAATTACTTTAGCAGGTGAATACGTTCAAATTCCATCAGCGTACAATCAAACAAATTCAACACCAGCTAATTTAGCTGTAACCTCCACAGGAGCTTTAGTTCGGACGACTTCAGCAACAAAATATAAAACGTCAATTCATAGGTCAGCTGAAACACACCTAGGCGATAAGCTTCTTGAGGTACCGATAGCAACATGGTTTGATAAAGCAACAATTCGCCGGTTTAAAGAAGAAAGCGATGAACAAAAACCACGCATTGAGTTCGGTATGATTGCGGAAGATTTAGCAGCAGCTGGCTTAGATTGGCTAGTAGTACGTGATCCGAAGGGTGAAATTGAAGGTATTAAATATGACCGGTTAGCGGTTGCTTTGATACCAGTTATTAAGAATTTAAAAAATGAAATAGAGGAATTGAAAAATGAACGAATCAGTAATTAATGGATTGGCACTTAAATTAGCTCAATCTCAAGTGAATGAAGAATTAGCTAAAGCGGAAATTGCAGAATTGAAAAAAGAAATCACAGAATTGCAAAAAGAAAGCAAAGAGGACTAAAACATGCAAGTGACAATCAACAACATTACACCAGTTTTCAACGCAGACGGCACGCTTGAATTACAAAGCATGTCTTGCACTGTATCAGGCGGTGAATATCCTGAAGCAATTAATGGCGGTGTTTTATTAACTAAAGCCGATGGTATTACATTGACTTCAACTAAATCAGATGTTCAGCAAGTAGCAATCGCTAAGTTTAAAGCGAATGTGGACGCAATGTTAGCACCACAAGCTGATCAACAACCAGCTAAGTAATTTTAAGCAGTCAGTAAACTTAAATGCCGAATGGGTGGAATGCCCGATTAAACATATAGAAAGGCTAAAGTATGGCTATATTTGAGAGAACTATAACGGATATTGGATTAATTTTTGGAGTCGTCGCGGGGTTATATGCCTTGTGGCGATTTTTGTTTAAAGCTAGTTTTAACGACATGTTCAATGCAGTAATTGATCAAGTGACTGAACGCATTATGGCTAAAGTGGATAAACTTACGGATCGGTTAGAAAGATTAACTAGCCGAATTGATGTGCTAGGAAGCGTAACTACTAGAGTTGATGAGCTTGAAAGTGATACTACTGAACTTAAAACAACAATCGCTGTACACGAAGAAAGACTTAACAAATTGGAGGACAAATAACATGGAACAATCAATCACACAATTAATTGAAGCAATCGGTACAATCGTTATCACGGCACTAGGTGGGTTTGTAACTGCCAAATTAAAAGAGTATGCAACAACTTCAAGCCAACAAAAAACAATCGCCACATTAGCAACTTTGGCCAATGCAGCAGTTGTTTCAGTTGAAAAATCAGGTATTCTCAATAACTTAACTTCTCACCAAAAATATCAAGCTGCTATTAATGAGGTTCAAACTCAACTTGATAAAGCAGGTTTGAAACCAGCAGATGAAACATTAATCGCTAATGAAATTGAACGTGCATACAGCCAACAAGTTGACCAACTTCATGCAGTGTATTCCAAGCAAGCCGAAGTAGCAGTTGCTGAAAACCAAGCACAAGTAGCTAATTCAGCTGCTCAAGAATTGGCAACTTTAAAGGAACAATCAGCTAATATCCTAGCTAAAATTGATGAAAAGCAACAAGCGATTGATGCAATTAATGCGCTTGCTCCAGAAAAATAAGGAGAAAAATTATGGTACAAATTAAAGCACACGGTACCGACCAAGCACGTTGGCAAGGTCCAAATGGTAAACGTGGCTACGGGCGTGATGGCTTCGCTATTCTACAAATTGGGGGTTATAGTCCATCTACTGGTATCTATAACCAAGCGACCTATCCAACCCAATTAACAGCAATGGCTGACTTACGACTTCACACATACATTTGGTTCGAAGTGGGTGGTGATGCTAACAAAGCCAAACTGGTGTTAGATTACTTCTTACCACGAATCAAAACGCCTAAAGGCTCAATTGTGGCCATTGATTATGAACAAGGTGCTAGTGGAAATGTAACTGATAATACGAATGCTATCCTGTATGCAATGGATCGTATTGCACAAGCTGGTTACACGCCAATGTTATATACTGGTAAGCCATATATCTATGCCCACGTTGATGTTGCTCGTTTCTTGAGCAAATATTCTAGTCATTTGTGGTTAGCAGCTTATCCAGACTACAAAGTTCGGAGTGAACCATTGTTTGACTTCTTCCCTAGTATGGCAGGGGTGGGAATGTGGCAATTCACTAGCACATACGTGTTAGGTGGTCTTGATGGTAACGTTGATTTAACGGGTATCACGATGAATGGTTATATGAATAAGCCTGATGTTATTACCGTTGACGGTTATGCGGGACAAGCAACTATTAAAGCTATGCAACGTGTATTAGGTACGGTACAAGATGGTGTAATTAGCGGCCAATCTAAGTATTCATCCCAATTTGCGCCTAACTTTATGAACATTCAAATTGGAACTGGTGGATCACGAATGATTTACAATTTACAAAAAGTATTGGGTGTTCAAGCTGACGGTTACTTTGGGCCAACCACAATTGCAGCACTTCAAGCACGGTTACATGTTTATCCTGATGGTTACGCTGGCGCAGCGACTGTTAAGCAAATTCAATCTAATTTGAATCGGGGGCATATTATCATTGATTAAGGTTAGCGCCCAGGCTACTTGACCAAAAATGTAAGATAATTTAAAATATAAATCTGGATTCTCCTTAATATGAATTTTATGTAATGTATGTGCCAGAAAAGACCTAGCCTTAATTGGTTAGGTCTTTTTTAGTTGTTAAAATAAGTATTTGTAATTGTTTTTTATAGGTTTAAGATGTCCGATAATACATTTTTATTTTATAAATTATTGATACTAATTTTAAACGACATAATAGAAAAGTCCTTATCTGTAAATTGCTGATAAATTTTTTATTGAGGTTGAGCATCAAGAATACACAAGGGTAACAGTTGTAGTAAAATTATCTACCAAATAACTTGACCACATATTTAAAATAATTTACAATTAATCTGTCAATGAAAATAGTTTGATGATAACAGATATCAGAAAAATCCTTAGCATTTAATACTAAGGATTTTTTTGTCTATTTAAAAGTAAAAAACTTGTAATTATGTAGCAACTGAGTTAATATTAATCTATTCTCTTATCACCTCTTATATATTTTAATTTTATAAATTAAAATAATAAAAAACCTAGCAAAATCCATGCTAGGTTTTTTATTTGTATGTCAATATTTTTAAGAAGAAGTATAGCTATATTATAATATGATTGTACTAAATAAATAACAAAGGAGTATCATGTAATGCTTATTATTTTAGCCGGATTATTAGCTGGTGTAGTATCAGGATTTTTTAAATTAGGATGGGAGATTCTTTTGCCACCTAGGAATGAAGCTAGAAATGAGACAAATCCACCTCAACGTATGTTACAACAAATGGGGTTTTCAAAAGAATTTACACACAAATATTATGAGTATTCTGGTGAAAAAGTACAATATGTATCATTAATTATGCATTTTGGATTTTCTATAACTTTTGGTTTATTGTACGTGTGGCTTATTACTTTATTTCCTGTTGTTGGTATTTGGCAGGGTATAATTTATGGAATGTTCATTTGGGTATTATTTCATTTGATTATTATGCCAATTACGCACACTGTACCTAGTATCAGTAAACAACCATTTGAGGAACATTTTTCTGAATTTTTAGGTCATGTATTTTGGGGTTATATTATCAATATGTGTTATATCTATGTTTATCTAATGATTAAATGATTTTAAAGTTAAAGCATAACATTTGAATTTGTAAGTTATTTAATAATATAATGTTTATGTATTAATTAAATATATGGGGGATTTATTATGACTTTAAACTGGACGATCATTGGAACAGGTACCATAGCTAATGAAATGGCAACGGCATTCAATAAAAATCATACCAATATTTATGGTGTTTTTAGTAGAAATAAAGAAAAAGTAGAAGACTTTGCAAATAGATATCTCATAGATAAAAGATTCAATGATTTAGAAGATGTTTTTTTAGATAAAAATGTTGATGCTGTATATATTGCAACACCACATAATACACATTTTGATATCGCTAAACAGGCTTTGATTAATGGAAAACATGTTTTTATGGAAAAAGCAATAACATTAAATAAAACTGATTTGGATATCCTAGAAACATTAGCATTTGAAAAAAATTTAATTTTAATGGAAGCAATGACTATAGTTCATATGCCCTTAATGAAAGAATTGAAGAAGAAGATTTCTCAAGGTGAGTTGGGAGATATAAAGAACATCTCTGTAACGCATGGTAGTTTTAAACCATATGATGAAAAAAATAGGTTTTTCAATCCTGATTTAGGTGGTGGTGTACTACTTGATATGGGAGTATATGGTGTTACTGGTGCAATGTATTTTATGAATAAGTATCCTGATGATGTACATTCATTTGTAGACTTTGCACCAACAACTGTTGATGAGCAGTCTGTAACTATTTTATATAATTCAAATGGTGAAATGGCTACTGTCTCGGTTTCATTACAAGCTAAGCAACCTAAAGCCTTAACTATTTCAGGAACTAAAGGTTATTTTAGAATTCATGACTATCCTCGTGCAGATTCAGGTGTATGGTATCATACAGAAACTGGTAAAACAGAAGAATTGAAGTTAGGTAAAACAGAAGACGCTTTATTCTATGAAATTTTAGATTTTGAGGAAGTTGTAAAACAACCAGGTAAATTAAATATTTATAAACAGATCACAGATGATGTTTTTAAAATATTTGAAGAAATGAAAAAAGATTGGTCTAAGCAAATCTCAAATAAATAAAATATAAAAAGGAAGTAAACATATTGTGTTTACTTCCTTTTTATATATTATTTAGAAACAATTATAACTGTTAGTTATGTATTGTTTCTTGTAATTTATCTCCAGCAGCATCAATTTTTTTTGCTGTGAAAATTGTACCACCGATAAAAATTCCAGAGATAACTAAAGTTAAAGCAGCAACTAATTTAAAAATAGCTTTTAATATATTAAACATAAAAAATCCTTACTTGTTGAAACGATTAACCAAAAATGAAACAACAACAACAACGATTACAGCACCGATAATTGATGGAATCAAAGCCATATCTGCTAAATGAGGTCCCCAGTTACCAAGAATAGTTTGGCCAACGTATGAACCAACAAGACCTGCGACAATATTAGCAATCCAGCCCATTGATGTTCCTTTGCTAGTAATAGCTCCGGCAATAGCTCCAATAACTGCACCAATAATTAAAACCCATAAAACATGCATAAAAAATCTCCTTTAGAATATAATACGTTAATAATTAGTTATTAACGTATTATATTCTAAACTTTAAACTAGTACATTTCAAATATTTGGATTATTTGTTGATGCATTTTATTTTGTGTTCTTTATATTTTATGATCTGTAAATAAGTGTTAATCAGGATATGTTTATTATAGAGTTTATGTATATAAATTTGACTAAACATCTAAGATAAGTTAAAATAATGTAGTCTCCTAAGCGGAGTTAGACATGATTAAAAGACCCAACTTAATTTGTTAGGTCTTTTTTTATTACCATAAATTAAATATCACCCCCCGGCCTTAATTGGCTGGGGGCTTTTTGTTGTGTATTACTTTTTGTTTTTGGGGAAAATTTGGGGACATGGGGATTAAAATGAATACTTTTATATTAGTTTTTATTTTCCAAAATGCCTATATATAGCCATTTGTGACTGCTAAACTAAAGTGAGCCATTTTTAGTCAATAAATGTATACCAAAAATAATCAATAACATTGAGCCACCTCAATCAATTAAAATTAAGAGTATTTAATTTTAA
>NZ_CAKKNT010000042.1 GCF_918814755.1 Periweissella ghanensis | reverse complement strand
GCTCACCTTAGCACCTTCCTCCGCCTAACTCACAAGCCGTAAAATGCTAAACCCGCATTTACTGGCTTGTAACGTTAGTGCTCAGAAGCTCCCACTAAGGTTCGCGCTCTATTAAAACGCGCTCACCTTAGCATCTTCCTCCGCCTAACTTACAAGCCGTAAAATGCTAAACCCGCATTTACTGGCTTGTAACGTTAGTGCTCAGAAGCTCCCACTAAGGTTCGCGCTCTATTTTCTAAATAATCCGCCCTTCCACAAGAAGAATGAAAAAATCAGCATAATAAGGGCCATAATCCCAATCGTAATCATCCAACCATATGGGTTATGCATCAATGGTAAGGGGACGTTTTCTCCCCAAAACCCGGAAACGATCGTAGGCACGGTTAGTAAAATTGAAAAGACCGTCAATAATTTCATCGTCCAGTTCAAATCATTATTAACTAAGTTTGAATAAGCACCTGAAACCGAAGTGACCACATCTTGAGCCATTGTTGCCATATCAGTAGCTTGGCGGAGTTCGACTAAAATATCATCAATATGTTCTGATTGAAGTGTTGATAATTTAGTGGCATCGTGCCGTTTAAGGTTTTCAAGTAAGACAATATCTGATTGGAGCGAATTTAAATAGTAAATTAAGTTGGTTTCCAATTCAAGCAGGGCATTGATTTCTTTTTGAACTTGCCGCGCATGTGCTAAGCGTTCTTGAATCCCTTTACGGCGCCGGTTAATACCGACTAAAGCCGTTACATAGTCAGTTACTAAGGAATACAAACCGTTTAATACGACATCAATTGCTTCGATTTCATCATCAGGTTTGGCAACTTGATGGTTATCCGGGCTAATTAAAACATCGTTGATAAATTCAGTTGATTCACGTGTAAAAGTATATAAAAAACCTTCCCGAAACATAATGCCAATCGGGCTCGTTACGGCTTGAGATCCATCTAGCGTGACCACGTCAAAAATCATTAATTTAGTATCGTTATGCACGTCATATTCCATCCGGGCGCTCTCATTTGGGTCGGTCGCATAGAAGATTAATTCATTAGTTAAATGATGTTGCTCAATTAGTTCGGTGCGTTCGTCTGAGGTTGGATCAGATACTTGCAACCATTTAAATTTATTAAAATGTGTAATTTCTTTTATCATGGTATCATCTGCCTAAATCTCTAGTTTTGGAATCATATACCTCTACTATAACAAATTAATTAAATGGTGACATAAATAAAAACGCTTGGACGGCAATTAATATCGCCGCTGCCGCCAACCAATTCCACGTAGGGATTTTAATTACGTGGTAGTGGGTACGTCGTTCACCTTCTGCAAAACCATGTGAGCGCATTGCTTGAGCTAAATTATTTGACCAATTAAAGGACGTCAAAATCGCTTTAAAGAAAATTTGGGGTGAATAAAAATGTAAAACTTCACCCCGCATTCGAGCGGCTAAGCGAATCGTTTTAACCTCTTGGGCAATGCGTGGTAAAAAGTTAAACGCTGCTAACACCCCGTAGACAAACGTATTTGGTAAACGGAAATTTTGTTCCAATGACTTTAATAGCTCATCGATATTAGTCGTGAAGGTAAAACAACTACCAATCCAAATATATGCAAAAATCCGCGTGAACAAGACAAACGCCATATGAACGTGGTCACCGGTCCCATAAAAGTAGAGGGATGACCATGAACCAAAGGCGGGTAAAATTGGTAAGAAGATACTATATAACATCAGCTTCCAATTAACCTGTTTAAATAGTAGATAAATAATTGCACAAACAATCAAGGCGATATTAAGACTAATTGATTTAGTAAATGAGATTTCCAAGCTAATCAACAAGGCGACCGCAATTTTAAGACTAGCATTCATGGTTAGTGTACCTCGTAAGTTAAAGTTTGGTTATCAAAAATTAAGTGGTGGTCAAAATATTGGGTGACGCCACTTAATTGGTGGCTAATCATTAAAATAGTTTGTTTTTGTGCCGCCGCAGTGGTCGTTAATAACGCAAAAATAGTTTGGACGGATGCTAAATCGAGTCCGGCCAACGGTTCATCAAATAATAAAACGGGTGTACCAATGATGAGCATTAGTAAAATTTGCAACTTTTTTTTTTGCCCACCGGATAATTGATAGACAACATGCTCTTTTAAGGTAGCCATGTTTAATTGGTCAAGGGTGGCATCAATTTTAGCAGTTGTCCATAAATCAGGATGAAGGGCATGCTTTAAACTCAATTCAATTTCGTCCATGACCGTCATTTTAAGATATTGCTGTTCAGCATGTTGGAAAACAAGGGCAACTTCACGAACATATTTTGGTAATTTAATTTTTTGAATATCGGTGCCCAAATAACTGATTTGGCCATCATAGGCTTTCAACCGCGTGAGGGCGGTAAAGAAAGTTGATTTACCAACTCCGTTAGGCCCAGTAATTAAGGTGAACTTTTCCTGTGCAATTGGTAAACTAATGGCTTGTAGGAGCGTCCGCGTCCCGGTTTTAAAGCTCAGTTGATTTAATTCAAAAACACTCGCCGTCGTAACCGGTTGAAAAGTTGCTGGCGTCGGCGTAAATTTTGCAAAGTAACTGGTCGGATCAGTTACTTGTACCAAATTGGTGCCTTCAATTGTGTACATCTTTGTAATAATATCGGCATAGCCGGCCAAATCATGATCAGAAATAATAATTGTCCGACCAGCCTGTTGTAATTGTTGGAGTTTCTCAAGTAACTCTAAGCGTGCGGTTGGATCAACACTGGCGAATGGTTCATCAAGTAAAATAATATCACTATCCATTGCTAAACAAATCGCAAGCGCTACTTTTTGTGCTTCACCACCGGATAAGGTCTGGATATTTTGATGTTTGAAATTACTAATGCCGACAAATTCTAACGCTGCTAAGGCCCGATTTTCAATTTCGGCCGGCGGAGTTTGAAGATTTTCTAAGGTGAAAACTAACTCATCAAAAGGGGTCGTCATCGCAAATTGTTCACTCGGATTTTGAAATAACAAGGCAACTTTTTTAACCCGTTCAATGATGGTTAGGTCATTAATATTTTGGCCTTGGAGGCGAATATCACCAGTAAGATAACCACCAAATTCAGGGTAAAGGCCGGCTAAGGATTTTAGTAAGGTTGACTTACCACTCCCAGATGGACCGATTAAAAGGTTGAAAGTCCCAGCATCAATTGTTAAGTTAACGTCGGCAATAATGGGGGTCGCGTCTTCTTGGTAAGCAACGCTTAAGTTATGAGTCGTGAGCACAGACATAATTAAAAATCCTCGTTCGTTTGTAATTGGTATGTACCCGTTAGCGCCGGACAATTGTGGTGAAAATCAATTGTGTCCAAGCAAATTGATTTTGAGTGAGTGCACCACAAACTGGCGCCAACGGCCGTGATGAAGCTAATATGTGTCAGCTGGAATTAGCGGTTTAAAATGCCAGCTTTATCAATTAATTTGGTGATGGCGGCAACTAGCACCCCACCAAAGAAACCAATTGAGAGGAAGCGAATAACGAATAACACAATCAACATCCCAAAGCTATATGAAGCATAACCACTAGCATAAAGGTCGTAACCGAATGTTACAATCGTGCTAGTTAATGTTGAGAGGACTAAGCTCAAGCCATTCCACTTTTTGTAACCAGTAAGCGCAAAACCAAGTTCACCCCCGATACCTTGAATCAAACCAGAAAGTAAGGTTGAAACACCCCATTGTGAGCCGATAATCATTTCCGCAAAGGCTGCTAAAAATTCACCTAAGAACGAAGCCCCAGCTTTACGAAGGAGATACCCCGCTAAGGGGCCCGCCATAATCCAAGCCCCTAAAGTAATGTCATTGGCAAATGGTTTGAGGGGCGTTGCGGCAACCGCGTCATACGCAAAGGCCCAAATCCAGAAAATAAATCCAAAGAAAATCGCAATCAAAGTTAACATGATGACATCACGTAAGTGCCATCCAGATGATTTTTTTGTTGCTTGCATAGTTCGACTACCTCCAAATTTAAAAACACAATTATCGTAAGTTTAAAAAACAAAAAACCAACTTCCATTCACAAAGGGCGAATGAAAATTGGCTTACGATAGGCATAATTGCACAAAAATAAGCGTATCTTCCTCCGCTAGTACTAACTAGTTCAGGTTCAATGGGTAATTCTCAGCTCTTCGCACCCCAGATAACATGCTTTTAAATATTAAATTTTTTTACGGAAAGCAATTCCGTTACCAACAATATAACTGTTTTTAAGTGAATTGTAAAGATGACCATAGAAATTATGAGCTTTCGGCATAGATATGCTAAAATTAAGGCTTTAGGAAAGGCGGATGATTAATAATGGGATGGCCGTATCAAGTAACAATTACCGCAGCTGAAGCGGGGACGACACTTAAAGATCAATTAGCTAATTGGCATGTACCACGACGCATTCGTGGTAACTTGCGGATACGGCGGGCAGTTTTAATTAACGGCACGTATCAACATACGGGGACAACCTTACAAGTTGGGGATGTCATCACGTTTAACTTTATTGATGATGATTTTGTAACAGCAACTTCAAGTTATGTGGTTGATGATCATGTAAAAGTGCCCGTAATCTTTGAAAATGCAGATTTATTAGTTGTTAATAAACCCGCCGGTTACAAGACCCATCCCAATTACGCGGGGGAAACCAATACTGTAATGAATTTTGTGGCAGCCTATTTAGCACCGCAAAATAAACACCCCTACATTATTCACCGGCTTGATCAAGCAACATCCGGGGCGTTAATTATTGCTAAAAACCCAATTGTGGTTCCCATTTTGAATCAATTAATTGCTAATAAAATTATTAAACGTACTTACTTAGCATGGGTTAGTGGGGCATTTACCGAGGCGAATGGAATCATTGAAGCGGCAATTGGCCAAGATTTAGCTGATCCGCGCAAACGGCAAATTGATGGTGATAATGCCTTACCGGCAATCACTCATTGGACAAAAGTGCATAGCGTTTTTCAAAATACGTTGGTTCGGTTACAATTAGAGACAGGTCGCACCCATCAATTACGGGTGCATTTAGCCAGTATCGGGCATCCAATTATTGGTGATCCGTTATATAATCCAACCACGCAACTTGGCGAGCCCATGATGTTACATAGTGCGCAAGTTGAGCTCCATCTACCTTTTAGTAGTCAGATTGTTAATCTCTCTGCGACCTTACCAACTCAATTTCCCGTTAATTTAAAACGATAAGGAGTATTATCATGGCAATTGCAATTACACAAGAAAATTTAAGTGAAGCTACCGCAACTGGCTTAGTAGTCGTTGATTTTTGGGCCGATTGGTGTGGCCCATGTAAAATTATGAATCCAATTCTTGACCAGTTAGAAAGTGACTTTGCTGATCAAATCACCTTTGGTAAAGTCAACGTTGACGGTCAAACTGAATTGGCTGAAACCTACCACGTGATGAGTATTCCATCACTTGTGATTTTCCAAGATGGGGTCGCGAAAGAAAAAATTTCCGGATTATACCCCCAAGCTAAGCTCCATGATTATTTAGCCAAGAAAGTAGCTGAATATCAAGTTACCAAATAATAATTGGGACCAAATACTACTTTAAATCGGGGTAATACTGCCAGATTTAAAGTAGTATTTTTTTAATTTATTAGATAATTATGAGAGATAACGCTTACATTTTAGGTTTATCACGCTAAAATTGTTGAAAAGGTAAATTACCTGTATTGGTATGATACAATTAATTTACTGTTTTAATACATGATTGAATTATTTTCGGAGTCAATATGAACGAGCATACAAATGAGCCACACTGGCTAAAAGCATTCAAGGCTACCTTGCCTTTAATGATCAGTTACTTACCAATAGGAATTGCCGCCGGTATTTTATTAAAAACTGGTGGTTTTGCTGTTTGGATGATTGTCCTAGTTTCATTATTTGTCTTTTCTGGTGGTGCCCAATTTTTAATTGCATCTGCAATCATTACGGGGACCCCAGTTTTCACAATTACTTTGCTATTGTTCTTCCTGGAATTACGGTATGCATTGTTAGGAACAAGTTTGTCAAAATATCTTAGAAATGAAACTAAACCGTTCATTTTCCGGTTTGCCTTTTCAATGAATGATGAAAACTATGCGGTTAACTACCTTAAGTTTTCAACAGATAAGAATTGGACCGCTAAAGATGCCTTATTAGTTGAATATTTCTCGCTCCTTTCATGGACGGTCGGAAATATTATTGGGGGCTTCTTAGGGACTAAGATTACGATTGACTTGCCAATTGTACACTTTGCTTTGACCGCAATGTTCTTGTACATGGTAACAATGCAACTTAAACGGCGCATTTTATTTGTGCCCGTGATTATTTCGGTAGTCGTTTCGGTGTTATCAGTAGTCTTACTTAAGAGTACGCTTGGGTTGATTGTTGGAACATTAGTTGCCGCAACAGCTGGTTACTTCTTGGAACGTTACTTAAAAGCTAACTACCGCGATAGCGCGATGTTAAAACGGATTAAAAATCCCCGCGCCCGTGAGATGGAACAAATTAGCGAAGCAGAGAATTAGAGGAGATTCAAGTTCATGGATGCAGAAACCAAACGGCATTTAATGATTGTTTTTTTCGGGATGATTGCTGCCTTAATCCCACGGTACTTCCCCATGTTATTTTTCACAACACGAAAAGTACCAGCTTGGTTTAATGAATGGATGAACTACATGCCAGTTGCATTGTTCACTTCATTGATTGCCAAAGACTTATTCGTTGACCACAGTTACCACGTTACGCTTGGTAACTATAATATGTACTTAGCGGCTTTAATTGTCGTGATTGTTGCATACTATACACGGTCAATGTTCCTATCAGTAATAGTCGGGCTCCTCAGTGTCTGGGGCTTTGCATTATTGTTAGCTGCAATGTAAATAAATAACCAAATCCGAGCTAGCTCCTAGCTTGGATTTTTTTGTGTTTAGGTTAATAAATTTTAGTGGATTTTACCATTTGAATTTGTTTTTAGTGTGCGTTAGTGAGCAAAATCGGTTATAATCTAAATTGTATAAAAAATCATTTAAAAAAAGAGGTAGTATCCTAATGGCTAAATTAGTTTTGATTCGTCACGGACAAAGTGAATGGAACTTAAAGAACCTTTTCACTGGTTGGGTTGATGTTAACTTGTCAGAACAAGGTGTTGAAGAAGCAAAGAACGCAGGTCGTTCATTGAAGGCAGAAGGTTTGGAATTTGATTTCGCTTACACTTCAGTATTGACTCGTGCTATCAAGACTTTGCACTTCGCACTTGAAGAATCAGACCAACTTTGGATTCCTGAAACTAAGACTTGGCGCTTGAACGAACGTCACTACGGTGCTTTGCAAGGTCAAAACAAAGCTGAAGCCGCTGAAAAATGGGGTGACGATCAAGTGCACATCTGGCGTCGTTCATATGACGTATTGCCACCAATGCAAGACGTTAATGATGAAGGTTCAATTGCTAACGACCGTCGTTACGCTGACCTTGACCCACGCACTGTACCAGCTGGTGAAAACTTGAAGGTTACTTTGGACCGTGTTATCCCATTCTGGGAAGACGAAATCGCTCCTAAGTTAAAGGATGACAAGAACATCATCATCGCTGCCCACGGTAACTCATTGCGTGCCTTGAGCAAGTACATCGAAAACATTTCTGATGACGATATCTTGAACCTCGAAATGGCTACTGGTGAACCTGTTGTTTACACTTTCAACACTGAACTTGAAGTTACTGATAAGAAGATCCTTGAAAAGAAGTAAGAGTGCCAAACCTATCGTTAAGATAGCGTAGGGTACTAGAAAAACGACTTTGATGCAAAGCATCAAGGTCGTTTTTTGTATACGCTTAGCAATCTGATAGGGTTGGCACGTTTTGACGCTACTGCCTTGATGTGAAACCATCGGGGTGGATTTTTGGATTGGCGCAAAGTTTTGCCTTGAGAGAACGCATTTTGGCGCTACTGCCAATACGCTTAGCCATCTGATAGGGTTGGCACGTTTTGATGCTACTGCTTTGATGTGAAACCATCTGGATTGTACTTATGCGAATAGCAAGATAATTTTACAGTATCAATATTGTTTTATACTTTTATTTTTGATATTATCAACGTTAATTATATTGACCGAAATAGAGGAACTTAAGATGGCAAGTGATCGTAGTCTAGTTAATAAAGCAATTGATGATATAATGGCTTTTATTAAAGACAAGAGATTGGTAGTAAACGATAAATTACCTAGAGAAAAGGATTTGGCTATTGCGTTAGGTATTGGCCGTTCAACATTGCGTGAAGCGGTTAAAATATTATCGTTTGCTGATATTTTAACCGTTAAGCAAGGCTCAGGAACATTTATTAATGCCACTGAATTTAAAACCGCGTTTACAACCAGCCAATTAGTATTAGCACGAACGATGATTGAAGAGACAGCAGCGATTAAATGTGCACAAATGCAATTAACAAACGATGAATTATTCACATTAAAGGAAATTTTATTTACTCGCAATAAATTATTAGCAAAAGGAAAATTTTTAGAATATGTGAATATGGATTTAGAATTTCATCGAACGATTGTTAGCTTGACTAAAAATCCATTTTTAATTAAATGGTTTAACAGTATCATTGAGGACATTCGAGCATATTTAGGACAACAAGTTTTAAGGACTACAGATTTCACTGATAACACTGAATTACACAACGAAATTTTTAAGGCTATCGTGGATGGCGATGTAGAGAATGTAAAAAAGATAATTCTTGAAAAAGCGGAAATAAATTAGCTTAATTATATTTGGTATATGCACTGTAATTAATAATTATTTCAATTGGTAATAATTATTAGTAATTGTGATGAGTATCAGAACCCCAATACCGATATTTAAACATAAATGGATTGGGTTGATAATGTTCAATAAGATAGGTGTAGGGGATGTCTGGCTTAACAGCTGAATTAACATAGTAGTAGGCTGATGCGAATATATTAATGACAAAAAGGCAAGCGTAAAAAGCACTGCTTGGTGAAACATACCGCTTGATATTTGTAAGGTTGATTTATATAGCAATTCGGCATGTAACACGACTTTAGT
Organism: Periweissella ghanensis; assembly: GCF_918814755.1. Lineage (GTDB taxonomy): Bacteria > Bacillota > Bacilli > Lactobacillales > Lactobacillaceae > Periweissella > Periweissella ghanensis. Next base: position 284 of record NZ_CAKKNT010000042.1, on the reverse strand, counting down.
AAGCCACCGATCGTAGATAAATCTTTGAAAAGCAACAAGAGCAATCAAAAAACTTGTCTCGCGATACATAAATAAAATAATCAGGCTGATTAGAAGACAAATAAGTAAAATATACGTTAAATCATGACTATTATTTACTAAAAAATATTTATAAAATAATAAACCAATACCGGTTGTGACTGCTAAACTAAAGTGAGCCATTTTTAGTCAATAAATGTATACCAAAAATAATCAATAACATTGAGCCACCTCAATCAATTAAAATTAAGAGTATTTAATTTTAA
>NZ_CAKKNT010000041.1 GCF_918814755.1 Periweissella ghanensis | reverse complement strand
ATTGGAACACCATTTTGGTACTCAATAATTGCATCTAATTTTATTTTTTGAGAAAAATACATAAGAAAACCCCCTCGATTGGATTTACTCCAATTCGAGGGGGTCAGTGCATGTGACAGAAGTCGGGCGATATCGAGAAATACACTAAAAATCCTCTATGAAGAAAATTCTTCGTAGAGGATTTTGTCGTATTTCGAATATATCGGACTTCTAGAGCGCGTTTTGGTAGCAATTTAGTACTTGAAAAGAGTTATGTCACACTCCCTAAAGCAGTTAGGCAATATCTTCATGTAACGTCATGCGGACATCGTGTTGTTCCAATAGATCGCGTAATACTTGGACTTCTCGTGAAATTGTTCGGCGGCTGAGTTGCATTTCTGTAGCGACCCAGGATTGGTTGCCGGAGCTTGCCAACATGTACCAGATGATTTCACGCTGGCGGCTAGTTAGCGGAATGCCATGGAGCTCGAGTTGGACATCGGTTTCATTAGCACTGCCAAAACTGGCTAGCGTTGCATCTTCAGTCGCCACATGGTGGTACTGTTGACGGCGGACCCGATAGCGAATGTTGAGGATGTGACGATACATCCGCGTATAGGCAATCTTGCGTAGTGCATTGTCATCTAATGTCGCCGCTAAATCCTCACATAACCACAGGTAAAAGGCAATCCAGGCTTCTTGGGCGCAATCTTCAAAATCATGGTCACGCGGGGTCAAACCGACATGCCGGAGCACGCCGTAAATCGTGGCTTTTGAACGGTCAGTATCAATAAATTGGTAAGCTTCTTCTGGTGACATCGTATTTCCTCCGGGGGGATACCCTACATGCTAATTACAAACGACAACCGCAAACATTCATATCTATACAGTCAATTAAGCCCCGCCAAAGTGGGCATCAATTACCGCTTAAGTTAACATGAATACGTCATACATACTGCGTAAATATGGTGAAATCCCTAAATCATCCAAACCTAATAAGCCAATTTTGAAATCACAATGGTGAAATTGCTGCTGATTATCACTAACCATCATCGTGCTCACCCGCAATGCTAGTTCATTATCGGCATCCAGTCCCGCATTAATCAAGGTCACGATATCCGCATCAAGCGGACATTCACGGTAAATTTCCCCGGTCTCAAAATCAACGGTGATATGGTGATCGGCTAATTCCAAAGCCGTTAACTGACTAAACAGCCCCCATGCTCGATCAAGGTGATAATCCTGAGTAAAGGTGTTAGCCTCACATAATGCCACCATTGCTGCCTTGAAAATTGGCAATGGTAAGTTGGCGTGTACTTGACGGGGCGTACTGGGTTTAATTTTAAATTTTTTCATCTGCGTAATTCCTTCCTTAGCTAGTATCAGTGCGTTGTGCCGTAATACATAGTTAAAATACGCAGAAAATTTAAAAAGGACCAAAAAAAGCCTGAAAAAATTTTTTCAGACTTTTTAGTAGATATTTAACTTACAAAGCAAATATTAGTTAGATGCGCTTGAGCTTGATGCTGCGTTACTTGAAGAGTCAGCAGTAGCAGGCATTTCACCTGGTTGTGGTAAGTTTTGGATCACATGTGGAAGTGATTGGTTATCTGCCTTAAGACGAAGATCGTGCAATTCATCGTTAGATTGGTCCAATTGGCTTTTAAGTTGTTGGTTGTTAGATGTTAAGTCAGCAATCTTGGCGTTGGCAGTTGCAAGATCAGTTTTAATAGTTTCAAAGGCAGAGTGCAATTGGTCGTTGTAACCGATAATCCGGTTGATGTCATTTTTGATTACGATAGAATCTTCTTGACCTTGACTAAAACTTTCGGCACCAACTGAGGCACCTCCAGCAAGTACGAATGCAGCGGCAATTGAACTAAAAATAATAACTTTACGACGTTTCATAATAACGTATATCTCCTTATGTATATATAAATTTTGTTAATGTAATATGCATTATAATATATCATTAATTTATATATTATAAACTTACTTTATATAATTGTTAATTATATTTACTAAAAATAGAAATACATAATATACCCTTAATTTTCTTTTTCGTTATATTTAGTTTGTTTTATAAAAAATATTTAAATTATTAAACAAACTTATTATTTATTAATAGAAACCAGCTTTAAAGATTGTTCAAATCAAACAGACCTTACCCGAAAAAATAATTTCTTCAAGTAAGGTCTGTTAGGTTTATTCAGTTAAAAATTAATACTAATTAGGAGTTACTATCATCGATTCCATTGTAAGCGTTAGCCATGCTGTTAACAAATTTAGCTAAGGCAGTAATCTGACCAGCCACAGTGCTATCCTCAGTAGCAGTACCAAATTTTAAATTGCCAGCTGACGTAAAAGTTAATGATGGATAAATGTAGCCAAGTGCTTCCAACGCATTATCTAGTTGCTGTTGTCCCAGTTTAGATTTTTTTAGTAACGTATTTGTGACTATTTGGGCATTTTCAAGCGTTGGTGTCTTCGCCCATGGGTTAGCAAAGCCTTTAACCGCTGAGATCCATGGTGTCATCGCCGGTTGCGAAACTTCGGTATTAATCGCATTCGTAAAGGCATTGTTACTATCGACGGTTCCATTGTAAGCACTGGCCATGCTGTTAACAAGTCTAGCTAAACCTAACAAACGATAGTTAACATTTTCTGTTGAGGTGCCTAATTCTAACACGCCCTTAGCAGTAATTTTGACATCAGGATACACGTTAATAATACTATTTAATAAATCAGCCTGTTCATTAGCTGGCAAGCTCGCCAAACCACTCGCGTTAAAGATATTCGTAGCTGTGATTTCGGCGTTCGTAATATTTGGTGTGGCCGTCCATGGTTTTTCGACCTTATTAAGGACGGCCGTCGCAAATGCATTACCTTTTTGACCTGAAGCTTGCGCATTGATCTCATTAGCAAAATCGATGGGCGCACCATATACTTGGATAATCTTATAGATAAAGTATGCTAGTTCATACAACTTATCACCATTACCATTTTTATTATTATCAGTATGGCTGGCATCCAAGTTTAATACGCCATCTTTAAAAGTTGCTTGCGGATACGCATATTGTAAATCTTCAAGTGGAACACTAATAACATCATCATCTAAGTGGACTTTATTAATAATATTTTCCGTCGTGGTTTCAGCATTGGTTACACTTGCACCATTCGCCCAGTCATTTTTAAAGCCCCGCACTGCGGCAGCAAAGGTGCTTTTACCAGTCGTAACATCCTTCAAGCTACCTACAAACGCGCCGACCTCACTATAGGTCCATTGCGCATTTTTGACAAATTGGGCTAAGGCATTCAATTTAGCTACATCAGTGGCATCACTAGCACCTAACACTAGGCCACCGGCTTGTTCGACTTTCGCATTTGGATACGTTGCTTGTAACTTGGTTAAATCACTACCCAAAGCAGCACTAGTTAATTGTGCTCTTTGCAGTAATTGCGTGGCAAATTTTTCCGCATTACCTAAATTATGCCCGGCCTCCCAAGGATTGGGGGTTTCAGGATAAGATGGGACACCAAACTTATTACTCCAAACTGAAGTCGCTGCTGAATCAAAGTTATTTATAGCAGTACTTAATAGATCCGTTTGTGTATTACTAATATAGATCGTATAACTTTGGGGGGCATCTTGCTTAATGGCTGACAGCGTCACGCTATTGGCTGGGTCAAGCACATAACCTTTAGGGATTGCTGCACCGATTTCTTCATCTGCTATCGTAAGCCCAAAGTAGCTATTAATCGGCTGGCTAGTTGGTGTAGGTTTATCGTTAACCATTGGATCAGTATCTGGTTGGCCATGTTGACCCTTGACCTTGTAATTTAAGGTTACCGTTTCGGCTTTAGCTGTTAGGAAGACCGTTTGCTTAGTTGTTGTATTAGCAGCTCCAGCGGTCACAAATTTAGTGTCAGCGGTATCAATTTGATAACCAGTTGGAATGCCTGTTAACTGTGCCGAAGTTAGGACACTATTAGGAGCGACTTGCAATGTAATTGTCACTGATTTTCCAGTAAGTTCACCGTCCTGATTGACTACGAGTGGATCGAGACCGTTGGCTTTATTAAATTCGCTTTGGACCTTATATGTCACTTGCACCTTAGCCTTCATGGGTGCAGGTGTCGGTGTCGGTGTCGGTGTCGGCGCTGGGATATACGGAATGTATGGCACTTGCGCCGCAGCAGAACTAGCAGCGGCAGCTGAACTAGCAGCGGCAGCTGAACTAGCGGCAGCGGAACTGGCAGCGGCAGCAGAACTAGCGGCAGCGGCAGAACTAGCAGCGGCAGCAGAACTTGCAGCGGCAGCTGAACTAGCGGCGGCAGCTGAACTGGCAGCGGTAGCTGAACTAGCAGCGGCGGCAGAACTAGCAGTAGCGGCAGAACTAGTCGTTGATGGCTGTGTCCCGATTGGCGTTGAAGTTGGCGCGCCCTTTGAGGCTAATAACGCCACCCCATCGGCATGAAGAGTAGCAACTGCCGCTTGAATTTGGGCAACGGTTGCTTGTGGGTTAGCTTGTAAAGCTTTAGCGGCCGCAATATCGGCTTGTAACTTATTATAAGTCGCCTCATCGTGGCCCCCTAATTGATACTTGGTTGAGAAATCAAGTTGAGTGGCAACTTGTGCCTTTTGGGTTGGCGTTGCCACAACTTTAGGTGCTTGTAAGGCTAACCCATCGGCATGTAATGTCGCAATGGCTGCTTGAATTTGGAAAGGCGTTGCTTGCTTGTTATTTAACATCGCATTAGCGGCCTTGATATCAGCTTGGAGCTTAGTGTAAACACCGGCATCTTGACCCTTAGCGCTATATGCAACCGACCATTTTAACTGTTGGCGTAAATCACTAACGGTGCTTGGAGCGGGCTTAGGTTGGTTAGCCGTCTTTGAACTAACCACGGCTAATCCAGTTGTATGTAAGGCATTAATAATGGCCGTAATTTGAGCGGGGGTAGCGCGCTTATTAGCAAGTAATGCTTGGGCGGCTTTGATATTAGCTTGTAACTTAGCGTACACAGCGGGATCGGTCCCTTGTGCACTATAGGCGTTAGACCATTTTAGCTGGGTTAATAAGCTATCGCGATTAGCTACTTGCGCTGCGCGAACTTCCACACCGCTATTAAGTTGTTGGGGAATCGCTACGCTGCCGATGACACCAGCTAAAACGACCACACTTGTTAGGGCACACGTCACCCATTGTTTACCACTTTTGTATAATTTATAATGCTGCTTTTGTTCCATAACTAATTTCTCCATCCGAAATATATAATATTTAACAACACAACCTGAAAATAATTTATATAAAGATAAAATAAATATTATGTGTTAGTTTATTATACTTTATTGGAAGAAAATTTTTAACATTATTAAATATTTTTAATTTTTGTTAATATTATTCGTTGTGTTAATCATCATTCCGATTATAATGGACTTATTAATTGAAAGGTCGGAGCTAATTATGAATTATCACGAGGCACAATTATTTGAAATGATCGTAACCAGATTGAGTAAAGATTGCACTACTGTGTACGAAATTAACGGTACATTATTTACTGGTAATTTCTGTCACTGGAAAAATGATTTTGAACAAAAAGTAGCTGAAATAACTGATCAAGGTGAAGTTATCTTCACTAATGTAAGTAGTGAAGAACCCGAAACACCTGGCTTGGGTCCTGATGTTACCAAATTCGTTAAAGAGGCCCTAGCACCTTTTTGGGATGCTTTTACAAAAGAATACAAGCAATTTGATGGCATATCATTAAAACTAGTTGTCGATAAAGTTATTAAAACTATCAAAGCAAAAATTGAAAAGCGCTCTGACAAAGACCAAATTAGTCTCGGTATTGATAATCTTAATATGGTTGAGCATGTTAAATTTTTAAATTCCGAGGTTACGTTGCCCTTCTATATTTTACCTAATAATGTTGAAATTAAAGTTGTCTCAATTATTACCGCCCCACGATTAACGGTCATTTAAACTCTGGATTGATTAATGTCCACTATTAAAAGTGTGTGCACAAAAAAGAACCCGATGCGATAACATCGAGTCCTTAACAAGCAATAGTTCTGTTCGCAATACAGTCACTAGCTGGTTAAAGCTAAGGTGGCTGTTTTTTTGTTGGGGGAATTAAATTTTAATTAAAATCGTACTACTATGATAAGAATATTGTTGTATGGGTTTTGTTCCGTAATTTATTTGCAAATCCTTTACAGAATGGTTACATTATTCCATATTTTATCAAAGTCATCTATAATACCATTTAATATAGCAATTTTATAAAATTCAGTATTTTTCAATAAATTAGGCACTATTTTATCATTTCTTTTCTTAATAATTTTTTTTGCATATGCTTTATCCATTCCGATTTCAAATTTATACGTCTGTATTTCTGAAATCCTATCGATCACCAATGTTTGACCTGGTGTAATATATTTTTCAAATATTTTATGCTGCATTAATTGCTGGTTATACTTATCTAAAATTTCACTCTCAAAGTTATTTTTAGCAAAATTATTATTGACTTCAAACGCAAATGTTTTATCCGCGTTAACAGTGCACTTAAGCCAATTTGTATTTAATAGCACACTAAAGTAAGGATATATAAATCTTTTTTTGCCTTTTTGTGAATTACAATTACTACAAATTGGGATTAAATTATCTGGAACTATAGCCAATTCTGGTGAAGTACTCTTATCAAAATAATGATCAAGTGCATTTACAGACCTCACAAAACAGTATTGACAATTATTTTTATCCAAAATCAATTTATCATAAATATTATTAGAAGTCTTTCTAAGATCATATTCAAATAATTTTATACAAAATTTTTTAAATTCATCAAAAGTACTTAAACTAGGATTTCTCATTCCTATAATACTATTCGTGCTATTAATTGGCTCATAATCCGTAAATGTATTTAGTGCTGTAAATAATTTAGTAGAAATTAGCTTAATGGATTGTTCTGTATAAATAGAATTCAACCTACTATTTGTATTGGAGCCATTATTATGTTTATTTCCAAGTAGTGCCTGTATTACTCCTTGAGTTTTTAAATAGATTTGTTCCTCTTGAACATATATGTTATTTGTGTCCATTATATATTTCCTTTTGAAATAAAATACTAGCAATTCGTATAGATGATTCTTCACCCAATTTATTGTTAAATATATTTTCTATTTCATCCAAGCTATAACCTTGCTCAATCTTCTCATTAATGATATTCATATAACCTGAATTATCAACTTCCAAATCAAAAATGTCATATGTTATAGCACCTACATTAGCTCCAAAAGTTTTGATAGTAGGTCTGCTTATCTTTAACTGATTACGACTTCTATTTAATATCCAAGTACTTTCAGTAGTACATTCTTGAACTATTACAGGTGAATGAGTTGCTATAATGGCCATCGCGTTACGTTTTTTTAATACATTTAGTAATGCTTGCACAAATGAAGATATTAGTGGCGGATGTAAATTTTGTTCAGGCTCATCTATTAGAACAATTGAATTTGGTTCTACATTAATAATAATTTTAACTACATTAAGTAATACAATTTTATGGCCGGAACTTAGTTTAGAATATAATGTTTTTAAATTTTCTTCGTTGTTTTTACCAAACCAATCTCTTACCTGTAATGACTCAAAAATAGGATCACTATTTAAAATATCCAAACAACTAGCAATTAGTTCATATAAGAATTTATGTTCCCGTATATAATTTACACTTTCAATAAACTCTTCTATTATAAATTCATTTATATCTTTTATTTTATTTCCTTTGTTTTGTATAAATCCAATAAATTTATATGGTATTTTAGCATTGATATCCTCTTTTGGTAATGTTGTATCAAATATTGAATATGACAAAGCCAATACAGATGATATACTTTCCCTTCCAATAAAGTCTTCTACAGTATCCGTATTCTTTGAACTATCAGTTAATGTTAATATTATGTTTTTGAAGAAATTAGTTTTTCCAACTCCATTTCGGCCAATAAGAGTATGAATATTACTTTGTGGTAACATTTCTGGTGTTACACTAAAATTCATCATTGTATCATTAATTTCATTTTTAAGTTTTATTGAAAATTTATATGCTGTTAAGTTTTCATTTCCTGTCGTCAATACTTGCGAATAGACATCTAATATAGTCTTTCTTGAAATGTTTCTCATCAGAGAATTTTGCATTATACTTTGTCTTTCATTTTCAAAATAGACATTTCTATCATACACAACATCTCGTAAAGAATTTAATATTTCTTGTTGATCTTTAGAATTTGATAGCCCAACTTTATATAAGTTTCTATAATAATCAGAGCTATTTCCTAATGAAAAATATTCATTATCTAAACTAGTAAATTCGTTTTCAATTGGTGTACGTACTGTCTCAGAATAAATATTAGGTAAATTCATGTCTTTCTTTCCAATTTTAACACTCCCTAATACTTGTCCGTGTGCTTCTTTTTCAGAATAATATGTTAAGGTAAAAGTTGATAAAAATCCCCAATCATTCCATGTTGACTCGGCTAATCGACAATGTGGATACGAAATGGATTCGTTTAATTTAAAGTTACTATTGATATAAAATTTCATAATACCTCTCTTAATTTACTAGCTCGTAATCTATACTAATTTTTTTCTGTTTCTAAGTCTCATATAGTTTGAGCAACGCCAAGCTGCTAATATTAAATAAAAAAATTCCAACCATTTCAGCTTTGAAATAGCTTTTTCACATGCATGTCAAGAATGTTAAAAAAGATTTGCGTAATTAAACCATCCGCTCATCACGATTAAATTTAGCTACCGCTGGTGAATCGGCGACCTGGTAATAACTAACTTTGGGTCCGAATTCTAATTACATAGTGAACACCGTACTAATTTACTATACTCATATGTGGCTGACAAAAAGCTACATATGAGCATGTCAGTATTATAATTAGTACTTCTCATACCACTTAAACCACCATAATTCAAACCTAGAACACGTACTTATCGATTAAAAGGGCATTAAAATCAGCTTCCGCACCTACTAGTAAAGTCACTGCTTGATTGCAAGTATACTTAGCTGGCTATGTTAATGATTTACATCTACAAACTGATAGATTGCTCTTCCTTCTCTATTAAATTATTTATAATATTATGAATTATATCATGAAATAAAAGTGGTTTTACCTATTCAAAGGTAAATTTTTAAATATTATTTACCGACAAACATATAAAAAAACAATCGGACCTACGGACAAATTCCTGGACTTAAATCACTATGCCATACTCTTATTTTTGTATTGCTGGTAATTTTTACTTTCTAAAGAATTTTTTATTCGATTGATGTTATACCATATTAAATACTCGTCTGGTTTGTCGCCGTCAAGTTAAATTGAGCCAAAAATAGTCAATAAAGTTGAGCCACATTGATCTAAAACGGTCAATAAAATTGAGCCGTTTCTTCCTTTTTAATTTTTAAATATTG
>NZ_CAKKNT010000040.1 GCF_918814755.1 Periweissella ghanensis | reverse complement strand
AGCCAATTTTTTTAATCGTATTCGATTAGAATTGGCATAAAAAAAGACCCTAAATCTTTTACGATTTAGAGTCTAAAAACTCAATATCAACATCATTTGACAAAGAGCCTTAATAACATTAAAAACGGCACAATCACTAGTGATAGGACGGTCGTTTCAGTTACCATTATCGCAGCGTAATCAACATCCGCTTCATACAAGCTCGCAATAATCGGCGCATTAGTCATGACCGGCATTGCTGATTGTAAAATAAAAACTTGTTTCATTAGTAATGGCATTTTAGTTGGTAGCAATAATAATGTCATTAAAACAGGGGCAATCACAAACCGGCCCAAAATAATCAAAATATTATCTCGCCGTAGTTTAAGATTCCCGCGACCAGCATTGGCAACTGAGTAACCAATAAAAATCATTGATAATGGGATCGTTAAGCCACCTAAATAATTTAAGTCCTGATTAATGAACGTTGGTAATTGAATATGCAATAACACTAAAATAACCCCGACAATAAAGCCCATTAATGGTGGTGAAAAGATCTTACCTAAAGTCGCTTTCCAATCAAAGGTCACCGCAACTTTCCCATCCCGTTGAATTAAATACACTCCCAACGTCCAAAAGATCGTCGTATTGGCCATATAGTAAATTAAAATATAGGGAATCGCTTTGTCCCCAAACAACGCTTGATTAATTGGTAACCCCACAAAGACCGTATTTGAATTAAAAAACATCGACGTAAATAAACCGCGGCGAGAACGTTTAATTTGAAATACCTGGACTAAAATCATCGCCAAGACCATTAGTAGCATCATTGAAATTACGGGAAAGCGTAAATCAGGGATAATTGCTAATAGCTCATGGGCTTGAAATTTTTGTGTGATGGTCACCACCATGTAGGCAGGTAATGATATTTGTGTTACCAAGCGCGTCAGTAAGCGTGCTGACTTGGCATCAAACCAGTTGCGTTTCGTTAAAATAAACCCCACCGCAATCATGATTAAAATAATCAAAACACCTGAAATACCATGTAAAAAAACACTCATTAGTGGCCCCTATCGTTCTTTCATAATTTGAAAAACGGCGAACAAGAATAATTGGACTAAGACAAAGCAAAACACAAAGGCAATCATATCTGGTGTGAAGGCATGTTTGATTTGCATTAACGTACCATGAAAATTAGTAATCAAATCGGTCGTATTTAATCGTTTATAACGGCCTAGATAAATTCCAACGGATGACATAAATGATAAAACCCCGTAAAAAAGGACTTGAATACTAAAGTCCGGGTCGCGGACAAAGCGTTCAAACACAAGCGTCGCACTTCCAAGTCCAAATAGCACGCCTGAGAAAATCCCTAAGGCTAAGATTGCGTAGTGCGCATATTGATAGGCCGTTACAATATTGGTACCGATGGCTGATAAATGAATAAAATCAGTAATCATGTACATCGTATTCGGATAAAAGGCGAGCCATATCAACCCTAATAAACCAGCAATAATATTACTCTTGATATGCTTAATGGCAAGACTAATATCAAATGGAATCAAGGCCAACGTGACATTAACGATTAAAAACATATATTGATTTTTAGTGATATACAAAAAACCAAGAAACATAACGACTAATATATGCAACAAGACAATTTGTGGGAACTCTTTTTTTAACAAATTGCGACCTCCTTGTATAGTTCTATTGTTTTCTATCATAACGCGGAATCTCGCGAAACAAAAAGATTTTTTAAATTTATTAAGTAATCTTTAGACCCTTGAAATAATAAGGATTACCTAGTAAAAAAGTCAGTCAATTTTTAGCAAACTGACTGACTAATTTAATTAAATACTATCACATTTTTAGCCTAAACTACTTATTTGTGGCTAACTGAGCGCCAGTACGCAAAAGCCCCAATCAACACGACTGCGCCAATAATAGTTAAAACAACTGGGTTTAATAAGCTACCCTTTTTAGTTGTTTTCTCACTACTATCAGTTGCCGCTTGGTGATGCTTTTTGTGGGAACTACTACTGTCAGTATCACTGCTTGTTTGATCATCGGCACTTGAAGATGAACTTGAAGATGATGATGATGAACTGCTTGATGATGAACTTGAAGCGCTTGAAGATGATGATGAACTAGTAGTTGCTTCAGCTTTCTTAGTTGCTTGACTACTCATTACCGCACTTGCGCTACTTGCTGAGCTCGCAGTAGCACTACTTGATGATGAACTTGCTTGACTCGCATTATTATTGGCATTACTATTTGGGACATTATTGCTCCCAAATTGGAATTGGAACTGATACCCAGATGTTTGGCCAGCTAATGAGATTGAACCACTTAATGCCCGTTGTAAATCCGCCGTGTAAAATGTCACTTGTGATACTTTGTCATCAGGGTCATTGCTAAGCACATTAACAGCTACCGGGCTACCATCAATAATTAATGATGTAATCTGGCTATTTGAAAGCGGACCAACTAGTTCGATATTAAAAGTAACTTTATACCGTGATCCCAATGCCGTTACTTGGGCTGGTTTATCAAAAAACGGATCAATTGAAGATACTTGATTAGTCTGACTATCCACGATAGTATAGCCAGTCTGGTAAGTATCAGCATGAATTGCCTTAGGGGCACACACTAAACTAACGGCAATCATTACCATTGCTACTAAATTAGCCATGGTTAACTTTTTTACATTCATTTTATTTATTCCTCTATTCAACTAATTCAATTAGTTATATTCAAAAATAAATTATACCATAATGTAAGATTACTAACGCTAGCATTTATTGTAATTTTAATTTTGCAATTTCTTGACCAAATGGCGTCTCATCATAATTCAGAATGGCCGTTTGAAGGTCTTCGTACGGTAAATTTGCCCCAAAAGTATTCACACCAGGTTGTAATTTTAATCCAGCGTTCAAATCATCTAGCACCAAAGCATCAAAACCAAAATCAGTGACAATTTGTCGTGCTTGTGCCACCGCTTGTCCATTATCACCAGCCACCGCAATGGCTTTGCGCATTGGGTTAGTTGGATTAATCACCATTGATTCATCCAATAAATCATGATACCCCATGTGATTAAAGGCTTTAACAACATTGCTATCCTTAAAATAATTTTGAACTAATTCACTAGTGCCGACTCGGGGATCATTAAATTCAGCCCGTTTACCATCAACCTCCCACCAATAATTCATGGCATCCAAGACTAATTTACCCGCCAAACTCGCGGCGTCAAGTTGGTTAAACTTACTTAATGGTAATGCTAGGATGATCACCTCATTATTAGCTAACACTTCGGTACTGGTCATGATCCTAGCTCCAGGTGCTAAGACCGTCATCGTTAAAGCAATTTTTTCAGCGGACCCCGAACCAGCTATCTGCACTTGATAACCTGCTTGGAGTGCGATTTGGGCTAAGACAACGCCTAATTTTCCCGCCCCAATGATACCAATTTGTTTAGTCATTGGCTGCCTCCGCTAAAATAGCTCGGACTTGCGGAATAACTTCCTTGGCGTATAGTTCAATAGTCTGTTCTCGTTCAGCGACCGTTTGATTCCCTGCACTGTAAACTAAATCAAAGCGTTTAACCCCAAGGTTTTTAATCGTACGGGCAATTTTTTTAGCCACTGTAGTTGGTGAACCAACATAGTATGAACCATTTTCAATTTCGTTTTCAAATCGTTCACGTGTCATTGGGGCCCAACCACGATCACGTCCAATGCGATCCATTGATACACGGATTGAACGCCATGCTAACTCACGAGCTTCTTCATCTGTTGGTGCAATCACACCGTGTGAGTGCATACCCACCGGATGAACTGGTGTCTGGAATTGTTCCGTCGCCTTTTCATATAATCGCATGTATGGCTTAAATCGTTCTGGTGAACCACCGATAATAGCTAACATAACTGGTAACCCATACCGGGCCGCACGAATAATTGATTCTGGTGAACCACCAACTCCAACGTATGTATCTAAATGACCACTTTCAGTTTTTGGATACACGTCAGCATTTTGTAACGGTGCCCGTGTTGTTCCTTGCCAAGTAACCGGTTTTTCAGTTAGTAATTGGCTAAATAAATTAAGTTTTTCCTCAAATAACACATCATAATCATTTAAATTAAACCCAAATAATGGAAATGATTCCGTAAATGAACCACGACCTAACATAACTTGGGCCCGGCCGTTTGAGAGTGCGTCTAACGTTGAGAAGCGTTGGAAAACACGAACCGGATCATCTGAACTCAATACAGTTACCCCTGTTGATAACTTAATCTTTTCCGTTTGCATCGCCATAGCAGCTAAGACCATTTCGGGACTTGAAATCGCAAAATCTTCGCGGTGGTGTTCACCGAGTGCAATAATATCGACCCCTAATTGATCTGCTAAAACTCCTTCAGCCACAACTTGCCGTAGGGCTTGCGCGTCTGATAACAATTCACCATTTTCATTAGCGGGAATGTCACCAAATGTGTCTAGTCCAAATAAAATTTTTTCCATTTTAATACCTCTATCATATCCATTTACTTATTTTTAGTAAGTATATCACAAAGCATCTTTTTAGCAAACCTTTTCAATTAAACACGTAAATATTTGCAGAATCGCTTAACTTTAAATTATAATAAGGACAATATAAACTTATAAAAATGAGGTTACTAAAATGAAAAAATTTGGATTAGTAATTCCGGTGGTGCTACTTGGATTCACCTTAGCTGCCTGCGGCCATTCAGATTCAGCTAACAAATCAACGAGCACCAATAGTTCAACCAGTCAAAGTTCCACTAGCCAAAATACAAGTACATCATCAAGTTCGTCAACTGATGCAGCTACGACTAGCGGCACCCAAAACCAAAGTAAACAACTAGCAGTTAAAAAGGCTAGTACTACGAGCCGTATTGGCCAATTAAATCACCAATTACAAGCCGCCCTCGGAGACATTGCTTTACCACAAGCGGATGGTCTCCAAAAAGGTAGTCAAAATTTAAATGTCCGCTATACTGGAAATACGACTAATTATCAAATTTTTTATAGCGTTGGTAATCAACCTAGTGCTTTTAACGCCGCGGCGCTTAGCAAACAAAATCCGTATGCAACTTTAAAAAAGGAAACCTTTAGTTCTAACGCCCAAGCAGCAGCCCAAATCAACCATATTGATGCCCAAGCTAACAAGGGCTTGCCAACTACTGATTTAGGTAGTGGCCTTACTGGTTACGCTGACCGTGGTGCTGGGAATATTCACTTATTATGGAATGAAGGTAACTGGTCACTATCTGTACATGCGATTAATATTGAAAATCAAGACCCCACGCCGATGGCTAAAAAAGTCGTCCAATTATTAAATACTTACAGTCTACCTGCCCCTAATAAATATGGCCAAATCCAATTTGACGTTAATATCAATCCAGGAGCGCGTGATCAAATCATTAAATGGCAAGAACAAAATATTGTTTACACCATCGAAGCCCATGACCCAACTACGGCCATTAAATTTGCCGCTAGCATCAAATAACCTTGCCCTATCAAAGGAGCCCTGCCCCCAATGGAAATCAACCAACTCCCCCCACTTGACTCTACTAATCACCAAGTAATTAATCCAAAACCAGCTGCATCTCAGCAAGCCGCTTTTACTGATGCCCTCAATCAAGCTCAGTCGACCGACAGTACCACCATTCAATGGGGTGACACATTATCTGCTTTGGCTGTAAAGTATCATACAACCGTGGCTCAATTAGCAACGGCCAATCATATTAGTAACCCGGATATGATTTATGCGGGTAACCAATTAATTGTTCCGGGGACAGCTAATGAGACGGTTGCTCCCGTCAATCCTGACGCAACCGCTACGGCCGCACCCACGCTTACCACCGCATCAGCCCCGGTAACTAGCATGGTACCAGCTCTAGATGCTGCGGAAAGTTCGGCCCGTGATTATATCGTGACCCATGAATCACATGGGAGCTACACGGTTCGCAATGGAAAATATATCGGGAAATACCAACTCGATCAAAGCTATTTAAATGGTGATTTTTCACCTGCTAATCAAGAACGAGTGGCCCAAGATTATGTCAGCAAACGATATGGTTCGTGGGCTAATGCCATGGCCCACTGGAAAACCCACCAATGGTATTAACCAAATCGGTGGGCATTATCACACAAAATAAGGGAGTGTGACATAACTCTTTTCAAGTACTAAATTGCTACCAAAACGCGCTCCAGAAGTCCGATATATTCGAAATACGACAAAATCCTCTATGAAGAATTTCTTCATAGAGGATTTTTAGTGTATTTCTCGATATCGCCCGACTTCTGTCACAGCTCCTATTTTCGTATTGTTAAATTAGGTATGTCAGCCTCGTTATTTAAATGGATTAAAGAAACGTCCACCATTAACTTTAAAGAGGCCAATACCAATTACAATAATGCCTGCAACCACTAGTAACGTCCCATAATCAGCTTTACCTAGCTTATGGTCCATATACCATGTACGCTTTTTATTGCGCCCAAAGCGGCGTAATTCCATCGCTTGACTGATGGTATCAATTCGTTCGAGGCTTGAAAAAATTAGCGGCATTAAGACTTGCGTTGCCCCTTTTAAGCGGGTAGCGAGCTTGGCTTTCTTTGAAAGTTCATACCCGCGGGCTTGTTGCGCTAAACTAATTTGTAAATAGTTTGCTTGCACATCCGGAATGTAGCGCAAAGCCAACGCAATCGCATAACTAATTCGATATGAAACCCCGACCCGATTCAAACTAGCCGCAAATTCACTTGGATTAGTCGTGATTAAGAAAATCAATGCTAATGGAACAGTCACAATATATTTAAGCGCCAAGTTAAATTCATAAAATAGCTGTTCTTGTGTCAACGTGAAATAACCATGGTTCCCTAAAAGTAAGTGTCGGGTGCCATAAATGTGGACGCCATATTCTGGCGCAAAAATGTAGACTGTAATTAAATTAAGGACGGAAAATGCAAAAATCACTTTAACTACTAAACTAATTTGGCGCCACGTAATTTTAGCTTGTTTAAACAAAATCAACGTCAAAATCATGACCACAATTGTAAAGCGCGTATCATAACTGGCCATCGCAATCACTGATAGGCCAATAAATGCTAATAATTTTGTGGCGCCACCTAAGTGATGTAACCACGTATCTTGCGGGTCGTACCCAAATAATTGATTATTCATGTTGACCTCGCATTTCATATTTAATCACTTGTTCGGTAAAGTTAACCGGATTAAGTTGGAAGCGTTGGGCTAACTTGTAGAGGCTGGTTTGGGCTAACGATGCGGCGGCGACCACCGTAGCATCAGCTAAAACCGTCGCCGGACTAGCATCGGCTAAAATCCCATCAGCACCCAAAGCAACCGTTCGCGTAGCGTATTCTAACATTAAATGCATATCATGTGTAATGAAGATTAATGTTACTCCCGTGGTAGCATTTAAATGCTGCAAAAACTGCATCATTTCGGTATAGTGGGCCCAATCTTGCCCCGCCGTTGGTTCATCTAAAATGATAACTTTGGGGGCTAAAACTAAAATACTGGCAATTGTCACCCGTTTTTTCTGCCCAAAACTCAATGCTGAAATCGGCCAATTTCGAAAGGCATACAAGCCACAAACTTTTAAGACTTCATCAACCCGGCGATCAATTTCAGCCGGTGCTAGCCCACGTAATACTAATCCTAAGGCGACTTCTTCTCGAATAAGCACTTTACTAATCATATGATTGGGATCTTGCATTACATAACCAATCTTGTCGGCCCGTTCTTTAACAGATAGCGTTGCTAAGTCAGTCGTCCCAAGCGTAATCGTCCCAGCATTTGGTTGAACAAATCCCGTGATTAATTGACTAAGGGTTGTTTTACCAACCCCGTTTTTACCAACAATAGCGAGCATTTCCCCTTGGTTGATCGTTAAATTAAAATCTTTAAAAATCTGGGGCCCATTAACATACTTAAAATCAACGTGGGCTAATGTGAGTAACGGTGTCGTTGCTCCTTTAGCCGTGGCTGGACTAGGTTGCGCTTGCCAAATTTGGAGCTGCTTTCCTAAATCTGGGGCCGTGATTTTTTCAACATCACTTAAATTAGTTACCGCGGTTAATGGGACTTGGGCTGCTTGTAAAGCTTCTAGGTATAATGGTGCCCGCAAACCAACTTCTTTAAATAAAGCCGTTTGTAAAATCACTTCTGGTCGGTCATCGGCAATAATTTGCCCCTCGCTCATCACAATGATGCGATCAACAGGTTGGGCCAACACATCTTCAATTCGGTGTTCAATCATCACAACAGTCATTCCCAAACGTTCATGTAACTGTTCAATTAACGCCATTGCTTGGGCCCCAGCAGCGGGATCTAACGCTGCAAGAGGTTCATCAAATAATAATATTTCACCTTCATCAATGAGAACCCCCGCCATCGCATTTCGTTGTTTTTGACCACCGGATAACGTTTGCGGATTTTGGCTTAATTGTAATTCTAAATCAAGTTCCTTTGCCCAGTGTTTAACTTTTGCTTGCATCGTTGGTAGTGCAGTTTCATCATTTTCCAAAGCAAATGCGATATCTTCTGCGGCCGTTAATGACACAAATTGACTATCGGGATCTTGTAAGACGGTTCCTACATGAAGTGATAAATCAAATAAATTAGCACGCGCAACATCGACGCCCGCCACCGTTACTTTACCAGTTAATTCCCCAGTTAAAGCGTGGGGAATCAACCCATTAATCAAGTTACCGAGCGTTGTTTTCCCTGAGCCAGAAGGACCAACAATCAATACCTTTTCACCTTGATTAATGGTTAAGTTAATATTTCGTAAGGTTGGTTCGGCCTGACTGTCATATTTAAAACTAACATTTTCAAAATTAATGACCGTGTTACTAGTAACTGAATTAACTGTTTGGGTCGTAGCTACCACCGCCGCTTTAGGTTGTGCTTCCTTAACTAGACTCCCACTCTGGGTCCGTGATTTAGCGTAAGCGATTAATAAAATAGTACCGATAACCCCAGTTGAAATACTATTAGAAATACTAGCAATTATCCCTTGGACAAAAACTTTGTTCGCCGGTTCTGAATAAATTAACATATCCAGACTGGGGGCAATTAAGCCCCAACCAATCACATTAATAATAACTTGGGTCGTATTGTAAATCGCAATTTTCTTTTTACCAAATTGACCACTTTCAATCGCAAGATAGTTTTTTAAAAAACCAATTGCCCAACCGACTAAACCAGTAGTAAAGACCCATGACCACCATGGACTACCAAATTGGGTCGCATCATTAAGGGCATGCCCAGCAAAGCCAATAATAAAGGCCGCCAAAGGCCCAAATAGCACGGCAAAAAAACCTAAAAAACCATATGACGTATCAATACTTGTATTTGGGAAAAATGTTGGAATCGATACCCATCGTTTTAATAAGAATAAAATAGCGGTTCCTATACCGATGGCGACTACCGTCCTTACACTTAACCCACTTCGTCTAGTTTGCTTGTTCACTTGTACTCCTCTCATAATCTCAATTATCTCTTATATATGTGCATAAAATGTATCACTTAAAATATTACTATAAAATTGAGCGTCTAGCAGTCTTTATTTAGATATCTAAAAATTATTTTAGCAACTCACCACTCCCATAAAATAATAAAAGGGGTTGTGACATAACTACCTCTTAAATAAAAATTCCAGATGGAAATGAGTATCATTTCCATCTGGAATTTTTTTATTTTGAAAAAAGTGAATAAATTAGCGAGCAC
>NZ_CAKKNT010000039.1 GCF_918814755.1 Periweissella ghanensis | reverse complement strand
AAAGTAATAAATCCTTGCCAAGTTGTCTGAAAGAATGTAACAGTTGCACTCACTCCGGCGGATATGCTGGACCAAATGCCTTGAAAAAATCCAACCATGCCTGACCATACAGCACTAAGCCAGGTTGTAAATGCTTGCCATACTGCCTGACCAGACTTTGTTTGAGTAATCCACCATGTTATACCCGCAACTAAAGTAACGACCGCAGCAATGATCAATACAAATGGATTAATTGCCATAACCGCATTGAATGCTGCTTGTGCTCCCATAGCCACCTTAGTAACACCGTTGTATAACATTAAACCTGCTTGAGCCAACTTACTTGAACTGGCCATATTATTCAAAGCAAATCCGAGCAATTTAATATCACCACCAACTGCTGAGGCTACTTTAAGCACTGTAAATGCTCTACCTAGCGTATTGATTGTTACAATCGCACCCGCAAACGTAGCTATACCAACTACTAACGGTTCTAACCACCCACTGTTTGCTTTAACAAAATTAATAGTTCCACTAATTATAGTAGTGACTGTATTAAATGCACTGCTAACAGTTGGTGCAATAGTATTAAAAATCCTAACCATTACTGGCATAGCACCTTGAATCACCCCATTAATAGCAGCGAACGAAGTTACAATAATCTGCTTAGCTTGATTAAATATACCTGCTATACCGTTGGTTATACCTGCACTTTTTAGTCCGTTATCAACTGCCGTAATCGTATTAGCTAGTCCGTTTGTCACGGCGTTCTTCATGTTAGTAAATGACGTACCAATACCACCTGTTGCTGTACGAGCGGTATTAGCAAATCCGTTCATACCACCATCTAACTCAACGAAACGTTTGTTTAATTGGTCCATGGTTATATCACCAGACTTTAACTTAGCATATAAATCCCGTTCTGCTGATTTACCAGTCAATCCAAATGATTTAGCAACCGTAGTCAATGCATACGGCATAGTTTCTTGTAACGTTTTCCAACTCTGTAAATCAACTGAGCCACTGGCTAACATCTGGCTGTATTGTTCTACCCCACGGCTTGCATCTCCAGCGCTCGCACCTGATGCTAAGAATGCATCATTCAATGCGGTTGCCGTTTGAGCCCCTTTAGTTGCACTCTTTTCAAGAATAGCAAAACTTTGAGCACTCTGTGTTAGATCTTGCAAGGACGTTGGAAGTCCATCAACACCTTTTTTCAAAATACCAACTGATTTATTTGTATCTTGCGTTGAATATCCCATTTGTTTCATAACTTTAGGATAGGCGTTCAACGTATCAAATCGAGCCACCGCACTACCAACACTATCTTTAAGCACACCTATTCCTTTTGATACTAAAGTAACTGCACCAACACCAGCTGCAATTTTCATCACACTAGATGTCATACCACCAAAACGTTGTCCAGCATTATCTGCATTTTTCCCTGAACTTTCAGCTTCTTGTCCCAAAGTTTTAAGTTTTTCTTGAGTTGTAAGAAATCTACCGTTGGCAGCCCGCCAACGCCCATTTTTATCTTGAAAAGCACCATCAATAGCTACACCAGCTTTGGTAGATGATGTAGCAACTGCTGACATAGTAGATGTAGTTATAGCTGCTACACCTTTCATAGCAGTTTTATAATCAGATATGTCTGCTCCAATGTGAGCCGTTACCGAACCACCATTATAACTCGCCATCTTCACTCCTTTCTCCACCAAATGCGGAACGAACTTTGTTGTATAACTCAAGTCGTTGTTTGTTGGTAGCTTTTACTTTTTCAGGATTGTAAGCCTGTTCGAGAGCTTGCTCTTCCTTGCTTCTATCAAAGATATTCTTAAACTTAGGACGTTCTGCATTACTGAAATAACCAACACTGGCAGCAAGCACTGCTAATCGTTCACGTTCATCAATATGCCCCAGTTGAATACCTTTAATAACTGCATCAAGTTCCCATTTATAGAGCGACATAGCCCATTCAAAATCAAAAATTCCAAATCGAGCGCATGACTCAATTAAAGATTGTCGTTGATTAATGTCACAATCCGTTGAACTGCCATAATTTGTTGCGTTGTTTCCTCTGTTTCGGCCTTCTTCTTGAGCATTTCTAACGCTTCTTCCAACCCCTTCTTTTGAGTTTGGATTGACTTGACGAAAAAACCACTATGCTTCAATTCATCCATTAGCTCTTGAAGAACATCATCAAGCTTTTCTCCTTCTTCAGTTAATTGATCAACTGCATTAAACATATCTTCATCAGTAACTTTGCTTACACTAGTAGCTACTTTTATTACATCAATAATGGCCAATGAGTCACCTAAAGCAAGACGTGTAAATAAATTAGTTGCACCGTCACCCATGTTGTTGCCATTTTCATCGATAGTACTGAAATCTTTGTTAGCTTTAAATAATGCCTTGAAGTTAAATTTTAATTCGTAAATAGTTCCTTTAATTGTTACTTGCATGTTTTTATTCTCCTTTTATGTAAAGGGCCTATAAGCCCTTGTATTTACTTAGCTCCGTCATCTGTACCAAAGTTACCGCTAGATTGACCTGGACGTTCAAATTCATACATTTCTTCCAAGACTGCTAACTGGTCGTCTGTCAGTGGGAATGTACCTTCTTTCAATTTATCCAAGATGTTAAGCGTGTAATCAGCAGATACTAAATCGTCACCATCATCTAAATCCAAACTATCTACAACCCCATATCCAAACATTGCTGGGAATACTTGGTGTGTCTTTGCGGGGTCAGAATCATCCTTTTCTTGAGTTGCAAATCGTTTGTCAACAATCACACGCCATACTTTGACTTGATTACCGTTATGTTTTGCATCTTTAATAACATCAATTGCTAAATCACCGGGAACAACGTATGTTTTAAGCTTGATAGAGTCTTCATTAGTTGAAGGCATAACAATGCGACCAAACTTAGTTTGTTCATCAATCGAATCCCCTTCAATGCTTGTTGAACCATCTGTTTGTAATGCTGGTAATAAAGCTTTAGATCCTACCGGTGCTTGTGTAGATTGGATAAAATACCAAACTTTCTTACCAAGTAATGGATTACCTTTAGTTGCTGTTACACCGTTATCTACGTATGCCATTTTTATTTCTCCTTAAATGTATGCTGTAACTAAAAAAATAACGTGAAAAACATCTCTCCCGATTGAACTATCTACAATCGTTCTAGCTGTAACTCTCGTTATCTTGTCAGTTGAATTTTTAATTATATTTTTTGTTTGATAAATCTGGTCTTCAAGCGCCATTCTGTCATCAATCGGATAGTACATATCAATTTGTACTTCGGTTGTTGATACCTCATACCCAGCCTTACCAGATGGACTGTCATCTTCTGAATGAGAGCCGATTACTAATAACGGTTCTGGCACTTCGGCACCAGGTAGTAACGTGTAAACTGGCACATTTCCATCTTTGAGTGCCTTATACAAATCAATTAATAAATTACCAGTTGGTGAGTGCATTTACCTAAGACCCCCATTCAATAAATTTTGTAACTTCTTCATGAACAACGGCCCTTCTTGGTCCATAGCCGGACGCATAAATGGATGTGCTGCCATCTTACGTGTCCCATATTCTTGATAGATTGCATAATCTGCTGAAGCCACAACATCTACGCTCATGTCGCCAGTTTTATTAACCGCAATATGTTGACGCAAATATCCTGTATCAACAGGAGCATTATCTGATGCACGTTTTTCAACTTGTAAAGCGGAATTCATAATGATTCCACTTGCTTCACGCTGAATTGCTGCTGGTTGGTTATTGAACTTACGAATCAACTGATCTGCACCCTCAAACTTAATGTTTACTTTAGCCATGCTACACCCCCTGAATTACCACTATCGTGTTCTTACGGGCTTTAATTACTACTTCCGGCTTTCGTTCAATCCCTTGGTAAATAACACCTGAAATAGTTCCTAATCCACCTTTAAAGTGAACAGCAAGTGCATTAGAGTTGTATTTACCAAATACACCAATGTTCATAGCTTGAGACACACCAGTGATACGACATTCAATCCAATCAGAAACTATCTTTTTAGTGACTGGTCCAAGTTCACCATCAACTGATTGCGTGGTTACTATCTTAATTCGATCGTTATATCTCATTAAATGAACCTCGCAATTCCACGGCCACCCTTACGTTGTCGATACTTATTTAGATACATGGCAAAGTCTTGAACATCATCATCGGACCATGTAGCTGAAACATCACTTTCACTTGATGACTTCTTGCCTTCATCTCCAATACGATTAAAGCGACGCACTGTTATCTCACGCAACAACCACGCTAAGTCCGTTGGAAATCTAACAGACGTATTGCCGTCTTGATTAATGTAACTAAGCAATCGTGCTTCATTATCTTCAAGCAGCAAATTAAGTAAATCATCTTGGTTACTATCTTTAATTGAGAGCAACACTTTAACCTTAGTTAGGTCATCAATTGTCATGCTACCTCCTTAATGGGCTTCTCACCCCATTCGAGCGATTAATCACTGTATTTTTTATTTACTTGCCGTCACTAGGTGCAGCTGGTGCCTTAATAGATGCAGAGATCCCACCTTTTTGCTTATCCTTGATAAAGAAATCATGATAAAGGCGGTTTTGGTAAAGATAACCGTCACCTTGAGTATGTTGACCAGGTTCAAACAAGAAGATTGCATTTTCCTTAACGATTGGAATAACTGCTTGTTTGGCCACGAATACGAAGTTAATATCGTTAGCATTTGCCTTAGGCTTAAATCCATTTGTGAAGTCATAATCTGTCTTGAAACGGTCTGCGTCCCATACTTCAATCAATTGCACACCATCAAGCGATGTGATTCGTGACTCAAGGGCTGTCATTCCAACATTTTGGTTAGTGATTGAGCGAGTGAATTCCTTTGAACGTTCCAAAGCGTCCATTACTTCACTAGAAACGAAACCGACAATGTTTTGTGAACCATATTTACGAACTGGCAACAATGCAGCTTTCAATTGCGTATAAACATTATCAACTGTCAACGTTTCAGTAACAGTTGTACCAGCCCCTTTAACCATAGTTGCAAATCGGTATGCATCAATTTCAGGTTGCACATTATCTTCAATGAACACTTTTGAAATGTTACCAACTGCTAAATCTTGGTTCGTTTCGTGTATGTGGTTGTAATCCTGTTGTTTCAATAGTCGTAAGTGTAAATGACTTACTACCATTCACCAAAGTTACATCCGGAACTCCTAGTACTCCTGTTAAAAGACCTTGGTTAATCTTTTGATCAAACAAGCCTCCATCTTTAGTTACATAGTTAATTGCCATTCTTAATTCTCCTTTTATAATCCTAAGGCGGAACTCATATCTGATTTAGTATCAGTCTTACCGCCTGCGCTTGGTGTTGAACCTTTCAAGCGTTCATTGACTGCCGCTTCAATCGACTTATCAAATTCTGCTTTGAGGTTAGTAATATTGTTCTTGGTTGTTTCTGCATCATCAGATAAAACCATATCAACAAACTTTTCGGGTAATCCTTGTTCTTCAAGTTGCGCCTTAGCTTCATACCGATATTCACGCATATTTAGCTCTTGTTCACGCTTGTTTAGTGCATCTAACTTAGCCTTATCTTCAGCCACTTTACGTTCGGCAGCACTCATTTTAGCTAATTCTTCTGCCTTAGAAACCTTAGCTTGTGTTTCCGCTTCCCATTTTTCTTGCCATTTACCTTTAGCAGTCTCTAGTGCCTTAGAGGTACGTTTGTCAATCAGTGAATCTAACTCGCTTTGAGTTAATGTCAAAGTTTCTGGTTCATCAACTTTTGGTTCTTCTTCTGGTGTTGGTGTTAAATCGTCAGCCATTCTTAATCTCCTTTTAAGTCCATACATACTACTAAACATAACGTCCCATGCACGTTTCCCCACACACGACTATTTAGTAATCCATACACGCTTTGCCCAGTTTAAAGACGTGTGACAGGTCAAATTTCAGGTACAAAAAAAGACAGCTTTAAGGCTGCCTAGGTTAATCATCTAAATACTTATCAAACTTGCTTAAGTCATCATCGCTTGGAACTATACGACTCCGACAATTTGGATGCATAGCTGGTGCATTAACACCTGGCTTAAAGTCTTTGAGTGGAAATGTTTCACCATTCAAATGACGACAAATACTAGATGTACGACTGTCAATGTGAGCACTAAATGTATAGCTTTCAACACCCATATCATTGTATCCTTTGGCGATTGTTGCATTAGCCACATACGTCGATTCTGTTCGAACCAAACGTTCTGTGTTTGGCTTTGTACCACCAAATGAATCACGTAACTTTTTGGCTGTTACTTTAGGATTGCTCCCATTTATTGCGGCACGAACCAACTCATTTTTTAACTTGTTAGCAAGCAAATCATTATCACGCCATAAACGTTGGGAGTAATTAGCTCCACTCCACTCATTTTGGATGATAGTTTCAATCTCTTTGTCGTTCAACGTATCAATTGTCTTACCATTCACTAACTGATCATAAATGTATGAACTCTCTTTTGATAGATAATCTGTAAATGACTTATCTTGTTTGTCACTTGCTTGGATAAGCCTAAAATCAATTTCAAGCTTCAATAACTCTAATCGATTTAATCTAGCTGTTGTGTATTGTGCATTCAAGCGCCGTAACATTTCAGGGTTCTTGTCACTTGCTTCACGATAATCATTGGCACGCTTAACATAATCACTCAAATCAGTTGAACGTATCTGTTTACGTGCATCCTCATAGTTCAGTGTCCCATCTTCGGCATACTTATCATAGAAGTCTGCTATTCGCTTTGAGATGTCGTCTGACGCTGCTTTATACTCCTTGAGTATTGCAGTATTCAAACTCTCATCTCTCGTGTCTAGCAAATCCATGATGTCATTAATCCGCTTGGTCCAGTAGTTGTCCATCTTGACCACCATCATCAGGCTTTAACTGTTTGTAGTTCGTTTGAGCAGTAAAGTCATCAATGCCTTTTTGCTTTTGTTCATCAAGCCGCTTCATTTCTTCATCAGCATCTACACCAGTAAACGTTTCTAACAATTCGAACAAAGTTTCGTCACTAATAACACCATACAATGCTTTAAGCTGTGTGACCCGTTCTTCATCATTCTGTGGAATGTTAGGTGTGAACTTGAGTTGGACGTCATTAATCACACCATATAACGTATTCTTAATGCTCCAAACGTTACCAACAAGCCGTAACCGCCGCATAATCCCACGAGTTAGCAAACGTTCCTTAGTCTTGCGTAAGTTATCATTACCCATCAGCTTGTACTTCATCGCTTCACCAGATTGTGTTCCCGCAAAGTTCTGATCATTAGTATCTGGGGTGAATGTAAAACGTAAGATGTCATGAACTAAACGTTGCTTATATGCTTCAGCCCCCGTTGAGTCATATGTCGTAGTCAAATACTGTGCGCTTGGGTTTGGTCCATCTGGTTCATTGTTATTATCCAAAATTATCAATCGTGCTTTCAGCATTTTTTGGATAACATCTGTCTCTGAATTATTAACCGCTATTGGATTACCATACTCGTTAAGTACAATTTCGCCATTTTCATCAGTTTGATATTCTGGTTCGCTAGTCCCAGTCATTGGGTTACCTGTGATGACTAGGTACGCGTCATTCATATCTTGTTGAAAGTTAGCTAATTCTGATTGGGATAAGTCATAAGCGTCAATTATATCTAGCACAGACTCAAAATCACCTAAACGTTCTTCGTTGTTCTTATACTCATTGATTGGTACACCTTGGAATGGTGATGTTTCAACTCTATCAAACTTAATTCCCGTGAAATCACTAGCTTCTGAACTGAAATAGTAAATTTCATCCGCTGTATACACTTCAACAAAGCTACTAATACTAGTTGGACTGTATTTAATCTGATAAACGCGAACGCCAAATAATGAATTACGGGCAATCGTATCATCGTAAACTACAAACGTTCCTTCTGGATCTAACTTAACAATCCGTTCTTGCGATTGCTCATCCGAATAAAGTAACTCATAGGCACGTCCATAAATACTTAGGTCCGTCTCAATCAATCCATCGTGATAATCGGTACTGTTTTCTTGATTGAATTGTTCAATCTTTTCAACTAAGCCATCATCTCCTGTATATGCAATTGGATTACCTAAAATGTACCCTTGCATAAATACAGTAATGTACTTGGCCCAGTCACTTGCTATTTTATTATCAGCCCGATTAACATCTCGACCAGTCTCACGATACTTAATATTGTTCTTTGCTAAGTAATAACGTTTTAACTCTTTAAGTCGTGGTAACTGGTCTGTTTGAAATACTGAAATATAATTGATTAATTTATCTACAAAAGATTGTGTTGATAAATCATCATACAGTTTAAAGTCCTTTGCTGCCATCTGAAAGACCGCATTATCGTCTGGACTGAACCTTGTTTTATTTAAAAAATTTACGTTGTTCATATTACCGTCCTAATCCTAAATCCTTGAATGCTTGCATACGGTCATTTGTACTCTTTCTAGTCATGATTAATGGCTCTACTGCATATCTCATGGCGTCCATCAAGTGATTGTTTTTATCAACAGCTTTACCAACCCAACCACCTTCTTTGTCAGTATCATAAACATAAGAGTTAAGTTCTTCTATGGTGTGCTCGAGTGATGGTAGTACATGTATTTTGAAGTCTTGTAAATAAGTAACACCAAACATAATTTCGTACTTGTGTGCACGTTTCATGCCTGATATTCCTTTGTTCTTCAATTCTTATATCATGCGATCACCACCATTGGCATAATCTGCTCTAATATCACCTTGTTGGTGTCCATGAACATAAAGCCACTTAAATATTTCATCAGTTAACATGTGTTTCTTATACATTTCTTTGTATATATACACATCTTTTGTTCTGGTATTGATGGCATATTCAATAAAAGCTGTTGGATCTGGTCCATATCCCCAATCTATTCCACGTACAATACGAGCATTGTTAACAACTTCTCTAACATCAAACTTCTCAACAATAGTATTTTCATATATCAGACCTTCAGCCACACCCCATTCACCATCAACCGCAACCCTGGCCCGCCGTGGATTACGTATCTTCATCTCTAGCAATCGGTTAACATAAGCATCGTCCAAAAACGGATTATCTCGATACGTTGTAGTAAATGCCAATGAGTTAGGCTCTCGTGTATCTTCATCAAAGAATCTACGTTTGAGCCAATGTCTTTCGTTCCATGGGTTAAAAGTGAGTATGGTTTGATAAAAGCCATTAGGATCATCAATAACCCCACGCATAGACTCATCGACAACATCAAATGCTTCTTCTGATTCCAACTGATATGATTCCTCGACCCATAGCCTGCATAAGTTACCTGTCTCCACCGATATAGATGTGATAGATAACGGCTTGTCAGCACCACGGAACAATATCTTTTGTCCTGTCGGCTTATAAGTTATTTCTGGCAATGAACTATTGAATTGAAAAAGGCCACTAACTCCTAATTGAGTAGCGACCTTTTGTAGCAATGTAAATGTAGATTGTCGATTGGTATTTGCATACCGTCTAAGTATTAGCCAATTAACATACGGCTTAGTAACTATGTCCAAGATAGCTTTACGTGCAGCTGCTTCACTCTTACCACTCCCACGACTCCCTTTATAAACGATATAACGCTTATTACTAGTAAACAACGGAGCGTAAGCTTTACTGACCATTTTAGGTAAATTCCAATTAATCACAGGCATTACTCATCACCCCCAAATGGTTGAATATTAATAGTTACATCGTCATCTTTACCACCGTTCAACAATTCAAGTTTCTTCTTCGCCAATTCAAGCTCTGTCTTTGCTTTTTCAATCTGCAAAGCCTTTAACTTCTCATCAGGAGCTAAACGTTTCAACAATTCATCACGGGCTTTACTACGGTCATGAAGTTCAAGCTGCACTCCATCTTTACCAACTGACACTTTCTTGATCAGTGACGTATCGACATCAGCCTTATCTTTAAGCCACACTTGAGACTTATGCGCTATAATTTCAGCACCATTTACATCAAGGACTGGCTTACCTTTACCGTCAACAACCGTTTCATCGTGACTGGCAAAGTTTACGTACTCACCAATATCCGCATTAGCTTCACGAGCTAGGTCAAGAAGTAATGACTCATAAGACAAATCAAGCTTGCGAGCTTTCTCTTCTTTGAGCCGTTCAATTTCAGCCATAACCTCAACATTTCTCAACATTCTCGAACCCAATCTTTGCGCCGATTCATAAGTCACATTATACGCATTCATGTATGCCTGAGTTGCATTGTATGACTTCATGTATTCTCTTGCAAAAGCCTGTTGTTTAGCGGTTAATCCGTTATTGTTGTCTGGCGGTTTGTCTTCTTCAGGTGGTGGGGTTTTCTTCTCTAATTCATTTGAACCCTTTGAGTCCTTTTTTGAACCCTTTGAACCCTCTCTTGAGTCCTTTGAGTCCTTTCGTTTTTGAACCCATCCATTTCTAGTTCGCCAAGTTTTGATAGTGTTCTTACTTAACCCATACTTAGAGGCAATGTCTTCTATGCTCATCCCCTTAATGAAATCAAACTCTGCTAACTCTTTAATCTCTTCTCGAGTCATGTCATCACACCACCTCCATTCTTTTCTATGTACACTACCTGATTAGGGGGGACTAATCAGTAGCATTGTTTTATGTTATGCCTATCAGGCAATGGAAATGGCAGGAGTCAAACCTACTACCTTCTGTGCTTCAAACAGACGCTCTACCTCGTGAGCTACACCTCCATGATTGGAACAAAAAAAGGCACCTGAACTGACCCCCATAAATTGGAGTGATGTTTTAAGCGATTAATTGGATGGCATGATTCTGGAATTCAACCGGACTCATGCCATCCAATTTTTCTTTAATTCGTTTGTTA
>NZ_CAKKNT010000038.1 GCF_918814755.1 Periweissella ghanensis | reverse complement strand
TAACAAACGAATTAAAGAAAAATTGGATGGCATGAGTCCGGTTGAATTCCAGAATCATGCCATCCAATTAATCGCTTAAAACATCACTCCAATTTATGGGGGTCAGTTCACGTTGGCGTTTTTATTAGGCGTTAAGCTCAGCTTTAATTTTAGTTAACCAAGCGGGTAAGGTTTCGCTAAGTTCAGCAAAGGTAGTATCGAATTTTTGGGTGTACCATGGGTCAGCAATTTCGGTACCGGCTTTAGCTGGAATGATATCATATGCTAGGTGAATTTTACGCTGGCTGGCGGTATCTGGGGCCATGTGCATCAAATTGGCGACATTTTGATGATCCATCGTAATAATGTAGTCGGCCCACTTGAAATCAGCGGGCGTAATTTGGCGGGCGACAATGCCATCAAAGGGGATGTGGTGCTGCTTAAGTTGGGCTTGTGTCCCTGGATGGGGCCGTTTGCCAACCTCCCAATCGGATGTGCCGGCGGAATCAATTTTTATTTGGGCACTTAATTGTTCTTGAGCGACCATTTGGCGAAACATTGCTTCAGCCATCGTTGAGCGAGCAATGTTACCTAGACAAACAAAAAGTATGTTTTTCATATGTTTTACCTCGAAACTTTGATATTATTAAAAGTAGCAAATTGATGTTAGAAGTACAATGAAAATAACTCATTGACGATATACATTATGAAGAGGATGGTTCTTTTAGATGAAGATTAAACTTGCGGAAGTCGCGACAGCAGTGCATGCGGTAAATGATATTAATGAATACGCGAACGTTGAAATTACATCAGTCGCTTTTGACAGTCGTGATTTGAAGCCAGGCGCGTTATTTATTCCTTTAGTAGCTGATAATGATGGGCATGAATTTTTAGCAAGTGCTCACCAAAATGGGGCCGTAGCAACGTTATGGGCCAATGATCATGCAGCAACTGCACCAACTGATTTTCCAGTTGTGATGGTTGAAGATACGTTGGTTGGGTTGCAAGAATTGGCGCGGGATTACCTCGCCAAAATGTCACCTAAAGTTGTGGCCATTACCGGTTCAAATGGTAAGACTACGACCAAAGATTTAATTGCCGCAATTGGGAGTACCCAATACAACACAATTAAAACACCCGAAAACTTCAATAATGAAATCGGGGTACCAATTACCATCTTACGGATGGAAAAGAGTACGGAATTATTAGTCGTTGAAATGGGGATGGACCGCTTTGGTCAATTAGAATTCTTAAGTGATTTAGTTAAGCCAGATATGGCCGTGATTACAATGATTGGGGAAGCCCACATTGAATTCTTTAAGACACGTGATAAAATCGCCGATGCCAAAATGGAAGTTGTTTCAGGCTTAAACCAAGCTGGTTTGTTCATTTACAATGGCGATGAACCATTATTACGTGAACGCGCCCTTAATGTTAACCAAGCCAAGCAAACCTTTGGGCTAGCCGCTGATAATGACGTTTATGCAACTGAAATTGAAGCGGGTGATTACGCGACGAGCTTTAAAACAAACAAGTGGCCTGATGTAACGTTTACAATTCCAGTCGTTGGTGAATACAATGTTGCTAATGCCTTGGCCGCGTTAGTAGTGGGAAGTGAACTTAAAATTTCACCGGAAAACTTGCAAATTGCGTTACGCAATGTTGTTTTAACAGCCAACCGGACCCAATGGATGAAAAATCATAACGATGTCCGAATTTTAAGTGATGTCTACAATTCAAATCCAACAGCCGTTAAAGAAGTTGTTAAAGCGTTTAAAGACACTAAAACAACTGGAAAACGGGCGGTTGTCTTAGGTGATATGTTGGAATTAGGTGAGGACTCAAAAGCCTTACACGCTAGTTTAGCCGATTCATTGAATCCAAGTGAAATCCAAGAAGTCTTCTTAATGGGTGCCGATATGGCGGCGTTAGTAGCTGAATTAGGTGATAAATATCCGGCTGATCAATTACACTATTACCCAACCCTTGATAAGGCACCGTTAATTGCTGATTTAAAGGCCACTTTGGCCAGCGATGATGTGGTGTTACTTAAAGGTAGTCACGGAATTCATTTGGAACAAGTATTAAGTGCATTGATGCAATAATAATGATATTTAAAAACATCTAGTTTTGTAGTCTAGTTAATCTGTAGTATAATAAATAGAAAACGGGGTACAACAGATGAAATATCAGTCATATTCTGAGTGGACAACCGCTAACAAGGCGTTGAAGTTGCCCAAGTGGGATGAATTACCAAAGTTTGAATTATACATGGATCAATTGTTGGAATATGTTAATGAAGTTTTGGCCCCTTTGGAAATTGGTCCGGTGACCGCGACGATGATTAATAACTACGTCAAAAAGAAGGTTATTTTTCCACCACTTAAAAAGAAGTACGGGAACACCCAAATTGCCGATATTATTTTATTAACAATGCTTAAATCAGTTTTTGCATTGGATCAAATTCGGCAAGGAATGGATCAAATCACGATTTCGATGTATCCCAAGCGGGCGTATGATTACTATGTTGAGCAAGTAATGCTGCGCTTTCAAAATTCAAATCAAACCCAAATTAAGGCTTTGAACGAAAATCCGCAATTAGCCTTAATTGATACAACCATTGAAGCAATGATCAGTAAATTAAATGCTGAAAAAATTCTTTTGTACTCACAAGCACAAAAGGTGCCACAAAAAGTTGAAAGCAAATAAAAAAGCGTCCAAGCGGACGCTTTTTTATTTGCTTTGATTATCGTTTCCAGTGTTCGTTAAGGAATTGATCACGGGGACCATGTTCCATTGCGTAACGGAGTGGATCTTTTTTGTAAAAGTCTTGGTGATATTCTTCAGCTTCATAGAATGGTTTGGCATCTTCAATCGTGGTCACAATTTTTTTCTTAAAAATTGGTGATGCTTGTAAAGTTGCCTTTGAAGCTTCGGCAGTGGCCCGTTGTTCAGGGCTGTTGACGAAAATGACAGGTCGGTAACTATCACCGCGGTCTTGGAATTGGCCGCCGGCATCAGTTGGATCTGTTACTTGCCAGTAAATAGCAACGAGTTTTTCGTAGCTAATAACAGCTGGATCAAACTCAATTTTAACCGCTTCGGTGTGACCAGTAGTGTGGCTGCACACTTCTTGGTAAGTTGGATTGGCAACGTGGCCCCCAGTATAACCTGAGCGCACACTGATGATGCCGGGTAAGGTGTCAAATGGTTGGACCATGCACCAGAAGCAACCACCAGCGAAAATAGCAGTATCTGTATTAGGAGTTGTCATGTTATTAACCTCGCATTTATTTAAGAATGTCTTTAATTATAGCAATTTTTTTAAATACCGGAATGTTTTTGCTTGGATTTAGTAAAATATTCACTTTTGTAATAGCTGAGTAATACTTTTGGTGCGGAGTTAGTTAATGGAAAAATAAGTTAAATAGGGTTAGAATTACAATGTTAGTTTAATATTAAGGGTTTTGGCGGATTATTTTAATTTTAAAACAGATATAGTTCGTTTTTTTGCCTATAATTTACAATTTTTATATTAAAACTTGCATATTCTTTCGTTTTTTAGTATTATGATAATTGTACAACTTATCGATTTTAATCGGTGTGCAATTATATATATTTCATAGTTAATTTTCGTGTTTTCAGAAAGGATACACTCATGTATTTAGCAATAAACATTATTGGTGTTTTTGTATTTTTGGGCGTAGCGTTCTTGTTCTCTAAAGATAAGAAAGCTATCAATTGGCGCTCAATCGCAATCGTTTTAGTAATTAACATCTTCCTTGCTTGGTTCTTTAGTAGTTTCTCAATCGGTCGTGATGCCGTGCAAGCTGCTGCTAACGGATTTGAATGGTTAGTTAATGCATCTTACAAAGGGATTGCCTTTGCACTACCAAACTGGGTTTCAGTTGGTCTTGGTACTGAAATTGGTGGATCTTTAGCTAAGGGTAGCAACATGAACTTTGTTACAGCTGCTTTACTTCCAATTCTTTTGATTGTGCCATTGTTTGATATTTTAACTTACATTGGTGTGTTACCATTCATTATCAAATGGGTTGGTAAAGGCTTGTCAGTTATTACTGGTCAACCAAAATTCGAATCATTCTTTGCAGTTGAAATGATGTTCCTTGGTAACACTGAAGCGCTTGCGGTTTCTCAACTTCAATTGAAGTCAATGAAAGCCCAACGTAATGTGACAATTGCCATGATGTCAATGAGCTGTGTGACAGCTTCAATTCTTGGTGCCTACATTGGTATGATGCCAGGAATGTACGTTATCACGGCGGTGCCATTGAACGTGTTAAATGCCATCATCATTACTTCATTGCTTAACCCAGTTAAAATTGATGCATCTGAAGACACAATTGCTAAAATCGGTGGTTCATCAGCTGCTGAATCTGAAGACATGGAAGATGGTAAAAAAGAACCATTCTTCTCATTCCTTGGTGATTCAATCCTTGGAGCTGGTCGTTTGATCTTGATCATTGCTGCCAACGTTATTGCGTTTGTTGCTTTGGCGTTCTTGATTGATAAAATCCTTGGTTTGATCAACCCTAACTTGTCACTTGAAAACATCTTAGGGGTAATCATGTTCCCATTTGCTTACTTACTTGGTTTCAACCCCGAAGACGCCTTCAAATTGGCACGTTTCATGGGTACTAAGTTAGTAACTAACGAATTCGTTGTTATGGGTGAAGTTACTAAAGATGTAACTGCGGCAGTTAAAGCTAACTACCACGGTACTGGTCTTTACACACGTCACTTTGTGGCTGTGCTTACAGTATTCTTGACTTCATTTGCGAACTTCTCAACTACTGGGATGATTATCGGGGCCTTCAAGGGAATCGTTAATCGCGAAAGTAACGATGCGATTTCAAAGAGCGTACCATTAATGCTTCTTTCAGGAATCTTAGTTTCACTTCTTTCAGCAGGTCTTATTGGTATTTTCAGCTGGTAAGATATATAATATCCATATATTAGTCAGTTTCTATCAAACGGGGCGCGGGCATTTTGTCCTGCGTCCCGTTTTTGCATGTAAATTGGAGGATTTTCATATGGAAGACCAAATTAAAGTAATTATTGATTGTGATCCCGGTATTGATGATGCGGCAGCATTAGCGATTGTCTTAACTAATCCGAAGTTTGATGTGCGGTTAATTACAACCGTGGCAGGGAATGTGACGGTTGATAAAACGACCATTAACGCCCTCAAACTCGTCCATTTCTTTGATGCCGATGTACCGGTAGCCGCTGGAGCAGTAGCACCGTTAATAAAGCCGTTTGAAGATGCCGCACGCATTCATGGTGAATCCGGTATGCCTGGTTATGATTTTGGTGAATTATATGGGACGCCAATTGCAAAAGATGCGGTAACGGCGATGTATGAAGTCTTAATGGCATCAGCAGAACCAATTACATTAATTCCAACGGGGGCATATACAAATATCGCTTTACTCCTACGCTTGCATCCAGAAGTCGCCCCTAAAATTAAGCGGATTGTTGCCATGGGGGGCTCAATTAGTGGGGGTAACATGACCAGTACCGCTGAATTTAACGTCTTTACGGACCCGCATGCAGCTGAAATTATGTACAATGCTGGGATTCCGGTAACGATGATTGGTCTTGATATTACTTTAAAGGCCTTATTAACACCGGATACGATTGCTAAATTACCAGAGTTAAATGAGGCTGGGAAAATGCTTCGGGCGTTAATTACGCATTATAACGATGGTGGGGCTGAGGGGGTGCCAATGCATGATGTAAATACAATCTTCTATTTGTTACATCCAGAAGCGATTGAAACGCACGCATATTGGATTGATGTGGTACTAGAAGGTCCCGCGATTGGAACTACAGTGGCCGATATTCGGGGGGCCTACCATGATGGTAAAACTAATGTTGATGTGGCGGTCGGTATTGATGCCGCTGCGTTTAACGAATTTATGTTAACGGAAGTTAGCGGAATGGATAAAATTTAAGGATGCAAATCGAAGTACGCCCGTTACAACCGACGGATTTTGAAGGCTATTGGCCGTTAATTAGTGATCCGCACTTAGCTCGTGAAGCAGGTTTTTGGGCAGTGGAAGATGTTTTTGCTGGCCAAATGATGTTTCAGGCCGCCTTAGCACGTAAAATGACGTACGTAGTAATTTATCGCCAGCAAATTGTGGGCAGTATTGCTTTTGAAGCTGATGCAACCAAGCCGCTGTGGTTTGAGATTGGGTATGTATTATTACCTGCATATTGGCATCGTGGGATTATGACCACCGCCGTAGCTCAAGGGCTTGATTTGGCGATGGCAGACTTACACTGTCAAGGATTGTGGGCAAAAGTTACGACCACCAACGTAGCATCAGCGAATGTCCTTATTAAAAATGGTTTTCAGCAACAAATGAACCAAGGTGCTGATGGAACTACGAAATATCTTTGGCAACCATAAATTATTTAAGTGAAAAGCTTGCGTATTGATAAGTGATTGGGTACAATAGTCAATATTAAAAGTAAATATTTGAAAGAGGTTGCAACCAACATCAGTAAACTAATTTAGGAGACGGACTCCGGAGGTTAGGTGAAAGGGACGGTTGCCGAAATTGGTTGATTTCCGTAAATTAACTTGTTGGGCCAACATTTAATAGGTGTTGGACTGTCGCAGCAAAAATGTCGGCTGCGGGGCGCTATCGACAAACGGTAAGAATAACGATATTCGGATCCTTTGGCTAATGTGTGTTTTATTAGGCGAAGGATCCGTTTTTATTACCGTGAGGCAGGCTTTTCGAATAAAAAAGGAGAAGAGAATATGGCAGAAAATACAGAATCGTTTGGTGGCGGCATCAAGCGCGAACTTAAGACGCGACACATTTCGATGATCGCTTTGGGTGGTTGTATCGGAACTGGGTTGTTTGTAGCATCAGGTTCCGCAATTTCCCAAGCGGGACCAATGGGGGCTTTAGTTGCGTATATCGCAATTGGAATTATGGTGTTTTTCTTAATGACTTCATTGGGTGAAATGGCCACTTACATGCCGTTAACCGGTTCGTTTGCTACGTATGCTAATAAGTTTGTTGATCCAGCCTTTGGTTTTGCAATGGGTTGGAATTACTGGTTTAACTGGGCGGTAACCTTAGCGGTTGATGCGGCTACGGTCGGGGTCGTTATGAATTATTGGTTACCGAATATGCCCCAATGGATTTGGTCGGCAGTGGCCTTAGCAATTATTTTTGTGATTAATATTTTATCGGTTAAATCATTTGGTGAAACTGAATTTTGGATGTCAATTATTAAAGTGATTACGGTATTAGTATTCTTAGCAGTTGGGTTATTAACAATTTTTGGGATTATGGGTAACCACATCGACGTCATCAATAACTTAACGGCTAATCACCATCATGGTGGTTTTGTTGGTGGGTTGCCAGCTATTTTAGCTGTTTTCGTTGTCGCTGGTTATTCATTCCAAGGCACGGAATTAGTTGGGATTACAGCTGGAGAATCAGCGACCCCTGAAGAGTCAGTTCCCAAGGCAATTAAGCAAGTTTTCTGGCGGATTTTGTTATTCTACATTCTTTCGATTTTTGTAATTGCTGCCTTAATTAACTACAAGAACCCTGATTTGCTTCGTTCAGATGCTGCTCACGTTGCGGTTTCACCATTTGCGCTGGTCTTTAAGCAAGCAGGTTTTGCGGCTGCGGCTTCAGTGATGAATGCAGTTATCTTGACGTCAGTGCTATCTTCAGCTAACTCGGGTATGTATGCTTCAACACGAATGCTTTACGTGATGTCACGTGAAGGTTTTGCCCCTAAGGCCTTTGGTAAGACTAATCGTCGTGGGATTCCAGTCGCTGCGTTACTTGGAACAACGGTCGTTGGTTTATTAACGTTTGTGACGAGTATTATTGGACCAAATGCT
The DNA here is from genome assembly GCF_918814755.1 of Periweissella ghanensis. GTDB lineage: Bacteria > Bacillota > Bacilli > Lactobacillales > Lactobacillaceae > Periweissella > Periweissella ghanensis. The sequence goes on along the minus strand of NZ_CAKKNT010000038.1, from coordinate 5,370 downwards.
TATAACTATTTAGTGGCAGCTTCTGGATTGACCGGCTTTATTGCATGGATTGGGATTGCGGTTTCACACTACCGTTTCCGCCGGGCGTTCTTAGCACAAGGTAAGGATTTGAATTCCTTGAAGTATAAGGCCAAGTGGTTCCCATTTGGACCCTTGATGGCATTAGTAATTTGTATTTTAGTAATTATTGGGCAAAATCCACAATCATTTGTGGCCCTTGATTGGCAACAAATCTTAATTACTTACATGAGTGTGCCATTGTTTATTATTTTGTATGTTTACTACAAGATTCGCCACCGTACTAAGGTGATTCCACTCCAAGAAGTTGATTTAAACAAGTCAACGAAGAGTGAAAGTTATAAAGGATAACATAAAAAGATTACCGATCAGATTGTGATTAGTAATCTTTTTTTATTTATGATTGAATTCAAGCGGAACGCAACGTATAATGTTTAGTTATTGACAATTGAATTATTTGAAGAGGTCGCAATCGACAATAGTAAGATAAGTTAGGAAACGAAATTCCGGAGCGTATCTGAACGGGGAGATTGCCGAAGTTAATTAATTTTTCGTGATTGATGAACTGGGCTAGTGTTTAATAGATGCTAGACTCTCGCAGCAAAAAATGTCGGCTGCGGGGCGCTGTCGACAATCGGTATCTAAATTTAGGGACCCTTTGGCTAATGTGTATTTTATTAGGCGAAGGGTCTTTTTTGTTACCTGAGATGTTTGGACTTCAAATGGACTAGGAGAAGAAAATGTCAGCAAAAAAAGAATCCCTTGGTGGAGCAATTAAACGAGATCTAAAAACCCGCCATATTTCAATGATTGCTTTAGGGGGATGTATTGGAACGGGGCTATTTGTGGCTTCGGGGTCAGCAATTTCCCAAGCCGGACCTTTAGGCGCGATTGCGGCGTATACAGCTATTGGGATTATGGTGTACTTTTTAATGACGTCATTAGGTGAAATGGCGACTTACATGCCAGTAACTGGATCATTTTCAACGTATGCTAAGAAATTCGTTGATCCCGCCTTTGGTTTTGCGATGGGCTGGAACTATTGGTTTAACTGGGCGATTACCGTGGCCGTTGATGCTGCTACTGTTGGGGTGGTCATGCATTACTGGTTTGCTAATGCTCCACAATGGATTTGGTCAGCAATGGCGTTGACAATTATTTTTGTAATTAATTTCTTGTCAGTTAAATCATTTGGTGAAACTGAATTTTGGATTTCAATTATTAAAGTTATTACAGTTGTCGCCTTTTTGATTATTGGGTTACTAACAATTTTTGGGATTATGGGTAATCATATCGATGTCATCAATAACTTAACTGCTAATCACCACGGAGGTTTTGTTGGTGGTATTCCGGCTCTTTTAGCCGTCTTTGTGGTGGCTGGTTATTCATTCCAAGGAACGGAATTAGTTGGGGTCACAGCTGGTGAATCAGCGACTCCTGAAGAATCTGTACCCAAGGCGATTAATCAAGTGTTCTGGCGAATTTTGTTATTCTACATTTTATCAATCTTTGTGATTGCTGCTTTGATTAACTACCAAAACCCTAACTTGCTACGTTCAGATACCGCTCACGTGGCGATTTCACCATTTGCGTTAGTCTTTCGTCAAGCAGGTTTTGCGGCGGCCGCATCAGTGATGAACGCTGTGATTTTGACTTCGGTGTTGTCATCAGCTAACTCAGGGATGTACGCTTCAACGCGGATGTTGTACACAATGGCTGAAGATGGTTATGCACCTAAGATGTTCCAAAAAGTTAGCCGCCGGGGAATTCCAGTGGCTGCTTTAATTGGAACAACCGTTGTTAGTTTATTGACCTTCTTGACGAGTGTTGTTGGGCCAAATGCTTATAATTACTTATTAGCGGCTTCTGGTTTAACTGGTTTTATTGTGTGGGTTGGGATTGCTATTTCACACTACCGCTTCCGGCGGGCGATGGTTGCACAAGGCGTTGATTTAGGAATTTTAAAATATCGCGCTAAATGGTTCCCATTTGGACCGTTATTTGCACTCGTGATTTGTATTTTGGTTATTATTGGACAAAATCCACAATCATTTATTCACTTTAATTTGCAAGAAGTATTGATTACGTATATTGATATTCCATTGATTATCGTATTGTACTTAGGTTACAAATTCTATTACAAAACAAAACTTATTCCGCTTAAAGATGTTGATTTAAGTCGAGATGACGTTGAGAAAACATTGAATAATTAATTTGGAAAAGGTTTTGTGATTATGCAAAACCTTTTTTATTTTTTATTGAATGATTATTTACCAAAATACACGAATTTTTGATATAGTAATAAGGATAAGTTTGATGATGTAGAGGAGTATGGAATGATAGTTTTATCTGGAACGATTGGGGCTGGTAAGTCGACGTTGACGAAAATGTTGGCGGACCATTTAGGCACGCAGGCATTTTATGAAACAGTCGATGACAACGCGATTTTGAAGATGTTTTATGCTGACCCACAAAAATATGGGTTCCTTTTACAAGTTTATTTTATGAATAAGCGGTTAGGATATATTCAACAAGCGCAAACTAATGCGTTAGATATTTTGGATCGTTCAATTTTTGAGGATGCACTATTATTTAAGCTTAACGCTGATCTTGGTCGGGCAACGGATACTGAAGTTGAAATCCACCAAGCTTTACTTGAAAACATGATGGAAAACTTACCAGGTGTAGCCTCAAAGGATCCGGACTTGTTAATTTATATTCGTGTGTCATTCGAAACAATGTTGAAACGAATTGAATTACGCGGCCGTGATTTTGAGCAAGTAGCACAAGATCCAAGTTTGTATGAATACTACCAAACTTTAACGAGTCGCTATGATGCATGGTTTGAGTCCTACAATCGTTCACCAAAGATGGTTATTGATGGTGATCGCTTAGATTTTGTTACCGAAGAATTGGCACGGACTGAAGTGCTCGCGGCAATTGATAATAAATTAACCCAATTAGGATTAAGATAGGAGAGTTTTAGAATGTTAGATATGAAGTTATTTCGTACTGAACCCGAGTACGCCAAGGAACGCTTAGCCACACGTGGAGTGGCCAGTGAAGTGATTGATGAATTGGTTGCTTTGGATGCCAAACGCCGCGACTTGATTCAAGAAACTGAACAATTGAAAGCTAAGCGGAATGTTGTTTCTGAAGAAATTGCCGTTGCTAAGCGGAACAAGCAAGACGCTAGTGCCGTAATTGCTGAAATGCAAGCAGTTGGTGCCAAGATTAAAGAAATTGATGCCGAATTAGAAACAGTTGAAGCCGCCATTTTTAAGATTGCTTCACACTTACCTAACATGCCGCACGAAAGTATTCCAGTTGGTCCCGATGAAGAAGCGAATGTCGAAATTCGCACGGATGGTCAAATTCGTGAATTTGATTTTGAACCTAAAAACCACTGGGAAATTGGTGAAGATTTAGGAATTCTTGATTTTGAACGTGGGGCCAAAGTGGCGGGAGCGCGTTTCTTATACTACGTTGGCCAAGGGGCACGTTTGGAACGAGCAATTTACAACTTCATGTTGGATGAACACCGTAAAGAAGGCTACAAAGAAATGTTGACACCATACATGGTTAACTACGACTCAATGTTTGGTACGGGACAATATCCTAAGTTTGAAGAAGATGCTTACCGTGTTGGAGTTGAAAACGATATGACGTTAATTCCTACAGCCGAAGTACCATTGACGAACTACTACCGGGATGAAGTAATTCCAGCCGAAAAGTTACCAGTATACTTTACAGCTGTTTCACCATCATTCCGTCAAGAAGCTGGTTCAGCTGGTCGCGATACCCGTGGTTTGATTCGTTTACACCAATTTAACAAAGTTGAAATGGTTAAATTTGCTAAGCCAGAAGATTCATACAACGAACTTGAAAAGATGGTTACAAATGCTGAAAACATCTTGCAACGTTTAGGCTTGCCATACCACGTAATCAACTTGTCAACTGGTGACATGGGCTTCTCAGCTGCTAAGACTTATGACTTGGAAGTTTGGATGCCTGCGCAAAACATGTACCGTGAAATTTCATCATGTTCCAACACGGAAGCCTTCCAAGCACGTCGGGCCCACATTCAATACCGTGATGCTGATGGCAAATTACAATTTGTTCACACATTGAATGGATCAGGTCTTGCGGTTGGTCGGACCGTTGCCGCAATTTTGGAAAACTGCCAAAATGAAGATGGTACGGTAACAATCCCTGAAGCACTTCGCCCATACTTTGGTGCGGATAAGATTGTTAAAGAAGACGAATTATAAGCGTTAAGAAAAACTCACTAGTTGCTGGTGAGTTTTTTCTTTACAATAGATTGGACGGGGAGTTGAATTTAACGTGGATTAACTCAAGGTTAAGGGTTAGCAAACTTTTTTTGTAGTTTTCACAAAAAAGTTTAAAAAAGTTGTTGACCTTTTGCTTTCTACGCGGTATTATAAAATAGTTGTTTCGATAAATACGAAATGAAGCGGATGTGGCGGAACTGGCAGACGCGCTGGATTTAGGTTCCAGTGTCTTATGGCGTGGGGGTTCGAATCCCTTCATCCGCATTTCTTCTTTTGAGAAACGCCGACTTAGCTCAGTTGGCAGAGCACATCACTAGTAATGATGGGGTCGAAGGTTCGAATCCTTTAGTCGGCATTAATGCGAAAGTAGTTCAGTGGTAGAACATCACCTTGCCATGGTGGGGGTCGCGGGTTCGAATCCCGTCTTTCGCTTAAATTTAATATTTTGCACCTATAGCGCAATTGGATAGAGTGTCTGACTACGAATCAGAAGGTTGCAGGTTCGACTCCTGCTAGGTGCATATTAAATTTAGATTTGATTTAAATTTAATATTTTAGTTAGTCTCGGGAAGTAGCTCAGCTTGGTAGAGCACCTGGTTTGGGACCAGGGGGTCGCAGGTTCGAATCCTGTCTTCCCGATAAGATTTAATGACGCTGTGCTTGTCACCGTTGTTTGATCTTGGGCTCAATTTTTTGAGACGCCGACTTAGCTCAGTTGGCAGAGCACATCACTAGTAATGATGGGGTCGAAGGTTCGAATCCTTTAGTCGGCATTAATGCGAAAGTAGTTCAGTGGTAGAACATCACCTTGCCATGGTGGGGGTCGCGGGTTCGAATCCCGTCTTTCGCTTAAATTTAATATTTTGCACCTATAGCGCAATTGGATAGAGTGTCTGACTACGAATCAGAAGGTTGCAGGTTCGACTCCTGCTAGGTGCATCGTGATAAAGGCTCTTTGTCAAATGATGTTGATATTGAGTTTTTAGACTCTAAATCGTAAAAGATTTAGGGTCTTTTTTTATGCCAATTCTAATCGAATACGATTAAAAAAATTGGCTAA
>NZ_CAKKNT010000037.1 GCF_918814755.1 Periweissella ghanensis | reverse complement strand
CTCGCTAATTTATTCACTTTTTTCAAAATAAAAAAATTCCAGATGGAAATGATACTCATTTCCATCTGGAATTTTTATTTAAGAGGTAGTTATGTCACAACCCCTTTTTTAAGCTAGTTGTTGGTCTAGTGAAAGTAACGATCCAAGAAACTTTGGACTTTACTTGCATACATAACCGGATTATTTTGGAATGACATTGCATGGGCTACGCCAGGCAAGACCCATAATTCTTTGGGACCTTGGGTGGCGGCATAATTTTTATAAACCATTGCCGTTGGTACGAATTTATCCGCACCACCGTGAATAAACATCATTGGTAAATGGTTTTTGTGTAATTGCTTAATAGAACTAGCTTCACCATATGAATAGCCTGCTCGAATCTTAGAAATTCCTGACACGATATCAACTAATGGGAACCGTGGAATGGCTGGAATACCGTAACGGGCTTGTGCTTCATACGTGATTTCATTTTTAACGGTATCATAACCACAATCTTCAATAAATACTTTAACGTTACCTGGTAATTTTTCACCAGCCGTCATCATTGTGGTTGCCCCACCCATTGAAACCCCAAACATCGCAATTTCTGCTTGGGGATTTTTTTGGACAATTTGGTTAATCCAACGGACATAATCTTTACGGTCTGTCCAACCAAAGCCAATTAAGTTACCTTCTGATTTACCAGCTGCCCGATCATCTGGTAATAAAACATTATAACCTAAGTTTAAAAACATTTGGCCGTACATCGCCATTTGGCTTTTATCACCAGCAAAACCATGGGCAATTACGACGGTTTTATTGGTTTTTATTGGATTCGCCACATACCATGCATCTAATTTCAAACCACCTGGCGTTGTTTGGTGCCATGTTTGAATATTTTGCTTACGGAAAGCCGCATCGTATTTAAAAATTGGATCATTTTTCTTAAATTTATTCGCTTTAATAAACGTCTTAGGTGCCCGGACTTCGGCCACGTGGAAAAAGTACATACCACTACCTAATAGTGCAATGGCTAGAACCGCCACAATACCAGCTACTCCGATAATGATTTTCTTTGATTTACTCATTGTGTGTTGAACTTCCTTCAATTTTTAATTTCTATTTCAAATAGTTTACCATGTTAACAATATTCAAAGTATTATACATTAATATTAGTATGCATTCTAGTAATTTTATGTTATTTATCTTCATTAAAATGTTATAATAATTCTAATTAATCAATGGAGGACTACACATGACTTACTCACAAAACTGGGATTTAGACAGTATTTTCCCTGGTGGTGTTAACTCACCTGAACTTGCTCAAAAATTAGAATTACTTAAAGACCAAATTAAAACTTTTGCGGCCGCTGTCGCCAATTATGACGTCACGGCTGATGATGCTGATTTTAACAACTTTGTTTCGTTAACCAATCAAGCCCAAACCGTTGAAGCTGGGTTACTACAAGTCGGGGTGTTCATCACGGCCTTAATGTCAGATGACTTCACGAATACTAGTCTCAGTGCTAAAGCTAGTGAAATTGACGCTTTGGGGGCAAGTTATGCTAAACCCCGTTCACAATTTAAAAAATTATTGGCAACCATTGACGATGCAACTTGGACACGGGTCTTAGCTGTCCCCGCCTTACAAGCAATTGACTTTTCATTAAACGAAATGCGCCAAGAAGCTAACGAATTGCTAGATGATACAACTGAAGAACTTCTTACCCAATTAGGCCTTGATGGGATTAATGCATGGAGTAGTCACTATGACACGATTGCCGCTGGTTTGACAATGCCTTTTACTGATGAAAAGGGTGAAACGACCACAATTTCCGCCGGTCAAGCCCTTAACCACCTCGAAGGTTATCCTGATCCCCAAGTGCGGGCTAACTTATTAGCGGGTTACGAAAATATGTGGGGCCAAGCTGATGGTTTAGTTGCGGATACGCTCAACCACTTAGCTGGTTTCCGTTTAACCGACTACAAAGCGCATGGCGTAACGGACTTTTTGAAAAAGCCGCTTGAATTAAACCGCATGAGTCAAGCCACGTTAGATACGATGTGGCAAGTTGTTAGTGATAACAAGGAAATGTTAACCAAATACTTTGCCCGTAAAGCGCAATTAATGGGTAAACAAACGCTTGGGTTCCAAGATATTTATGCACCAGTTCATGTTGGTGAATTCACTAGTGAAGACCTTTCATATGATGACGCAGCAGAATTTATTATGGCTAACTTTGCACAATTCTCACCTAAAATGGCCGCTTTAGCTAAAACGGCTTTTGAAAAACGTTGGATTGAATCAGAAAACCGGCCGGGTAAACAACCGGGTGGTTACATGGAAAGTGTTCCTGAACTCGGTGAATCACGGATTTTCTTAACCTTTACGGGTTCCCAAAATGATGCCGCCACGATTGCGCACGAACTTGGCCACGCCTTCCACAGTTCCGTCTTGACTGATTTACCATTCTGGCGTGGTAACTATGCGATGAACGTCGCTGAAACCGCATCAACATTTGCTGAATTAGTAGTTAACGATGCTAAAGTTAAAGCTGCCACTAACGATGCTGAAAAAGTAACTTTACTTGATGCTAAGTTAAACAATCCAGTGGCCATGTTTATGAATATCCACGCCCGCTACTTGTTTGAAACTAAATTCTACAAGTTACGCCAAGAAAAAGTACTTACACCTGATGAATTAAATACTTTGATGGATGAAGCCCAACATGAAGCCTTCGCTAACAGTCTTGATACGTACCACCCCCACTTCTGGGCAAGTAAGCTCCACTTCTACATCGATAGCGTACCATTCTATAACTTCCCATACACCTTTGGTTACCTCTTTAGCTTAGGCATCTACGCCAAAGCACAAACAACTGATAACTTTGAAGATCAATACATTGCGTTATTACGTGATACGGCTAATATGTCAACCGAAGAATTGGCGCAAAAGCACTTGGGAGTTGATTTAACCCAGCCTGATTTCTGGCAAGCTGGTGCGGACTTAGTTGCTAAAGATATTACTGAATTCTTAGCGCTCACAGAACAATTTGTATAATTAGGAGGTTGATTGGATGTTCCCAGAACGCTTACGTGCACTTCGACGGGGCCGCCATATCACCCTCGAAACACTCGCTGAAGCTCTAAATGACCAGCTCGGTACCGATGAAAAGCCCAATACGGCTTCCCAAATTGGGAATTGGGAACGTGGTGTCCGGACCCCTTCGTATATCGAAGTTAAAAAAATTGCCAATTATTTCAACGTGTCGCTTGACTACTTAGTTGGGCATTCACAACCCACTGAAATTGATTTAGCGATGTTGTTTTTATCTGAGAGTTTGTTATCCTTTAATAAAGAACCACTTGATAACCAAGATCGATATGAAATTTTTCAATTGATCGATGGTTATTTGCATGGTAAATCTAGTCGCCAAAATAATGTGCCGATTGATCACCAAGAAGCACTTGATTTAGACTTTTAATAAATTTTAGGATACTAATATGCAGCCCAAGAAGCTTAAAAAATTAAAAAAACAATTTAAACCAACAACTACCATGGCGCCGAGTTACCTTGAACGTATTGTTGGTTATCACAAATTATATGACTCGATTTTGCCAATTAAATTATTGCTTAATCACATTTTAAATGCTGATCATCGTTTGCAAAATGGCCTTGAACCACAACCGTTACCTACATTATTGCTACCAGACAATATTCAAGATGTTATTTTTGAATATGTTAATCAACAGTACGCCCCTAAAGATCCGCGGGGGGATACGCTCTGGGAGCAATTAATTAACCCGCTGGCTGATTTGGATCATGACTTACGTGATTTTCGGGATTATTTATCAAGCCAATATGGGATGTGGGCGTATACCAATGCCGTTTTCTTACAAGACTTGAGTACCTATTTAGCAGGTGCGCCCGTTTTAGAAATCATGGCCGGTAATGGTTACATCTCAGCTGGTTTACGGGCGCGCAACGCCGAGCAAGTTATCTATACGACTGATGATACAAGTTGGCTTACTGAAAATGCGACCGGTAACCACACCGTTACCGCTATCGAATCCCTCGATGCGTTAGCCGCGATTGCAAAATACGGTAACCAAGTAGCATATGTCATTATGTCTTGGTCACCAGATGGCATTGATATTGATTGGCAAGTACTGCAAACTTTACGGTCTGCATATCCGCAAGTTAAGTTCTTAATAATTGGTGAAAAAGATGGGGCGACTGATTCCGCCCTTTTCTGGCAAAATGCTGATTTAACCTTAGTACCTGAATTAAACGCTCATTATCAGTCTTTTGATTTGATTAATGAACAAGTTTATTTGGTCAAATAACCATTAGCACACTAAAACAGGCTGAAGATTTCATCTTCAGCCTGTTTTTTAGTTTATGCTATGGCGTTGCTTAAACGCACTCATCCAAGCAATCACTTGAACGATACACACAGTTTGCACCTGTTTTCCAAACCGGATGCACTGTGCTAGTCGTTCGCTGTAATTTCCGCTGGGGTTCACGCTCTTTTTTTAAACGCGCTCCAAGTTCCAGAAGGTTCAGCTAACCCAAGTTGCGCTAATGCTAAACCCGCATTATTTGCAACTTAGTGTTAGCTACCACCTTCTAACGGCACTTGTCGCACTCTACCAGATTTGGACCCGATCTTCCGGTGCCCGCCACATCTTATCCGTTGGTGTCACATCAAAAGTCGTAAAGAAGTCTGCAAAGTTTGTCACTTGCACATTGGCCCGTAAGCGTGCCGGCGCATGGACATCAACTTTTGAAAGTAACTTCATATATTCTTTGGAAGCATTCATGCGCCAAACCGTAGCCCAGTTAGTAAAGAAATCAGTTAAACTAACTTCATCTTCACTCTTAGCCGCTTCAAGGGCGACACTCATCCCGCCAACATCAGCGACGTTTTCAGAGACGACTAACTTACCATTAACCGTGGCTCCGGCACTATCAAGGCCATCAAATTCTTTGACCATCGCATCGGTCCGTTCTTCAAAGGCCTTAAAGTCAGCATCGGTCCACCAAGAATTCAAATTACCCTTTTCATCAAAACGCGCCCCGTTCGTATCAAAGGCGTGGGAAATTTCATGGGCAATCACCGCCCCAATCCCACCATAGTTCGCTGATTTACTTTGTTCCAAACTATAGAATGGCGCTTGTAAAATCGCTGCTGGGAACACAATGATATTGTGGAATGGGTGGTAATAAGCATTAACCATATCAGCCGGCATTTCCCATTCCGTTTTATCCGGTGATAATTTAAATTGTGAAAAGCTGTGCGCTACTTGAATAGCACGGAAACGTAGTGCGTTAGCCAATAAGCCCGCTTGTTCATCAACTACAAATAAGGTGTAGCGGGCTGGAATTACATCCGGATAACCGACATTTAAGCCAATCGTTGATAATTTCAAGATGGCTTTTTGCTTGGTTTCTTCCCCTAACCAGGTATTACTTTCAAGGCGTTCTTGATACACCCCAATCATCTTTTTAACCATATCAAGGACATCAGCTTTAGCAGCTTCACCAAAATACTTGCGGCCATAGTAATCTCCAACCACTGGACTAAAGGCCGCGTGGGCTAAATTAAAGGCCGCTTTTTCGGCTGAGCGTGCTTCAGCAGTACCACTCAAAGCGCGACTAAATACCCCATTGGCAATCCGAATGTCATCACTTAAATAACTTGCTAAATCTGAAACTACCCCTAAAATTAACATCGCTTTGATACCTGCAAAATTATCTTCATTGACAATTTTGTCATAATTTTGCCAGAAGCGAACATCGGTGACATTAATCATCGTTGGGGTCGCATCAATTAATTCGGGCACCAGCTTCGCGATATCAATGTGACGCGCTTGTTGCGTAAATTCAACAAAGTCTTGCGGATTGTAAAGTTTCCAGTAATCACTTTTAGCTTCATTTGAAAGCACATATTGGGCGACTAATTTATCAAACTCAATGGCTTGTTGAACAATCCGATGAGCTTCTTCGGTAGCATATCCATATTTTTCAAGTAATGGCACGTAGCTGTTTTCCAATAATTGGAAGAGTTCGGCACTATCGCCTCCTTCTTCATAATACGTTGTATCTGGTAGTAAAGTACCCATCGCATCAGCTTGTAAAATATTACGCGAGGTATCTTTCATATCTTGATCAACATACACTGGTAAAATTGCCGTTGGTAAACCGGCTAGTTTTAATTCAACAAGGTGCGCTTGTAAATCAGCTAATGAGTTGAGCTTTTCATATTTTTCTAAAATCACCTTCGCTGGTTCGGCCCCTTGAGCATTTCGGGTCGCCCAATCACTCGTTAACCGATAATACTTAATAAATTCACCCAACATGCCGGTTGCGGAATTATCTTTGCGCATTGCCGCAAAATCAGCTAATTCTTGCTGTTCAATTTTAATGTCAATTTCGTCAAACGCCCCAATGCGAGGACGATCAGCTGGAATTTCTGTATTAGCTAGCCAATCCGCGTTCACGTGTTTGTACAAATCGTCTTGAATCTTAACCATATAAAGATATCCTCTTTTCCATAATTGAAATTGTGTAGTTAGTACCCAATCCTTAAAATAAAACCGGATTACCTGTTAGCAGATAATCCGGTTTTAAACGGTCTGTGAAGAATAAATGAGTATTCTCTAACTACTTATTAATAGTTTGGCACAGTCTGTAATATTAAGCTAGTAATTATTTCGTTGCATCGGCAGTAACCCCAACATTGAGCCAACGCGTGTTGTTGTTGGCGTTATCATTTGACCACCCCGTCACACGTTTGTTAATTGGGTACCAGTCAAGCGTGTATGATACGGGGATAACAAAAGCTTGTTTTTGCATGTATGTTTGCATGTCGTAGAAGGCCTTTTGACGAACTGCTGGGTCAATCGCTTCAGTTGAATCAATCTTATTCAAGATGCTAGTAAATTCTGGACTAACAAAGTGACCAAAGTTATCTTGCGTTGATTTACCAAAGAGTGAAATCAATGATGGATCCGTAGCATCGGCCCAACCACCAAGGGTGATATCCCAATCATTGCTTGTCCCGTTAGTTACCGTTTGGGCCCACGTGTTGAAATCAGTCAACCGGTCGTGGTAAAGAGCCACATCGACTCCAATTTGTTTCCATTGTTGGATGTAGTTTTGGGCAACGGCTTCAGCATTTGAGTTTCCTGAACGGGCCATAAAGATCAACTTGAATGGTTTACCATTCGTGTTCAAACGGTATTCATGTTTTGAATCCCACTTAAAGCCAGCTTTATCGAGTAAGCTATTCGCCTTCTTGATGTCCAATGGGAACCCTTTAACTGATGAATCATGAGCGTCCTTAAACGGCTTAACAATCACTGTGTTAGCCCGGGTTGCAAGACCGTAGTTAAATTTTTGGTTAACTTGATCGACGTTCATTGCGTAACCCATCGCTTGACGAAGGGCGACATTTTGAAGCGGTGTCTTACGGTCTTGCACGTTAGTTGACTTACTTGAATCATAGTGACCCAAGTTGTAAGTTACGTAAGTAAATGACAATGATTGGTCACCAGTTTGCACGTAGTTATTAAGCTTCTTAACCGTTGGGTACGCCACAGATGGCATTTGGTAAGCAATGTCATATTTTTTATCTTTTAAAGCCGCCGCAATCGTTGATGTTGATACCACCGTTGTCACAATCTTCTTAAGCTTTGGTTTTGGACCATACCAGTATGGGTTGGGTACATATGATACTGATTGCCCAGCAACCACGTTAGAAACCTTGTAGGGGCCATATGAAAGTGGTGCTTGACGAATTTGTTTTGAACCGGCCAAATCACCAGGTTTAATATCTTTCAAATAGTGGTATGGTTCCGCTGATTCAAGGTAGTACCCTGAACCTGAGTTCCACATCCCAGGTGTCATATGATTGAATTTAATTTGAATTGAGTCCCCATCTTCACCATTCGGATATGTAATACCTGAGATTGTCTTCGCCTTACCATCGTGGAAAGCAGCTAAACCGACAATATCAGCTAATGAATCCGTATATAGTTGTGATTGGTAAGCATTGTTAGCAATCAACTCGTATGAGAATTCCAAATCTTTGGCCGTGACGGGCTTACCATCAGACCACTTCAAACCTTTATGTAATGTAATCACCGCGGTTTTATCAGCCTTGTTTAGCTTAATGTTAGCTTGCCCACCATCAATAATTTTAAATTGTGAAGTGGTCTTAAACATCGTGCCATATACCCCTGACATCGGTTCGGTCAAGAATTGGTCAACTTGATCTTGTTGCAAGACTGGCGCAAAGATTCCTTGGAATGGTGTATCTTGAACCATCGCAATGTTCAACGTACCATCTTTGATTGCTTTGTCCTTATTGTCATAGGCCAACTTCAAATTTCCAACTGAAGCGGACGGTGTACTGGTAGCACTCTTGTTACCACAACCAGCCAATACTACTGAAAACAATGCCGTTGCGGCTGCCAAACCGGTAAAATACTTTGTTGTTTTTTTCATCCATTTATCCCCATACTTTCATCACATGTACTGTGTGATTTTTATTTAACTTTCGGTATCCCTTTAGCTATGTTCAATATATTAGCATCCTAACAATATTTTGCAATCATATTTTAATCTTATTATCACTTAATCGATTTTTATTCTCATAAAACATCTACAAACACCTTCATATAGGCATATCATATAATTATAAAAATTCTAAAGATTTAATTAACATTAATTTTATATAACCATTAGTAATAATTGCAAATAAAAAAACAAGCACCGCTTACGCAATGCTTGTTTTAAAGATTAATAATTACTTAGTTGAATCGGCTGAAACACCAATGTTAGCCCAGTAGTTCAAACCAGTATCGTTGGCATTTGACCATCCAACAACACGTGAGTTAACTGGGAACCAGTCAAGTGAGAATGATGTTGGAATAACAGCTGCTTGATCTTGCATGTATTGTTGGTATGCGTAGAAGGCTTTTTGACGAACCTTAGGATCGATAGCGGCTGGGGCATCAATTGCATCAAGCAACTTAGTTAACTTAGGTGTAGTAAAGTGACCGAAGTTGTATGGTGCGCCCTTTGAGTAAAGGTCCATTTGTGAAGGGTCAGAAGAAACTGACCATGCACCACCAGTGAAGTCCCAATCGTTATTGTTACCACCGGTCATGATTTGACCCCAGCTATTGAAGTCAGTCAAACGGTCGTGGTAAAGGACCACATCAACCCCAATTTGTTTCCATTGTTGGATGTAGTTTTGGGCAACGGCTTCGGCATTTGAGTTACCTGAACGAGCCAAGTAAACTAACTTAAAGCTCTTACCTTCTGGTGTCTTACGGTATTCGTGTTTTGAATCCCACTTATAACCAGCTTTATCAAGAATGCTGTTAGCTTTCTTGATATCCAATGGGTAACCCTTAACTGAAGGATCGTTTGCTTCCTTGAAGACAGGAACAATCGTTGAGTTAGCACGTGTTGCAAGACCGTTGTTAAACTTCTTGTTAACTTGGTCAACGTTCATCGCGTAACCAATTGCTTGACGAAGCGCTTTATCTTGTAATGGTGTCTTACGGTCTTGGACATTTTCTGACTTCTTAGTATCGTAGTGACCTAAGTTAAAGGCAATGTATGAGAATGAAAGTGATTGATCACCAGTTTGAACATAGTCTTTCAAGCCCTTAACAGTTGGGTAAGCAGTTGATGGCATTTGGAAGGCCACATCATACTTCTTAGACTTCAAAGCTTCAGCAGCAGTTGCTGTAGAAACAACCGTTGAAGTAATTTGCTTAAGTTTTGGTGTAGGTCCCTTCCAGAATGGGTTTGGTACATACGTTACTGATTGACCAGCAACAATTTTAGAAACCTTGTATGGACCAAAGGCAAGCGGTGCTTGACGAACTTGCTTAGAAGCGGCTAAGTCAGCTGGCTTAACATCTTTCAAGTAGTGGTATGGTTCGATTGATTCGATGTAGTAACCAGAACCTGATTGCCACATACCTGGCGTCATGTGATCAAATTGGATTTTAATTGAGTTACCGTTTTCACCATCTGGGTAAGTGATTCCAGAAATGGTTTTAGCTTTACCATTGTGGTAATCAGCTAAACCTTTAATGTTAGCCAATGAATCAGTGTAACGTTGTGATTGGTAGGCTGGGTTAGCAGTAACTTCATATGGGAATTCCAAATCCTTAGCAGTTACAGGCTTACCATCTGACCATGTAAGGCCTTTACGAAGAGTGATTGTTGCTGTCTTAGATGCTTTATCAAGCTTAAGGTTGGCAGCCCCACCATCAATAATCTTAAATGAGTTAGTGGTGTTAAACAAACCAGTACCAGTTGGTGCTTGAAGATATGAATCAGTTAAATCGTTAGAAAGTTCTGATTCAAAGACCCCTTGGAAAGGTGTATCTTGGACCATCGCAATGTTCAAAGTACCATCTTTGATCGCTTTGTCCTTGTTGTTGTAAGCAAGCTTCAAAGCACCTAATGAAGCTGATTGTGTACCATTTTGTGCACTCTTATTACCACATCCAGCAAGAACAACTGAGAACAATGCCGCTGCCGCTGCAAGACCTGTAATATATTTAGTAGATTTCTTCATAAACTAAAACCCCATACTTTCATCATAATTACTAACAGATTTGAAATCACCCTTCTAAGCGATTTCTTCTATGTCGATTATATTATCACTTCGATTTCAAAGTTGCAATGCTTTTTTAATTTTATTTTAATATTAAACTCATTTTAACCTGGTTTAAGTTAAAAAAAGGCGTCTATTCCTATTTTTAATTAAGAATAAACGCTTTTTTCTAATTATTATTTTTTAAAATTAGCAAATTGTAATTTTAACCTAAACGTTGACGCGCATCAGCGGCCCGACGGAATACTTGACCAACGAATGAGATACCAACACAGATCACGATAATAAAGATTACTGGTGGTAACCAAACATAGGCTTTGGTTGCAAGTACGGTTGGATCAGTTGCGGCCGAAACCATTGTCCCAAGTGATGGAGTTCCGTTTGGCAATCCAAAACCTAAGAAAGAAAGGGTCGTTTCAATCCCAATGTTACCAGCGAAAGTCAAAGTTGAATCAACAATAATAATTGATGCCAAGTTTGGTAAAATTTCACGGAACATGATCATAAAGTTACTTGATCCAGATGTTTTTGATGCCCGAACGTAGTCACGATCAGATTCTGATAACACCTTTGACCGAATCAAACGGGTCGTTCCTTGCCAAGCAAAGAGCCCAATAATCCAAATCAAGGTCCATTCATTGTACTTAGGCACAATTGACACTAACACGATGATAATCATGATAAATGGTAAAACAATCCAGAAATCAATAATCCGCATGATGGCAGTATCGACAATGCCACGGAAGTAACCAGTAATTAAACCGACAATAATTCCGACAACTTGCCCAATCACGGTAATCATAAAGGCAATCAATAGTGAATTTTTAGCTGATGCAACTAACATAAGCAATTGATCACGACCTTGTTCATCGGTCCCTAAGATATGCCCTTGGGTCCCTGGTGCTAAGTATTGATCAATAATATTAACGTTGGTAACAGCAGTTTTAGGAATAAAGAATGACCAGATAATAACCGTTAAGAAAAGTACTGCTAAAATAATAGCGGACACTAAAGCGACTTTATCTTTCAAAAATTCCCGTTTGATGGTGCGCCACGTAGAAGGAGCTTCGACGATCACCGCACCGTCTTTAATTTCCGGCACATTGGGTTGTGCTGATGGTTGGACTTGTGTTTCATTTTGTTCTGACATATTTACTCCTCCTTTCTATTCAATGCGAATCCGTGGATCAACCAAGCTCAAGATAATATCTGAAAGTAATGATCCAAGTAGCGCTAAAATACCAGTAAATAAGACGATTGCCGTTACGACTGAGTAGTCACGCGATGTAATGGCTGTGATAAATAATTGTCCCATCCCTGGGTATGAGAAGACTTGTTCGATAACCACAGAACCACCAATTAAACCAGTAATTTGGAATCCGGCAAAGGCCGCAATTGGTAATAATGAGTTCCGGAAGATGTGCCGTGAGTAAACTTTACTTGTTGGCACCCCTTTTGAACGGGCTGTGCGAACGTAATCTTGTGACTTGGCATCAATAATTTCTGAACGTAAGTATTGAATTGTTGATGTTGTTCCAAGAATCCCTGCTAAAGCACCTGGCAAGAGCATGTGGTAAAGGCGTGAACTAGCTTCGGCAAAGAAACCAGATGCGTTGATGCTAACCGTTCCTGAAGTTGGGAACCAGTTTAATTGGTAACCAAAGAAGTATAAACCAAGTAAGAATACAACGAATGTTGGTAATCCAAAGGTGAAGTAGTTGAAAATTGCGATTCCACGGTCACGACGTGAACCATCGTGACGACCAGATGTCATCCCCAATGGAATGGCCACGGCATAAGAAACAATTAATGAAAGCAATGACAACCAAACGGTGTTACCAATCCGGTTACCAAGCACAGTTGTAACTGGTTGCTTCAAAGTGTAACTTTGGCCTAAATTACCATGGAACAAGTTAACAATCCAGTGCCAGTATTGGACATACCAAGGATCAAACAAGCCAGCTGCCCGCTTCAAAGCTTCGATTTGCTTGGGATCGGTGTTAGGTCCGATGGTTCCAGAGAATGGGTCTCCAGGCATTAATTTGGCTAAGATGAACACCAAGACTGAAAGAATTACGATTTGCGGAATCATAATCAATACTCGGCGAATAATTGTTTTCCACATATTACTTACCTGTCCCTTCTGAAATTTGTGTTGGAGGGGTTGAAACCCAGTGGGTATCTGAAATTTGGTGCATTGGGTATGCTAAGCCATCTTCATCATAGAAGTGTGACCGTTTTTCTTGATATTCCGCTTCAACTTGTGCCCGTTTAGCTTTATTAGCTTCACGATTAGCAATGTCAATTTGAGGAATCGCTGAAAGCAACCGTTTCGTGTAAATGTGTTGCGGGTTGTTGTAAATATCTTCACGGGTTCCCAATTCAACGAAACGACCTAAGTGCATAATCGCAATATTTTCGGTCATGTGCCGCACAACCCCAAGGTCATGGGAGATGAACAAGAATGAAATTCCTAATTCTTTTTGAATCCGTTTCATAAAGTTCAACACTTGGGCTTGAATTGACAAGTCAAGCGCTGAAACTGGTTCATCGGCAATGATCAATTTAGGATTCGTTGCAATCGCTCGGGCAATCCCAATCCGTTGCCGTTGGCCACCTGAGAATTGGTGGGGATATTGGTACATCGCGTTTTTTGATAAACCAACGATATCCAACAATTCAATTACGCGTTGCTTTTCACTTTCCTTATCCATTTTGTCAAAGTTACGGATGGGTTCCGCAATAATTTGGTAAATGGTCTTCTTAGGGTTAAGTGATGAAAGTGAATCTTGGAAAATCATTTGCACGTCTTTGTTGTATTTCATCTTATTACGTACACTTGGCTTACTTACATCTTCACCGTTATAAATAATTTCACCACCAGTGATCTTTTCAAGACCAACAATGGCTTTACCAATTGTTGATTTACCTGAACCTGATTCACCAACTAATCCATATGTCTTACCAGCTTCAATGGTAAATGAAATCCCATCAGCTGCGTAAACATAATCAGTAATGCGGTTCCAGAAACCTGATCGAATCGGGTAGTGAACCTTTAAATCTTTAATTTCCATTAATACTGTCATATTGCACGTCTCCTACTCACTACCTAGAGCTCATCTTTAAATTTAAATTCACGCCAACTTTCACCACGTACATAGTGGTTGGGAGCAATTTCTTTCAAGACTGGGTGGCCAACATCTGGCTTGGTCCAAGGAATCCGTGGCGCAAACAAGTCAGAATTACGATCCATATCTTTAATAGAAGGAACTGCCCCTTCAACAACATATAATTCATCACTTTCAGAATCAATGGTTGGCATCGCCCGTAATAATGAACGGGTGTATGGGTGTTTTGGATTGTTAAACAAAGTTTCAACTGGTGCTTGTTCAACAATTTCACCGGCATACATAACGGCAACTGTGTCAGCCACTTCGGCAACCACCCCTAAATCGTGGGTAATCAAGATAATTCCGGCATGGTTTTCACGTTGAATATCTTTTAATAAATCCAAGATTTGCGCTTGAATCGTAACATCCAAGGCAGTTGTTGGTTCATCGGCAATAATTAATTGTGGTTTGTTAGCAATCGCAATGGCGATAATAATCCGTTGGCGCATCCCACCTGATAATTGGTGGGGGAATTGCTTAGCGACCCGTTCAGGATGTGGAATCCCAACTTGGTCAAGCAATTCATGCACGCGGGCTTGCTTTTGATCTTCAGTCATATCTGAGTGAACATCTAAGCTTTCTTTAATTTGATCGCCAATGCGAATCAAAGGGTTTAAGGCGGCCAATGGGTCTTGGAAAATCATTCCCATTTCATCACCACGAATATCGTTAAATTCATCTTCTGACAATTCCAAAATTTCTTTGCCTTGGAAGTTAATTTCACCAGTAACTTGAGTTGCATTCATATTGTGCAATCCAATTACGGTGGTGGCTAACGTAGACTTACCTGAACCTGATTCACCAACAATGGCTAAGACTTCATCACGGTGAAGTTCAAGGCTGACATCATCAATGGCTGTGTAAAATTCACCATTAATTTTGAAAGCCACTGAAACACCGTTGATTGATAATAATGTTTCTTCCTTCATATTCAATCACTCACACTTCGTTTCAATTAGAATTTTATTAGAAATATAATATCTCAAGTTTACTAAAAATTTTCTCATAATAAAAGCATTTTTTTAATTTTAAAGTTTAAAAAACACCAAAAACACCTCAAAACGCCTATTTACAAGCTTTTTAAGGTTCTACACTATTTGATGTTGATGAGTAAAATCATCGACATCTTTTTTTGCAAAAAAAATAGGACACCGTATGTCCTAGTGCTAAAATTAAGTCGACGAAAACCAAAG
>NZ_CAKKNT010000036.1 GCF_918814755.1 Periweissella ghanensis | reverse complement strand
ATTGGAACACCATTTTGGTACTCAATAATTGCATCTAATTTTATTTTTTGAGAAAAATACATAAGAAAACCCCCTCGATTGGATTTACTCCAATTCGAGGGGGTCAGTGCAACCCCTACGAGGTGCCTTTTTTGTTCCAATTTAAAATAAACACAATTTTTAATATTTCTATACTTTCTGCAATTGCTGAACTTAAAATCGAAATTAAAAGAGATAACAAAATACTTGCTAATATAGTAGTACTACTTTCTTTAATTAAAATGGACATTAATAGTGATAGTATAGATACACTAAAAAATAGTGTAATAACTATCAATATTCTTTCTGTAAATTTTTTATTAGTCGACATTTCTTTAAGTAATCCTATATCTAACAAAGGAATAAATACGAAGGTTGCCATAAAAACAGCCGTTGTTAGACTAGAAAAAGAAATACTATTTGATAAAAAGCCACTATAATCAGCCAGTTTGCTAGGGTTAATTTTTAAAATTAAAATGCATACAATAAAAACTAATATACCTATACCGATAGACCATTTATTCCTCAGAATTCTTTCCTTCATCTTTAGTGTACATCCTTATTTTTAGTTTATTACTTATAAATTCTTGTTTATTTTGAAAAGCACATTTAAGTAATTCAAAACCATCACGGCCTGTTACACCTGTACCTTCTTCAAAAGATAACTCTCCCTCGTATGTTAACACATTATCCAGTAAATCATATACAACTTCCACGCCATCATCGATTCCTGAAATAGTCATTTTACTTAATTTTGATTCAGGAGAAGAAATTTTTTTAGCTATTGTTTTACGAATCTTTCTTAAAGCACCTTTTTTGTTTGGATATAAGAGCATAACATCAATTGATGGTGCATCAAATTCATTTGCCAACTGAATATCTTTTGTTTCAGGCCTGCTGACTTTCTCATCAACATCCATCCTATAGTTGACTTTGGTTATCATACTCATCGTAGAAAGATCACTTACGTTTTTACCATCGTTTATCGGTATAAATTTCATACCCCTTGCATGACAAATTTTGCTAAGTATTTTTTTAACTATATTCAAGTTAGCTCCGCCAGAAACTCTGTGAGTACCCAAGATTCTATAGAAAGGATCAATGAATATTTGTGTATCTACCATAGGGCCTACCTCAGTAGGCTTGGACCCATCAGGAATATATATGTTTTCTCTTTCAGAAATTTTTTTTGAAAGATCACCATATTTTATATCCTGGGATGAATCGACTTTAGAAATATTAATCAAATATATATACCAATTATGATACTCTTCTTCAAAGAAAACTTTTTCTTCACTTTCATATTTTTCAATTGCTGAAATATAACATCTATTATCTGAATAAGAAACTTCTGGTATGCCAGAGTATTCTTTTTTAAGAAATTTATTATGTAAAGAGTCTAAACCTATTTTTAATTCAAAATCATTTTTTCCATGTTCGATACTACTAAAATAAACTTTTTTTTGCTTTTTTTCATCATAACCGCCAATATAAATAAATTTAAAATAATTAATATTTTTATAATAAATAAAAGCAATAGATATTTCTACCCATCGCTTTTATTTTATTATAAATTTATTCAAAAAATTAGCTAAAACTTCTCAATTAAGGTTATGTTCATCTTATATTATATCATCTAAAGCATGACATTTATCTGACACTTTTCTGACATTTTAAGAGGTAACCACGTCTCTATACACTAGTAGTGACTCTATTTGATAGCCATAAGCAAACTCTATATACGCTTTATTCAAGATGCGATAAAACTGTCTATCAGTTCGTTGTATCGCAACACTTACTTCAGTTACGTCTCGACCTTGTAAATGATGCAACGTGATTGTTTTACGTTGACGATCTTCAAGGGAGTTAACTACTCTTACTACTTCAGCAACGATTGTCTTTGCGTCAATGTTAGCTGCAAGCTTCTCCTCGTTTGAATTGCCATAACTTGGTGATGATGGCATGTCGTTGATTGAAGGTGATTGCAAGTCTGCCAAGCTGGTACCACTAAGCAACATCCAACGTTTAAAATCATTCTTGAAAAAACGTCTTACTCGTTCTTCAGTTGCCCGTTCGTTGATTTTTTTTAGTTCCATTCACCTTCCTCCGCATACCGTACCTTTAATCCACCTCGTAGTTCTTCACCCTTTGTTATCAGCTTATGAATAACATCTGATCCAGAATATCCAAACGCCATAGCAACCGTAGCCATATTAGGATAACGTTTCTTTATCCCATACTCGTTAATTGTTATTACTGGTAATTTATCATCAAAAATTACGGAATCTTTCTTTTTCTCAGGAGGTTTACTTTTACAATGTTTTTGTAAATCTTCTACTAATTCCTCATTGCAAGGTGATAACAATGTAATACCAGGTCCCTTAATTTCACGAGCTGCGATCTGTTCAAATATATATTTATCTTTTGCCATTACATTTCCTCCGTTAAAACGTGTTCTACATAGCTCAACTTAGTTTTACCTAAATTAACTTCATAAGGTGCTTGTTGGTACTTCAATAACCTTTCCAACATTTTTGGAAATTCATTTATTAACTCATACTTTCCATGACGAATTGTAGCTCGTTCATATCCACCCACAATTTGCTTCACATACATGTTTAGTAAGTCCTTAAACTTACGGTTCGAATTACGTAACTGTTTGCCCTGCAGCTTGCTATTATATTCAATAACCTTCGGCAACTGAAATTCAATAGCTTTTAAAGTATTGTCATAAATATTTGGCAACTTATTTTTGATGTAATCTAAAATCTCTTGCTCGTTCATTTGCACCTCCGAATGGGCCTTCCACCCAGCTGCCTTTCGGTTTAATCTACGGCCACTAACACTCTCGAATTCTTGCTTGCACGTTTTTGATATGATGGAGCAAGTAAGTGCCTAACAGTTGCGACTTTGACACCAGTATATTCAGCTATATATTCAAGAGTTCCCATGCAAATAAACTCGTCACCCTTGTATAATGCGTACATATCATTCTCCTAATGGACAATTTTGCCCACCTGCCTATTCGGTCTATTTTTATTTAGAATGGCATATCATCGTCATTAATGTCAATATCAGAGCCGCCAAAATTATTTGGCTTCATGTTCGATTGATAACTTTGTGATTGATCAGCCTGCTTCTGGCTTTCACTGCGACTTTCCAGCAAGCTAAAGCTATCGGAGACCACTTCAGTCACATATACACGTTGACCTTCTTTGTTTTCATAATTCCGTGTTTGAATACGTCCTTCAATACCAACCAACGAACCCTTATGCGTGAAATTTGCGAAATTTTCAGCGTTTTTACGCCACATAACACAATTTATGAAGTCTGCTTCACGTTCACCGTTTTCGCTCTTAAATTGGCGATTAACAGCTAATGTAAAGTTTGCGGTTGCATTACCGCTTTGAGTGTATCGGAGTTCAACATCTTTGACCAAACGTCAAACTAAAACTACTCGATTAATCATTTTCTTCCACCTTTTGAATTTTAAACTTACCTGTGTCACGCATAGCGAACGCGAAATCTTGGTCGAATAGCTCATCAGCTCGGTCTGGTGACGTTATATCCGCCAAACACGATTCGATGCTAGTCCAAAGACCGCGGTGATAAAAATACCCATTACGTTTATTTGTTGCATAATTATGAATGTAGTTATTTGGCGTGTGGTCATCAACCTGATAAATCACATACTTATCTTTCTTTTCAATCAGTTCAATCTCCCCTGCCAAAATCTTGGCAAACGTGAGTTGGTTAGCAATAGCGTCTTGAAAACCATCACAAAATATATATTTGTATAAAACTGGAAAAGATTTTTTACTTTTATAAATGTTTTCCATAGCTATATTTAGCCACATATTCCGTTTGGTTAATATGCTAATTTCTCTGATAAATTCCTTGCTTTGTTCCATTTTAGGGACAGCTAACTCTTCGTCAATGTCATTTATACAATCTATTGCCATCTGAAAATACTCACCATATTCATGGTTTTTGTCGCAAGTGCTTTCAATATCTAATATCCGCCCTTCTAGTTCATTGACTAAGCGATCTAGTTTGTTCTTTTCAGCCATTGATTTTATCCTCCATCGTAGCTACTACAATTGCACGCTTCTTTTCTGAATAATCAGGAGCAGGAATAATTCCCACTGAAATGTTGAAGTTAACGTCTTGATTAAATACCGCTACCTCGTTGTAACTCATTTCGCTAATTTCCTTGCTAAAATTTTTATCACTTAATGCTAGTAATCGTTTAAGATTCATTTTCATTCTCCTTGAAATATGTTTTTCGCTGTTCTTCCGTTCCATCGTGTGACCAATCACCAAGTTTTAATTGCCGCGTCATTTCAGTAGTGAGCTTAGTACCTTGCAAATGGTACTTATTCGCAAATTTTACCCACCCCAGCGAACTATCAGCCTCTCGATGATGAAATACACATAACTGTACTGCACGCCGTCCTACGTGGCTTATTTTGCGTCTATCATTACCAGAGCCAATTGCATCAATATGGTGTAACTCACTTGGCACTTTACCGCAAACTACACATTGCTTATTCATCAACGCTGCATACTCCATTTTTGAAGTCTCACGGTCATCTAAAACAGGTCGTCCAGTCGCTTTAATCAATATTTTGTGTTCAGTCATGAACTCGATTAAGAAATCAATAAACACATTAGTCGTGTTCACATCTCCCAATCGGTCACTCATGCTGAAACTGTCCAGGCCTGCGTACATTTGAAACCATGTATAGAACAACATCTTGGTGTATTCCAAATCACCGTTGGTTACATCATCAATTGAGCTAAGCAACAAGAATGCGAATTTGCGTTGGCTGTCTGAAATGTGACGCTGATCTCGTAGATTAATCTCAATCAGTCTATGATTAAACTGAACGTATTTGTTCACGAATCGCTTAGCTTCATCTGGACTATCAAAATCAATAGTTACTTGCTTACCAACCCGTTTGGTTGGCGTTGAGTAAAATTTTCAATCATAATCATTCTCCTTTAGGCATACGACTAGCCTTAAGACGTTCGATGGCTTTTCGGGTAGATTCAATTTCAGTAGCATCAACGGGTGTTTTAATTGCTGGTACTGTTTGTTCAACTGGCGTTGGTTGTGTTGGATAATTAGGCTTCTTTTCAACAACACGTTTAGCAGGTTTGAACTTCTGCTTATCTCGTTTAGTTTGCCGTTCTAATTTTCGTGCCTTAACATCAGCAACCGTTTTTAATTGTTGGACACATATTTTCCTAGTAATTGCAAATACATAACTAGGAGTTCTCGCAGAATTCATAGCTGCTTCTGAAATGGCATACTCTATTAATTCAATAGCATCTTGCTGTGTAGTGAATTTTTTCATATCCTCAATATCTTTTTTAACGTCTTGAGCAACCATTGAAGTTATTTGTCCAATCTCTTGCTGCCAAATGTCAAAGATTTTTGAATAGGCGTATTCATCTGTTTGGATCTCCTGTGGTAGTGGCTGTTTATTATTACTTGTATTATTAATACTTGTAATATTACCTTTGACTTTTTCGTCTATACCCCCTAGATCTTTTTGTCGGGGGGGTATAGATTTTTTAGTCGAGGGGGTATAGATTATTTCGTCTATACCTCTTGTTTTTATTTTTAGCATTCGTTTATCAATTTCTTTAGTACCTTCTTTGTACATGTACCGGACTTCAAGATATTCAAGTTTGATTAACCTGTTTATCCATCGTGATATTGTCATGCTATCGACTTCATACAATTCTGCAAAATAATTGTTACTTGCCCAGCAAAGCCCTGTAGCTTGTGTTAATGCTGAAATTTCTGAAAAAATAATCTTCTCATTCGCTTTTAGTCGTTTATCATAACGAACATCTGCCGTTAAAATTGAATAGTAACTTGGATTGTCTTGCATTTTTAACTCCCAATTCATTTAACTAGTTGGAACATGTCCCAAATTTCAATACCCAAACTTTTAGAAATTGCATATCCATAGTCAAGATTTATTCCATGACCAGCGATAGCATGATATATCACACTAACGGTAATATCAGAACTATCAGCTAGTGATTTTTGTGTGAATCCTTTTTGTTTATATTTCAGTCTGAATGCGACTGGATCAATCAATTTGCAATACATGCTTTCTCCTAATGGGCATTCCACCCACTCGCCACTTCTGGTCTCTCTTGCTTACACAAATTCAATTTCATTAACTCGGAAATGAGCTTTGAAATATCGACTATCATCGGCCGACATTCGCGGTTTAACTTCACCGTCAATGATCTGCTTGATATGCTTTTGACTGAATTTAACTTTTTCTAGTGCTTCATCCATCGACATTTGACTTGGTGAAAACATTCTTGCAATTGGTGTTTCTTCTTTTGAAACCGCCCAAATGATTGGCATGAAGTCTTTCCCATACGTTTGACGAAGCAGCTCTTGATAGATGGCCATTTGCATGTCATACTTCCGTGCATGAATGAAATGTTGTTTTTGTCCATCTTGCCAAATAGTACAATCGCCATCCAAATCTTTAACCGTCTTAAAGTCAATAAAATAGCCGTCCTCGACGTTTAAAGCGTCTGTCTTACCTTTCCATAGGACACCATCAATTTCGCCTGTAATGATTGTTTCTCGCTCTGTTCCTGCTAGCATATTCACAAACATATCATCAGCTTCAAGGCGTTTAATCATGGCTTCACATTTCTTGTATTCAGTTTTCAATTGACCCTTTGTAGATCCTCGTGATGATAGAATTTCAGGGTGTTCATTAATGAATGCTGCGTGTGCTTCTGGACTTTCAAAATAAGAATGTAAATAATTCCCCATCAGCAAAGCCGTATCGTTATCAAACCACTTATATTCTCCCTTTAAATCAGCCAAAGCAGCTGCTTCATTTTGAAGAAAGTTTTTAAAAATAGAAAAGCTCATGTATTGAAAATCAGTTGTCTTTTCATAGTAATTTTCAGCGGTTAATTTAGTCGGTGTTTGAGTCATATTCTTCTCCTAATAAATTAATTTCTTCAGTATCCAATTCATCGCTATCTTCATGGACGTTTTGTTCATCAACAGAATCGTTATTAGTTTGTTCAGAAGTTACAACTTCTCCTTCGACAACTTCCGCCTTACGTTCTTCCTGTTTAACATTTTTCTTTTTAAACTTATTAACTAAGTTTTCAGCCTTAGCTTGGCCAACTTCTTCTGAAGCTGGCGTCTTATCGTCAAGAGCACGGTCATCTTCTGTATACATCGCCCCTAATGATTGTGGGAATGCTTCACGAAGCGCATTAACAATCGCCGTTTTACGAATCATCGTTGCGGGCATATTCTTCCAAGTTGCCTGCCCTTTACTAAATTCTTGCATTGAAATTTGAGATTCAATAGGCTTCTTACGATCTTTGCGGTATACCTTAGCCCAACCACCAACAATCTTGTCATCAGATAAAAAGAACGAACCTTTTTGTTCAACAATTTCATTGTTCCGAAGTAAGATAACTCCCGCTTCAAATCCTTCATAATTTTCATTAGATTCAGCCCGCTTCATAAATGCTTCTTTTGAAACAATCATTTGAGCTGGTCGTCCTGCAAACTTAACTAAGTAACATTCTTTCAAGAATGGATCCAAACGATTATGTTTGGCCAACATGATAAAGTTGGTTAATTCAGATTCAGTAACAGAGTTCTGTGCATTGTTGTCACCACTCACTAAGTTCATACGAACAAAGTTCATGCTTAGCTTAACTTCATTACCATTAACTTCGTATGAAGTCATCTTGTCTTGCTTTTCTGTTTGTGGTGCTTGCATTGGTTGTGTAGTCATTAGTCCATCTCCCTAAAATCTGCTTTTTCTGATTCAAAAATAGTTACATTAATTGCTTCGTCGTACGTTGTTCCTTGTTTTTTTAACCAGACATCCAAGTCTGAATCATGGATAAACTCATCGCTATCAGTCTTCCAAACGTTTGAAATCTCATCAATTGAAATTTCACAACCAAAAATGTCAGTTACTACTAAGTCGTATGTTTCAACTTCATCTTGAAATAAGTCTCGATTTTTTGTATATAACATGATATACTAACCTCTCTTATTTCTTTCACTGGCAGCTATCAATTTATTGATGGCTGCTTTTTTTGTTGTGCCAACGTTTTTCAATTTCTTTGCGTGTGTACCAGTCATGTACGTTCATTGCCGTCATTGACATAGCTGCAATGATTAAGAACACTATAATGCCGACCATACGTTCACCCCGCATAAAGCAGCAATAATTTGCATGCTTGCCATAAATGCAGCAAACACTACAATTGCCGTTTCCAGTTGTCGACCAGTCACATCATCAAATACTTTTGTTGCAACTTCATCAAATACTTGTTCGATAAATCCCATTACAACCCCACCTTTAATTCCCATTCGAGAACCCTTTCTTTAATAAATAACGTGTTCGTTTTTCCGCCATTTCGTGATGGCGTGAATGCTGCTGCGTTTAATCCGTCAAACTTAATCAAGTTGTCAACAATTGGCGCACTAACGCCGAGATAGTCACACAAAACTCTCTTATTCATTAAGCGTGGAAATTGGTTATCAGCTAATCGTTGTTCAGTCATAATTAGCACTCCTTTTTATTTAATTTATATTTTTATTAGATTTAAAAAGTTATATTTTGGTATACTTCATATAAAATAATCTTAGGATAGGCGGCATTTATGAAAATACAATTCACATTAGATACACTCATTGCTCTCATTGCTCTGGCAGCTTCTATATACTCGATATTTAGAACGAACTGGTTAGATAGATACTCACTTGAGGTTTCCTCGTTTGAGTCTGAATTATCAAACGGTGAAATACTTTTTGGATACTCTGTTATCAACACATCAACAAGAGTTTTAAAGGTTACTGATCTAAAAATGTATTTAAAAGGCAAAGAATTAAAGCCTTTGAATATTGATAGACAGACCGATGTGTATCAATCAGCAATATTTCATCAAATCAATTCAAGTAGTATTCTTGATGAATGCATTTATTTTAAGAAACCAACTATTCTATTACCTGGCTCTAGCTTTCAGATTAGTGTGTACCTGAAACACGATCCGGATACTATCGAGTTAACCGCCGACCATCATATTAAAGGTTTCAAAAAAACTAAGCTATTTCCGGTTAATCATCTCAATTTGAATGATATGAATAATGTTCAAAACTAATACTGCAATCAAAATATATCTCAACATTTCTTTTCCCCCATACTTCTTAACTTGAATACAACACCATCAATCAATACGTATTTCCCTAAATTTAATTTAGGGATTTTTTTGTACAATTGTTCTTCAACTGAACTTAACAATGCATCTGTTCCTTGAGCGCTGGTTGCAGCCGCTGTTGCTAAATATTTGTTTTGACCCACTAAATTTTTATAAAAGTAGATAACTATTTTTTCTTGCATTCCGATTACCTTCTATTATTTTTTCGAATTCGCAATTGAACCAAAAGCAAATCCCAACAAGAAACTGACTTGACTGACTTGTCCTTTCAGTTCAGTGACTTCTTTTTTCAATTTCTCAATCTCTTCTTCCATTTCAGTCATGTTTTTTCACTCCTTTTTTATTACGAATATGTACCATTCGTTTTTCTAGTAATTCTTGACGTTGGTCATCTATCTGCTCAATTTCTTTTTTCAAACCAATGATTTGATCAATGAGTAAATTTCGTTTAGCCACTAATTGTTCGTAAGTCATCTAAGCACCCTCCGTTACTAAGAACTTATTGACAAAGAACTGTTGCCCCTTGCCGGTAACCTTTGGCGTTTTGTTGATTGAAGTGTGTCCATCTGAATGTGCAATAGACGTCTCCTTAATCTCAAACAACTGTTGCTCCATAGAACGCTGCGTTGGCATGTTGTAATCTGTTCCTTTTCGCTTAATCAAGAACCCATTTTCTCGAAGCCAACTAAATAATTTGTTTTGCCCCATTTCAATGCCATTCTGTTTAAGTATTTTGGCTAACTCACCAACCAAGATAGATGTATGCGATGCTGATACCGCATCAGCAAATACTGCTTTAGGTTTCAACTCTGCAATTAAATTATCTTTGTTCTCTAGTTTCAATTTACTAATTTGCAATGCTCGAGCCATAATTTGATCAGGACTATTCCAAGCCTTCTCGACCTGAATGAAATACATCCGTACTTCTTTTCCTTTTTCAGTTCCAGACATCATGGCAATTTGTTTTGCTGCATCGATTGTTAATGCATAATCTTGGAGTTGGCGCAATTGAGTTCCACCATTGTTTAGGACCTCCGTGCTTACAAGCACGCTGGTATAATCTTCGAATTCAATTAATTGTTTCGAATTCATTTCAAACCAACGTGAGAAACGAGTATTTTTTGAAACTTCTAACGCATCGTATAGTTGACGTGCGCTAACTTGAACATCACCTTGTTCATTTTGGTTAATCTTGATAATTTCGTTCATTTCTTTTCTCCTATTAAATTCCTAATACTGTTTTAACCGTTTCGACAATCGCATCGTTTTTCTTACCACGACCAACTCCATTGTTAATTGCACGACTAACTTCACTACGTCCCTTAACAGGAGTTACATATTCAGGCAATGAAGCATTGATGCTTGGAATTAAAAGCTCATAGGTTAAATGACGCTTTTTCATAACAAAAGTTACTTGATCGGCTAAATCTAGTTGCTTTAATAATTCTTCAACCATTTAAATACCTCCTCCTGTACCTTTTTAAATGTATCTTGTTGACAAAGTACCCAATTGGATACTACAATAGATACATAAATAAGCGTTATATAAACACTAATTCATCACCAATGCATTGCTTCCTATGGCTTTTTATTGATGGTTATTTGTTTGTGTCGCTGTTTAACAACTTGGTACATTTATTATAATAGTCCCAGTTGGATACTTAGTCAACATAAAAATAGATATTTCTGTATCTTTTTTAAAATACATCTGGAGATGAAGTCCATGTCACTATTTGAAAGAATCAAAGAGACTGCTAAAAAACGTTCAATGACATTATTAGTTTTGAGCGATAAAGCAGGTCTAGGAGAAAAAACAATCTATAAATGGAAAACGCAAGTACCTAAAACAGAAACTTTGCAAAAGGTTGCTGATGTTCTTGGTGTTTCTGTCGACTACCTACTTGGTAATACTGATGAAATGCATTCAGTAAAAACAACATCTAATACCGCTGATCTAGCTAAAGAAGGTGTCTTTTTATACCAGGGACAAGAAATATCAGATGACCAAATGGAAATCTTAAAATCTATCATTGATAGCTGGAAGAAGGATTAATATGGAGATACTCAGCGATTTAATTAACTTTGCTATGAATAATGGGATTGCTGTCGAAATTCGTAAAGACCTAGCACCTAGTGTTCCTTCCATGTCATTCCCACAAATAAAAAAAATCATGGTCAATGCTAATAACCATGATTACATATTTCAATTTGCGCATGAAATGGGACACATATTAAATGATGATAGCTCACTAGCACCACTATGTTTCTCTGTCAATAATCGTTCTAAATTAGAGGTTGCCGCTAATCGTACGGCGATAAAAATTCTAATGCCCTTTTATTGTGATTCAAGAGAACCCTATATGGCACGCAGCACAGAATTTATAAATATTTTCAATGCTCCTAGTTGGCTAAATTATATCGTTTGCGAAGAAATTTCAAAATATTATACTATCTCAGGAAATGCTTTAATTTAATGTGATCACATCTTAAATATACGTGCAAAAAATGCATTGATAGTAGAATAATACTATGTACTAAATATCTGCAATAACAGGATTAGGAGAGAGAAATGAACTACAATATTAGCGTGAAAATGCCTTGGGAAAATTCAATTTCATTTAACGGAGACATTATTAAACTACACAAAAAACCGTGTTTAAGGACAAAAATGTTATTTGGAAAAGAAAATCTTGATTTAACCTTTTCTATTTCCGATGTAGTTAACGTGTCATACAACAAAGCCAGTTTAAAAAATGGCTACATTAAGTTCACTATGGCAAACTCTAATACCAAATTAACAAATGAAAACCCTTATGCCTTTCATTTTTCTAGTAATAACAACGAGATACTCGATTTATATACTGAATTAAGCAAGTCTGATAAGTTACAAAAAAACAAAATGACAACTCAAGAATTAAGAGCTTCATCACTAGATGCAGACCCTAAAGGTTATATAAACAATTTTCATAAAACGGCTACTGTAAAAATTGATAATTACTTAATGTTTAATCAAACGACTGATGAAATACTTATCAACAAGAGTATATTAACTACTGGTAAAACGGAAATAATCAAGGCAGATACTATACGTAGTTTTGAAGTTATTAAAGATGGCGAGAAATCAGAAAAGTTCGGACTTGGTGGTGCTACTGCAGGAGCAATTTTATTTGGTCCAGTAGGTTTAATTGGTGGTTTCTTGTTAAAAAAGAAAAAGAATGTAGTTTCAGATTTAAGAGTCCGTATCAACACTACTGGAACACAAAGCATTCACGATATCGTCCTTATAAACAGTAAGACAAAAGCTAATGGATTAGTGGCAAGTGCAGCTAACTCTAATCTTGAAAAAATCGTCAATTTTATTCAGTCTATTAATTTTAAAAATACAGAAAAAGCATCAAATACTAGTGTTCAATCAGAAAGAGCTAGTTATGATGAGTTAAGTAAATTAAAAGAATTGTTAGATAAGGGTATCATCACACAAGAAGACTTTGATGCTAAGAAAAAGCAAATTCTAGGTATTTAATACATACCCTATAGGGAGTATATATTGACCAAAATGTCGCTGTACGTAAAAAAAGCCCACGAACTCAACTACGTTAAGTTCATGGACATGTTCGCTATTCCTGATCGCATGGAATATGTGGTTAAAGAAGAAATTGAAACGTACTACACTGCTAGTCACTCAAATGACCGCTGATATTGAAAATGATATGGAGTTAAAAATGACCGAACAATTAAATGGTAAAGTAATAAGAATATTAAGTGAAAAAGAAATAATAATTAATCTTGGTAAATCACAAGGTATACAAACAGGAGATGAATTTATAATTACAAATAATTACACTGAAATTGTTGATCCTGAAACTAATATCAACTATGGCCTTTTATATGATAAAAAAGACATGCTTGAAGTAACCAGAGTCTTTGAAAAATTCTGTATTTTAAGTAAACTTAGCCGTGAAAGAATTGGCAACACAATTAATGCATCTTTTAATAATTCTTTTTCTTCACTAAAAAACATTTATGGTTCTATACAAATTACTACTGAAGATCTTAATGTGAAACACAGTCAAATAGATCCTATGAATTCGGTTGATTCCTATGACACACCTATACAAATAGGCGATAAAGCTTTTTTCGTTGCTAAAATTTAATTGCATATTATAACAATATATGATAATCTTACTACAGGTTGGCGGTTAGAGACATTGAGTCTACCGCTAGATAAAGCTAGTTCGATTAGTCGAACTAGCTTTTTTCTTTGGAGAAAACATGGACTACAATAAGGAAAGACCTTTTAATGATACAAAAGAATTGCTTGATAATCTTGGTGAGAGACATAATCTTACGTTTTCAACGTATGATCAAGGCCAAGAAATATTATTGAAAGATGGCTATTTCACACTAATAAATGGCTATCAAAGAGCTTTTGAGACAACAGAAATAGAAAAATTTCCTGATGGATTTTCTCTAGAAATGCTTCATCATTTGTTTGTTTTAGAAAATCTTTTATCAACTGAAATTCTCAGGGTTATTTTATTACTTGAAAAAAAATTTAAGAACTCAATACAGTATGTCATTTCAAAACATATTAATGATAAAAATCATGAATATTATTTAAATCCGTATATATCTGATTTATATAATAATACTATGAAGACATCAAATAATTTATCAAGAATTCTAAGAAAGGCAACTGGGCACTATATATTAAAAAAATTCATTATTGGAGACGAAATCCCTCCAAGTAAGGAGCATCCATCTCAAGCATTACTTGAGTATAGAAAAACCGGAAATATTCCGCCTTGGGTTTTGGTAAATGATTTAACTTTCGGGGATACCCTTAATTTGTATTCTGCATTGCAAGATAAATATAAAAAAGAAATAATATCTATTGCATTTCCAAATGTTAAATTTTCTAATCGTAACAAAACAACAG
The DNA here is from genome assembly GCF_918814755.1 of Periweissella ghanensis. GTDB lineage: Bacteria > Bacillota > Bacilli > Lactobacillales > Lactobacillaceae > Periweissella > Periweissella ghanensis. The sequence goes on along the minus strand of NZ_CAKKNT010000036.1, from coordinate 1,118 downwards.
GTGATGAAAGAAATATTGAATTTGTAAGCTCTGTTATGCATCTCATCAAATCTTATAGAGATGGATTGGCACACGGAGATTTATTAAATAAAATACAAGGAAATCAAGAATTAAAATGGTTGCAAATCGATGAGTTAATAAATCATACAGGTGTAGTAACTGAAGCAGAACATATGCTAGGAATTGGTAGATCAGATCTTCTTTCACTATTTATCTCATTGTGGATATTAACGGATAACTATTCTACTGAAAATTTATTTACCATATCAAATATTGTACTGGAACAACTTGGATTAATATTTGGTAATGAAAACCTATCAAATGCTAGGAAGGCTTTCAAAACCCCCTCAGATTTTTCAAAGAGATTAGAAAATTTAAAACGTAATACTATTTGATATATATGCACAGCTAATTATTCAAAAAAAGCCACTGCTCATCTTTGGTCGGACAGCAGTAGCTTATGAAATTAACACCCATACTACAGGGCCTTATGTTTAAAATTATAGCATATGTAAGCCCCTTATTTAAGTATCACTACTATATTAGGAGGCTTTTTATTATGGCAAGTTTTGAAAAACGTGGCAAAAAATGGCGTGCAGTCGTTTCAGTGATGGAAGCTGGTGCACGTAAAAAAGTAAGTAAGACCTTTAACTTAAAACGTGAAGCTGAGGCATGGGCCACTGAAATGGAGTCTGATCGCAATAATGGTGTTGTCCTCGTCGAATCAGATATGCTATTGGCGGATTACTTCCAAAAATGGTATGAGCAGTACCGTAAACCAGACATCCGAAATTCCACCGCCAATACTTATCATACACAGGTATATCGTTTAAAAAAGTACTTTGGTGATGTTCGTTTAAATAATATGAGCTCTACCCTACTTCAGGAGCGACTCGATGAATTCGCTAAAGATGTGTCTTATTCAGGAGTTTCAACTCTCCTTACACGTTTGAAATCTGCTCTAAACGATGCTATTTTAGACGGATATATTCGTAACAATGTATGGAGTGTCGCCGTCAAGTTAAATTGAGCCAAAAATAGTCAATAAAGTTGAGCCACATTGATCTAAAACGGTCAATAAAATTGAGCCGTTTCTTCCTTTTTAATTTTTAAATATT
>NZ_CAKKNT010000035.1 GCF_918814755.1 Periweissella ghanensis | reverse complement strand
GCTATCTCTATTTTTGTACTCTTTTTTACGAAACAATACAATTAGAATAAAAAATGGTACTGACACCCATGACTTAAGTCATGGCCATCAGTACCAAAAAGTATAGAACCCAAAAAAGAGATGAACTATGGTTCATCTCTTTTTTTGTCCAATAAATTTGTTTTAAGGTCGTGATATATGAGATTTTGGTGTAAAATATATTAAATTATGTTAATCTATTTTAAAATACATCTAGTTTAGCCAGGATGGTGTTATACATAAGACTTATGCATACAGTATTCGTGAAGATGAACAACTCACAATTACTGAATGGTAAGCCCCTTACGATTGCCATTGAATGCTAAGAAAGTACGAGGATGCAGATGGAAATAAATATTCGCGCAACACGGTTAGAAATTTCAAAAAATGCGTTGGCTCAAAATATGGCCTATATTCGGAAAGTTAGTGGTGCGCAACACATTTTTTTTGCGGTTAAAAGTAATGCGTATGGTCATGGCTTAGACATTGTCGCCCCGGCGGCCGTAAATGCTGGGGCTGATGGTCTTGCGGTTGCGATTGCCGAAGAAGCCCTCCACTTACGGTCACTAGGAATTTTGGCACCCATTTTAATTTTAGGCCATACCGATCCGCGATATGCCCAATTATGTGCCGATGCTAGTGTTATCACGACGGTGCCATCTTTAGCCTGGTTACAAACAGCGGTGCCGTATTTACGGCATGGCCGAAAGAAGTTACTAGTTTCTTTAGCGCTAGATACGGGGATGAATCGTATTGGTATCCGCACTAAAAGTGAGTTAACGGCGGCAATTGAATTCTTACAAACTAATCGTGATGTCTATCAATGGCACGGGTTAATGACCCACTTTGCGACGGCTGATGTTTCGGAAACCGCTTATTTTCAGATGCAATTACAACGTTGGCACGCATTAGTGGATGATTTAGCGCAATTACCACCAATGATCCATGTGGCCAATTCAGGTGCCACTTTATACCATACTAACGAAGTACCAACTGACTACGTTCGGGTTGGTTCACTGGGATATGGTTGGGAACCATCGGGGAAACTTATTACGGATGGACATGATTTACAACCAATTGGACAGCTATATTCAGAATTAAGTTTCGTGAAACAAATTCCAGCCGGTGAAGGTATTAGTTATGGTCATGCGTATATCACCCAAGCAGATGAATGGATTGGGACGATTCCGATGGGCTATGGCGATGGTTTACCAATTCAACTCCAAGGATTTGAAGTTTTAGTTGGTGAGATGCGCTGTCCCATTGTTGGTGAAATTGCGATGGATCAATTAATGGTGCGCTTACCCCATGAAGTCCCAGTTGGTACAAAAGTAACGTTTATCGGGGCAACCAATAACGATCAAATTGATATTTGGGAAATTGCGCACTATTGTCACTTAGAACCCTGGAATTTTATGAATTTAATTACTAGTCGGGTCCCACGGATGTTAGTTAATTAGAATTGTTACTAAATTAATGGTAGAATAACTTGATATTATTAATTAGTGAGGTTCAGTTTGATGTATAAGGCACTATTATTTGATTTAGATGATACATTATTAGATTTTAAGGCGGCAGAGGATTATGCATTTAAACAGTTAATGCAAGAATCTGAAATCCCATATACGGAACAACTTTTTGTTCAATACGATGTAATTAATCGTAAATTATGGCGCCAATTAGAGCAGCAAGAAATTACTAAGCAATATTTACTTGATCAACGCTTTACGCGGTTTTTTACTGAACTTGGCTATGACCAGCTCGATGGTATCGCTGCTGAACGACGTTTTCGGCAATTATTAGGTGATGGCGCCTTTTTAATGCCAAACGCCAAAGAAACCTTAACGATTTTAAAAGATGCGGGATATCAATTATTTACGGCCTCTAATGGGGTTTATCAAACGCAAATTCGGCGAATGCAAGCAACTGGCATTATTGATTTTTTTGATGGTCATTTTATTTCAGAAACGGTCGGGTTTGAAAAGCCCAACGTGAAGTTTTTTGATTACATTTTAAATGAATTAAAGTTAACCAAGCGCGATGTGTTAATGATTGGGGATGGCCTTAATTCAGATATTAAAGGGGCCTTGGCCAGTGATATTGATTGTGTGTTTTATGACTACGCCCAAAAAAATCAACCTAATGAGGCGCAATACAGGGTGACAAATTTACTTGATTTACCAACGGTCTTTTAGTTATTAAGATATGCATAATCCAGATATTAGAATTTGAATTTACCTAATTTACTTTGTTAAAATAAGTATGTAGTAAAGAATTATCATCATGCGAATAACTGGAGGATATATTTTATGGCTAAAATTATTGCAATTGCAACTGATGATTTTGAAGACAGCGAATTAGTATCACCTAAGGAAGCGTTAGAAGGTGCGGGGCATACCGTGGATGTTGTTGAAAACGAAGCTAGTAAGACCATTACTGGTAAACATGGGGCCACGTTTGAAACAGTTAAAGGAATTGATGATGCGAAGTTATCAGATTATGATGCTTTACTAATTCCTGGTGGTTTTTCACCGGATAAATTACGGGTTGATGATCGCTATGTTGAGCTTACCAAAGAATTTTTGGAAAGTGATAAGCCCGTCTTTACAATTTGTCACGGCCCGCAATTGTTTATTCAAACGGGGATTACCGATCAGTTAACATTGACAGCTTACAAATCAGTACAACCTGATTTGAAATATGCTGGTGCTGACGTTAAGGATGCAGAAGTCGTGATTGATGATGCCCACCAATTAGTTTCAAGTCGAACACCAAAAGACTTACCTGCTTTTAATGCGGCGATAATTGACGCATTGGCTTAATTTTTATATTTTAGTAAAAGCACTGTATGAAAAATCGTACGGTGCTTTTATGGCTTTACTTAAAATTAAACGTAGTATATAAAGTGGTATAATAATAGCTAAAAGGAGTATTTAGATGGCCGAATTAAAATATGAAATAACGCAAAAATTAGCTAGCCTTTCAACCAATGCCAAAGGGTGGAGCCTAGAGTTAAATAAGGTTTCCTGGAATGATCGTGAACCTAAATTTGACTTACGGACGTGGGATGCAGATCACACCAAGATGGGTAAGGGTGTTACGTTTAACGAAGCGGAAGCCCGCGAACTGTTTACCGGTTTAGGTAAGTTTTTAGAACAGTAAACGAGCCCTTTATACGGTGTCCAAGTTAATATATCTGAAGACGTAAAAATGGAGCTGTGACAGAAGTCGGGCGATATCGAGAAATACACTAAAAATCCTCTATGAAGAAATTCTTCATAGAGGATTTTGTCGTATTTCGAATATATCGGACTTCTGGAGCGCATTTTGGTAGCAATTTAGTACTTGAAAAGAGTTATGTCACAACCTCATTTTTACTTTATTACACGATGGTCGCCGGATTGAGGCAGCCGTTCTTGCTATTGTTCTTGTTCGAGGTGATGGTGAATCGGACCATTTTTATCAAAACGGTGAATATTCATGACATCCATAAAGAAGGCAACAATTGGGACCCCAACAATTAAGCCCCAAGTACCAAGCACATGTTCCATAATAATCAGTGCGGCAAACGTAACAAAAATAGGTAATTCTGCGCGTGATGACATTAATTTAGGATGTAAGACATATGCTTCAAAGGCGTGCATGATACAAATTAAAATAATTAACTCAATGGCAGTTTTAATGCCGCCCATTGAAAAAGCAATTAAGGTTAGCGGAATACTTGAAATTAACACCCCAGCCACCGGTACTAAACCAAAAACAAAGACCAACATTCCAAGGACAAAGGGACTCGGCATGCCAAGGATAGTTAAACCAATTAACATTAAAATAGTATTGATAATATCAATGACTAATTGGACTTCAATGATTTGGCCCAAAATGAAAATAAATTTGCTAGCGAGTTGGTAAATAATTTTGAAGAATTTTGGAAAATCAGAATGTTCAAATTGTTTACCAAATTTTTGTAGTTTTGGAAAAGTAACTGTGAAAATTAAACTTAAGAAAAAGGCCAAAGCAACACGGACAAAGACATCACCAACGGTTGTGATGGCTGTAAGTCCATTTACTAATATCTTTTGCCAGTTAGTACTAATTTTATCAACTAAATCAAATTTTTCCATATATGTCCCAACATAATGGTTAATTTGAGGATACTCACGTAGGCCACGTAAAATGGCTTCGTAGAGATTTTGGCCCTCCCGAGCAAAGACGGGGATAATAAACATGATAATTCCCGCTAGAACTAAGAGCACCAATAAATAGAAGATGATAACGGACAAAACATACGGGATTCGTGTGAATTGGTTAATCTTACGCGAAGCATGGACACCAAAATATGCAAAAATTGCAATTAGGAGAATGCTAGTGAGAAAGCCGCGAATTAAAAATAAAAAGATAATCATTACCAATAAAGTTAGATAAACTTGGGTTTGGCTTTTTTTGAAAAAACGAACTAAACTATCGTACATGAAAGTTCTCCTTTAGCAGCGTAGGCGTTCTTTGTATGTGGGAATTAGGAATATTTAATTTATTAAAAATTTCCAACAAACAAACGTCATATAAGGTTTAGTCTATCTAAGAGAATACCAAGTGTCAACATAAAAACCATATGAATTAGCGAGTTTATTAAAATAAACTAATTAAAATACCTAATCCCATGAGAGATACTTTATTATATTGTAGAACTTATGTACAATAAGATGAATAACAACAGAGGATAGGTAAGCATATGTATCAGATTGATGATAATCAAAAACATCAAAACGTTAAGTTTGCGCAACGTAAACAAGATGAATCAGTTCGTGAGTTGGGCAAAAAAACGATGAAAAAGTTTGTCCGTGACTACGCGAATAAAGAAGAAATGTTAGCATTAATTGCTAAGTATAACGAACGTCCTGATGTGACGCCAATCGAGGTAATTGAATAATGGCTGGATCAAAGAAAAAAGCACTGCATGCATTTAAGGCAATGCAAAAACCCCAAGAAGAAGATGCGGTTACTAAATTAATGCGCGCCTCAATGGATTATGTTAGCGAATATGCAACCCATGAACAAATGTTACAATTCATTAAACAATTTAATGAAGCCCAAGATGAAATTATTGAAATTAAAGCCATAACAGCGGAATAAGAAGGTGGATTATTGTGACAGATAAGAAACAAACCCCACAAGAAATTTTTAATACGATTGCGCCTAATTATGATTACATGAATAATGTAATTAGTTTAGGTACCCATAAAGCTTGGCGTAAGAAAGTTGCTAAAACGATGCCAATCCCAAAAGGCAGTTATGTGTTAGATCTATGTTGTGGTACGGCAGATTGGACAATCCATCATGCCCAAACAGTTGGTCCTAGTGGCCATGTTGTGGGGCTTGATTTTAGCGAGAATATGTTAAAAATTGCTGATCAAAAGGTTTCACAGTTACATCTTAATAAGGAAATTTCGCTTGTTCAAGGTGATGCTATGGCGACAACATATCCGGATAATACGTTTGATTATGTCACAATTGGTTTTGGACTACGTAATTTACCAGATAAAATTGCTGGCCTCAAAGAAATGTATCGGGTGCTTAAGCCTGGTGGCTCAGTCATCATCCTTGAAACATCGCAACCTGATAATCCGCTTGTTCGGCCAGCTTGGCGTTTTTATTTTTCAAAAGTAATGCCATTACTCGGAAAAGTTTTAACTAAACAACAAGCCGAATACAAGTACTTAGATGAAACAACGGAAAAATTTATGTCATACCAAGAGCTAGTTGACGTGATGACCGAAATTGGCTTTAAAGATGTTAAATTTGAACGTTATAACCTTGGTGCTGCAGCCGCTCATTTTGGAACTAAATAATAAAAAAGACTGAAATTTTTCAGTCTTTTTTTTATTATAAGGGTTAAATAAAGAATACATATACCGATTATATTGTATATAAATAAAAAGAACTTAATGTAAACATCTTATCTTAACCGATAGTAAATTACTTTAAAGTTAGGTGTATCGATAAAATGAAACGAAAACGAAAATTTATAATGTATGTTGCCGCCGATGGCCATAATTATTTTGCTGAGTATTATCAGCAATTACCAGTCCGCGATCGGGAAAAATTACTCGCACTCCTCACACAAATGCAAGAAGTTAATTTATTAATCGCACAACGCCAGTTATGGGTTCGCCGGGTTGCTCGTGATTTTTATGAATTAAGATGTTACGTGGATAAAGGTATTATGCATTGTGCTTACTTCTTTGTCACAACAGACCACTATGTGTTAACGAATGCCTATTTTAAAACCGATAAGGAACAGGCGTATCAACAACAATTAATTGCTGAAAAATATCAGACCGAATGGAGAATTGCAAATGTTAATTGATGAATTATTAGCCCAAGAAAAAAAGGATAAAGGATTTACCCAAGGATATCAAATGGAGAAAGCAAAGTTAGCTAGCGCGGTTTCATTGTACACAGCCCGGGAAGAAGCTGGTTTAACGCAAATGGAATTAGCAGAAATGGCTGGGACGACGCAAGCAACAATTGCACGGATTGAACGCGGTGATAATGTGTCATTTGAAAAGTTATCACAATTGGCCCAAGCAATGGATAAGCAATTGAGTGTAGTATTTATTTAATTATGCAAATAAAAAAGTCATGACAAATACGTCATGACTTTTTTATTTTTATTGAATTAATTAAATTAACGTTGATTACGGTTACGTGGGTATTGATTACTTTTAACAGTAATTGGAACCATGCGTGTCCGATAATTAGTTGTATTGATGACGTAACTAAGTAAGACGCCGACGACAGCTAACATTAGCAACGTAATGATTACAATATTGATTAGTAAAAACATTTAGTTACCTCCATTAAATCTTAAAAATAGCAAGTAATGAAAACGCTTGCTTACGTTAATTATACCTATGATTGGATTAAATGAACATTAAGAAAATCTAATTTTTTTGTGCAAGGGTCGTAACGATGGTAGTACCAATTAGATTGGCTAAATATTTATCACCAATATTATTTGGGTGAATATCATCCGGACCTAACCAATCAGCATGAAACTGGACTTTTTGATGCCAATCAATTAAATGAAAATTAGGATACATCTTACCGGCTTGGACATATAATTGTTCATTACCAGGAATCCAACTACGATCTTGGACATAATTGTTGACCCAGAAGACTTGGCGCTTAGGACCGACTAATTTCATAACCTGAGCCAGATCTTGTGGTTTAACCGTTCCGTTAGTCCCAAGCATAATGAGCACATTGTCTGAAAGCTGACCAGCGGCTTTAATTGTTGAAATTAAATCTGGGGCCGTTGAGGGTTGCCGGCCGACTTTACCATTGGCGAACACCGGCATAAATTTTTGCAGGGTAGGACCAATGTTAACCAACATTGAATCACCGATGGCGGTAACTGGTGTTTGCTTAAGAACACTTAATTGTTGTGGCGTAAATTGATAGAAAGCTGCTAATTGGGCATCCGCACTTGATAAAGAACTACTTGAAGCCGAACTTGCTTTCGTTTGATTATTTTTGGCATCTTCCTGAGCTTTTTTAGTAGCCGTCTGAGCCGCTTTTTGTTCAGCTAAAATTTTAGTATTAGCGGCTTCGGTTTTTTGTTCTCGACTAGCTAATTCTTTTTCCAACGGTGGTTGATAATTACTAGCTGCTTCGGGTGCCGCCAAACCAAAACTTGCAATCGTCACGAGAAAAATGGTCACAGCAAATTGAGTAATAGTCCGGTAATTGAAGCTACCAATCTGGCTAAAGAATGCTTTAACATCGGTAAAAGTGACGTGGCGCAAAGGTTGTTCTAACCATCGGTAGCTAGCTTCACTAATCAAACCGATTAATAGTAATTCGATAATTAAAAATAACCAATTCAGGTTAGTATATTTTAATTTGAGCTGATCAAAATATACGAGGACAGGATATTGGTATAGATAGATTCCATATGAACGGGTCCCAATCCAACGAAAGACTGACCAGTCAAAAACTTTAACCAACCAAGTTCCTGGAGCGGCAATCGTGGCAACAAGTAACATTCCCATAATCGTAAAGAGGAACATGCCCCCATAATAGGTGATGGGACTTTGGCCATTTAATGTGGCAAAGCCAATCGCCAAACCAAGTAAACTAGCCCAACTAATATAGTTAAGCACGCGTTGATTTTGCGGAGCCATCGTAGTAGTTAACTGTGTTGATGGCCAAAGATAAGCGAGCATAGCCCCTAATAAAATTGCAAATAAGCGTGTATCAGTGCCATAATATGCTCGGTTTATTGAACTAGGATTAAAAGTAATAGCGAGCATTGTTGCTGAAGCAAGGGCGGCAATGCCCAACCCAACAGCGACATAGCGACGGCGAACTTTTAATTTACTGAGTAATAACACTAACAGCGGCCAAACAAAATAGAATTGCCCTTCAACCGATAATGACCATAAATGGGTTACCGGACTGGGGGCTGTAAATTGTTGGAAATAAGATTGGCCGTGGTTAATTGCCCAGAGATTATACACGTACAGTAAATTAGTAATGACCGCAGTCCGAATATTTAAGAGTGCCCCGCGATCAAAAAGGGTAATGAAGGCTAATGTAACAATCAACATAAAGACTAATGCTGGATAAAGCCGCTTGAGCCGGCGTAAGTAAAAGGCTTTAATATCTATTGTATTTTTTTTATTAAATTCTTGCCGTAATAAATCGGTGATTAAGTAACCGGAAACGACAAAAAAGATTGACACTCCCAAATATCCCCCACTAAAAGTATTTGGTAAAAAGTGATACAAAATAACCGCGATAACAGCTAAGGCACGAATGCCATCAAAGCCTAAAATATAGCGGCGTGTAGGTGATTGTAACTCCATGATTTAAAAAACTCCCCGATGTTTATAGTAACCCTAATGTTACATTATTGTAATAAAATTTACAATAAATTTGCGAGCTTAAAAGCAATAAAATATCCTTATATAAGAAGTCTATGAATAATGTTTATAGGGGCTAAAAAATGTAAAATTTGAAATAAGTACAATAAAAGACCTGAAGAAATCTCTTCAGGTCTTTTATTGGATTTAAGTTTGTAACATAATGGGTGCTAACAAACGATAATTTTATTAAATGTGAGATATCCGCAATTAATTTTCGTGTTTGAACTTATCTTCTAAATCACGGAGATGAGCAAATCCACTTTCATGCTTTTGGGTCGCATGATCCTTGGCACGCCGTTGAAGTTCTTGTTCTGCAAGTTCCTTGCGTGCACTTTTACTTAACTTATTTGCCATATTGGTAGCTCCTTTATAAAATTTTAATATAGATAATTTATCTACAGTTCTACTGTAGTCTTTTTTTGCGCAAACTACCAGTCGTTGATAATTTTTATAAAATCTAAAATAAAACATAGGTATTTCTAATGTAAAAAAGCTAATTAGCTTTTTGATAATTAATGAGCAAATTTTGTTAATTAAATGCAAGTCTTAGGTAACAAGGGTATGCTTTTACGGATACATGATGCTATAATCTATTTAAATAGTATGAAGTTTCACAAAAGATAAAAAGGAGCCTGGAATGCGAATTTATATATTAGATGATCAATTTATTATGCTAGATAAAATTAAACGGATTGTGAAAACGATTACCCAAGAACTAGCTATAAATGCGCAAATAAAAATTTTTACAAATGTAGATGATTTAGAAGTCGCCGTTTTTGAACAAGGCCAGTATGCCGATGTATATTTTCTAGATTTAGATCAAAATGGGGTTAAGCTTAGTGGGATTAATTTTGCCAAACGGTTACGCCAAGTTGATATTGAAGCAACGATTTCATTTGTTTCCAAGTTCCCAGCCTTGATGCAACAATTGTTTGCTAATAATATTGGCGCCCGTGACTTTATTAACAAAAGTTTACCAGCAACCTTACTTAAAGGTTTTTTGGAACAAACATTGATATATCAACAGCGGTTGTTAGCACCAACCAAAGGACAACAAAAATTGTTAATCAATACTAATGAACAGGTTTATTTAGTGAAGCCCCATGAAATTATTGCAATTGAAACAACCGCCACGGCCCACCAACTTAAACTAACTACGGCGCATGATAAGATTTTATTTTATGATAAACTCAGTGATTTACAGCAACGGTTACCACGGCTGTTTCGGGCGCACCGGGCCTGTTTAATTAATCTTGATTACATCACCCAAATTAAGATGAAAGAACATCTTACAATTCTAGATAATCGGTTTGAATTACCGGTTTCTCGGACCAAAATCAAACAACTTTGTGAATTAATAACTATTCATGATAGTGGAGCGACAGTTTAGGAAAATAAGTTAAATAACTTTGTGAAAATATTATAATTATAGCTATAAATAACTAGATATTGGAGATAAGCTATGAAAGTAATTGTTGTAGGATCAACCCATGCCGGGACAACGGCTATTAAAGAAATTAAAACACAAACCCCAGATGTTGAAGTCGTCGTATACGAACGCAACGATAACGTTTCCTTCTTGTCATGTGGTATTGCTTTGTATGTCCAAGGAGAAGTTAAGCACGCGGATGAATTATTTTATTCTGATCCAGAAAAATTAGCGGCACTGGGAGCTGATTTACGGATGCAACATGAAATTTTAGCGATTGATAGTACAAATAAAACGGTCCAAGTACGGAACTTATTGACTGGTGACGAGTTTGAAGATAATTATGATAAATTAGTGATGACCACGGGTTCAGTACCGGTTAAACCGAATATTCCAGGAATTGACAATCCAAATTTGTATTTTTGTAAAAACTACCATGATGCGCAAGTTTTATTTGAAAAAACTGAACACATTAATTCGGTAATCATTATTGGAGCGGGATATATCGGGGTTGAACTTGCTGAGGCCTTTCAAGCCCATAATAAAGAAGTAACGATTATTGATGGAATGCCAACCATTATGAATAAATACTTTGATGAACCATACACCCAACGCGCAACTGATTTATTCGAAAGTAATGGTATTAAAGTCGTGACAGGTGAATTGGTTCAAGGGTTTACTGGGCAAAATCAAGTAACAGTGACCACTGATAAACAAGTTCATCAAGCCGATATTGTTATCTTAGCGATTGGCTTTAAGCCCAATACAGCATTATTAAAAGACCAAGTTAAGATGTTACCCAATGGGGCTATTGTAACTAATGAGTATATGCAAACCTCCAATGCTGATATTTACGCCGCGGGTGATTCGACGGCGGTTTACTATAATCCAACGCAAAGTTATGAATATATTCCGTTAGCAACAAATGCGATTCGTCAAGGAAAGCTCGTGGGTCAAAATATTGTTGAAAACAAAGTTAAGTATATGGGAACCCAAGCTTCATCAGGTTTACAACTTTTTGGGATGAATTTTGTTGCGAGTGGTTTGACCACAAGTGCCGCTAAAGCACGGGGGTTAAACTTTGAGGCCATTACAATTGAAGATAATTTCCGACCAGAATTTATGACAACGACAGCACCAGTCTTGATGACTTTAGTGTGGGAAAAAGCTAGTCATAAAATTTTAGGGGTTCAATTGAGTAGTACACATGATATTTCAGCAGCTGCTAACGGCGTTTCAATTGCGATGCAAGCTGATTTTACAATTGATCAACTAGCAATGGTTGATATGCTATTCCAACCATGGTTTGATCGCCCATTTAATTATTTAAATATTTTAGCCCAAGCTGCTGTGGAAAAAGCAAGTACGCATAACTAAGGGTTAATCCGGACGCTAGTAGTTTGATATAAATAAACCCTCTATTGAAATTTTCTTCAATGGAGGGTTTATTGTGTTTACGCTAGTAGGTATCTAATTGTCGTGAATCTTGGTGTAGTTAATACTAGAAAATATTGATGGTTACGTTATTTTATTATGAAATATGAAGGATTTAGTTAAAGTCAAAATGTTTTTGTGAATGGGCAAAGATTTGTGTGTTAAAATTAAAAGAATTAATTGCTCAGTAAGCCTAATAACTAATTCTTTTGGCCGTAATAACTAATGCAAAGATATGAATGTAACAAAGGTTCAATCGACTGAATTTGAAAAGTTTGCCAGTCTGCTAGGATTTGATTAAACCAAAAAATAGTTGGCGCTCGCATGTCGTTAACCATAATCGGTAGTTGCACAAGGACATAACGATCAACAACATTGGCTTTAAATACAGCGGTGTTAAAATCGGTATCGGCTTGGATTGTTAGGTAGTCAACATTAAAATTAGTAGATAATTGGGCAAAGATTTGTTTTAAATTGAAATTTTGTATTTTGACAAAGGTGACGTTTGGGAATGCACTCGCTTTATATGTTTGGGGTGAATACACCAGTACTTGGGAAAAGGTTTTGGATGCTGCCACTAATGTTTTACCAGATAAGTCTCCCTCAGTATCAAGTAAAATGAGGTAATGTTGGCCTAATTTAAATGGAACGTCAATTTTATCGTTGCTAATGCCAACTTTTTGAATTGAGTGTGCGGTTGTCATAATCCAGTAGTCGATAGTTTGTGCAATTTCAGCAACTTGATACAAACCGGGTTGCAATGCTGGCGCTGAAAGCCAGTGACTAGTCTTACCTAGAGCAAGTTTATGATCTAATGAGATAACCGAAAATAACGTAACAAATGGTTTATTTGGCATCAATTAAGGCCTTTCTCTGTATATGAGTATTTTATAAAGTATAACATTAAAAATAAAAGAATGGTTATAAATCAATGGTTTTTTATATAACTATTACGTATTGATTAAATTCATTAGCGAGCCTTGTTGTTTTATATAGTAACGTGTATAACATGGGTAATAACTAACTTGTGGTGGCTTGTTAGTTATGTTCTCTATAATGGAATTAATAGAAAATACGAGTCAATTGGCCCGTATTTTTTATTATTTTAGCTTGACATTAATTACTGGAGAAAAAAATTGAACAACTTACTTAACATTATTAAGAATAAAAAATATCAATTAGTCTTATTTGCCTTGATTACGTTAGTATTGATTACGCGTTGGCTGCTCATCCCAGTTATTAATAACGCTATTAATATCGGTGATACGTGGCAATCAAAGGCCTCTGAACAAGCCATTGCAAAAGTTAAACCAATTCAAAAGATAAACTTTTCACGTAAACCGGCAGTTTTGCAAGCACAATTACATTCTTATTTAGCACAAAATCATTTAAATGCGGTTGCGGTAACTACGGTAACGGGTTCTAAAGTACCGATGGTCGTAGCCAATGGAAATATTAGTAATTTTTCCAATGATAAACTAGATGAAAATTCGGTTTTCCAAATTGCTTCAATTCAAAAAATATTTACGGCGATAATTATACAAAGGTTGATTGAGGAAGGTGAATTAAATCTACGGACACCAATCGATCAATTTTATCCTAATATTCCATATGGTAATAAAATTACAGTTTGGAATTTATTAACGCATACGTCGGGAATTGTTGATGGTAATTACAAAAAAATTCGCGAAATTACCAATGAACAAGAGCAAGTTGACTATGTCCGTCAGCATTTAATTTCAACTCGGCCACACTATGTCTATTCGAGTGCTAATTTCTCTTTATTAGCCGGAATTATTATGCAAGTGACAAATCAAAGCTACAAGCAAAACGTAACTGAAGATATTTTACAGCCACTTGGACTAAACAATACGTATTTTTACCAAGATATTCCTGAAGGAACTAATTTGGTTTATCCAAATTACGTTAAAACCCATATTCAGCAAGCTTTTTTTAATTATGATATTAGAAAACAAATGTCACTATTAATTGGTGCTGGTCAAATCTATTCAACGCCGGCAGATTATTTTGAATTTTTAACGGCCTTAATGGAAGGTAAATTAATTCCGAAAAAAGATTTTCCGCTTTTCTTTCCGGTGCATAACCATGATTATTATAATGGTTTATATAGTTTTTATGGTAATTATCAGGCGGGTGGATCGCAAAGTGGTTATAACCTTAGCTTTGTAATTAACCCGATAACGCATGCCCAAACAGTTGTATTCTCATCAAATTACATGTTAATACCTAATAAAACTTTAGCTAGTGAGATATTTGTGATTGCCAATCGTAAAACGAAAACAATCCATTGGTTGCCACAATATTAAGTAAATTTAAAGATATTAACAAAGGATAAAGTTTATTTGTTGACGCTCTTCATGAAATGCCGCTATAATTGAAGAATTGAACTTTTAAATCGAAATAAAAGGTGGTATTACATGAGTGCAGCAACAAAACGAGCTATTTTTATATTAGTGCTTAGTGAATTTCTAGTTTGTTTAGGAGTTACCTTGGTTATTCCGGTAATGCCATTTTTAAAAAACGAATTACATTTTAGTGCTGCTGATATGGGCTTTATGACCGCTTTATTTGCCTTAGCACAATTCGTTTTTTCGCCTTTGGTCGGCATTGTGTCAGATCGCATTGGTCGTAAACCAGTATTAATTATTGGGTTGGTTTTGTATAGTTTATCGGAAGTTATCTTTGCTTTGACCAATCAATTATGGTTACTTGATGTATCACGCATCATTGGTGGCTTGTCAGCTGCTGCATATATCCCAACTGCAATGGCCATGGCAGCAGACATTACGACTACAAGTCAGCGAGCTAAAGTGATTGGCTGGATTTCAGCTGCCTTTAGCGGTGGGTTGATTTTAGGCCCCGGAATTGGTGGTGTCTTAGCTAATATTAGCTATAAAATGCCATTTTGGGTGGCTAGTGTGCTAGGATTGGTGGCGTTGTTGGTGTTATTAACCTTATTGCCGAATGAAAATCAATTTGAACACCACGTTGTTAATAATAAACAAGCCAAAGAAACAACTAATTGGCGTGAGGTACTAACTAAGCCCGTCGTGTTATTATTTACATTGATTTTAGTTTCAGCATTTGGTCTGGCCGGCTTTGAAGGGGTCTACTCAATTTTTGTTAATGAAGTTTTTGATTTCAATATGAATGATTTAGCCATTGTGTTAATACTGAATGGAATCATTTCTCTAATTTTACAAGTTGTTTTCTTTGAACGGTTAGTCCTGTGGTTTTCTGAAATTAAATTAATTCGCTACTGTTTTGCGATAAGTGCTTTGGGGGTCGCGTGGATTTTGGTAACCCATAGTAAGTTAGCTGTGGTCGTTGCAACGCTAATCGTTTTTTCAGCGATGGATATTATTCGCCCAGCAATAACTACCTATTTAACAAAATTTGGTGAAAGTAAACAAGGATTAATGAATGGGTTAAATATGTCATTAACCAGTGTCGGTAACGTTGCTGGTCCAATTATGGCGGGAATATTATTAGATATCAATTACCATTATCCCTATGGAATTGTCTTAGTATTTATGTGTTTATCAATTGGGATGACATTTTTTATTACCAAAAATAGTAAATAACAAGTATTAATAAAAAAGGGGTTGTGACATAACCCTATAAAAAAAGGGCCACTAAATGAAATTTTAAATTTCATTTAGTGGCCCTTTTAGATATAATCAAAAGAAAAAAGCATCGGGTGCAAC
>NZ_CAKKNT010000034.1 GCF_918814755.1 Periweissella ghanensis | reverse complement strand
TTGGAACACCATTTTGGTACTCAATAATTGCATCTAATTTTATTTTTTGAGAAAAATACATAAGAAAACCCCCTCGATTGGATTTACTCCAATTCGAGGGGGTCAGTGCACTTGCCGTTTTTTACCACAAAAGCTGAGCATCGTATGATATCCAATTATTAAGCCAATAAAGGTTAAAACTACTAAACCAGTATAATAACTTAAAATAAAATTATGGGTTAATAAATATGGAATTGAGAAGAAGAGCAAAAATTTATTAGGATAAAAATTTTGAATAGCGGAACCAACATTACTAAAATCAGCAAAACTATATAGATTATTCAAAGAATTATGCTGTAACAAAGCATCATTAATACCATGAATTCGACTCAACAGAAAGCCGGTATCTAAACCAGAAACAATCGTAGTATTATAGCCAAGCAAAAAAATATGAATAAAGGCAATTACTAATAAAAAGCCATAAAGATAGCTCTTACGCAAAAATGTGGAAGTCATGTAATATCCTTTCGATGACATCTAAAAATATTTAGGTAATATACCAATACAATACCACATTACGCTAGGTTGATTTTATAATTTTTGTTTAGCACGCACATGTTGATTAAATTGCGGTGAACTAAGCATACTGATGTATTCACCATGCAGTTCATGATCAATCCCTTTACGTTCAATATCCGCGGGAATTCGTAATGGTAACCAAAGGTTAATTAATTTAGCAATTAACGTCGTCATCCCCGCGGCCAAAGCAATTGTAATAATAATGGCTAGTAACTGAATGCCGAGTTGTTTTAAAGAGCCAGTTGCCAAAATACCGTGATAGTCTTTAGTAGCAAAAAGGGCAGTTAAAATACCACCAACGATACCACCAATTCCATGGAAATTAAAGGCATCTAACGTATCGTCGTATTTAAATTTAGTTTGTAAAAAATCAGCCAAGTAATACACAATTGGGGCTACTAAAATGCCCATAATGATGGCACTACTTGGGGTGACAAAGCCGGCTGCTGGCGTAATAACCACTAAACCCACTAAGCCACCTGATAAAGCGGCTGAAATACGGGCTTTACCTGTTTTAATAAAATCAAGCAGAAACCAAGTCGTTAAAGCGGCAGCCGCGGCAATATTGGTATTAATAAATGCGAGAATGGCAGTTGCATTGATGGTAAGAGCCGAGCCACTATTGAAGCCAAACCAACCAAACCATAGTAAGGCCGCCCCAATTAAGACGTTGGACATATTATCAGGGGTATCGGTTTCGCTACTAAATCGATGCCGCCGTCCAACAAGAATGGCTAGCGTCAACCCTGAAATACCAGATGATATATGAACAACATCCCCACCAGCAAAGTCAAGGGCCCCCATTCTTTGTAAAATTCCACCACCCCAAACCATATGTGCAAGTGGGGCATAAACTAAAATTAGCCATAATGGAATAAATAAGAGCATCGCTTTTAAGTTCATCCGACCTACTACTGAGCCAGTAATGATGGCAACTGTAATGATGGCAAACATCCCTTGAAATAGCATGTAAGCTGCATCAGGAATGTGTAAGCCAAAGGTTGAATGATTATATGTTAACCCGTGCAATAAGAAATGCTTAAAGTTACCAATGAGTAAACCGTGCCCAGAAAAAGCGAGACTGTAGCCACAAATTACCCAGACAAGGGGCGCAATTCCCAACACAATTACCGATAAGAAAACGGTGTTACTTGCAAAATTCCGATTAGCGAGGCCCCCATAAAATAGAGCTAATCCTGGTGTCATTAACCACACTAAGGCACTTGATACTAAAATCCAAACGATATCACCAGTATTCATAATCCTTGATCTCCAATCATTGAAAAAATAACGTCATTAAGGTTATCAATATCATAAAGAATGGTATTGAAAAATTAAACATTTAATGTCAGTAAAACTAACATTAAATCAATTTACTGCTAGTAACGTTACGTAATTTTGTAAGTTTTCAAGGTAAAAACCCAGTCGTGGCTTAAAATATGGTACAATTATAGTTTATAAAATAAGCCTAATTGCGGCGTTATTTAATTGAATCAATAAACAAGGAGCTCAACTTGAGCATTTTTGGTAAAATATAAAATGAATGAAGAAGCACTTAAAAATTTAGTAAGTACCATCATTAAACCACTCATAACTAAGCCAGATGTGATGACAGTAACATTAACTGAAACGCCGGCCAATGTAAGTTGTGTGGTGGCGGTTGATGCAGGTGACTTAGGTAAATTAATTGGCTATGGTGGGACAACTATTCATGCCATCCGGGAATTGATTTTTTCCGCACATTTGAGTGCCGGTAAAAAAGTGTATATTGAAATTGAAGCTTTGAAGAAATAATTTAACGAGGATATAGATATGGAATTTTACAAAGTTGGAACAATGGTAAACACCCACGGAATTCGGGGTGAAGTTCGCGTAATTGCTATCACAGACTTTCCTGAAGAACGTTTCCAAAAGGGGAACCAGTTATTTATTGATAACAACGAAAAGACACCTGTAACGATTGCTACCGTCCGTAACCACAAGCAATTTATTTTAGTGTCATTTGTTGATAAACAAAACATTAATGATATTGAAAAGTACAAGGGAATGGACTTGTTAGTCGCGGATGCAGATCTAGAAACGCTTGAAGATGGCGAATACTACTACAAAGACATTATTGGGGCCCAAGTCGTGACTGAAGATAATGTCGAAATTGGTAAAGTTAAAGAAATTTTTGAAACAGGTGCCAATGATGTTTGGGTGGTTTCACGGCCTGGTAAGGATGATTTATTGTTACCAATGATTGATGACGTTATTAAAAATGTGGATGTTGAAAATCAAGTCATCACAATTGATTTATTAGAAGGGTTGGATGATTAATGCGGATTGATGTTTTAAGTATTTTTCCTGATATGTTTAAACCAATGACGGAATCAATTATTGGGAAAGCGGTTGATCGTGGGTTACTCGAATTTTCAGTTACTGATTTTCGTGATTTTACAAATAACAAGCACAATAATGTGGATGATACCCCATTTGGTGGTGGCGCAGGCATGTTATTAACGCCGCAACCAATTTTTGATGCGATGGACGATATCAAAGCTAAAGCTGGTGATTACGGTCGCGTGATTTTACTTGATCCAGCGGGGGTACCTTTTAACCAAGCGGTAGCTGAAGATCTTAGTAATGAAGAACATTTAACTTTTATTGCTGGACACTATGAAGGATATGATGAACGGATTCGCGAACTTGTGACGGATGAAATCTCATTAGGAGATTATGTCTTGACAGGTGGTGAACTTGGTGCTATGGTAATCATTGATGCGACGGTCCGTTTGATTCCCGAAGTTCTTGGTAATCGTGAATCAGCCATTGGCGATTCATTCTCAACTGGTTTATTAGAATATCCCCAATACACTCGACCTGCAGATTTCCGTGGCCGGGTGGTCCCAGAAGTTTTAACTAGTGGTAATCACGGTAAAATTGCTGAATGGCGGATGAAAGAATCATTACGCCGAACATATCTTCGTCGGCCAGATTTATTGGAAAAGATGGAATTAACTAAGGAACAAGTTAAATTATTGGCCGAAGTTAAAGCTGAAGAAGCGGCAGAATAAGCATTTCAATAATGTAATTAGATTGTTAAAAACCAACCAACGTAATTATTGCGTTGGTTGGTTTTTTTGTGAATTAAAATTAAAGCGCCATACATATGCGTGTAATATCATTCAGTAACCATAATAGTGAAACAAATTAATGTAACCACACTAGTAAAGGAGTAATGCGATGATAATGGAATTTTTTCGAACTAATAAATGGATTATGTATCTAGCAACTATCTTACGAATCTGGCTTGGTTTGGCTTGGTTGATGAGTGGAATTGATAAAATAATGCATAATTTTTCAGCGCATGAATTTATTAACGCCGCAATTAAAAATCCAGTTCAAGGGATTCATGGTGAACAATTTCGTTGGTTTACAATCTTGCTTAAATTCGTTACTAATAACGGTGAACATACGGGGCTATTTTCGGTCTTAGTACCATGGGGTGAAATATTAGTCGGTTTAGGCTTAATGCTTGGAATGTTTAATTTGGCAGCGGTATTCTTTGGCTTAGTGATGAATTTCAGCTTTTTATTTGCCGGTGCAATTTCAAGTAATCCCAGCTATATTATTGCCGAAATTTTAATTTTAATCGTTGGTAATAATGCAAGTCGTTTAGGTTTGGATTACTGGGTCTTGCCATGGTTAAAAAATAAGCTTTTCACCAAAAATAAACGCCAGCCACCGCTTGAACCGCATTTTTAAGTAAGTAGGGCAAAAAATCCGTCTGAAAATAAAATTTCAAACGGATTTTTCTATTTTAAGCTAACAATTTTAATTGGTACAATCGGTATAAATGGCCGCGACAGCATCGGCGGCATCTGCTTGAGCGACACCGACCATTACGGCAATTCGTGAAGCCCCTTGGTTAATCATTTTTACGCCGATATTACGGCTTGATAAGGCGTTTAAAATATCCGCTAAGACTCCGACTTGATCACGCATACCTTCACCAACAACCATGATAATGGCATAGTCTTCATACCATTCAAGGATATCCGGTTTAACGGCTTGTTGGATTTCAGCCATCGCCAATTGGATGATATTTGTATCAATTTGACTCTTATCAAGAATAATCGTCAAATCATCAATCCCAGAAGGCATGTGTTCATAACTGATGTTATATTTGAGGAGAATTTGCAAAATTTTTAAGGTGAATCCAACTTCTTTGTTTAACAAATACCGGTGTAAATAAATGGCGGCAAAACGATTAGAATTAGCAACTCCAGTAATTTTGTGAGTAGTTGTTAAGGCGGTGTCGGGAACAATTAAAGTTCCTGGGGCACTCGGATCATTCGTGTTTTTAACATTAATGGTAATGTTACCTTGGATGGCAGGAATAATCGCTTCATCATTAAAAACTTGGAAGCCGGCATACGCTAATTCCCGCATTTCTTTGTAACTCATTTGGGAGATTGCGCGGGGGTGAGCAACAATGCTGGGGTTGGCAGCATAAATGGCACTGACATCTGTAAAGTTTTCATATAAGCTTGCTTTTAATCCACGAGCCATAATTGAACCCGTGATATCCGAGCCACCACGGGCAAAAGTAGCAATTTGATCATCGGCGGTGTAACCATAAAAACCAGGGACAATCAAATATTCTTCATCGAAGGGGAAGCGTTTAATATTTTGATATGTGAATTCACTCACTTGTGCACTGTCAGCGGTTCCCGTAACTAAAATACCTAGCGCTTTGGGATCAGCGTAGATGGCGGGTAATCCAAGGTGATTAAAAATTAAGGCAATTAACATCGCGTTTAATTTTTCACCATGGGCTTTAAAGGCGGCTAATTGGTCAGCTTGGTTAGCAAAAGTAGTGAGGGCGAGTTTTTTTATTTGGGCATCTATTTGGCTGAATTTTTCAACTGGTAATTCAAAGTATGCCGCAATTTCCCAGTAACGATCGTATAACTTTTTTTGTAAAACTTCACTAGTCGGTTCAGCGGCATATTGAATCAATAAATCGGTGACTTTAATATCGTCTGCCGCCCGTTTTCCAGGGGCTGAGACGACCAATATTTGGCGTTGATCATCTGCTTGCATAATCTTAATAACTTTTTCTAATTGGGGTCCATTGGCTAATGAACTACCACCGAACTTAACAACTTTCATGTGTGTTCTCCCTGAATTTTTATCTTGCTTGCGATTTTAACCACCAATGATTAAAAAAAGCAAGCTAAAAATTAGAATTGTGTGAATGATTCAAATTAATGCTGGGTTAAATTTAGCACTTTTTAATAAAAGGGGTTGACCTTTAAAATATATTTGTTATGATTATTGTAATTTAATAATTCAAAGAGGTTGCGACCAACAAGAGTAAAATAAGTGAGTACTACGATACAATGAGCTTGTTTGAAAGGGGCGGTCGCCGAAGGGAAACTATTGAGTAGGATAGTGGACTTGGGCCGATATTTAAGAGGTATCGGACTGTCGTAGCAAGAATGTCGGCTACGGGGCGCTTTCGACAACATGATTTTTTTGTGGTATAAAACGTATACAGCAAACAAAAATGTGCTTAAGTGCAAACATTTTTGTTTGCTTTTTTTGTACCTAAAATCACCTGAGGAGCGTGGAATTAAATCTAAAATAACGAGGATTTAACCAATGGTAGTAGCACAAATGCGAGCCAGTCGTATTGAAATTTCACAAACGGCAATTAATCAAAATGTTCAAGTAACAATGCAAACAAGTCATGCTAAACATATGTTTTTAGCTATTAAGGCCAATGGGTATGGCCATGGTCTATTAGAGATGGCCCACGCTGCTAAAGCGGCAGGTGTCTATGGTCTAGCGGTGGCGGTCGTTGATGAAGCCTTAGCTATCCGACAAGCTAAATTAGATATGCCAATTTTAATTTTAGGTTACACCGAGCCCCAATATGCCGAATTTTTAGCTCAATTTGAAATTATTACGACGGTCCCATCCGTGGCGTGGCTTGAAGCGGCTCAAGGATTTTTAACTGGTAATCAACCATTGTTAGTATCATTGGCGGTTGATACTGGGATGAATCGAATTGGGATGCGAACAACCGCGGAAGTTCAAGCCGCGGTTGCCGTGATGCAAGCCCATCCTAATTTATTTACGTGGGAAGGTATTATGACGCATTTTGCCACATCAGACACGGCTGAAACGGATTACTTTGAAATGCAACTTGCACGATGGCATCAAGTAATTGACGGGCTACCATGTTTACCCCCAATGGTGCATGTCGCCAACTCAGGGGCTGCTATGTACCACGCTGATGAAGTACCCACTGATTTTATTCGCGTGGGGACGGTTGTTTATGGTTGGGAACCTTCAGGGAAAGAATTAAATCCTGGCACTGATTTGATACCGGCGATGACAATCAAGTCGGCCTTGAGTTTTGTTAAACAAATTCCCGCCGGTGAAGGGGTTAGCTATGGCCATCTATATCACACGACCGGCGATGAATGGATTGGAACGATTCCCATGGGTTATGGTGACGGCTTGACTCGAGCGATGCGCGGGTTTGAAATTTTAGTCGGTAATGAACGTTGTGAAATTGTCGGTCAGATTGCGATGGACCAGATGATGGTCCGCTTACCACATGAAATGCCGGTTGGCACGCCCGTCACAATTTTAGGCACGAATGGCACGCAGACAATTGATATCTGGGATGTTTGTGCCCACTGCCACTTACAACCATGGGAATTTGCCAATCAGTTAAGTGATCGGTTACCCCGTTACTTAGTTGATTAATAGAAAAGGAAAAAGAGATATGCAAGCAGATTACACAATTAACCCCGCCGGCCACTTAGCGATTGGGGGATGTGATGCCCTAGAACTAGCACATGAATTTGAAACGCCACTCGTTGTTTACGACGTTAGCAAGATTCGCCAGACCTTTCAAGATTTACACGCTACCTTTGAAGCAGCCAACGTTGACTATGTAATTAGTTACGCTTCTAAGGCCTTTGCGACGGTTGCAATGTATCAAGTCGTTAAGCAAGAACACGCCCATATTGATGTAGTTTCTGGTGGGGAATTATTCACCGCGATGCAAGCTAATTTTCCAATGGCTAACATTAGTTTTCACGGTAACAACAAAAGTTATGAAGAATTAACGATGGCGGTTGACCAAGAAGTTGGCATGATTGTGGTCGATAATTTTACTGAAATCAAGATGTTACAAGAAATTTTACGCAACCATGCCACCACCGCTAATATTTTATTACGGATTACCCCAGGAATTTCGGCCCACACGCATGAATACATTCAAACCGGCCAAGCTGATAGTAAATTTGGGTTTGATTTAGCCAGTGGTCAAGCAGCTGAAGCTTTGCAAATAGTGTTGGCTGATGAGCACTTTAAGGTTTGTGGAATCCATGCCCACATCGGATCACAAATCTTTGAAAGTACTGGCTTTGTGGAAGAAGCTAAAATTTTGGTGGCAACTTTAGCTAACTGGCAGACTGAGTATGGCTTTGACGCCCAAGTTTTAAATCTTGGTGGTGGCTTTGGAATTCGTTACACACAAACGGATGAACCCAAAGCACCACAAGCTATGTTAACCACCGTTATCAATGCGGTGAAGGAAGCGGTCGCAACTGCCCAAATTAAGATGCCCGCAATTTGGATTGAACCGGGTCGGGCGATTGTTGGGCCGGCTGGTTATAGTTTATACCGTGTCGGCACGCGTAAAGATGTACCTGGAATTGAATCATACATTACGGTTGATGGGGGGATGGGTGATAACATTCGCCCCGCATTGTACCAAGCTGAATATGAAGCTGTTTTGGCTAAAAACCCGCAAGCACCAACTACGCAAACTGCTCGCCTAGCTGGGAAGTATTGCGAATCCGGCGATATCTTAATTGAACACCAAGCCTTGCCAGATGTTGAGCAAGGGGATGTGATTGCAATGTTAGCCACCGGGGCATATGGATATTCAATGGCGTCAAATTATAATCGCAATGGGCGCCCCGCCGTCGTTTTTGCTGAAAATGGGATTGCCAAGGTGGTAGTCAGGCGTGAAACGTATCAAGATTTAGTTGCTCTCGATGTTAGTTACGAATAAATAAAAAACGTTCTTTATATAGAAGGAGAAATTCCATGGCAGAATTAAACGCTCAAGAAATTATTGATTTTATTAGCAATGCTAAAAAGCAAACCCCCGTTAAAGTCTATGTAAATGGTGAATTAACCAACTTGGAATTCCCAGCGACCATCGAAGCCTATGTTACTGGCACCACTGGGGTGTTATTTGGTGATTGGGAAGTTGTTGAACCATTTTTAACGACTAACGCGAGTGTCATTAAGCAATTTCGGGTTGAAAACAATGCCCGTAATTCAGCGGTACCATTACTCGATTTAAAAGGTATTCATGCCCGAATTGAGCCCGGTGCCATCATTCGTGATCAAGTAACGATTGGCGATAATGCCGTGATTATGATGGGGGCATTAATTAACATTGGGGCTGAAATTGGTGAAGGCACGATGATTGATATGGGGGCGGTCCTTGGTGGGCGTGCCATTGTTGGTAAGCATGCCCACATCGGGGCTGGAACGGTCTTAGCTGGGGTGGTTGAACCAGCGTCAGCAACGCCAGTAATTGTCGAAGATGATGTCTTGATTGGGGCCAATGCGGTGGTTATTGAAGGCGTACGAATTGGTCAAGGAGCCGTTGTTGCCGCGGGGGCCGTGGTGATTGAAGATGTTGAACCATACACCGTTGTCGGTGGGGTGCCAGCGCGCGTAATTAAAAAAGTTGATGCTCAAACATCAATGAAGACAGCACTATTAGATAGTTTACGAAAGTTGTGATGATATGATAATTGATGATTTGCAAATTGCCGATTGCGGCTTAACGGAAGCGCAATTAATTGATATTCGCCGGTATCTTCACCAAATACCAGAATTAGCGTTACAAGAAGTCCAGACTAGTGCAACTTTAAAAGCAATTATGCACCAATTTAAGCAAGATCATATCGAAATTATCACGCTACCAGAGTTACCAACGGCTATTTTAGTGAAAGTCCATGGTACTAATGCCCAACGGACAATTGGTTATCGGACTGATATGGATGCCTTGGCCGTTTCAGAAGACAATGATTTATCATTTAAGTCAACTAATCCTGGTAAAATGCATGCGTGTGGCCATGATATTCATATGACTGTGGCGTTGGGCATTTTAAGCTATTTTGCGAATCATCAACCAAGTGATAATTTAATCTTTATTTTCCAACCAGCCGAAGAAAATTTTGCTGGGGGGATGCGCTTATACGAGAGCGGTATTTTAAGTGGTGCTAATCAAATTGATGAATTATATGCATTACATACTAATCCCGACTTAGCTGCGGGGACGATTGGTTGTCGTAATGGGACGTTATTTGCCGGCACGACGGAAATCCATGCTGAATTTACGGGAATTAGTGGGCATGCTGCTTTTCCGCACCAAGCCAACGATATGGTGGTCGCCTTAAGCCAATGGCTCGTCCAGTTACAAACGATCGTTGCTCGCAATGTTGATCCAATTAAGGGCGGGGTTGTTACAATCGGCAATGTTAGTGCGGGAACCGCTAATAACGTGATTGCTGGGAGTGCTCAAGCGCATGGCACCATTCGGGCATTGCAACAACCAACAATTGATTTAATTAAAGAGCGAGTCACAGCGATTACCCGCGGAATTGAAGCAAGTTTTGGTTGTCAGATAAAATTAACTTTGAATCAAGATGGCTATTTCCCCGTCGTTAATGCACCCCAAATCACAGCACGTTTCATCAATTATGTTAGTAGTAATCCCGCGATTAACTATGTTGAAACGCAACCCGCGATGACTGGTGAAGACTTTGGTTATTTAGTTGCCAAGATTCCTGGAATGATGTTTTGGTTAGGGGTTGATTCACCAGCCGCATTACACTCAAGTAAATATCTAGCAAATGAAGCCGCAATTATGGCGGCCGTTAAAACAATGATTGGCTTTATTGAAAGCCGCATGAAAGAAGAGGACTAAGTAATGTTATTAAATGAAGCACGGGTTATTACGGCGATTATTACACCATTTACAGCGGATAATAAAATTGATTTTCCCGCTCTGGAAACTTTGACCAATCATTTGTTAGCTCATGGAAGTGATGGCTTTGTCATTGGCGGTACAACTGGTGAAGGCGCCACGATGTCAGATCGGGAAAAAATTGAATTATATCAAGGTTTTGTTAAAATCGTGGCCGGTCGGGGCCCAATTATTGCTAATATTGGAACCAACAATACGGCGGCTTCAATTGAATTTGGCCAGGCAGTAGCTGAAATTCCTGGAATTGATGGGGCTTTAGCGGTCGTGCCATATTACAACAAACCTAATCAAAAAGGCTTAATTGCCCACTTTACAGCGATTGCCGATAATGTTGATTTACCATTGATGGTTTACAATATTCCGGGACGTTCGACGGTGAAAGCATCGGTTGACACTATCTTAACGTTAGCTAAGCATCCCCGCATTACGGCGCTTAAACAATGTACTGATTTAGATGAATTAGCCGCAATTATTGAACATGCACCCAGTGATTTTGCCGTTTACACCGGTGAAGATGGGCAAGCATTAACGGCCAAAGCGTTAGGGGCAGCTGGGGTGGTATCAGTGGCTAGTCATTTATACGGGGATGAATTTCAAGCATTATTTACCGCATTAGATGCTGGTAATGTTGCCGAAGCTGGTCGCATCCAACGCTTCTTAAATCCAAAAGTGGATACTTTATTTAGTTACCCATCACCAACCCCGGTTAAAGCAGCGTTAACAGCGGCCGGCTTTGCAACGGGTGGTGTGCGCTTGCCACTTGTAGATTTAGATGAAGCTGAAATCGCCGAAATTTTGGAAAAATTGGAGAAAAACTAATGTTAAGATTAATAATTTCCGGTTTTAATGGCAAAATGGGGGTCGAAGCTGTTAAAATGGTGACTGAATGTTCAGATTTTGAACTTGTCGGTGGTTATGCGCCCCATGGTAAGGCAACTGATTTAGCGGTACCAGTATTTACTGATTTAGCAACCATTCCCGATCATTTTGCAGATGTGTGGCTGGATTTATCAGTTCCAAGCGCGGTTTTTGCCAATGCGCAAGCCGCATTACAAAAAGGAATGCGACCATTAATTGGGACGACCGGCTTAACACCTGCCCAAATCACGGAATTACAAGCATTGGCTCAAGCTCAACACTTAGGTGGGTTAATTGTGCCAAACTTTAGTGTGGCGGCAGTCTTGATGATTCAATTAGCCCAACAAGCAGCTCAATATTTACCAGATGTTGAAATTATTGAAATGCACAACATTAAAAAAGTTGATGCACCTTCTGGTACGGCTAAATATACGGCTAATAAAATTAAGCCCGATGGTAATGTGCCCATCCATTCAGTGCGCTTGCCAGGTTTAGTTGCCCATCAAGAAATTTTATTTGGTGGTACCGGGGAAATGTTAACTATTCGTCACGATTCATTCAATCGCGAATCATTCATGCCAGGGGTAAAATTGGCATTACAAAAAATTTCAACCCTTGATCAATTAGTTATTGGCTTAGAAAATATTCTATAAGTGAGGTGGCGTTACGATGCCCGCAATTTCAGCAACTCTTTTGAACCGGATTAATCCAATTATGGATACGTTAAAACCCGCCGCAATTCGCGCGTTTGATGCACAAATTTCAGATATTCCTGACATTATTAAATTAACGATTGGGGAACCTGATTTTGATGCACCTGCCAAAATTAAAGCCGCCGCGGTGGCGTCGATTAAAAATAATGACTCGCATTACGGTAAAACCCAGGGATCATTAGCACTTAGAACGGCGATTAGTGATTTTTTACACCGTAAATATGATCTTGAGTATGCACCAACCAGTGAAGTAATTGTTACGGTGGGTGCCATGGAAGCGTTGGAAACTTCATTACGGACGATTTTAAAACCGGGTGATAAAGTTATTGTGCCAACGCCTGGTTATCCAATGTATTTATCGATTTTGGCTAGTTTAGGGGCCGTACCCGTCTGTGTTAATACTGCAGCAAATGGGTTTAAATTAAGTCCGGCACAACTTTCCACAACTTTAACCGAGCATCAAGCCAAAGCAATTATTTTTAATTTTCCATCAAATCCAACCGGTGTTACGTACACCGCCGAAGAGTTAGCTGAATTAGCAACCGTTATGCAACAACATGATATTTTTGTTGTCGCCGATGAAATTTATAGTGAATTTACGTATGGCAAGCCCCATGTTTCGTTAGCTAAATATTTACCCAAGCAAACGATTTTAGTTAGTGGGGCTTCAAAAGCTTACGCTATGACGGGGTATCGGATTGGCTTTGTGGCCGCCCCGGCAGCATTAATTAAGGAAATAACTAAATTTCATCAGTATACGGTGACTACTCATATTAATAGTTCAATGGCCGCGGCTACCGTGGCTTTTAATGAATGTGATCCAGAAATTGCTGTGATGCGGGCAGAATATGCTAAACGGCGTGATTATATGGTTGCACAATTAACGGCCCTTGGTTTTGGGGTCGCCAGTCCAGATGGGGCCTTTTATTTATTTATTAAAATGCCAACCCGTTTTGGGACAGATGATACGGCGTTTGCATTACGTTTAGCACATGAAGCCAAAGTAGCGTTAATCCCGGGAAATTCATTTGGCCCGGGTGGTGAAGGGTATTTACGGTTATCATACGCTGCTAGTCAAGCACAATTAGCAACAACAATTGAACGTCTAGCCGCATTTTTGGCGACTAACTAAGCATACATTGCTAATACGAAGAGGTAGATGAAATGCCAGTTATTACGAGTGAATTATTAAAAAAAATCAATCCGGTAATGGAACAATTACAACCAGGCTCAATTCGGGCTTTTGATGAACAAGTTTCCGATATTGAAGATATTATTAAATTAACTTTGGGGGAACCAGATTTTGATGCCCCTGAAAAAGTTAAGGCGGCCGCAATTGCGTCAGTTGAAAATAATGAATCACATTATGCTAAGACGCCTGGTAACCTTGAATTACGACAAGCAATGGCCAACTTTTTAGCCCGTAAATATGATTTACATTATGCCGCTGACAATGAAATTTTAGTTACACTCGGTGCAACTGAAGCGATTCAAATTACGTTAGCCACAATTTTGGAAGCGGGGGATGAAGTAATCATTCCAACCCCAACTTTTCCACTATATGAATCAGATGTTATTAGTTTGGGGGCGATCCCCGTCTTTGTTAATACCCAATCAGATGGATTTGTCTTAACTCCGGAACGGTTAGCAACTACTCTGGCAGCGCATCCAACAGCGAAGTGTTTAGTTTTTAACTATCCTTCCAACCCAACTGGGGTAACTTATACTGGGGCGCAATTAGCGGCCTTAGCAGCGATTATTAAGCAATATGATATTTTTGTCATGTCCGATGAGATTTATAGTGAATTGACGTATACCCAACAACATGTTTCAATGGCTCAATATTTACCAGAGCAAACGATTTTAATTAGCGGGGCTTCCAAAGCGTATGCCATGACCGGTTATCGAATTGGCTTATTAGCCGCGCCGGCTGCGCTCGTGCAACATATTACTAAACTACATCAATATGCAGTCACAACACACGTTAATAGTGCGATGGCAGCAGCAACAGTGGCCTTTAATGAATGTGATGCAGAAATTGCCACAATGCGTGCAGCCTATCAAGCCCGTCGTGAAATGCTAGTGCAAGCTTTTACTGAGATGGGGTTAAGTGTTGCGAGTCCGGATGGGGCCTTTTATTTATTTATTAAAATCCCCGCTGAATTTGGGGATGATGATTTTAAATTTGCAGTTACCTTAGCCCAAGAAGCCAAAGTCGCGTTAATTCCTGGTAGTAGCTTTGGCCCTGGTGGGGAAGGGTATGTCCGGTTATCATATGCCGCGAGTGAGACTAAGTTAAATACGGCAGTTACACGAATTCAGACGTATTTAGCAGCAAATAAAAATGATGAAGGAGCACAATATGCGAGAATATAATGTAGCAATTTTAGGAGCAACGGGTGCGGTGGGAAATCGCATGATCGCACAATTAGCCCAATCAAGTATTCCGGTAAAAACGATTAAGTTATTGGCATCAAAACGCTCAGCGGGCCAAACGTTAGCTTTTCGTGACCAATCAGTTGTAATCGAAGAAGCAACCCCAAGTAGTTTTGATGGGATTGATTTAGTCTTTGCTTCAGCTGGGGGGAGTGTTTCTAAACAATTATTACCTGAAGCTGTGAAGCGTGGGGCAGTTTGTGTTGATAATTCAAGTGCCTTTCGGATGGATCCAACCGTACCGCTAGTTGTACCGGAAGTAAATCCTAACGATCTTGCTAACCATCAAGGTATTATCGCTAATCCAAATTGTTCAACGATTCAAATGGTGGTTGCGTTAAACCCAATCTATCGCCAATATGGCTTAAAGCGGGTAATTGTGTCAACGTACCAAGCCGCCGGTGGAGCTGGTCAAAGCGCGCTTGATGAATTAAATATCCAAAGCCAAGCGATTTTAGATGGGCAGACCCCAGAAGCGCATATTTTACCAGTTAAGAGTGCCGCTAAGCACTATCCATTAGCATTTAATCTAATTCCGCAAATTGATGTGTTTGATGAACAAGATTATACATATGAAGAATGGAAAATGACTCACGAAACTAAGAAAATTTTGCTCGGTGATCCCGAAACTAAAGCTCTAGCGGTTAGTGCGACATGTGTCCGGGTTCCTGTGCCAATTGGTCATGGCGAATCAGTCTATTTTGAAACTAAAGATACTAACGTTACGCCAGCTGAATTAAAAGCCTTGTTGGCTAGCGCACCTGGGGTGGTTTTACAAGATGATCCCGCCCAGCAAATTTATCCGATGCCCATGAATGCGGTTGGCCAACAAGAAACCTATGTTGGCCGGATTCGGGCGGATTTAGATCAACCAGGTGGCTTCCATGCGTGGGTAGTTGCTGATAATTTACTTAAAGGAGCAGCATGGAACGCGATTCAAATTGGTGAATGCTTAGTTGAACAAGATTTAGTCCATGCAACAATTAACTAGTGTCAAGAAGTTTCACTTGTCAATCAGTTAAGGCTATGATAAGATAGTCGTTGGCTATTAAGTCGATAAATTAACGATGTTGCGCTGCCGAATATGAGGTAATCAATGTCGAAACAGGAGAAATTTATTATGAAGCAAAACCAATTGCTAGAATTGATCACTAAAGACCAATTACGTACAGATATTCCAGAATTCCGCGCCGGTGATAACGTCCGCGTTCACGCCCGTATCGTTGAAGGTACTCGCGAACGTATCCAACTTTTCGAAGGTGTTGTTATCAAGCGTAAGGGTACTGGTATCCAAGCTACTTACACTGTTCGTAAGATTTCTAACGGTGTTGGTGTGGAACGTACTTTCCCATTACACTCACCACGTGTAGACAAGATTGAAGTTACTCGCTTCGGTCGTGTACGTCGTGCTAAGTTGTACTACTTACGTGCATTGCACGGTAAGGCTGCCCGTATTAAGGAAGCCCGTCGCTAAGATGTACTTTAGACAAGCTAGGTTCCCTACTTGTCGCAAAAAAGGGTTCTAAGTCAAATGGTACTGATGGACCTAAAAATTGAATAAATCCGTTTATTCGGTTAAGCGACTAGCTCGAAATTCGAGCTGGTCGCTTTTTTGTAATTCATAGCGAA
>NZ_CAKKNT010000033.1 GCF_918814755.1 Periweissella ghanensis | reverse complement strand
TATATTTTTATCTGTTAAATTTAGTGAACGTAGAATACAATTGTTATGGGACATCATTTATACCTATGCTTTCTTTGGTTTTCGTCGACTTAATTTTAGCACTAGGACATATGGTGTCCTATTTTTTTTGCAAAAAAAAGATGTCGATGATTTTACTCATCAACATCAAATAGTGTAGAACCTTTTTAAATGATATCAATTTTTTTAATACATCTTATTAATAAAATCAGCTTGATCTTTCATATCAGGATAGACAAAGGCTTTATCAATTCCAATATTTTCGAGTTCTTTTTTGATGATTTTTTTAGAGCCCCCGTCAATATTAAATACTAGTGATGCTGACTCTACCATGGCAACACATGTACAAGAAGGTTTAAAAGGATTGAATAAATTTTTAATAAATCTTTTTTTACAAATAGGCTTTGGTTTACAAATACAATTTATTTTTTCGACATTATGATATTCTAAGACCTTTTCGGCTAAAAATGTTTTATTACTAAATGGGACATGGATAAATAATCCTTTTTGATGCTTAATTTTTTCATCTACTACAGGCGGTACTAAAAAGTGTGGAATGAACAAATCACGGACATCAAAAATTTCATCGTATTGCGCCCCACGGTACGTACCGGCAGTATGGTAAAAGCTTTGATATTCAAACGTTTTAAAAAGAGTATCGAGATCTTTTTTAAAGGCTGCATATAATGGCTCAAAGTTTTTTTCATCTAAAGGCTCAAATTTTATAGGTGCCTTATTTGTATACTTTGCATACAATGCCTTATAAATTTCTACCTTAAGACTGGTATTAACAGGCTCATTTAAGGCAGAATAAATAAGCGATTCGATATCATTTACAAAATTAACTGTATTTTCAATTAATTTATTTCGATCGTCACTATTCATAAATGATAATGTAGCTAATAACTGTGCAGTATCGCTATTTGAATTTTTAAGCTTGTTATTTTTGTTAGTAAACATATAAAAAATCGCATTTTTTTCATTTGAATCATTTTCAACCGCAAAGTAAAGTGAAACAAGTGGGTTTTCAGAAATATCTAACAAACGGGTTTTTAGACCATTGTGTTGGGCAATTGCCAACCGTTCAAAGTTACTACTTGAATTATATTCCGGATGTAAATTATAGAATTTGTTTAAGTAGTCTTCCTCGTAATCATTTTTTATGAGACTCTTATTTCCATCACGTAGTAGAGATGGTGTATATTCTGTACTTTCAAACTTTTGACCAGCACCACGGTAATAGTACTTAGTATCGCCTTCTTTTAATGCTTCAATACGTTTTAAAAATTCAGTTAATGATTTAACGGGCGTAGTATCAGTCATATAATATCTTTCCTTTTAATTTATTTAATAATATTTACACTTTTTAAAACAAATACATTAATTATTATAAAATAAATTCAATCTAAAGCAAAACCTTTTCTACAAAAATACCCTGCGCTCATTTGAGTGCAGGGTATTTCACTATTTAGCTATTCAATTACAGCTTACTTGCGTTGCTTGAACCAGTACCAGCCACCATACACGGCGACGACACCAAGAAGGGCGGCCGCAAAGGCACTGGCTTTCTTGATATCACCGCTGACGTTTACGGGGGCGGCTTGTGGTTGCGTTGCCGCGGCTGCTAATTTACGGTTACTGTTATTGGCAACCGGTGCGGCCGTTTTTGCTGGCGCTGGCTTGGCAGTAGTTGCGTGGGCTTCGGGTTTAGTCGTTACAACTTTAACCACTGCTGGCTTAACGGCATTCGTGTCATGCGTTTGTCCGGCGGCAATTACCGCACTTGTTGGCACGACGGGCATCCCAGTATTACCAGCAAGTGCACTTAAGTTAGTCGGCACGTTACCACCATTGAAAATCGCGGCATTCGTGAAGCTTTGATTGATCAAGCTGGCGGGCGTATTAGTTGGCAGCATTTTGCCACCTTGTAACTTGAAGTAAACATTGTAGACATGGTTGTAGATAAAGCTCCCAACTTTAATGTCGACATGCATTGTTTCCAAGAATTCAGGAGCGCTTAATTGCGCGGCCGTCAATGGTAAGGCATACGTCATCACGTAGTTGCTACCATCCTTGACCGCACTCACTTGGCGACCACTCAAGAGCGTTAGGCTATTAGGACCAAAGGCCAGTGGCACCACCGCTTTAACCAACAACATGCCACTACCATTTGGTTGGACTTGTAACGTGGCCGTTGGTTGGATATATTGGTTGGCGACCGAAGCAGATTGCGATTGATCACCCTTTAAAATTTGCAAGCCGACGGAACGAGTCATGCTAAAGGGACCTTGCGGCTTCATAATCGGACTCGTGTGCCCAGTGTGACTAGCTTGGTTACCGGTGTTGCTAGGACTTGTTGGTAAGTCAAAGGGTAGCTTAGTCGGATCAACGGGTGGTTGCGGATCGTAGTTCGTACTGTGCACGATTTTAAAGTAGACGTTGTAAATATTGTTATAAACAAACGTCCCAAAATTAATATCAACGTGCATGTTTTCAAGTAACGCCGGTTCCTTCATTTGCGCGGCCGTCAATGGTAATTGGTAGTTCAAAATGTAGCTATCACCGGCTTTTTGGGCGCTGACTTGCTTAGCATCCTTGAACATTACCCCATCTTTACCATAGTTAGTTGGCACTACGAGTTTGAAGTTCAAAATCCCGCTGCCGTTGGGGTGGGTCACTAATGTTGCTTGTTGCATGATAAACGTACTGGCCACCGAAGTTAAGTTCGGGTTATCGCCTTTAGTTACGAGCAATTTCACCGGCGTTGCTTGGTCGGCTGAATTGGCTTTTTGTAAATCAAATGGTTGGACGACCGTGCCGTTAAAGTTACGCGTCACACTCTTAGTGCCAAGCTTGCTCCACGTAAAGTTGGTGCTACCGGCGGCTGTTTGGGGTGCGTAAGTCACAAAAATTCCTTTTAAATCAGCCGGTGTGCCACTAGCGTACGTCAATGGAATCACCGTGCCATCAATATCTTTGGCCGCTAAATTCGTTGTGAAACTACTTTTAGCGGGTAAAAGTAAGGTTGGTTGCGTGATAAATTGGAACTTGGCATTGAAGTAATCAAGTTGATTGAGCGCGTGCAAGGGACTGATATCCAAGACTTGATTACGGGGGAATTCGAGATCCGTTAAGTTAGTTAACTTGGCCAAGGGGCTGACATCACTAACTTGGTTGTTCCCAAATTCCAAATCCGTTAATTTGGTTAAATTAGCCACCGGGGTTAAATCCGTCACTGAATCTTTACTAAAGACCAACGTTGATAAGTTAGTAAGTTTAGCGACCGGGCTAATGTCAGTAATTTGGGCGTTAAAATCAATTGCCAATTGCGTTAAATTAGGCATTTTTGGTAATAACGTTTTGATATCTTGGTTAGTTAAATCAAGTTGTGAAGCGTTAAAAATTTGGAGCTTGGTTAAGGTATTTAGGCTTGCAATATTCGTTTGCGGGTTATTACCGGCCGTTAATTGCGTTAAATTAGTTAACTTGGCAATTGGTGACCAATCAGCCAATTTATTAGAATTAACACTCAAATTGGTGAGGCCACGGTAGTTAGTTAAACCTTTAACATCGGTGATTTTATTTAATGAGACATCAAGGGTTGTGAGGGGGGCATTGGGGGCAATTGGTGGTAACGCCGTCAAATTATTCCCAAACATTTGTAAGGTGGTGAGCTTCGTTAAATTAACTAAGCCCGCTAACTTGGCCGGTTGTGCCCCATAAGAGTCCCCCCCTAAGTTAAGTGATTGCAAGTTAGGATTTTTCAAGGCGGCTAAATCCGGCATGCTATCGGCATGGTTAAAGCGTAAACTAAGACTAGTTAGATTAGGTAAGGCCCCAATTGGGGTAAGGTCGCTGTAACTATTTTCAGTTAAATCGAGGGACTGCAAGTTGGTTGCATATTGTAAACCGTCTAGATTACTGATGTCATCGGCGGTTAAATTAAGTTGCGTCAATTGCGCCATATTGGCTTGTGTCAATTTAACGCCATCGCCGAGCGCATCACGGATGGCTTCACGTAAATTTTTATCCGGCATCCACGTATCAACGGCAACGTCGGTATGCGGAACTGAATCATCAATTGGGGTAGCATGCACGTGGCTTTGCGGGACGGCTCCTAAAGTAAAAGCAGTTATGAGCAAAACCAAATAATATTTTTTCATTTGAAAAAAAATTCCTTTCTAATAGTCAGTAACTATTAAGTTATTGTATACTATTGAGTAACAGTTCACAAACGTTTATTTAATTTTTTGATTAGACAAAACTTTTGACATCAATTTAACCAATTCAATCTAAGGAGAATTTAACGTGTTTAAACGAGTAATAATTGCTGGGGCGACCATGCTTATCACATTGGTATGTGCCAGTTCATTGGCGGGGGCGCAAGCGGTTCCGTACGAGATTTTAAAGGATGGATCAGCTAGTCAGCAGTCATATGCGAGTGCCTATTTTGTTAATCCGGCCAATGTGACCGTTGCTAATGGCCAATATCATGTGGCGATTTCAATTGCCACGACCCATGATTTGGGCAGTTTCCCCGTCACAATTGGCTCCATAGCGGGGCAAACACCATCAATTAGTAAACGGACGCAAGGCAATACCGATTATTATACGTTTAATTTTGTGACGACCAATTTAACGAGTTTAGTTAATGGCGCCATGCACGTCGATGTCGATGCGTTGAATTATCACCATGATTATGGCTTTGGTTTAAAATTTAATACTGCCAGTTTGCCAGCATTAAGCACAGCTGCGACACCGCAAGCTAGTGCCAGTTCCGCTGCGACTAGCAGTCGTCAGGCAAGTAGTAGTGTGGCCGCAGCCAGCAGCCAAGCAAGTAGTAGTAGCGTTAGCAGTTCTGTTGACAAGAGCGGTTCTTCACAAAGTAGTAGTGCTAACACTAGCAGTAGTGGCCTTGTGAATAAAACTTCACAAAGTAGCAGTAGCGCGGTGGCCCAGTCAGTTGCTACCGTTAAGTCAAGCCGCCCGGCCGCCGATTCATTTTTACATGGTTCGATTTGGATGTATGCTCTTGGTGGGGTTGCTGGTGGTGGTATTTTAATTGGCTTATTGACGTTACTTAAAAAACACTAACCTAGCCAATAGATGGGAAAAACAATGCGCAATAAAAAAATTATTTTTAGTAGTCTCGTATTAGTCGGCTTACTAGCGGGTGGCGCGGTGTGGCAATTAACACGCTCAAGTGCAACAACTGGCGCTAAACCAGTCGCAACCACCGTCGCCCAAGCCGAAATTTTAGATCGCCTCGGCGTGGCCGTGGCCGGCGTACCGTCAACCACGGAAACCTTACCGGCCGCTGATCGGGATTTACCCAAAGTTGGTAATCATACGAGCATTAACTTTGAACAAATTAGCAAAATTAATCCAAGTGTCGTCTATGTCGATCAAGCGGTTGCCGATGATTACACGGCTAAATTAAAGCAACAACACACGCCGATGCACATTTTGAATTTTAATGATTATGCCCACATGCGCCAAAGCATTACGCAATTAGGGGCCACGTATCATGAACAAGGGGCGGCTGAAAAATTATTACAGCAAATTACTTTGCCCAAAACACACGCCGCCAAAGGGGTTAAAGTCTTAATTTTGATGGGGATGCCAGGTGGGGCCTTTTTAGTGGCCAACCAGCATAGTTATGTTGGTGATTTGGTCACGCGGGCTGGGGGTACGGTGGTCGCCGGTGATCCTAATAGTATGTACGCCCCGGCTAATCCGCAAACGATTGCCCAACTTAATCCGGATGTCGTGATTCGCTTTGCCCATGCGATGCCGGCAAGTGTACAAGCTAACTTTGTCGAAACTTTCAAACAAGCCCCGTATAATAATTTAGCGGCTACCCAGCACCACCATGTCTATGATGCCGCCGCCCCGGAATTTGGTTTAACGGCGAACTTACATGTTAAGGATGCCTATACCCAGATTCAAAAATGGTTGGAGGCGGCTAAATGAAGCGCCTCAGTTGGTGGTTAGTCGCGGGCTTGGTAGCGATTAGTGGCATCACACTAGCTCTACCATTAGGCCATACTTGGCCGACACCGCAAATTTTCTGGGAACTGCGGGTGCCGCGCTTAATTTTTGCAATCCTTGGCGGCGCGATGTTAGCCGCCAGTGCCGTTATTTTCCAAACGACGCTCCGGAATCGCTATGTTGACGGTGGCATGCTCGGGTTAGCTAGCGGGGTTGAATTAGGTAATGCCGTGCTCGCAGTGTTCTTTGCGCCGGCGACCCCATGGCGGGTCCTGACAGGGGCAGTGTGGGCGGTTGTGTGGTTATTAATTTTACGTGCTAGCATGTTACGCATTTTGCGCCAACCGCTTCAATTATTACTCGGCGGTCTGGGCGTGGCGATGGTCTTAAACGCAATTACCACGCTTTTGACGAGTAACCAAGGTTTCGTCGGGAAGTCATTGGCCAATGTGACCGTCCAAGACACGTGGTTGCTAGCAATTGTCGGCATCGTGGGCATTATCATCTGGCAAATTGCCGGGACCACGTTAACGTATTTTGCCCTCCCAAAATTACATATCGTTCAACTCGGTATTGATGAAACTCGCTTGAGCTTATTGTGGCAACTGGGAGCCGCGTTATTTATCGGGGCAGTTACCGCCGTCTTAGGGACCACTTTTTTTGTTGGTTTAATCATCGCCCAAGTCATCGCGCAAGTGGTTGTTAAACCCGCCCAAAGTCGCTTAGTGGTGACGGGATTACTCGGCGCAGTCATGTTAAGTACTAGTGACTTGCTGGCGCATAGCGTGCACTATCCGGTTGAATTACCAACGGGCGCCGTGTTGATGTTATTAACCGCCCCGCTACTATTGGTTTTATGGAAGCGGGCCCCATGTTAATTAAAAATATTACGTTGCCACGTGATTTGTTAACGTTATCGGAAGCCCCGTTACCCGACCAGCAAATTACGGTGTTGTTAGGGCCCAATGGGAGTGGGAAGTCAACGTTGCTTGCTCAGCTGGCGACTCAAATTCCGGACTGTGCCTATTTGCCGCAACACAATCAAAGTTATGATGCGTTGACGGTTGGTGATTTACTAGCAATAGGGCAACAACGGGCAGTAACACCGATTGCGGTCGATGTCGTTGCCGAACTCGAGTTAACGCCATTATTAGCCCAAGATGTCAGTCAATTATCTGGTGGCCAACAACAACGGGTCTGGTTAGCCTTTGTTTTACTCCAAAATGCGCCGGTAATTTTATTAGATGAACCCCTAAATGCCTTGGATTTACGGTATCAAAAACGGGTTTTGGATTTGTTGCCGCAGTTATCCGCGACAATTTTAGTTGTTGTGCATGATTTGAATTATGCCTATCAAATTGCTGAGTGGGTCTGGTTATTTACCGCTGGTGA
This sequence comes from Periweissella ghanensis, assembly GCF_918814755.1. Lineage (GTDB taxonomy): Bacteria > Bacillota > Bacilli > Lactobacillales > Lactobacillaceae > Periweissella > Periweissella ghanensis. Next base: position 10,052 of record NZ_CAKKNT010000033.1, on the reverse strand, counting down.
AATTACCATTGGCCAGCCGGCAACGATTATGACCGCCTCAACCTTAACAGCGGCTTTTGCGACCCCAGTCGTCGTTGATCAGACGGTGAGTGGTGAGGTTATTTTTCGGATTTAAACAAATAAAAAGAGTTCAGAAAATATTTTTTCTGAACTCTTTTTATTTAGAACTATTTACTGCGGATAACGTCACCGCCGTGTGTGTTAATAATTAATTTACCACCATTATTAACATTACCACGGCCGTTATCAGCAAACGCATTTTTACCGCCATCGGTGACAATGTTGAGGTTAAGCGCCAACGCATCTTGATTAGTCAAATATACATTACCACCATTGGAATTAATGATAACCGTGTGCGGTTGACTAATATTGCTGAGATGCACGTTACCGCCATTGGAATTAAGGATCACGGTTTTTAGCTTTGTGGCGGCCGTAATTGGAATGGCGAGGTTAACGGTGTGCCGGGCCTTTTTAGCGTTGAAAAGCCGGTGACCTTGCGAGTTATTGAAATTAAGATTCAACGCATCGGCTTGCTTTTGGATAATTTCATCTTGCTTGATAAAGGCGGGGGTCACGTAGGCATCTAATTTGATGGTGCTCGTGCCGGTGTTGGCGAAACTGATATTAATGTCGTTACCGCCGGATGCTAATTTAATGTTTTGCACCGCATCATTAGTTGGAATATCTACTTGATAATGCGTCAAATTACTTTGTGCGCGATAAAAATAAAAGCCAATTCCCAGAACAATACACGAGATAAGGAAGATGACCATGGTCGTATTTCTGCGTTTTGTGGTTAGCATAAAATAATCCTTTCTGAATTGATGAGGGGGAGGTAGTGGAGAGGCAGTGGGGCCAAAACGTGCTCGAAGGTGCAAGCGCCTAAGCATATACGAAATATCCTACTGACTCAAAGCCCAAGTCATTGGCTATTGCTAGTATACTACGTCGCTTAGCGCACCTACTCACACTCTTTCAAAACGTGCTCGTAGCCCCAAAGCCCTGTGCCTACCACCAATTAGATAAGATACCAAGACCGTATCTTTCGCTAATTGTCAGTAGTGCTCGTTCTTTACCCGGGGCTACTCGCACTCTTTCAAAACGTGCTCGAACAACCAGCCAGTTCCGCCTAACTTTAAATCACTAACGATGCCAAACCCGCATAATCAGTGATTTTCGTTAGTACTCACTGCCTACCGGTTGTTCTCGCACTCTGGCCAAGAAACACTCGCCGGATACATACCCCCATCATACACCAACGTATGGCTTGGCATTAATTCAAACGGCTCGCCGGCTTTGATTAAGTTATACACCGTGGTCTGTTGTAATGGCACCAAGTCAGCCAATGAAGGTAGAAGAGCGTTATCAGCCAACCACGCCGCTTTCAAATCATCAGCCTGTTGGCGGCCATAACTTAAGATTGAACCGTTAAAGCCTTGCTTAGCGAGTTCGGCGGCTGGTGTTTGGTGGGCATCTTCAATCCGACTGCGCAATAAGTTTAATACGGTAGTTGAGCGGGTATTAAAGTTCAAATCCGTTGCAAAGCGCGTCACCGCATTTAAGATCGCGGCAGCTCCTTCTTGGGCTAAAGTGTGGGTGGCGGCTTCTTCACTAGCGACATAGGCGTTTAATTCTTGGGCGCCAGCTAATTCATCAGCACTCGGGTCATCGTTTGGTAATGTAAGGCAGAATAACGTGAAGAGGGCGAGGAAATCCAACGTCGTGCTAGCAACGCCGGTTAATGATTGGCCGTCTAACTCGATGTTTTCAAAGGTAATCCCATTAGCTAAGCCACGTTCATCATGCGTCATCGTAAAGGCTGGGCGTTGTTGTAAATGCCAAAGCGTACCGGCAATGCTACGGCAACCAATTTCATTTGCTGCCCCAAAACCTTCAGGCACAAAGGGTGAGTTGCCAAACATGTACGTAATGAACCATTGATACATGTGGAGGCGGTCACTAACTTTTTGGACCACTGCGGCATTAAAACTCGCTTGGTCAGCATATTCGGTGTGGTAAGCACGTGTGTAAAGTTGCATCAACAATAAGGGATTGAACTTAATGCTGACAGCAGCTCGGTTAATTAATTGCGTGGGGGCAGTTTGTGCTAAAGCCAAGTGGGCAGGGTTAGTCAAGCGTGATGGCATTGCGTAGGGCCACGTTAATTGGTTGGCGTCTAAGCTAGTTTCAACCGCATCGGCTAACAATGTCAGTTCATCTAACACCCCATCAATTTGCGGATGGAATTTGGTGGTTAAAATCACTTGGTCACTGGCTGCATCGATCTGGACACTCGGATGATCAGTTAGTTGCCAATCGTTGAGGACAGGGGTCAAAATTTCACCAGCTTGGTTAATAACTTGATGCCGGACTTGGACCTGGTATTCTAATTGTTGCAGTTCTTTCGTTAGTTGGGCTGCTTGGACAGTCTCAAAAAAATTAGCTAACATATGATCTCCTTAAACTTCCGATTAATATTTAATTCTTATTATACTTGAATTAATCGGTTATTTCTTAGAAAATTATAATTTTTAATTTCCAGTAAAATGCGATACTATGGGCATTAATAAAACTTTGGAGGAGCTTATGCTATTTATTGAAAAACCATACGAATTTGCCCCGGTAATCGTCCCTGATGATGTGACCGTGACGCCAGACATTGCCTATATGACCGGTGCGCGGCATACGTTAGATATTTACCAACCAAAGCAAGCTACCAGTGGCTTACGACCAGTTATCATCGATATTTATGGTGGTGGTCTATATTTTGGTGATAAAAGTTCATTTAAGTTACAAAACTCCCTTAAACTTACAAAAGCAGGGTTTGTCGTGGTTAGTCCGGATTACTCATTAATTTGGCAACAACCATTCCCCACCCAAATTCATGAAATCAAAGCCGTTATTCGTTGGGTACGTGCCCATGCCGCTGAATACCAAATTGATCCGCAACGCATTATTTTAAGTGGTGAATCATCTGGGGCCCACTTGGCGGTTTTAACTGCGGTGACAGCCCATCAAAATACGATGCGCGATGTGACGTTTGGAAAATATCCTGAGCAACCAGAAACCGTCCAAGCGGTGATGGCGTCATACGGTCCGTACCAAATGGATGTAATGCCTGACCAATTTAAGGTCTTGGGTCTCACACCAAAATTCCCCGAAACCGGGGCGGCAAATTCGTTTGAAGGGCAAATGTTTGATCAACAAGCGCCCAAAACGGTGCCGGATTTAGTGGCTGAATATAATCCCGCCACGTATTTTGTAGCGGGGATGCCACCGATGTTGATTTTGGCCGGCAACGATGACCATGTGGTGCCCGTTTTACAAAGTCAAAACTTAGCGGTTGCCGCCTTACAAGTCTTGCCCGCCGACCAAGTTGCTTGTTGGTGGGTCCAAGATGGTGATCACGGTCCGGCTGATTTTGCTGGGGATGACGTCGTCGCGTGGAAGCTCGATCATTTACAAGCATGGGGTTTAACCAAATAACCCACGATTGTGCAATACACTAAGGAGCTGTGACAGAAGTCGGGAGATATCGAGAAATACACTAAAAATCCTCTATGAAGAAAATTCTTCATAGAGGATTTTTCGAATATATCGGCTTTTACGAGCGCGGTTTAACAAAAAAGGTTTGCTAGAACGGTTTGTAACTACGCGCTAGATTGGTTATTCAAAGACGACAAATTGCTTACTTAACTTATTAAGCTTGTCGGCCATATTTGATAAGTTACCGACGTTAGTACTGAAATTGTTCATGGTGCCTAGCACATCGTGGGCATTGGCAGATACTTCCTCGGTCCCAGCGGAATTTTCTTCCGTGGCGGCTGAAATATTTTCCAAATTAGTGAGCACGGCGTTTTGAATGACGTTGATTTTGCTACTTAATTGTTCGATGGTATCGATTTTATCAATCAAGGCGGTGTTATTTTCAAAGACTTGATTTGTAGAAGTAATCGCTTCAGCAATCAAGGCCGATTGCTTTTCACCACCTTTAACGGACGCGGTTGTTTGTGCGACCATTTCGCTAGAGTGTTGTTGGACTTTGGTAATGATTTTGACGATATCTTTGGTTGACGCCTTACTTTGTTCAGCTAGCGTGCGAATTTCAGCAGCCACGACCGCGAACCCTTCACCCGCTTTGCCGGCACTAGCGGCTTCAATTGAGGCGTTTAAGGCGAGTAAGTTAGTTTGTTGTGAGATGCCGTTAATCACGTTAATGATTTGGCTGATATCTTGGATACTATTATTCATCGCGCTGACCTTGTCTAAAAGGGTTTGCATGTTTTGTAACTCTTTTTCCCAATTAGCTTCAACACTTTTGGTTAATGATAAATTATTTTTGTTTAAACGGGCTGATTGGTTAGATTTATCACTCATCAGCGTTACGAGTTGTTTTAATTCGCTGACAACTTCGGATAAGTCCCGCACTTGGGCGACACTCTTTTCAGTATCTTGTGCTTGGCTGCCAGTAACTTCGGCAATTGCAGTAATCGTGTGGGCCACGTCATCAGTTGAAGCGTTCGTTTTGTGTGATAAGCTCAATAATTCGGTCGCATCGTTGGCCAAGTTTTGACTTTCGCTTTGAACTTCACGAATCGTTTTATCGATGGTGGCTAACATCATATTAAAGTTGTAACTCATGCGTGCCATTTCATTACCATGCGCATCAGGCAACATTAACGTCGCAATTTTTTGGACGTGTTTACTATGTGCTTGCTTTTCAGCATCGGTAAATGGCCGAATCTTTTTTAAATGGCCGTTGGCGATTTCGGTATATAAATTTGAAAAGAAGCGTGTAAAGATTAGGGCACTCATACCCGCATAGCGTACCGCGATGGTTAAGCCGATGACAATGACGGCTAAAATACTCAAACAGATCCCCCAGTACATGCCGGTTGCTTGGGCATTGACATTGGCAGTGACCCCGGCTTTAGCCAACATCGCATGCATGACAAGATAGCCCGCCCCGACTAACACGATCATGGCAACGGTCATCCCAACGACAAATTGCCCCATTTTAGCTTTAACAATACTGTTCCCTGAATTTGTTAACATAATTGTTCCCCCAATTTATGTTCTAAATGTCTGTTTATAATAAAAATAAGTATTATATTTAAATAAAATAGCTATTAATTAGACAATCTATTTCATTAAACAAATATAGATTAAACTTAATTAAAGTTTTATGCAAATAATACGCTCGTAAATTTGCGAAATTTTGGGCAAATAAATACCCCGACCGAATTAGTTGAATTCAGACGAGGTATCTTTGGATGATTTAAATTAGCAAACTTCCACAGCGGTCAAAATGGTCCGGGCAATGTTATCAGCATCGCGTAACATCCGGTCATTTCCATATGGGCGTGGAAGGGAAGTGGTGAACCACATGTATTTTTCAGTTGGAACCCCATAAGCATGTAACCCAGCCATCCGCTGACCAGTACTGGTGATCAATTCAAATGTTTGGCGGTCAACAATTAAGGCCCCAGTTGAGTAAACTGATTGATCAGCTAGTAAGTAACTCGCACTAGTCATCACGCCTGCATCACGCAAGTTTGCTTCCAGTGGATTTATACTCCGGTGTAAATCAATCGCACCAAGCCGGGCTTCCACTAAGTTTGTAACAATATACTCGTAATTCGGATTATCCGTTGAGACAAAGAACTTATCAGCGGTAATACCAACCTTTAACCCCGCTGGTGCGGCTTCTAGAATGCCAGCTTCAATTAAAGCAAGCATTTGTTGAATCCGAATCCGCGGTGGTCCAACTGAGATCAAGCTTGAGAGGGCATTGAACTCGGTGAGGAACTTTTTGCGGTCATCGTTAGTAAACCCGTTACCTTCAATTAGAATCCGAATGTTATCGCGGATATCGCGAATTAAGTCAAACGCGGCCGTCAATGGGGCATCGAGATTACCTTTACCGGCATCTTCAATATCAAAGGCTAAGTAGCGTTCGATTAACGTTTCATAGTCGGTTGTTGTTTCATCTTCAGTCCCAAAGGGGTGGGTAACTTTTGTTAAGTCAAACAAATCACTAGCAGCAAAGCCAAATTCAAGGGCCGTCGCATTTAAATCGGTGCTGTTAACTAATTGGGCCGCTAAAGCCGTGACATCCCAAGCCCGTTCTTTGGCCAAGTTGGTGTAGTAAACATATTCCATTTCAGCGACAAACAACGCTTTGAAAGTCGCATAGGGCACAGTTTGTTGACCATTGGCAGTTAATTCCGCGAGTTTGGCTTCCGTTAAGAAGTGCGTCCGGTAACGCGTACCTTGTGTTTTTTGGTTAATTCCTTTGGCGTGTAATGGTAATCCACTGCGCGAACCGGCAATAATATGCGGTTCTAAGCCACTGGCATGGTACCGCAATGTGCCGGCACTGGTTGGTTCAAAATGGCCCCCACGTTGGACGGTCAATTGAATCATGTAGTCAAAGAAGCTTAAGCCTAAACCACGAATCACGACCGCTTCACCAGCTGGAATTGTGCTTAAATCCGCTTCAGCCGGGTGTTGGGCTTGAATGTAGTTGAGGTTATGTTCAGCTGCAAACGCCGCTAATTGGGCTTCTTCAGGCGTGGGCCGGTTACTTGAGTGGCCAAGCGCCATGACGACATGGTCTGCTGTGAAGTCACCAACATTAGTCACCACCGTGTAAGGCGGTTGGTCGTTATGAATATCCGTTACTTCCGCTTGGGTGTACGTTAATTCAATCCCCGCTGCTTGGGCCCGCGTTTGTAGTTGCTCGTAATACCAGTTGGCATAGAAGTTTAACAAGGCCCGGCTTGGGTAGCTGTTTAACGTTAGATCATTTAAGTGGTTCAAAAAGTAACTAGCGGTCCCTTGATCCGCATGAGCGGCAAGGTAAGCGGGTGCTTCGGTTTGGACCCATTCATAGAAGTTAGGTCCATTGTGGACAGGACCAGCCATCGCAACGGCCTCATCTGTGAAAAAGGTTAATTGTTGAATCGCACTGTTCATTAAAAATAGTGGATTTTGATCGATGCGCCAGACCCGGCCCCCAATGGCATAGGGGTCAATTAGCTGAATGCTTAAGCTATCGGCAGTGGCCTCGTGCTCATAGTTGCTGATTAGACGCTCGGCTAAGATGAGGCTCCGGGGCCCCGCACCGACGAGAATTGTCTTCATAATGTTTGGTACTCTCCTAATTTGCAAAATCGCTTAAAATTCTGGGGCATAAATCCCAATATCTTTGACGATGACTTTACCAACCCGTTTGCTGGCGTCACCGACGGTCAAGCCGACTTTCAAATATCCAAACGTAATCGTGGTATTGGCCCGAATCGCTGATCCTAAAATCTTACCAGTGGTCGCGTCTAATCCGGATGGAATATCGACCGCCACAACTGGTTGATTAGAAGCGTTAATTTTCTTAACGGCTTCGGATAACTTACCAGTGATATCACGCGTCAAACCAATCCCAAAGAGGGCGTCGATAATAAGTGTGTAATCACGGAAATCTTTGATTGAGTGGCCAATTTTGACTTGGTATTTGCGACAAATTGCCAATTGCTCTTTGTTAGCTTTTGATAATTTGCGTTCATCACCTAAGAGCAAGACTTTGACATCGATGCCTTTAAGGTGAAGGAGCCGGGCAATTGCCAAGCCATCACCCCCATTATTACCAGTACCGGCAACAATTAGGACACGTGATAAATCAAAGCCCCCGGCGGCAATGGTGGCAATGACTGATAAGGCTGCCCGTTCCATCAATACCGCGCTGGGCATCCCGATTGTTTCGATTGTATATTTGTCGTAAGCTTGCATCTGTTGAGCTGTTACTACAGTTGGTTCCAAAATGCTCACCTCTACTTCTTCGTTATTATTTCTAGAATCAATTCGGTTATTATTATACAATGAAATAAAGTAAGTAAAAACAATAAAGGTAGAATTAATTAAGATGGATAAAGATCTGATTGCCGCTGATATGCCGGAATTAATGGAACAACTCGCGTATTTGGATGCTCAAGGTACGCCAACGACGGTTCCATTATTAGTGATGGACACAATGTTACGAGGGCTCCAAGCGATTTTTGATGAAAAGCTTGAAGGGCATTACTACACGGTGCGGCAAGTCGGGGATGACTTTGTTGTAACTGACTTTATGAAACAAGAAGTTGGCACGATTACCAACGCGCAATTTAATTTTGTCACCGCCTTTGAAACGCAAGGCCCATTCTTATGGGACATGTTGGAACGAGAAGCGATTAAAATTTTAGGGCGGTAGATAGATCCTGGAGGTCAATCATGGAAATGGAAGCATATGTATTACGCGAATTTGGTGACTTAGCGCATTTAGTTGAATTAAGTACGCCGGAACCAACGATTTCACCCAAGCAAGTTTTAGTCCGCCAGTGTGCCATTGCAATTGAACCATACGATGTCGCCTTTTGTGCCGGGCAAACAGATGGTCATGCCTTACCAGTTATTCCTGGTTCGAGTGTGGCTGGTGAGATTGTTGCCGTTGGGGATGCGGTGACGGGTTACCATATTGGTGAACGGGTAGTCGCATCGCGGTATTTAAAAACGTATGGTGAGTATGTACCAGTTAACCAACGCGAATTAGCCCGCATTCCAGCTGAAATGAGTTATGCCCAAGCCGTTAGTCTGGCGGTTTCTGGTCAAACGGCGTACCAAATGATTCGCCACTACTTGCAACCAATGCCCAACCAAACGATTTTGATTCATGGGGGGATGGGTAATGTTGGTCAGATCGCCATTCAACTTGCCCAAAATACGGGGGCTAAAGTATACACGACCGCTAGTACCGCCAACGTCGCTAAGTTAAATAAATTAGCTGACCTTACCGCGATTGATTACACCCAAACGCAATTAGCTGATTTAGGCATCGCATTTGATCTAGTATTAGATACAATTGGTGGTAAAACGTTAAAAGCTTCATTAGCCGTGGTTAAACCAGGTGGGAAGCTCGTATCAATTGTTGATGAACCTAATACTGGCCGTACCGATATTACCGCAACCCAAGAGTTCTTAACGAGTTCTGGGGCGGACTTAGAAGCTCTCTTGAATATGATTGTGAATGGTGTCTTACAGTTACCACCAATGGAAGTCGTACCGATGACATTAGCAAATGTGCGCGTCGGTCATGAATTAGTTGGGGCGGGGCATTACGATCGTAAATATGTATTAGTATATGAATAGACAGAAAAAAACCGGCAACGATAATTCGTTACCGGTTTTTATTAACGACTAATTACTTAGCGTCTTTAGTAGGAAGGTCGCCCTTACCTTTAGCCCAAGCTGCGATTGCGTCAACTTCTGCGCGACGCTTTGCTTTAGCAGTATCGTTAGCAGGAGCAACGGGACGTGTGCCTGCCCATGAGTTGTATGGTTTACGTTGTGCCATGATTAATGTCTCCTCTCGTGAATGTACTACCGAATTATTTTAACGTATCTAAGGCGTTTGTACAAGTAATAAACCAATTAAATATCAAAAAGGTTATTGAAATCTATGCCATTTTGTGATTTTAATAGGGGATGTTACGAGGGTTTAAACGCCAAACCAATTATTTGCGTAAGTTAGGCTTTAGTGTTTATATAATGAAGTAAAGTAACTTTTACTCGTTAGATTATGACTTTGAGCAAATTATTTTTAAAAAGTGCTTGCGCAGGTTATAATTCTGTTATATGATATTTAAGTTGTCTCGTAAGGCAGTTGCAAAACAGCTAAACGAATGACAATTACATTTAAATAACTACTTCGAAATTAATTTAAAAAAGTTGTTGACTTATTTAATTAAAGCGAGTATAGTAATTAGATGTTGCTTCATCACGAAGCGCAAACGTAGATCTTTGAAAACTGAATAAAGTTTTGACAATCAAATGTGTAAGTACTTTGAAACTAGATTTCAGAGTTAAACAAATTTGCGAATGTCAATTTCGCTAGTAAATTATGCTTCAAGCGTCTCCCCGACGTTTGAAGCGGATAACAAATGAGTCAACAGACATCATTTTTAAAATGAGAGTTTGATCCTGGCTCAGGATGAACGCTGGCGGCGTGCCTAATACATGCA
>NZ_CAKKNT010000032.1 GCF_918814755.1 Periweissella ghanensis | reverse complement strand
TGTAATAGTTGAATATTTTTGGAGGATTACCCAAGTCTGGCTGAAGGGAATGGTCTTGAAAACCATCAGGTCGGGAAACCGGCGCGAGAGTTCGAATCTCTCATCCTCCTTATTGATACACTTTAATAATATTATCGCGGGATGGAGCAGTTCGGTAGCTCGTCGGGCCCATAACCCGAAGGTCGTTGGTTCAAATCCAGCTCCCGCAATCGTTAAAAAGACTAGGCGCTTGCTTAGTCTTTTTTTGTATAAATTTATAGCCATTTAACGATTTATTTTTGAAAAAAATAAAAATGATAGTTAAGAGCCGTGTTTTTTTGATATAATATTTACCTAGTTAGGTATAACTGAAAAGGGGAATTAAAATGCAATTACGCCAAAATATTTACCGTCGTAAATTTAAAATAAAACCAAGCATGGTAATTATTAGTACCTTGATTTTAGTGATTATTGGTATCGTAGTGGTGTTTCAAATTGCTTTGAGTCCTGCTAAAAGTGCCCAAAACACATACACCGCGATTGCAAAAGTAAATGGTATTACGCAAACGAATACGTTTCTGGTTTCAAAACGTGCTAAGGTTTATTATTCGGTTATAGGTAAGAATAGTAAACAACAAAATATTGCCGTTATCATGCAAGCTAATAACAAAAAATTTAAACCAGTTGTCTTAAAAATGGCCAACGGTTTATCAGAGTATCAAGTACGCAGTTTAGTGCAGCAACGATATAATCCACGGAAAGTCTATTCCGTTGCACTGACGATCTATGAAGGGGCACCGGCTTGGGATGTATCGTATTTAGATCAAAAGCATAATCTTAGTTATGCAACAATTCAGTTTACAAATGGAAAACAATTGAAATTAATTCAAAACTTGTAGAGGTACATTTTAAATGTTAAAAAGTATCGATTGGACGGGTTATGTCAATCTGGTGGTCATTACATAGCAGATAGTGTAATGACCCCAAAATAACCAAGAATATCAATTTAAAGGATGAAAAAAATGGAAAGTATTAACATTATTGATGCAGGAAAACATGTTGATGAAGAAGTCGTGATTGGCGCTTGGTTAACAAATAAGCGTTCTAGTGGTAAAATCGCGTTCTTACAATTACGTGATGGTTCAGCTTACTTCCAAGGGGTGGTCATTAAAGCCAACGTTGCGGAAGAAATTTTTGAATTAGCTAAAGAATTAAAGCAAGAAACTTCAATTAAAATTACGGGAACAATTCATGAAGATCAACGATCACACTTCGGTTATGAAATTGAAATTTCAAATATTGAAGTGATTGGTGAATCTGATGAATACCCAATCACACCTAAAGAACACGGTACTGATTTTTTGATGGATAACCGTCATTTGTACCTTCGTCACCAAAAGCCATTTGCTATCATGAAAGTTCGTAACGAAATTATTCGGGCAACTTACGAATTCTTTAATAACGAAGGCTTTACTAAATTGGATGCCCCAATTTTAACTGGTTCAGCACCCGAAGGAACCACTGAATTATTTGAAACTGATTACTTTGGTCAACCAGCGTTCTTGTCACAAACAGGACAGTTATACGCTGAAGCAGGGGCGATGGCCTATGGTAAGGTCTTTACTTTTGGTCCTACTTTCCGTGCTGAAAAATCAAAGACGCGTCGTCACTTAACTGAATTTTGGATGATTGAACCTGAAATGGCGTGGATGCACCAAGAAGATAGTCTTGAACTACAAGAACGTTACATTGCGTTCTTAGTCCAAAACGTGATTGATCACTGTGCTTACGAATTGAAATTACTTGATCGTGATATTGAAACACTTCGTAAATACACACAATTACCATTCCCACGTCTTTCATATGATGATGCCGTTGAGTTATTAAAAGAAAACGGCTTCGATGTTGAATGGGGTGTCGACTTTGGTTCACCTGAAGAAACATTCTTGGCTAACCACTTTGAAAAACCAGTCTTTATCGTTAACTTCCCGAAAGCAATTAAAGCCTTCTACATGAAACGCCACCCACTTCGTGACGATGTTGTTATTTCAGCTGACTTGCTTGCACCAGAAGGTTACGGTGAAATCATTGGTGGTTCAGAACGTGATACTGATTACGAATACTTAAAAGCACGTATTGAAGAACAAGGTTTGAGTCTTGATGAATACGGTTGGTACTTAGATTTACGTAAGTATGGTTCAGTGCCACACAGTGGTTTTGGTTTAGGGCTTGAACGTGCCGTTACTTGGATTACTGGAACTGAACACATTCGTGAAGCAATTCCATTCCCTCGGACAATTACACGGATTCGTCCATAATTAAAAGCATTGCAAATAACATGGTAGATTCTTTTTTGAATCTACCATGTTTTATTATTATAATGAGTAAAATGAATGGAGGGGCACAAATGAAACCAGACGCTATGGAGGCATTTATTAAAGCCGGTAGTGTAACCTTAAGTAGCTATCTCTTAGAACACTATCAAGATATCGGGATGAATAATGATCAATTACTCGTATTTATCCAATTAAAAAAAGCTCTTGAACGTGGGCAAGACTTACCTGATTTAACCCTAATTGCTAAATACTTGCGGATGACTAAAAATACGGTTGCAAATATCCTTCAAAGCATGGTAAATGCCGGTTTTGCGGAAATTAAAATGAGCAGTAATGAATTTGGGCAAAAGATTGAACAACTCAATTTTGATGGTTTGTATACTAAGTTATTAGGCGAAGTAAAAGCAACGCCAGCCATCATTACTCCCCAACAATCAAAGCAAGCAACACGCCAGGAAGTATTTGCAACCATCGAAAGTGAGTTTAGACGGCCGTTATCAACGTTTGAACTACAAACGGTAAGTAAATGGTTGGATGATGAGAACTATATCCCAGAAACAATTTTAATGGCCTTAAAAGAGGCCGTCTTAAATAACGTTTATAATTTCCGCTATATTGAACAAATTTTGGTGAGTTGGCGTCAAAAAAATATTCAAACTGAAAATGATGTTGCCCAAAATCGGAATGCCCGTCAACAAAAAATGAGTACCGAAAAAGCTCCTGAAAATATGCGTATTCGCAACATTCCCTATATTGATATTATGAATCTAGATAATAATTAATCATAAATATACAAAAAAGCTCCTGAAGAAATCATCTTCAGGAGCTTTTTACTAACCAATACCGGTGGTGATTGAGTTCAGTCGTGGGATTTGGTTAAGATTACTGAATGTCAGCAGCGACCATGTGTTGAGCATAGTCATTAATCGTGTTTAAAAGCGATGGTAACGTCGCTGATGCAAACGGTGATTCAATTTCACATAGTTTTAAGAGGTTCAATAAACTGTCTTGTGAACTATTTTTGGCAAATTGGAGATACTTATTCATAACTTCTGAATCACCTTGTTCAGCATTTGGTTGCCAGAATTGCATCCCAATGATAATGCTCAAAAGATTATCTAAGGCGGCATCTGGTTGACAAATTAAGGTCGTATCTAATAACCAAGTTGGTAAATTAGGCGTTTGCTTCAGTTGGTTAGGCCAAAGCGTATTAAGTTCATTAATTGAAGGCGTCTGTGATTGATAGAAATTAGCCGCAAACTTAATTTGGTTTGCATGATAAGTTAAAGCCGCTATGTTCTGCGTGATCATATCCTTCCGATAGCTAGGGGCATCATTGCCGACTAAGTGATGTAACCATGGCCAACAAATAAATTCAAATCCTTTAGCTAAGGCCGCTTGAGTATCATGGAAAGAAAAAATCAAGTTACCAGATTTAAGGCCGCGAATTGAAAAAGCTTGGAAAGCCCGCCCAAGTTGATTAAGTAAGACATCAGTTTGGGTTGGTAAGCAATCAAGATTAATTGTAATTTCCGGTAACTGTTTACTAATCACAAATGTTGCTAAACTTGGTACTTTGCAATGGATGTTATTTGTAAACGTTAAACTTTCATGTTCAATTAGATAGTCATAAAAACGTTGGGTTGCGGGATCAAGGGCCGCAAGTAACGTTTTTAAGCTACTAGTGATTGTTTCAGCAGTTGGTGTAGCTGATTGTTGGGGCCAATTAGTTGGTGTGAGTTTAATGGGCATAGTCGTTAAGATGGTGTCACACAATGATAAAACTTCCGTTAGTGAGTAATCAAAGTGATTGTGGGCCGCCATACTAAACTCACTATATGAAGCATAACCAAGGGCAAACGCTTGTTGGTTACGATTTTGGATAAGTTGTTCAAAGAGGTTTATTAATTTAGTTTGGTGGTTAACTAGGAAGGCTGCAACAGTATCCCCAATTACTGTTTGTTCACTAGCTGAGAAAGTAGTCAACTTTTGTAAGGCCGCCGGCAATGATAAAATATGTCCCCCCATATTAATCGTGGCTGTGGCGACGATACCTTGATATTCATTAAGGATTGCTTGTTCGGCTAAGAGCAAGTCATCGATATCACTAGAATATGTTTTAAGTTGATTTTCGGCCAATTTGAATTTCGCTAATGGTAAGGCGATTTCTAATTGATTACGAAATTTTGATTTAACTAAACTATTGGCAAAGCGGTAAGCTAAATCTTTTAAAAGTGGTAATTGTAACCGCCAAACTGCTAATTCATTAATATATACTTCATCAGCAGGATTTTGTGTTGCCAAAGTTTGCAAAATTTCGTAGGTTGATATTAGGGAGTCGTTGAGATTATCTAGATTTTGCACAGTCATTTGGGCAATGTTAACCGATTCAGCTTTTTTAAACTTTTGAACGGCATCAATGTATTCTAAACGAAGGGCATCAAAATCTGGTCGAACATACTGTAGCGCTTGTAATTTTTGGGCCATAATATTCTCCTAAATTCTAATATTCTTTTAATCATACCATAACTAACGATGGGAAATAACTGATTAACTAAAAGAAAAAAATGATTTTACGATTTAACTAGCTTAATAATGGTGGGAAAGCTATGGTAAACTGACTATATCAAAACAGCAAAAAGGGGTAAAAATTATGGAAATTCGGCCAGCACGGCTGACGGATCAAGCTAGTATTAGTCGCTTAATCCTCACAATTATTGATCAAATGGCGTTAACTGAACTACAAACAATGGACGTAACCGAAAAGTTGGCGGTCCTGAGTAAAGGGTATAATTTACAAAAGTTACTCGCTTATACCAATGTGATTGTTGCTGAAATTGATGGAATCGTTGCCGGAATGAGTTATTCATATGCGGCTGACGTTGAAATGCAAACGCGAACGGACATTTTAGCCGGTACTAATGGAATTGATTTACATCCCAATCAAGAAGCATGGCCCAATGAATGGTATTTAGAAATGTTATCCGTGGATGAAAACTATCGCGGCCATGGGATTGGCCAAGCTTTAATGATGGCAACCACTACGCTTGCACATGCCGAGGGTTTTACAAAAATTAGCTTAAACGTTGATAATGAAAATCCGCGAGCTGAAAAGCTATATTTAAAACAAGCTTTTGTGACCGAAAAGCAAATTATGATTGGTGATCATAAATATAAACATATGGTAAAAACCTTGAATTAAAGACTTTCACGTACTTTAGGTCAATTTTTATAAATTTTTTTGTGTAAATGTTTGACATTCTTTGACTAAAGAGTATTATATTAATTGTTAGCACTTGAAGGTTATGAGTGCTAAAGTGAGGTGAAGGGTATGTTAACGGATCGCCAGAAATTAATTCTCCAAGCGATTGTACTTGCTTACACTGAAACCGGACATGCGGTTGGTTCTAAGAAACTCGTTGAAATGCTAAGTATAAGTGTTAGTTCCGCAACGATTCGCAATGAAATGGCAACTTTAGAAGAAATTGGTTTAATTCAAAAAGAACATACAAGTTCTGGCCGAATTCCATCATTAGCTGGTTATCGGTATTATGTTGATCATTTAAAACACCGGGATATTCTCGTTGGTAAAAATGATTTATCAATGATTCGCCAATCACTTGATGGCTCGTATGCCAAGGTTGATGAGATTATTGCCAATTCAACGAATATGTTGTCAGAATTGACTTCATATACTGCACTTGCTATTAAACCTGAAATTAGCGATGTCCGCTTATCGGGTTTTCGGCTCGTCCCACTTGGGAATCATCAAGTGCTTGCCATTTTGGTGACTGATAGTGGTGAAGTTGAGAGCCAACAATTTGCAATCGGCAAAGATGTTAGTGGTGAGCAGCTAGAAGCGATTGTGCGGATAGTTAACGATCAATTAGTCGGCCAACCATTACGGGTGGTGCTCCAACGGTTACTAACGGACATTCCGACGCAAATTACGCAGTACTTAGAAACCCCGGATGGTTTTTTACAAACGTTTGGCCAAGCATTAGATCGGGCAACATCTGATCAGTTCTTTGTCGGAGGGCGGTTAAATCTACTTGATTTTAGTAGTATTGACAACCCCACGACCATTAAGGACTTATACCAGTTGTTAAGTAATAAAACTGATATGCATGATATGATGCTACCAAACCAAGATAATACTGAAGTCTCAGTTAAAATTGGGGATGAAATTGCCAATGATTTGTTAAAAAACTATTCATTACTAACAGCCACTTATGATGTTGGTAATCATGGGCGCGGAATGATTGCGATTCTTGGTCCGACCAGGATGTCGTATTCACGGACGATTGGTTTACTTGGAGCATTTAAACAAGAGCTAACAAACAAACTAATTAATTATTATCAATTTTATGATGAGTAGGAGGTGCTAGATGGCCGAGGAAAAAAATCGCGTAGACGAACAAGTTAACGATACTACGCAAGCGACTGCAAGTGAAAATGTTGAGGGTAATGCCACACCAGGTGCTGAAGCAGACGCAACAGTTGACCAAAACACACCAGAAACAAATCAAATTGCAGATTTAGAAGCTCAATTGGCTGCAATGGAAGATAAATTCCTACGTAGCCAAGCTGAAATTGCGAACATGCACACTCGTTTTAAGAAGGAACAAGAAACCATGCTTAAATACGAGGGCACGAAATTAGCCAAAGCGGTTATTCCGGCGGTGGATAATTTAGAACGGGCCTTAGCAGTGCCAGCAGAAGGTGAAGCCGCTGAAAAGTTAAAGACCGGTGTTGAAATGGTTTTAAAAACTGTTAATCAAGCACTTGAAAGTAACGATATTAAAGCAGTCGGCGAAGTTGGGGAAAATTTTGATCCAACTTGTCACCAAGCAATTCAATCGGTCCCAGCTGATGAGCAACATCCAGCAGATACGATTGTTAATGTGCTTCAAAAAGGTTATATGTTAAAAGACCGTGTTCTCCGACCAGCGATGGTTAGTGTAGCACAATAAAAAATTTGAAATTTTATTAAATAAATTTTATTAAACGAGGTAAGGATATAATGTCAAAGATTATTGGTATTGATTTAGGTACAACTAACTCAGCTGTTGCAGTCTTAGAAGGTGGTAAAGCAAAAATTATCACTAACCCAGATGGTAACCGCACAACTCCATCAGTAGTAGCTTTCAAAAATGGTGAAACCGTTGTTGGGGATACTGCTAAACGTCAAATGGTGACTAACCCTAATACAATTGCTTCAATTAAGCGTCACATGGGTGAAGCTGGTTACAAGGTTGATGTTGAAGGTACTTCATACACCCCTGAACAAGTTTCAGCAATGGTCTTACAATACATCAAGAAATACGCTGAAGATTACTTAGGTGAAGAAGTTACACAAGCCGTTATTACTGTTCCTGCTTACTTTAACGATGCTCAACGTCAAGCAACTAAGGATGCTGGTAAGATTGCTGGTTTACAAGTTGAACGGATTATTAACGAACCAACTGCCGCTGCGTTAGCTTACGGTATGGATAGTGATGATCGCGATGAAAAAATCTTAGTATATGACCTTGGTGGTGGTACTTTTGACGTTTCAATCCTTGAATTAGGGGATGGTGTCTTTGACGTTCTTTCTACTAATGGTGATACACACCTTGGTGGGGATGACTTTGATAACAAGATCATTGACTGGTTAGTTGCTGATTTCAAGGCCGAACACGGAATTGATTTATCATCAGATACTTTGGCAATGCAACGTTTGAAGGATGCCGCTGAAGCAACTAAGAAGACACTTTCTTCTTCAACTGAAGCGCAAATCGACTTACCATTTATTGCATCAAGCAACGAAGGTCCATTGCACATTCAAACTTCACTTTCACAAGCGAAGTTTAACCAATTGACAGTTGATTTGATTGAACGTGCTGAAGAACCTGTTCGTAACGCCTTGAAGGACGCTGGTCTTACAATGGCTGATATTGACCAAGTTATCTTAAATGGTGGTTCAACACGGATTCCAGCTGTGCAAGAATCAGTTCGTAAGTTAACTGGTAAGGAACCATCACACTCAATTAACCCTGATGAAGCTGTTGCCCTTGGTGCAGCCGTGCAAGGTGGAGTTATCACTGGGGATGTTACTGATGTGGTTCTTCTTGATGTGACACCACTTTCACTTGGTATCGAAACAATGGGTGGAGTATTCACTAAGTTAATCGACCGTAACACAACGATTCCAGTTTCTAAGTCACAAACATTCTCAACAGCCGCTGATAACCAACCAGCTGTGGATATCCACGTGTTGCAAGGTGAACGTTCAATGGCCGCTGATAACAAGACTTTGGGTCGTTTCCAATTAACTGACATCCCAGCCGCTCCACGCGGAATCCCTCAAATCGAAGTTACTTTCGACATTGATAAGAACGGGATTGTTAACGTATCTGCTAAGGACCTTGGTACTAACAAGGAACAAAAGATTACAATCAAGTCAAACTCAGGTTTAACTGATGAAGAAATCGAACGCATGATGAACGATGCCAAGGCTAACGAAGAAGCCGATGCAAAACGTAAGGAAGAAGTTGATTTACGTAACGAAGTTGATCAATTAATCTTCCAAACTGAAAAGACATTAAAAGAAGTTGGCGACAAGTTACCAGAAACGGATACTGCCGCAACTAAGACTGCGCTTGAAGAATTGAAGAAGGCGCAAGCAGATGATAACCTTGATGACATGAAGGCTAAGAAAGATGCTTTAAGTGAAGCCGCTCAAGAATTAGCTGTTAAGTTATACCAACAAGGTGAAGCCGCTCAAGGCCAAGCTGGTGAAGCTGACGGTAAAGCCGCTGACAACAACACGGTTGATGGTGACTTTGAAGAAGTAGATCCTAAGAAGTAATTATGAATTGACCTGGTGGGTTTGGGAGCTTTCCCAAGCCCGCTTTGTCTATCACGTATTTAGGCATGCGATGTAGTAGGAAGGGATGAAACGATGGGCAATAATCCATATGAAACATTAGGTGTTGATAAGGGCGCCTCACAAGACGAAATTAAAAAAGCATACCGTAAGTTGTCAAAGAAGTATCACCCAGATATTAATCATGAAGCTGGTGCTGAAGATAAATATAAAGAAGTTCAAGAAGCTTACGAAACAGTTGGTGACGAACAAAAGCGGGCGAACTTTGATCAATACGGTTCAGCTGATGGTCCCCAAGGCTTTGGTGGTTTTGGTGGCGGCCAAGGTGGTTTCGGTGGTCAAGGCGGCTTTGGTGGCTTTGAGGATATTTTTGGACAAATGTTTGGGGGCGGTGGTAGCCGCCGTCGCGATCCAAATGCCCCACAAGTTGGTGATGACATTGAACAAGTTGTTAACTTAACGTTTGAAGAAGCCATTTTTGGTAAAACTGTTAATCTTAAGTATCAACGGGATGAAGAATGTGAAACTTGTCATGGCTCAGGTGCTAAGGCGGGGACTTCACCAGTAACTTGTCACAAATGTGGTGGTTCTGGGGTAATTAATGTTGTCCAAGATACTATGTTTGGGCGTATTCAAACCCAAGCAACCTGTGATGTCTGTCACGGAACTGGTAAAGAAATCAAAGAAAAGTGTGAAACTTGTCATGGTACTGGTCACACGCGTGAAATGCACGCCGTTGATTTACCAATTCCAGCCGGGGTCGAAGATCATGTCCAAATGCGGTTCTCAGGTCAAGGTAATGCCGGGGTTAACGGTGGTCCTTACGGAGACTTGTATGTAAGCTTTAATATTGCAAGTTCACCAGACTTTGAACGTCAAGGGGCCGACATTTACAGTACGCAAGGTTTAACGTTCTCACAGTTAGCTTTAGGTGATGAAGTCTTAATTAAAACCGTTCATGGGGATGTTAAGATGAAAATTCCAGCTGGAACCCAACCAGGCACCAATTTCCGCTTACGTGGTAAGGGGGCACCTGTGTTCCGAGGCCACGGTAATGGTGATCAACATGTGACGGTGACAGTTAAGGTGCCAACTAACTTGAACAAGGGCCAAAAAGAAGCCTTGAAAGCCTTTGCGATTGCTAGTGGTGATAAAGCACCCAAAACGGGATTCTTTAAGTAAATAAAGGTCTAATAAATTAGAGCCGAGCTAAAGCCTTTGAAAATTTATATTTTCAAAGGCTTTTTTGCGGTTAAAAATTAAATAAGCCTGTCAGTTGGTTTTAGATGAATTAAATTCATGTATCGATTGAATAACAGTCGTTTGATTCATGTTGAGATAAACGCTACACTAATATTATCGATAAATTAGAGAGTAGGATATCAATTATGGATAAACAAGAAGTAGAAATGGCGCGTGACCTTAAAGGCCGTCATATTCAACTAATTGCCCTTGGTGGGACAATTGGAACGGGCTTATTTATGGGAGCAGGTTCATCAATTAAACTTGCTGGGCCTGGAATTATTTGGATTTACATGTTGACGGGAGTGTTTGCATTTTTAATTATGCGGGCTTTAGGTGAATTATTACTTTCCGATACAAGTCAACACAGTTTTATTAACTTTATTGAAAAATATGTAGGGGTGGATGCAAGTTACATTGCTGGTTGGACCTATTGGGTTAGTTGGATCACAATTGCCATGGGTGACTTAACAGCGACTGGAATTTATATTCAATATTGGTTCCCAAGTATCCCGCAGTGGATTCCTGATTTAGTATTTCTATTAATTATTTGGGGTTTGAATTCAATTACCGTTAAAGCGTTTGGTGAAACTGAATTTTGGTTTGCGATGATTAAAATTGTCGCTATTATTGGCTTGATTGTCTTAGGAATCGTCTTAATTGCGGTGCACTTTAAAACGCCAATGGGCCATGCATCATTAAGTAATTTAGTTAATCATGGTGGTTGGTTCCCAACGGGCCCTAAAAATGCCATTTTAGCCTTTCAAATGGTTTTCTTTGCCTTTGTCGGGGTTGAAATTGTCGGAGTAACCGCATCTGAAACTAAGAATCCTAAGAAAATCATTCCCAAAGCAATTAATGACATTCCAACACGAATCATGTTATTTTACGTGGGTTCATTACTTGTAGTTATGAGTATTTACCCATGGGTTAACTTCTCAGGTGCTGAATCACCATTTGTTAAGGTGTTTGCAGCGGTTGGAATTCCAGCCGCGGCCGGCATTATTAACTTTGTGGTCTTAACTGCTTCAGCTTCAGCGCTTAACAGTTCCATCTTTACGACAAGCCGCATGATTTATGCATTAACTAGTGAAAATAACTATTTCCATAAATTATCACGTGCTCAAGTACCAAGTCGTGCCGTTAACTTATCAGTAGCGATTATCAGTTTAGCGGTGGTTTTAAATGGGGTGCTCCAAGGTAAAGTCTTTGGCTTTATTACGAGTGTTGCTACGACTACGTTTATTGTGATTTATGCCTTAATGATTATTGCCCACTTACGATACAAAAAAACCGTAACCAAACCATTGGCTTCTGACGCCTTCAAAATGCCCGGGGCACCATTTACAGATTATTTAATCTTAGCATTTTTAGCGTTTATCTTTGTTGTCTTGTTTATGCAAACTACGACCATGTATGCCGCTTTAGGAACAATAATTTGGTTTATTGTCCTAATTTTATGGAGAATTAGAGAGAAAAAGCGTAATATTTAAAAAATGTTCGTAAAAATCATTTACAAGTACCTTACATTCATTCTACAATAGAAACTAATGATTTTTTAATTTTTTAATGTGTAAATAGAGGAGCGGATTAGATGAAGATGAATAAGAAGGTAATGCGGGTCTCGTTAGGCTGGCGCATTTTAATTGGCCTAGTTGTCGGGATAATTCTTGGAGTTATTTTTTATAAGAATCAAGGCTTTACGACCTTCGCTCAAGGCGTAGGAACATTTTTCATTAACATGATTTCAATGATTGTGTTACCAATTGTTGTGACTAGTTTAACGGTTGGGATTGCTAACATTGGTGATCTTCACAAATTGGGTCGTGTTGGTGGTAAGACGATTTTGTATTTTGAAATTGTTTCTACAGTCGCTTTGATTTTAGGGTTGTTGGTCGCCAACATTACTGATATTGGTCATTTTGTAAATCTAAAGGGCTTAGAAGCCGCTGATATTTCAAAATATGTGGCAACAGCAAAAGTTGCTAGTCACAATGGCCTTGGTTCAATTATTATGTCAATTGTGCCAACTAATATTTTTGCCGTTTTAAGTGAAGGTAATATGTTACCAGTTATCTTCTTCTCAGTATTTTTTGGTCTTGGAATTTCTGCCATTGGCGAACGCGGTAAGATTGTCATCGATTTCTTACAAGCGGTATCAGAAGTGATGTTTAAAGTTACAGGCTGGGTTATGAACTTTGCACCATTCGGGGTGGCAGGTTTAATCGGAGTTACGGTTGCCCAACTTGGTTTGGCTTCATTAAAACCATTAGGGCTCTTTATTGGAGTCGCCTACTTAACAATGGCGATTTTCATCATCGTAATCCTTGGGGCCATCGCTGCGGTGTACAAGATTAATATTTTTGATATTTTAACGGTCTTTAAAGATGAATTGGTATTGGCTTTCTCAACGGCTAGTTCAGAAGTTACATTGCCTAAATTGATTGAAAAGACACAAAAATTAGGGGTTTCAAAAGGGGTTGTTTCATTTGTTATCCCAACTGGATATACTTTTAACCTCGATGGTTCAGCAATCTATCAAGCTTTAGCAGCGGTCTTTATGGCCCAAGCCTACCACATTAACCTGTCAATTGGGCAACAACTTACGTTATTAGTTGTCTTAATGGTATCTTCAAAAGGGATGGCTGGGGTGCCAGGAGCATCATTTGTGGTCTTATTGGCAACGGTCTCAACAATTGGTGTTCCAGTATCTGGTTTAGCTTTAATTGCCGGAATTGATCGCTTAGTCGACATGGGTCGGACAGCGGTTAACGTGGCTGGTAATGGTTTAGCAACGCTTATTATTGGTAAATCTGAAAAAGAATTTGATCATGATAAATATGTTGAATATGTAGCAAGTTACAAAAAGTAAATAGTAATCCAAAAAGTCGAACGGCATTAACGTTCGACTTTTTTGTTGTTCTAGCAATAATTAGGTCCCTTTTATTAATCTTATTAAATATTAATAACTTAAAGTGTTACAATTAATGCGTAACTCTAAATATAGATCTTAAAGTTATATTTATAAGGATTAATGACAAAAAGACTTTATTGTACATTTACATAATTGGCAGGGATGCGTTTAATGATAACAAAATAAAAATGGTATAATATTTAATTATTGATGTTGGGAGGTAAGGATGGATAAAACGATGATACGCCAAAAGTCACAGACCATTTTGCAGCAATTAACACCGGCGAATAAAGAACATATTATGGCGGATAATTTACGGCAACTTGAGCAGTTAGCAGCATGGCAAGATGCACAAACAATTGGGATAACTTTTAGTATGCCAACTGAGTTACCGACGCAAATGATTATTGAAGCGGCGTGGCAAGCAGGTAAAGCAGTCTATTTACCTAAATGTTTACCGGCACACCAGTTAGCGTTCTTACCCTACCAAAGAACTGATCAATTAGTTAAAAGTACCTTTGGTATCTGGGAGCCAACTGGATCAAAGCCATTAAACATTGATAATCTTGATTTGTTGATTGTGCCAGGACTGCGATTTGCGACCACTGGAGGTATGCGCGTTGGCTTTGGTGGTGGCTTTTATGATCGCTTATTAGTCCAATTTAAAGGGCCGACCATCGCCTTAACAACTAGTAAATTAGTTGTTACAAAACCAGATTGGCCGATTGAACCGTTTGATCAGGCGGTTGATAAAATACTTATTGGAGCAGAAATATATGCAAATAACAACTAAAAAACCGTATGTTACATACGTCCTAGTTACCATTAATGTTATCGTTTTTGGAATTATGACTTTAAGCGGCGGTACGACAAATATTGCCAACCTTTTAAGGTTTGGTGCGAGCTTTCAACCATATATTTTGGCCGGACAATGGTATCGGCTTGTGACCCCGATGTTTATTCACATTGGGTTTGAACATTTATTTTTAAATATGCTAACCCTTTATTTTTGTGGGATTTTTTTAGAACAATTATTTGGTTGGTGGCGGTTTACGTTGATTTACTTTATTGCCGGAATTGGTGGTAATTTACTAAGTGCAGCTTTGGCACCAACGACCGTTTCGGCAGGAGCATCTACAGCTATTTTTGGGATGTTTGGGGCTTTTGTAATGTTAGGACTGGTCTATCGTGAGTCTGAGTATTTTCAGGCATTAGGACGCCAGTTTGGCATCTTGATTATTTTAAACTTGGCCTTTGCGTTTTGGCCAGGAACTGGGATTGATATTTTAGGTCATATTGGGGGCTTAATTGCGGGCTTCTTAGCGGCATTAATGGTTGGGACCCCCGTAGTCTTTGGACCTAATAAGCGGCCTTATCAGTTAATGGGTCTAGCAGGATTAATAATTTATACGATTGCGACTAGCTGGTGGTTAATCAACGGCTAAAAGGAATAGGTTAAGTAAATGAATACGTATTATGATATTTTACAATTTTTAAAACAATTTGATGTGTACATTTATGTCGGAAGTCGGCTTGGTGACATTGAATTAGCCGCACTTGAAATTGATAACTTGTATCATGCCGGCGTGCTTGATGAGAAGCGCTATGCTAAATTTAAATTGATTTTACGCCATGAACATACACTAGAAGAACAACGGCAAAAAGCTAAAATTTAACGATCAAGGACGTTGAGCAGGTTACGATTGATCAGCAAAAGACTTAGGCTACTAAATTTATGGTCCTAGGTCTTTTTTGCTAATACTAGATTAATTGGTCGTAAGGCTGATAACGTGACAAATCTTTACAAAGAATGCTTAGAAATGCACTAATAAAAAAATTATAATATAATTAACACGAGCATAATGCTTTTATTGAAAGGTAGGGGAATACAGTGAATAAACAAAATTTAGTAATTGGTGCCTATGAGGGATTACCGATTGAAGATTCGCGGAGTTTAGAATATATTGAGCTACCAATGTCAGAACCAGTTGGTCATGATGTGTTAGTTAAAATTAAGGCGGTATCAGTTAATCCAGTTGATACTAAATTACGCCAAACCCTCGTAAAAACCACGATGCCCAAAATTTTTGGTTATGATGCTGTCGGTGAAGTTGTGGCCGTTGGTCAAGATGTTACTAAGTTTAAAACTGGTGATCGCGTTTTTTATGCTGGTGATGCGACCCGGGATGGTAGTAATGCCACCTATCAAATTGTACGTGAAGAAATTATGGCTTTAGCACCGACTACTTTATCGGATGCCCAGGCTGCAGCGATGCCGTTAACCGCGTTAACCGCGTATGAGTTACTATTTGAAAAATTACACTTAATACCACAACCAGATGCCCATGATGGTGAAACAATCTTCGTCATTAATGGGGCTGGGGGAGTTGGGGCAGTCTTAATTCAATTAGCAAAATGGATTGGGATGACGGTCATTGCCACGGCTTCACGCCCCGAAACGCAAGCCTTTGTTGAAAAAATGGGGGCGGATTATGTTGTTAATCACCGCGGTGATTATGTAAGTACCGTCCAAGCATTAGGGTTTGAGACGGTTGATAATGCGGTCATTTTGAACGCAACTGCGATGCATTTTACGAAGGTTGCTGAATTGATTGCCCCTTTTGGTCAAATTGGAGCGATTGCAGCCAGTGATGAATTATTACCGATGAATCTCCTCAAAAATAAAAGTGTGAGCTTTAATTGGGAGTTTATGTTTGCCAAGACACAATATGATTATCAAATTGAATCACAAGGTGAATATTTACAACAAATTGCCGAATTACTCGATACTAAAGTTATCCAAACTACCCTAACAAAGGAATTAGCAGGAATTACATTGGCAAATTTGAAATTAGCCCATCAAATGCTAGAAGCTGGCCAGATGATTGGTAAATTAGTCCTAACAGAACCAGTGCAATAAACTGATATAAAAAAGTAAAAAAAAGATAATTATTTTTTAATGAAAGCGCTTTACAAATTATCCGAAATTAACTATTATTTACTTATGTTCATGAATAAGTGAGCAAAGGAAAGGAAGGAAATTAACATGGTCGGAATTATTATTGCAAGCCACGGTAAATTTGCCGAAGGTATCAAGCAGTCCGGACAAATGATTTTCGGAGAACAAGAAAAGGTTCAAGTAGTTACTTTCATGCCTGATGAAGGGCCAGATGATTTAATGGCACATTTAGATCAAGCGATTAAAACATTTGATGAAGGTGATGAAGTATTATTCTTAGTTGACTTGTGGGGTGGTTCACCTTTCAACGCAGCTAATCGCATTCAAGCGGTAAATCCTGATAAGACAGCAATTGTTACGGGACTTAATTTGCCAATGTTGATTGAAGCATATGGTGCGCGTTTCTCAATGCAAACCGCTGAAGAAGTTGCGCACTACCTTGTCGGGGTGGCCCGTGATGGTGTGAAGAGTGTTCCAGAAACCGCTGAAGCACAAGCACCTGCTGCCATGGCACCTGCCGCTGATGATGCACCAAAGGTATCAGCCACAGCGCCGGCTGAACATACTGGTAAGATTGAATTTGATGTCCGGTTAGTTCGGATTGATTCACGATTATTACATGGTCAAGTTGCAACTGCCTGGACTAAATCAGTAGGGCCAAATCGGATTATTGTGGTATCAGATGGAGTATCACATGATGAATTACGGAAAACTTTGATTACCCAAGCGGCACCATCCGGGGTCAAAGCTAACGTTATTCCAATTGATAAGTTGATTGAAGTATACGATGATCCACGTTTCCGTTCAGTTAAAGCATTATTCTTATTTGAAAATCCACAAGATGTTAAACGAGTTGTGGATGCCGGCGTTGTTTTTGACGAAGTAAACATTGGTTCAATGTCATTTAGTGATGGTAAAACAATGGTTACCAACACAATTGCGGTTGATCAAAATGATGTTGATACTTACAAGAGCATGGCTGAAAAAGGGGTTAAGTTCGAAATTCGTAAAGTGCCTTCTGATTCAAGTGAAGACTTGTTTGCAGTCCTTAAGAAAAAAGGCATGGCCTAAGTTAGCTCACTCGATGGAACTTATTTAATTACTTAGTTTTTATAATTTATTTGGAGGAATTATTATGTCAGCATTTTTTGTTGTCTTGTTTGCCTTCTTAGCCGGGGTTGAAGGGATTCTTGATGAATTCCAATTCCACCAACCAATTGTTGCTGCTTCATTAATTGGTTTGGCTAATGGACATTTAATGGAAGGGGTTGTTCTTGGTGGAACACTCCAATTGATTGCTTTAGGTTGGTTTAACGTTGGGGCCGCGGTTGCCCCTGATGCGGCTTTAGCATCAGTTGTATCAGCTTACTTGGTTACTGGACCAGCGCAAGTTGACGTCCACACAGGGATTGCGGTTGCGATTCCACTTGCCGTTGCCGGACAAGTATTAACGATCTTTGTTCGGACCCTTACAGTTGCCTTGGCTCACACGGCTGACCGTTATGCCGAAAAAGGTAGTTTACGCGGGGTTGAATTTGTCCACGTGGCGGCCTTAATTATTCAAGGTCTTCGGATTGCCATTCCAACGATGATTGTTATGGCTGTTGGGGCTGGTCCAGTGCGTGATGCCCTTGGAGCAATTCCTAAGGTTATCACTGGTGGTTTAGGTGTTGCCGGTGGATTTATCGTGGTTGTTGGTTACGGAATGGTTATTAGTATGATGGCGACCCCACAATTATGGCCATTCTTCTTCCTTGGTTTTGCCCTTTCAGCTGTTACCCAATTGAACTTGATTGCAATGGGTATTATTGGGGTTGTGATTGCCTTACTTTACCTTCAACTTTCACCTGAATTCAATGGTCGCGGTGGTGGTTCATCAAATGGTGGCTCATCAAACGGTGGTGACCCCATTGATGATATCTTGAATAACTACTAAGGAGGAATGCAATCATGGCTGATAAAGAAAAAAAATTAACAAAACGCGATTTAATCGCTGTTTGGTGGCGTAGTTTCTTCCTTCAAGGTTCATGGAACTACGAACGGATGCAAAACCTTGGTTGGGCATACGCAATGATTCCAGCGATTCGTCGCTTGTACAAAACAAAAGAAGAACGTGTTGAAGCTTTGAAGCGTCACTTGGAATTCTTTAATACCCACCCATACTTGGCATCACCAATCCTTGGGGTTGAACTTGCCTTAGAAGAACAACGCGCCAACGGGGCCGACATTACTGATGAAACCATTAATGGGGTTAAAGTTGGGATGATGGGACCACTTGCTGGGGTCGGTGACCCAGTGTTCTGGGCAACTATTCGTCCAGTCCTTGGTGCTTTCTGTGCTTCACTTGCCTTAGCTCAAAATGTCCTTGCACCAATTATCTTCTTCGTTGTTTGGAATGCGATTCGGATGGGTTTCCTCTGGTACACTCAATCATTTGGTTACAAACAAGGGGTTAACATCACGCAAGATTTATCTGGGGGGATGTTACCAAAAATCACTCAAGGGGCTTCAATTCTTGGGATGTTCGTTTTAGGGGTTTTGGTTCCACGTTGGACTACGATGAACTTTGTGCTCGAAGTTTCAAAAGTTAAAAACCAAGCCGCAAACGTAGTTGATTTGAACAAATTAACTGATGCTGCTAACAATGGTAAGTTGCATGTTGATCAAGTGCGTAACGTTATTGATCAAGTTGTTGCTGGTAAAACAGTTGACACTTTCAAGATTACAACCTTACAAGACACTTTGAACTCACTTCTTCCAGGACTTGCACCATTACTTCTTTTATTCATCGTCCTTTGGTTACTTAAACGTAAAGTTAACCCAATCTGGATCATCTTCGGTTTATTCATCGTTGGTATTCTTGGATTCTGGGCTGGTATCTTAGGCTAATAAAAAAACCGGGCAACCGGTTTTTTTTATGCTTTGGATACGAAAAAAATGCTAAAATGATAATAAATTAATAGATTGGGGCTGGCTAAATGGAAGTGTTAAATCGACAAGTTGAGTTAGAAGTTAAGGCTAATTCAATGTATACGTCAATGATTCCGAAACCAGGGGTCTTGTTCATTGGTGATCGGGGCCTTGAATTTCGTGGTGAAGGACAAGGTTATATTCAAATTCCTTATAAAGAAATTGTGGGAGTGCGGGCGCAATTGTTTTTTGGCCGGCGATATGTTCGGGGCTTTTTTGTAGATACTAAAACTGGCTCGTTTAACTTTGTTGTCAGTAAAGGGCGTGTAGCCTTACAAACAATGGGCAAGCATTTGCCACATAATATTTTTTCACGAAATGTTAGTTCATTTGAAAGCATATTTAAAAGGATAACCAAAAGGTAAGATTATATGTATCAATCAAGAGTTACAAAATTAAAAAAATTACTCCAAATGAGCGAATTAGACGGTATTATCATTGCCAATGGCGACAACATGCGCTATTTAAGTGGTTTTCTTGGTGGTAATGGCGATGGCCTAGTCGTGGTGTCACAAGCTGGCTTAAGTGTCATTACGGATGCACGTTACGAAGAAGAATTAGGCCAATTAATGGATGACGATGCCACTTTAGTGATTACGCGAAACTATTACCAAGCGGCGGCTGATATTATCGAAAAGCAAGATTTACAACGGGTTGGTTTTGAAGATGATTTAGCTTTTAAAATTTTTGATTTATTAGATGAATTAATTGTGGCTGAGGAATTTTTACCCGTTCCTGGAATTGTTGAAGCGATGCGTGAAATTAAAGATGCAACCGAACTAGCAGCCTTACAAAGAGCATGTGACGTGTCGATTGCTGCTTTTAATGCCGTATTACCTAAAATTAAAGTCGGGATGACGGAACTAGAAATCAGTAATGAACTTGATTATGAAGCCCGTAAACGTGGCGCACAAAAAGCATCCTTTGATACGATTGTGGCGAGTGGATGGCGTGGGGCCTTACCTCACGGCTTAGCATCAGATAAACCAATTGCAGCTGGCGAATTAGTTACGGTTGATTTCGGTTATTTTGTTGATGGCTATACGTCTGATATTACCCGGACTTTTGCTGTCGGGGCAGTCGAACCGGAATTAGAAAAGATCTATACACTTGTCCAAACCGCCCAAAAATTAGTTATTGAAGCAGTCTTTAATGGCGTGCCAAGTAGTGAGCTTGATCGGATTGGCCGTGATTATATTACTCAGGCGGGCTATGGTAAAGAATTTAATCATGGGATGGGTCACGGTATCGGATTAGCGATTCATGAAGGCCCAAACATTAGCCGGACGTTACCAGATGAAATGGTTACTAATAATTTATTAACGATTGAACCAGGTATTTACGTGCCTAATCTTGGCGGGGTTCGGATTGAAGATGACATCGTGGTAACGGAAACGGGCTACGTTAATTTGACGGCCGCACTACCAACGGATTTAATTCATATCTAAGCGTGAAATTAATGAGCATAACGATGGTAAACTAAAAATCGTAAGCATCCTTGCTTACGATTTTTTTAAACAAGTTCAACAAAAAGCAGCGCTAACAGATGCATGAACTGACCCCCATAAATTGGAGTGATGTTTTAAGCGATTAATTGGATGGCATGATTCTGGAATTCAACCGGACTCATGCCATCCAATTTTTCTTTAATTCGTTTGT
>NZ_CAKKNT010000031.1 GCF_918814755.1 Periweissella ghanensis | reverse complement strand
GCTCGCTAATTTATTCACTTTTTTCAAAATAAAAAAATTCCAGATGGAAATGATACTCATTTCCATCTGGAATTTTTATTTAAGAGGTAGTTATGTCACAACCCCTTTTTAGTGTATTTCTCGATATCGCCCGACTTCTGTCACGCTCCCTTCATGGATAGCGTATTAAATTTGATCTGCTAAGCTCATCATTTCAAGTAAGGCCGTGGCAACTTCACCACCCTTATTACCGGCTTTCGCACCAGCACGTTGTTGTGCTTGTTCTAAAGTATCAGTTGTAACTACACCAAAGACGACTGGAATATCACTCTCTAAGGCCACTTGACCAATCCCCTTAGCAGTTTCATTGATTACTAAATCATAGTGAGCTGTTTCACCGCGAATAACGGCCCCAAGCGTAACCACCCCGTCATACGCACCACTAGCAACTATTTTCTTAGCGACCGAAGGAATTTCAAAGGCCCCAGGTACCCAGATCAAGGTAATATCGTCATCAGCCACCCCATGGCGAACTAAAGTATCTTGGGCCCCACCAATTAATTCGTTAGTGATTAATGAGTTAAAACGACTTGCAATAATTGCTACCTTAACATCTTTTTTAGTGTATAATCCTGTAATTTCGTGCATAATAAATTCTCCTAATATTGGTTTTTATTTTATTTTTAATGTATGTTACTACTTGGTAATTTCCGATAATGCCACACGCTATTTAAACGTGCTGGCCTTATCAGTTGCCTCCGCTTATTACAGCATGTGATTAAATTTGGCTTTTTTCGTGGCTAAATACGCCTCATTATTAGCGTTTTTACCAACTTGTAGTGGCACCCGTTCAACAACTTCAATTCCGTGTTGTTCAAGATCAGCAATCTTTTCCGGATTATTAGTTAATAACCGGACTTGGGTAATCCCCTGGGCTTTTAAAATTGCGGCAGCATGCTCATAAGTCCGTGCATCCGCTGGATGACCTAAAAAGGTATTTGCATCATAAGTATCAAAGCCACCTTCTTGTAACGTGTACGCCTGTAACTTCGCGGCTAATCCAATCCCACGCCCTTCTTGACGTAAGTAAACGACATAACCACCTTCTGCATCAATCGCGGCTAACGCAGCATGTAATTGGGGGCCGCATTCACAACGTTGTGATCCCAGGACATCCCCTGTAAAACATTCTGAGTGCATCCGCACAAGTGGTACTCCCGCACTAACCTTTTGACTAGCAATTAACAAATCAGGTTCCCCGACTGGGTTAGGAAAGGCGGTTAAATTAAAATTTCCATGATCAGATGGTAACTTAACAGTTGGACCCGGTTGTAAACTAACATCAGCTGTCACTTGGCGATAAGTAATGATATCTTGAATTGAAATTTGGCTTAAGCCATTGTCCTGAGCGATCGTTGCTAATTCAGCTTCACGCGCCATCGTCCCATCGGGATTTAAAATTTCAATAATGTAGCTTACTGGTGGTACGCCAGCTAACTTAGCTAAATCAACGGCTGCTTCAGTGTGTCCTGGTCGTACTAGTACACCTCCATCATCCGCGATTAATGGAAAGATGTGGCCGGGCCGTTCGAAATCAGCTGCAACACTTTGACCATCCGCCAAAGCTTTAACCGTCATCGTTCGATCAGCCACTGAAACCCCCGTCACGGTATCTTTGTGGTCAACACTCAACGTAAACTTAGTCCCAAACTTTTCGGTATTATCACTTACCATGGGTGTTAATGCTAATTCATTGGCCCGTTGTGCTGACATTGGTACACATAACAAACCTCGCCCAAGCGTCAACATTTGATTCACCGCTGCATCACTAACAAACGCGGCCAAACCAATTAAATCACCTTCATGTTCGCGTTGGGCGTCATCGGCCACAATTACCAATTGTCCTTGTTTCATAGCTGCGAGCGCATTTTTTACCCGTGTAACGCTGGCTAATTGTTCTGTATTCATTTCGTTACTCCTCGTAATAAGTATTTCGCTAAGATATCCGTTTCCAAATTTACCACAGCCCCAATTGGCTTACTTGCTAATAGGGTTACATCTTGAGTGTGCGGAATTAACGCGACAGTAAAGCGCGGTCCATTAACTTTAACGACGGTTAAGCTCATACCATCAATCGCAATCGATCCTTTAGTAACAATTTGGCTAATCTGGTCTGGCGCATAAATTTCTAACCATAATGTTTGGCTAACTAATTGTTTTTTCGTGATTTTACCGACACCATCAACGTGGCCCATCACTACATGCCCATCAAACCGGCCGTTCGCGAGCAGGGCTTTTTCAAGGTGGACTTGATCATTAATTTTTAAATATTTAAAATTCGTCGTATCAAACGTCGGCATCATCACATCCGCTTGCATTGATGTTGCTGTCTTAGCCGTAATTGTTAAACATACACCATTAGTCATAACACTTTGACCAATCGTCAAATCGGCAAAGTAGTCAGTTTTAGTCGTAATTTCCATTTGCATTTCATGTTGCTTACGCACTAAACGGGTAATCCGCCCAACATTTGTAACAATTCCCGTAAACATTATGCTTCCTCCCGTTTAATGGTGACTTTAAGGGTGTTATCAATTACTTTAACGTTTTTAATCTTTCCCAAGTCAGTCATGCTATCAGCCGTACCAAAACTTGATACGCCGGTATTTGGTAAGAGCCCGGTCGTTTGGTACACAATAATTTCTTGATAAGCGTGAGCTTGCACAAAGGCTGCATGTAACTCACTACCCCCTTCAACTAGCACCGCTTGAATACCACGTTGACCTAACAAATGTAAAATCGTTTGCGGTGTTACTACTTTTAAATAACTAACTTGCTCCGCTTGAGTTGCAAAATCCGCATTTTCAGTAATAATCAACGTATTATCCTGGGTGACTGCAGCTGAATTCACCAACCGCCCACGCCGATCAATAATCACCCGTAAAGGTTGGTGCTGTGTGTGCACATGGCGGACGGCTAAACTTGGTTGGTCAACCAAGGCCGTCGTACTGCCAATAATAATGGCTTGTTGATAAGCACGTAGCGTGTGACTATCTTCATCTACCACCGCTGAAGTAATCTTGGTGGCTTCATTGCTAGCCGCCGTGATTTTACCATTCAAACTTTGAGCCACCTTTAAGGTGACGTATGGTAATTGATGGGTAAAGAAATAGTGAAAGGCTGGATTAATCGCTTCACTGACTGGTATCGGCCAAATATCAACTTGAACCCCAGCAGCACGTAAACGTTCAACGCCATGCTTAGTCACCAATGGATTAGGATCAATTTGGCCAACCACCACGCGTTGTAGGCCCCATGCCAACATTTGCGTGGCACATGATGGTTGCTTACCAGTATGGGCACATGGTTCTAAGGTGACATAAATGGTTGCCCCGACTAATTGTTGTTTATCCGCGACTTGCTGATAGGCATCAATTTCGGCATGGACATCCCCATATTGATGATGATAACCCACTGCCAAAATGTGGTCGTCTTTAACAATCACCGCCCCGACACGCGGATTCTTCCACGGCCGCCATTGGGCTTGCTGAGCAGCATCAACTGCTAACTGCATGTATTCATAATCTTGCATGTTTTCTCCATTCTAAGTTGGAGGCAAAAAAATGCCCCTGGCGCACTGGCGCCGGGGGCATTCATGGGAATTCATATGCAAACAAACGACACTTTACCAATGAAAAGCTCACAAAGAGCCCACTGGTCGTGTAGTTGTTGTTGTCTTCTCCCATCCAGACTTTAACTGTCGGTCACAGAATCTCACTGTGTCAACCGCTTAATAGCGGGTCACGGACTTTAACTTGCGTTATCACCGTCGGTCGGGAATTTCACCCTGCCCCGAAGACTTTTATTTAATTTAGTAGTACTTCAATATGTTAGCAATTAAAATTTTATTTGTCAAACGAAACTTCTAACTTTTTGTTAGTTAGTTAACTTTGTTCATTAAAAAGCCCGTTTTTTTAACACTCGCCCACCATACTAAACCAATAATGGCGCCCACAATTCCTGGGACAATCCATCCCATCCCAATTGCTTCAAACGGTAAGTAATGATCAGCAAAATTCGTCACCGCTAATACTGGTTCTGCATGGCTAATAAAGGCTGGACTTGCTTTCAATCCGTCAACAAATGCGGCAATCAACGTTAAATATGTGGTCACTTGATAAACGCGCGTATCACTATTAAACAATGGACTGAAGACGGTCAAAATGATCAATGTCATCGCTAATGGGTATAAGAACATTAACACTGGCACTGAATACGTAATAATATTAGTTAATCCAACATTGGCGAAAATTGCTGGCAAGATACTGACCACTGTGGCAAACATTACATAAGAACAGCTCGGGAATAATTCAACAAATGTTTGCGAGAAAGCTGAAATCAATCCCACCGCGGTTTTCAAACACGCCACAATTACGATTAAGGCCAATAGAATACTACCACCTGTACCTAAGTAGTATTGAGATACTTGGGCTAAGGCAATCCCACCATTGGCACTAAGCTTAAAGTGGCCAATACTCATCGCCCCCAAGTATGAAAGTAATGTGTAAATAATTCCCATCAAAATGATACTAACCGCCCCAGATTTAAACGTATCCACCGCAATTGCCCCAGGTCGTTGTACACCACGTTCTTTGATTGACGTAACAATAATAATCCCAAATGCTAATGATGCTAAGGCATCCAACGTGTTATATCCTTGTAAGAAACCGGTGAAGAACGGTTGGGTAGTGTATGGCGTTTGCACGGCACCATGACTAACTTGGCCGAGGGGATGAATAAATGCCATGGCTAGTAAAACTGCCAATAAAATTAAAAAAATGGGATTAAGATATTTACCCACATAATCCAGTAACTTACTTGGTTTGAGGGCTAATAGCCATGCACAGAAAAAGAAAGCAATACTAAAAATAGCTAATACCAAAGCTTGTTGTTGTGGTGCAACAAATGGTACGACCCCAATTTGAAAAGAAGTTGTTGCTAATCGTGGTAACGCAAAAAATGGCCCAATTACTAAATAAAGTAAAATCGTAAAAATATATGCATACTTCCGGTTAACTCGTGAAGCGATATCAAATAATCCGTTGGTTTTTGAAATCCCTGCGGCAATAATTCCTAAAAATGGCAAACCAATCGCAGTAATTAAAAAACCTAAATTAGCAAGTAAAATATTGGCACCGGCTTGTTGCCCCATATTAACTGGGAAAATTAAGTTACCAGCACCAAAAAAAAGGCCGAACAACATAGAACCAAGATAAAGATAATCTTTCTTCGTCAATTTTTTATCCATATAACACCTCCAAAAATAAATTAACAATAAATTAACAAAAAACATAGCAAAAAGCAATGATTTTTTAATCGTTTTATCATTTTTATTTTCAGAAGCAATTGTTTGCCTTACTAAATGCGTTGGCGATGCTCAACATATTCAAACATGAGTAAAATTGAAATAATTGCGCCAACCAACATATATAATCCATAGCGTTCAAAATAATTATTCTTATCTGCTTGCCCAACACTCTTTCGATTATCACCCATATGTTGCTCCTGCCGGGCTGCATTGACCGCAGTTAAGACCGTATCTGCCTGCACATTTACAACTTGGTTACTAATTAACATGCCGGTAAAAATACTGATTATTACCCCCAACACCCCTAAAAATTTAAGTAATTTTGTCATTTAAATTATCCCCCGAAAATCAAATGTTTTTAAGTTACCTTTACTATACCAAGGATTTTTACCAAAAATGTGTTCACTTTTTCTTATTTTAATAAATAATTGAAGCATAATTAATTCGAAAGCATTATCAATGCACGAATTTTAAATTTATGTTAAAATCCACGATGAGTCTATAATTTAATTTATATGGAGGAACATTATTATGAACGGTGGCGATCCAATCCAACCAATGGATTCTATGCAACAAGTTGATCCAACCCAACCAGTCCAACAATCACATCCAGATGCTGTCCAACCAACACCAGCAACTAACATCAAATTTGTGGATGCTACGGAAGTCCCTGAAAAAGAGGCCACTGAACCAAAGCCAGATCCACAACCTGAATATAGTATGCCTAATGATGACGCCGCCTATCGCTATATCCCTGAAGGTGTTCAAAGCTGGAATTGGGGGGCCTTTATGTTTAACTTTTATTGGGGTATTGGTAATAAAAGTTATTTAACCCTCTTTTGCTTAATTCCGTTTTTTAACATTATTTGGGCGTTTGTTTGTGGTATTAAGGGGAATGAATGGGCTTGGATTAACGGCAATTATTCTGATGTTAAAACTTTCCAAGCAGTTCAAAAGACTTGGAATCGAGCCGGCCTATTTGCCTTTATTTTCTCAGTTATTGCCATTGTATTAGTAATCTTATTTTATGTCTTTATCTTTGCCGCTATTGTCGTAAATTATCAAAATGAAACCGGTACAACCTATTAAAAAAACACCATCCATGGATGGTGTTTTTTATTGCATTTATTTTTTATACTTACCCGTGACAAAATATGACACGATTGCGGCCATAATACCAAAGAGGCCAAATAATAATAAATTGTGTTCTGCTTGACTTAACAACCAAATACTCAAAACCAAAGCAACCATTGGAATAACTGGTCCCAACGGTAATTTGTAGTCAGGTTGTGGACCTTTTTTAGTAAAGTAAAAATAAATTACCGCTAAAATCGTAGGCAAGTATTGCACAAAGCGTGCGACCACTGACATTTGTGCTAAGACCGCAAATTGACCTGACCAGGTTAATGCCAATGTTAAAATACCAGTTAAAATAACTGCATATGTCGGAATTCCTTGTTTATTAACATGGGCCAATTTCTTAGGTAAAGCACCTTGTTGCGCCATTGCTTGACCAGCTCGGGGCGCTTCAAACGAGGCGTGCACCACAATCCCAAACATTGAAATTAATGTTCCAGCCGCAATTAATGCATACCCCCATTCACCACCAACTGCTCGAAAGGCATCTTGAATTGGTGTGGCTGAATGGGCAACTGCACTACCTAAAATCCCATTTGAAACGGCAATCACTGAAATGTAAACAAAAGCCACCACGGCAATTGCAATAATCAGCGCTCGGGGCACATTCTTACTAGGGTTACGATAGTTTTCCGAAGCAATTGTCATCGTTTCAAATCCTGTAAACGCATATAACAATAGCACAGCAGCTGATCCAAAAGTCCCAAAATTTAAATGGGGACTTACTAAGGGGGTTAAATTGGCCGGCTTTAAGAAAAAGATTCCAATCGCAATGAATAAAAATAAAGGTACTAATTTTGCCACCGTAGCAATTGAATTGAGGGCTTTCATAAAATGAACCCCCATTAAATTAAGGATGGTTAACCCTGCTACTAATAAAAAAGAAAATGCGTGACTAGCAAAATTTGAACTCAAAATCGGAAAAGTACTCCCTAAAGCCGCAGTTAGTCCTGCAATCATCGCTGACCAAGCAATCATCCGAATTAAATAAGTCATAAAGCCCACAATGTAGCCCACAAAGCCACCAAAAGCTTCTTTGGCGTACAAGTACGCACCGCCATTAGCATGAAACCGTGAACTCATGTCAGCAAACGAAAGCGCAATCGTTAACACTAAGATTACATCGATAATAGCTACTAAAATACCACTATTACCAACAATTTTATATACCTGACTTGGCATCAAAAAAATACCTGTCCCGATAATCCCATTAATCCCAAATAAAATAAGCGCAAATAAACCAAATTTATGTTTTTCTGTAACTTGATGTTCCATAAGTCTTACCTTTCTATGTTTAAGTCAATATTAAGATATCTTAACAAAGATTAATACCTTATAGCAACCATTAGTATTAAAAAAACTCAAAAGCGATTGGTTTTGAGTTTTTTTAATTTAAAACATACCTTTTAAAGCGTTAAGCAATTGTTGTGTTGCTTGTTGGTATTGTTGTTGTGATGAGGCCCAAAAATTTTGAATATTTTGCGCATTTTGTAAAGCTTGTTGTAAGCTCACAGAATTACGTAAGTTTGGCGCTTGTTGGGCGGTTTTAATTGCCGCAGCTAACCCAGCCCGAATACTTGGTGTAATCGTAATTGGCAAGCGCACAATGTTACTCATCGCCGCTTGAAGTTGTTGTGTTGCATTTTGATATTGCGCTTGTGATGAAGCCCAGAAATTTTGCACGTTACGTGCATTTTGCAAGGCGGTTTGCAAGTTCGCAAATGACGTTGCACTATAATATGGTGCCGTGTATTGACTACCGGCATTAATGGCACTAGTTAACGCACTTCTCACACTCGGATCAATCGTAATTGGCAAACGTTCAATGTTATTCATCGCCGCTTGGAGTTGTTGTGTCGCATTTTGATATTGTGCTTGTGATGAAGCCCAGAAGCCTTGCACGTTACGTGCATTTTGCAAGGCGGTTTGCAAGTTCGCAAATGACGTTGCACTGTAATATGGCGCCGTGTATTGACTACCGGCATTAATGGCACTAGTTAACGCACTTTTCACACTCGGATCAATCGTAATTGGCAAACGTTCAATGTTATTCATCGCCGCTTGGAGTTGTTGTGTCGCATTTTGATATTGTGCTTGTGATGAGGCCCAGAAACCTTGCACATTCCGTGCATTTTGCAAGGCGGTTTGCAAGTTAGCAAATGACGTTGCACTGTAATATGGTGCCGTGTATTGACTACCGGCATTAATCGCATTAGTTAAGGCACTTTTTACACTCGGATCAATTGTAATTGGTAAGCGTTCAATGTTGGCCATCGCCGCTTGGAGTTGTTGCGTTGCATTTTGATAATCAGTTGCACTGGCTGTTTTTGAACTAATAACGTGTTTAGCCGCGGTAAGCGCTGTTTGTAAGTTCGCAAATGACGCAGCACTGTAATATGGTGCCGTGTATTGACTACCCGCATTAATGGCTGCTTGTAAAGCATCTGAGACGGCTTTAGGAATTACAATGACCGTTGTGGCCGCAATGGCTGCATCTAATTTAGTTTGCGCATTTTGGAAATCATTAGTCGTTGATTTGACACCATCACGGACCGCCCGACTATTGGCAATTTGTGTTTGTAAATTAGCAAAAGCGGCACTCGTATAATCATCTTGATCGGCTGACAAGGCCTTAATAATTGATGCTTGCAAATTATTCCATGCACTTTGAGGCACGGTATTATTCATCGCTTGTTCAAGTTGTTGCATCGCGTTTTGGAAATCTAGTGGTGATTGACTGTTGTCACGGACATTGCGTCCATTAGCGATTGCTGTAATTAAAGCAGCCATTGACTGTTGCGTATAGTCAGCGCTATTAAACGCCAAAGCATTGATAATGTCATCTTGTAACCCTTGCCAAATATCTGGCGTAATTGGGGATG
Organism: Periweissella ghanensis; assembly: GCF_918814755.1. Classification (GTDB taxonomy): domain Bacteria; phylum Bacillota; class Bacilli; order Lactobacillales; family Lactobacillaceae; genus Periweissella; species Periweissella ghanensis. The sequence continues at coordinate 12,457 of NZ_CAKKNT010000031.1, read as the reverse complement.
CTTTTAGCTGAATAATGGCTGCTTGGATACTAGCGATAGCCGCTTGAATTTGGGCCAGTGTTGATGCTGCGTTATCACGAATACTACGACCATCATTCATTGCTTGTTGCAAGATAGCATATGACGCAGCAGTATATTTATCTGCGGTATATGGTAAACCAGTAATAATTGTTTGTTGTAATTGATCGCGAGCTGAGGCAACTCCAGCCGCAGGGACCGCATTAATATTGGTTAAGAATGAACCGGAAACCCAACCACCATTATCAATTTGATACCAATTAGCATTTCCATATACTGGTTCCCCATTCGAAATTTGGGCCGTAATATTAACGCTTTGGTTAGCACTCAATCCACCAATTACGTTAGCATACGTATTTGAATATTGTCGTACGTTAACAGCGCCCGTAGTCATCGCTGTGCCCATCAAAGCGGTATTATTATAATTAGCAATTGAATTTTGACCATAACCGTTATTAGTAATTCCCGTTAAATCAACATTCCCATCTAAGCTCTTACCACCATAAGTTGAGGTAAATTGCCAAATTGCAAGTCCTGGAATATATGGCATTCTAAACCCACTTTGAGCTGTCATATACCACATTGGTGGATTATACACTGCCCCATTCAAAGGATAATCGGCATCCCATATGGTAAAGCCAAATTTTTGGACCACGGCATTGACATCCACATAATTTTTGAAATAAGTGACCCCACTATATAACATTGGCGTGTAACCCGCATTTTTAATCATCGTCATTGCTGAGATGATTGTGGCGGTATTAGCAATCACATTTGAACTAGCCCCAGATTCATAATCAAGGGCGACAATTGAACCTTTTGGCGTGGTAACTTCTGACAAAAAGTGTTGCACTGCTAAATCACCTAAGCGCGTATCCCCACCAACTTCAAACCAAATATAAGTGTGCGCAGCTTTGCCTTGAGCAAGGGCACTAGATACTTGGGGCCGATAAGATGATTGTTCATACATCCGTGGTGTACCGTTGCTATTCCAACCAACAACCCCTCCCACTTGTGAAACCATAAAGGCGTCACTACTTGAGCCATAACCCAAATAAGCACCGCGTCCATTATTTAATGACCAATCAACCCCAGTACGGGCAGCTTTAACATGCACCGCACTTAGTGGCGTTCCCACAGTCGTCGTCAGTAATACGGCGATACCGACTAAGATTGTTCCCTTCTTCATACCATCCTCCATCTTGTATACGATTTTCTTAATTTTTTTATTTTATTTAAACGGTTTTAAATATTAATCGTATCCTTTAATTTTACTAAACTTTTCACCAATTAATTATTTCAATCCTCTAACAAAACACAGATTTATGGTTTGTATCACGTATATAAAACGTTATATGATTAATTCAAAAAACATCTATGATACCTGATTTAATCCCTCACTATTTTTTAATTTATTTTTAACGATATTTTAAACTTATCCGCGATACCAACAATGTTTAACTTTCAATACCATAAGAACTTTAATTTATAAATCTACGGGTTATTTCTGTCCTAATATCCTGATAAAAATTTTTTATAGTATAAAAAAGTCGATGGCGCCAAAGATACCATCGACTTTTTTTAATTTTTAATTACACTACCGCTATTCAGCAGCCATTAATTTCTTAGCAAAAATAAAGAGCTGTTCCTTCTTAACAGTACTTAATTCCTTATATATCGAACAAATATCACCGATTTGAATAATATCATCCCCAAAAAGGCGATTAACATCAATCTCATAAATTGCGGCCAGTTTTTCAATATGATCATATTTAGGTAAATTTCGCCCTGATTCCCACGCCGAGATGGCTGAGGGATTGATGCCAAGCATTTCAGCTAATTGGCGCTGTGATAAGTGTTTCGATACACGTAAATTTTTTAAGTTAATATCGATATTAGCTAACATAGGACTACCTCATTATTTTGATTAAATACTAGATTTTGGATTATCGTTACTTTAAATGTTTGTTCTACATTTCACAATAAGTATAACTCATTGATATTGAAAATCAATACTTTCTGCATATTAATTGGTATTTTACGTAATTTTTATTTGTGAACATAATAACTTTATTACGTTAATTATAATTTTTATGATTATTTATATTGAAATAACTAATATTACGTTTTAATAGCTGCTATGCCAAAAGTCCACCGATTCGTGGCCATAAAATGATAATTTACAATAAATAAACTAATATTAACTTAACTTATAACGTGATTCGTTTAAGAACTTAAAACTTTTTTCCAATATTTAAAAATTTTTTTACTTTAAATTGTATATAGCAAAAATCAGTATTCTAGGCATTTCTTATGAAAGGGTTTTCATTAACGTGAAATAAGGCTATTGCACAATTAATTTAACCTTGCTATGATAAATGACGTTGAAAGAAAGCGTTTACAAAAAACGTTTTCAAACTACAGATAAATATTATTAGATTATAGATTGTGAGAATTATTATTATGAAGATTAACGTTATGTTTATTTTTATTTTCGGGGCCCTTGGTGGTCTGCTTTTCGGTTTTGATACAGGTATTATTTCTGGTGCTTCACCACTTATTGAAAACTCATTCCATTTATCAGTTGCTGAAACTGGTTTCATCACTTCATCAGTGTTGATTGGTTCTACAGCCGGTGCGCTTTCAATCGGTGGTTTAGCTGACAAATTTGGTCGTAAAAAGCTTCTTATCATCGCAGCTCTATTCTTTGTGGCTGGTTCACTTCTAACTGCTTCAGCTACTGGCTTTGCAATGATGGTCTTTGCACGTATCATCCTTGGTTTAGCGGTTGGGGCTGCTTCAGCTTTAACACCTGCTTACCTTGCCGAACTTGCACCTGCTAAATTCCGTGGATCTCTTGGTACTTTATTCCAATTGATGATTACTTTAGGAATTTTACTTGCCTACGTTTCAAACCTCGGGTTCCTTGGTCACAACTTACTTGGGATTACTGACTGGCGTTGGATGCTTGGCTCAGCCTTGATCCCAGCCATTGCATTGTTTGTCGGTGGTTTATTATTACCAGAATCACCACGTTACTTAATGGCTCACGGTAAAGAAGCCGAAGCTAAAGCCGTTCTTACACACCTTCGTGCTAAACACGGTGAAGATGTTAACGTTGAATTAGCTGAAATGCGTGAAATCTTAAAGCAACCAAAAGGTGGTTTAAAAGAACTTTTCACTTTCGCTCGTCCAGCCGTTATCGTTGCTGTTGGTATCATGTTCTTACAACAATTAGTTGGGATTAACTCAGTTATCTACTTCTTACCTCAAGTTTTCATTAAAGGATTTGGTTTTGACGCTTCAAACGCCATCTGGATCTCAATTGGTATCGGTATCGTTAACTTCGTTGTTACAATTCTTGCAACAATGATCATGGATTCATACAACCGTAAGTCACTTCTTACTTTTGGTTCAATCGTGATGACTGTTTCACTTGCCGTTTTAGCTATTCTTAACTACACGGTTGATGTTAAGACTGCTGCCATCCCTACTATGCTTCTTATCGCTACTTACATCTTTGGTTTCGCCATTTCATGGGGCCCAATTGCTTGGTTGCTTATCGGTGAAATCTTCCCACTTGCAGTTCGTGGAGTTGGTTCATCAATTGGTTCTGCTGCTAACTGGATTGGTAACTTCATCGTTTCTCAATTCTTCTTGGTATTGCTTGCCGTCTTCCACAACAACGTGGGTGGTCCTTTCGGGGTCTTTGGTATCTTTGCCTTCATCTCAATCTTCTTCGTTAAGTACCTCGTGCCTGAAACTCGTGGTAAATCATTGGAAGAAATTGAACTTGAAATGCGTCACAATAACTAATATATCTTTAAAAAAGCCAATGTCCTCGGACGTTGGCTTTTTTGTGTTTTCCTTAAGAAACTGGTATTTTTATAGTATATAACCTGACATCTTTAAATTAACTTGCTGAGCATCCACAAAATATGTTAGGATGTTAAAATTTGATTTTTTCGGAGGAGTTTTATGTTTTCAAAAGCAAGTCTCGTACATGCCGGTTTTGGGATGCTCAATATTGCCATCCCCTTATTTATTGGGATGGCAATTCACAATTATTGGTTAGGGGTCATGGGCGCCTTTGGATCATTAATTTTTATGTACTATGTGCCGGTCAATCGCGAACGTACTTTTACCCAAATGGTACTAGTTACTGGTATTTCAATTATTAGTTTCCCAATTAGTGCGCTAACAGCAAGTGTACCTTGGATTAGTGTGCTCTGGATTGGTTTATTAGCTTACTTGATTCAATACACCCTGACAAGCGGTAAATTCATTGGTCCGGGCGCGTTCTTCTTAATGATGATTAATGGAATGTTAGCGACTTTACACCGTTTCCCAATGCACTTTACCTTAATGTTAGCTGTTTATGCCATTATCGGGGCCGTTTTATCATTCATTTTTAGCATCATTGAACCAAAATTAATGGGTCAACCATTGAGTTTCAACCTTGATTTAAACTTTGAAGCTGACAACTTGCAAATTGCTGTTAAAAGTTTAGTTTATGCCATTTTTGCCTTTATTGCGTACTTTGTCGGCTACAGTTTCCATTTACCAAACTACTACTGGTTCTTAGTCGGAGCAATTTCAGTGCTGCAAGGAGAAAATTTTGTCCATGCCCGTAAACGACAATTCGATTATGTCGTGGCAGCAATTGTTGGTTGTTTATTTGCTTGGGGCATTTATGAAGTTGTTAGCGAGCCCATCGTCCTTTCAGTCATTGCCATTATCTTACTTGGTATCATTTGCCTAACGATTAACCGTAATTATATGATTGGGAATTTCTTTACGACCCCAATTGCATTAATCTTATTCAAATTAGCATTACCCAATATCAGTAATTCATTAATTGAATTCCGATTACTAGCCATTGTGGTTGGGACAACGATTGGATTATTAGGAATTCTGTACTTTGATCATTTAATGAAGAAGCAAAAAACGTTGAATTTAAAAGATTACGAAATCAATTAATTAAAAAAAGAAGCGTGTATCCACTCTTGGGCACGCTTTTTTTATTATCCTAAAATAACATAATCATTAAATTATTAAACGTATTAATTTAAATTGATATGTCCTAAATCCCTATGCTAAACTATAAGAATTTGGATATCTGGAGGAATTTTATGTTTACAAAAGCAAGCTTTGCGCATGCCGGCTTTGGGATGCTCAATATTGCCTTCCCCTTGATTATTGGTTTTCTATTACACAACAACTGGTTAGGGGTAATGGGCGCCTTTGGGACCCTTTTATTTATGTATTATGTTCCCGCCAATGCTGAGAAAACCTTTAGTCAAATGATTCTGGTCTCATTTATTGGTGTCATTAGTTTCCCAATCAGTGCCGTAATGTCAACCGTTCCTTGGCTTAGCCTATTGTGGATTGGTTTGTTAGCTTACGTAGTTCAGTATGTCTTAACTGGGAACAAATTCATTGGTCCTGGTGCCTTCTTTTTAATGATTATTAACGGAATGCTTTCAAGCTTACACCGTTACCCATTTGAACAAGTCATTACCATGTCTATGTGGGCATATATTGGGGTGGCAACTTCATTAATTTTGGGAATTCTTGAAGCGCTAATTATGCGTGAAGAGCACTTTACCTTTAAATTACACTTTAATTTTCAAGCGGCTGATTTACAAATTGCGACGAAGAGTCTAATTTACGGTGTTTTTGGCTTTATCGCTAATTTCATTGGTTTTAGCTTGCATTTCCCTAATTACTACTGGATGTTAATTGGTTCTGTGGCAGTCTTACAAGCTGAAAATATCATTCATGCCCGCCAACGGCAAATGCAATACGTTGGTGGGGCCATTATTGGGTGTGCCTTATCGTTATTGGCCTACCTCTACATTCATGACGAACTTATTTTAGCCATTCTTGCAATCCTCTGTCTTGGCATCATTTGTATCACGATTAGCCATAACTACATGATTGGGAATTTCTTTACAACACCAGTCGCCTTACTATTATTCAAGTGTGCGGTCCCAACCCTTCCTGATAGCTTGGTTGGTTTCCGGATTATCTCATTAGTTATCGGCACAGTAATTGGTTTACTTGGTATTTTATATTTTGATCATTTAATGAAGAAACAAAAAGTTACCACAATGCTGGAAGATAGTTTAGATTAACATTTACCATCACTATTTATAACAAAAAAGAGCTGTACTACAGCTCTTTTTTTATGCTATTTAGTTGATAAGGCGACTGAACTGCGGCTAAATGCTTGTGGTTCGTGCAAAGCAGCCACAAGCCATTCTGCTACTGTTTGCCGGCTAATTGGTCCACCAAGGATTAATTCATGATCGCTTTGTTCATAAATAGCTTGATTTCCAGCATCATCTGTTAGGGCACTTGGTCGAATTAAGGTATAATCAAGGTCACTTGCTTCAATTACGTTAGCTGACACTGCTTGTTCACCAAAATACGTAGTTGGATCACTGGGATCACCTAACACATCAATCCATTTTTCACGGGTTGCCTTTGAAAATTCACCATAAATCCCTGCCGTTGTTACCCAATAGAGACGGTTAACTCCAGCGGCGTGCATCGCATTAACGACACTCTTAGCAGCAGCGACTTGATGGCCATGTACACCTAAATTGGCATATACGGCCGTAATTTGACTCCCCCCTTGTGCCGTTAAAAACGCCGTAACTGCGGCTTGATCAAGAACATCAAGCGCCGTAACATCTGTACTAGCATGCCGACTAGTCTTAATGATTTCAAATTCACCCGTTTGATCTAAGGCGGCGCTCACAAATTGGGCAATATTACCATTGGCACCTAAAATAACAATTTTTTTCATTTTTTAATCCCCTATTAGTTCAATTAATGATATCTACACTACGCCTTTAAAGCTATATTGTCAAAATATAATACGCGAGATTGTAACATAACACTTTTCGAGTACTAAATTACTGCCAAAATACGCCAATAAGTCCCCTGAAGATTTTTCTTCAAGGGACTTATTTAGTGTATTTCTCGATATCGCCTGACTTCTGTCACAGCTCGTACTTATTCGGTTTTGTCCTTTAACAGACTCATTTGACCATCAATAATTTGGTAAACTTTATCTGCTTTTTCTTCTAACCGTTGGTCATGCGTTACAACAATGACCGCTTTTTGGTACTTGTGCGCTAATTGATTAAACAAACTCATAACTTCAAGTGACCGATTAGTATCTAAGGCTGCGGTTGGTTCATCAGCAAGAATATATTCTGGATCAGCATACAAGGCCCGGGCAATGGCCACCCGTTGGCGTTGACCACCTGATAATTCTTTTGGGTATTTAGCTAATAAATCTTTAATCCCTAATGTATCTAACACCCCTTCAAAGCGTTCAGCTGCCATGTTGTTTTGTTTTACTTTATCAACGAGTTCAAATTGTTCCGCCACCGTTAAAAATGGGACCAAGTTGTATGCTTGCAACACAAAGCCAATTTTATTTAGCCGTAATGCACTTTGCTCATTTTTATTAGTTGATGAATACCCACTACCATTAATCAACACTTCCCCAGTTGAAGGTGTTTGCAAACCACCAGCAATCGTTAGAAACGTTGTCTTACCTGAACCAGATGGGCCCACAATCAAAACGGTTTCCCCTTCATGAGCAGCAAAGTTAACTTTATTAAGGGCGGTTAATTGACTAACGCCTGATCCGTATACTTTTGAAACATTCTTTAATTCTAAGTTAGCCATCGGTTAGCCTCCAATCATAGTGTATGGGTCAACTTTTACAATTTCACGAATTGGAATAAGTGATCCAAGGAGTGACATAACAATAATTAATACTGCAGTTACGGCAACATAACTTGCTGAAATGAAGATTGGGACTTGCGCGGGTAAGATTAACGCGGTAATCGTTGTTAAAATAACCGCAATCCCAACTCCGATAACCGCGATTAAAAATGATTGGAACAAGGTATTTTTAACTAAGTACTTAGTCGCAACCCCTTGGGCTTTGAGGACCCCAAAGTTAGGTAATTTTTGAATCGTTAAAATATACAAGAAAATTGTAATCACAATTAAGATAATTACCATCAAGAAACCAATCATAAAGTTAAACGTCATTGTTTGAGCACTGTTACCTGGCAATGCATTAACAAAATCATTAATTGCATAGACTTTACTAGTGTGTAAATTACTTACATTGGGTTTAGCATCTTTAAAGACCACACCATTAACAACACCAGGTCGTTGGGTAATCTTTTGCGCATTAGCAATCGTTGTATAAACAACGGGGGCGATATTTAAATTAGCGTTTTTAGTAAAACCAACAATTTTAGCTGTGATATTGGTATTGGCAAATTTAATGTTATCACCAAGCTTAAAACCATCAACCTTTAAGTTATCTGACACCACAACTTGGTTATCAGCAGTTAACTTAGTCCCATTTTCAATTTTTAAACCTTTGTAGATAAATTCTTTTTGGTCAATTCCAATAACTTGGACCGATTCTTTGTGGCCGGCGGTATCTTTAACCAATCCACCGAATTGTACTAACTTAGCACCACCCGTGGCAGTTGCTTTATTGACATCTGGTGTGTTAACCACTGATTGTGGCAAACTCAATTGCGCATCTTTATTTAAGACAATCGCATTAGCACCCCAAGTATCAATGGCGGCACTATTTAATGTTTGTAATCCAGATGATAACCCTGACAAGATGAATACTAAGTAACTTACTAGCATAATCATCCCCGTGATTAAAGCATACCGGAGCTTTTCATGCTTAATTTCTTTAATTGCTAAAAACATGTTACTTTTCCTCCTATGCACTTATCCCGCGCAAAAATATTTGTACTGTTTCAGTAATCTCTTGATCTGACGTTGGCATATGACTATCACTTAAATAGGCCGTCAAAATCCGAAGAAAGTGGCGTGAAATATTACTTAAAGGAATATCTGTTCGAACATTTTCAACTTGTGCAAAAACCCCTTCAAACGGCGCAAAATAACTTTGATGCCACATGCGAAACATTTCGGCATGATCTTCATTCCCAAAAACTTCAAGCGCATCATGCATCATTTGCCCAAGGTTAATGTGTGTTTCGTTAACTAGGTATAAACTCATGGCCGTCAGATGGTCTGCCACACTCCCAGGTTTTTGGGCAATGACGGTTAATGTTTCACCAATCTCGGCTGAATAACTCGTCAATACTTCACGATATAAATTCACTTTATTTTTAAAGTAATAATAAATAACTGGTTGTTTAATTCCCAATTGATCAGCAATTTGGCGCGTTGAAGTACTATTGTAGCCTTCCTGCATAAAATACGTCGTTGCAACACTCAAAATATCTTGCCGCACATCTTTGTTAGCCATAACGTTCCTTTCTTTATCAAGCGATAAACTTTATCATCTGATAAAACTTTATCACGTGATAAAAGATAATGCAAATAAAAAATCCACAATAAGAATAATTCTTTAGTGGATTTCTAAATTTAATATTTAATTATCAAAGCTTCGTATGGTCGTAATCGATACTTTTGCTTCAATTCAGTCGTAAAGTAATTACTTAATAATACTTCACAATCCTCAGTATCGGCTGGTAACTCAATCGTGGCATCATCACTCCCAAAGTGTGCTAAAATCAAGAGATTCTCATTACCATAGTGCCGAATAAACGCGAATAATTCAGGGGTTTGTTCATATGCCGGTTGGTATTCACCATACTTTAAACTCAAGGAACGCTTCCGCAACGCAATCATATTACGATAAAAAGTAAAGACACTATCATCTTTTTCAATCTCATAACTGACATTGGTTTGCTCATATTCTCCCGGGGTTAACCAAGGTTTGACATTTGAAAAGCCCCCAAATTCACTGGCATCCCACTGCATTGGAACCCGCGTATTATCACTACTTCGATTCCGAACCACAGCAAATGCCCGCTCTTCGGTATATCCTTTGGCCAATAATTTTGCATAGGCGGCTTGGGTTTCAATATCATGATATTGCCCAATATGCGTATAGGCAGAATCTTCCATGCCAATTTCTTCACCCATATACAACATTGGTACGCCTTGGCCAGCTAAGAGAATCATCCCTAATAACTTAGCCCCATCCTTATAATACTCTGGTTGTAGAATAAAGCGATTTAACGCCCGTGATTGTTCTGGATTATCCCAAAATAACACCGATTGGCGTAAGACGGTTTGATGGGCCACCCCTCCGCTGTGAATGACATGCCGTAAATCTTCAAAATCATAGGGCACTAAAGTCCATCGATCGTCTTTTTGATAATCAACTAGTAAGTGCGTATCTGAATACGTTACGAAATTAGGCTTAGCCCAAATTTTCTTAAAACTTGTGCGGGCACTTGCGTGCGTTAACTGTTCGATGATTACTAAGACTTGCGGGAAGCGTTGAAAGACTTCATTATCGAGTAAATCCAAATATTCAACGACTAATTGTTGACGTAAAGTTGCTAAATCCGCTAGTGCCGCCGGCGTATTTAACTGCAAGTCCTTACCAATTAACTCAACATCTTGTAATTGAAAAATACTTACTTGGTGTTCAATCCAAAATTCAAAAATTTGTTTGAATTCATTAATCACATCTGGATTCCGCCAATTCAAATCAGCTTCACCAGCATTACCAATATGTAAGTAATCATGGTCGGTTGTCCCTAATGGTAACCAATGCTGATTCGGATTTTCACTGATTTGCGCTTGCGGACTCACCAAATAATAGTTTAGATACTTTGCATCACCCGTTGTGGCTGCTTGAAACCACGGGTGATCAAGGGCGGTATGATTGATTGAGAATTTAATGCCTACTTCAATATTTAACTGATGGGCGCGGGCAACTAATTCATCAAAATCAGCAACCGTGCCATACACCGGATTAATCTGCTTAAAGTGGCTACTTGCATTCAATGCTTGATCGGGGTCAACTAATAAGCCATCAATCATAATGGCATCAACCCCTAGACGTGCTAAATAATTCAGTTTGGTTGTCACGCCAACTAAATCACCAATTCCATCATCATTACTATCATAAAACGACTTGATATAAATTTCATAGGTTACTTTTTCAACTGCTTTTTCCATAGGCCAATTCCTTTGACTATTTTGCGATTATCGCAAACAGTGATTTTTAACTAATTATTTTAAATACTTTTATCATCGTTAAACTCAATAGTTTTGCACATGTTTGTACAAAGTCGGTTTATTAATCAAGTATAACCCTTCATTTAATGCAAAACTATCTAAATTTAATTAAAGCGCTTGGTATTTCACAAGATATACATTGTTAATAATAACATAGCACTACCTTCCTCGGCAGGTATCTTAATAATTTTTCACCACTAAACCCAATTGAGTGAAAGTTAATGTTGTATGCCCGTAGCAATGACAACATGGGTTATACTAATATATAGTTAAAATATCGAATCGGAGGTCGTAATGGCTGAACTATATAAACAGCTTTATCAAGAATTAAAAGATGCCATTCTTGATGAAAAATATCCCGCTGACAGCTTTTTACCAAGTGAAAGTACTTTGGCTACTAGCCATAATTGCTCGCGTGATACCGTGCGTAAGGCCCTCCTAGCCCTTGAAGCTGAAGGGTATATTCAAAAACAACGAGGTCGGGGCTCACAAGTTTTACAACATAAATTACGTACTTTTCCATTAAACGGGCTGACAAGTTATCAAGAAATTAAAAAATTTCAACATTTAGATACCCAAACATTGGTAAAAACTTTTGAAATCATTTCAGTTGATGAACCGCTCCACAAATTAACGGGGTTTGCTTTAAATAGTGAAGTTTACCATATTGTGCGGGTCCGAATTATTAATGGCTTAACCAGTATTATTGATATTGACTACTTATCAGTTGACGTAATTCCGGGCTTAACGCGTGAAATTGCCAGTCAATCTTTGTATGCTTATATTGAACATGAGTTAAATTTGCAAATTGGTTATTCGGAGAAACAAATTACTTGTCCGCGTTTGTCTTCCCAAGATCGCGAATTAATGCCTGATTTACCAGCTGATGAAAATCGAGTTATTCAAGTTGAAAGTAATTCATACTTAACGGATACGACCCAATTTCAACATACTTTAAGCAAGCATCGGCCAGATCAGTTTAAATTTGATGAGTTTGCGCGGCGGCAAAGTTACTAAAAATAGATTGTTTCACAACTACTTTTTAGTAGTAATTACTTATATAAGGTGTTTTCTAAGACAAATACTAGTATAAAATATAATTTTTGGTACTGATGGCCATGACTTAAGTCATGGGTGTCAGTACCATTTTTTATTCTAATTGCATTGTTTTGTAAAAAAGAGTACAAAAATAGAGATAGCTGCACATGTGACTGCTAAACTAAAGTGAGCCATTTTTAGTCAATAAATGTATACCAAAAATAATCAATAACATTGAGCCACCTCAATCAATTAAAATTAAGAGTATTTAATTTTA
>NZ_CAKKNT010000030.1 GCF_918814755.1 Periweissella ghanensis | reverse complement strand
AAAGTAATAAATCCTTGCCAAGTTGTCTGAAAGAATGTAACAGTTGCACTCACTCCGGCGGATATGCTGGACCAAATGCCTTGAAAAAATCCAACCATGCCTGACCATACACCACTAAGCCAGGTTGTAAATGCTTGCCATACTGCCTGACCAGACTTTGTTTGAGTAATCCACCATGTTATACCCGCAACTAAAGCAACGACAGCAGCAATGATCAATACAAATGGATTAATTGCCATAACCGCATTGAATGCTGCTTGTACTCCCATAGCCACCTTAGTAACACCGTTATATAACATTAAACCTGCTTGAGCCAACTTACTTGAACTGGCCATATTGTTCAAAGCAAATCCGAGCAATTTAATATCACCACCAACTGCTGAGGCTACTTTGAGCACTGTAAATGCTCTACCTAGCGCATTGATTGTTACAATTGCACCAGCAAACGTAGCTATACCAACTGCTAAAGGTTCTAGCCAACCACTATTTGCTTTTACAAAGTTTACGGCGCTACTAATCACCGTGGTAACAGTACTAAATATGCCTTTAATCACTGGAGCGATGGTATTAATCGCTGCAATAATTGAAGGCATAATAGCAACAATAGTTGAATTCACTGCTGTAAATGTATTGGTAATTGCTACTTTAACATTATTCAATATCGCCGCAATCCCACCAGTACCAGCTTTTTTAAGGCCTGCATCAATTGAACTCAGCGTATCAGCCAATCCTTTAGATACCGCATTTTTCATATTTGTAAATGAAGTACCGATACCTCCCGTTGCAGTACGAGCTGTATTAGCAAATCCATTAACACCACCATCCAACGCAATGAAGCGCTTATTAAGTTCATCGACTGTAATCTTACCTGACTTTAACTTAGCATATAAGTCACGTTCGGCTGATTTACCAGTTAACCCAAAGGATTTAGCTACTGTAGTCAATGCATACGGCATCGTTTCTTGTAATGTTTTCCAACTTTGTAGGTCAACCGTCCCACTAGCCAACATCTGGCTATATTGTTCTACCCCACGACTTGCATCCCCTGCACTTGCACCCGATGCTAAAAAAGCATCATTCAATGCAGTGGCAGTCTGAGCCCCTTTAGTTGCACTCTTTTCAAGAATTGCAAAACTTTGAGCACTCTGCGTTAAGTCTTGAAGTGACGTTGGAAGTCCATCAACACCCTTTTTTAAGATTCCAACTGACTTGTTTGTATCTTGAGTTGAATATCCCATTTGTTTCATAACTTTAGGATATGCGTTCAATGTGTCAAACCGTGCCACCGCAGTCCCAACGCTGTCTTTAAGTATGCCAATGCCTTTAGACACCAATGCAACTGCACCAACACCAGTGGCAATCTTACCAACCGTTGTATTCATCAAACTAAACCTACCAGTTGTTGAATTGGTAGCTGAAGCAGCACCGCCCATCGTCTTACTAGTTGAACTCGATACTGCTCTCATAGCTGCTTGATAATCAGATATATCCGCACCGATATGGGCTGTTACCGAACCACCGTTATAACTCGCCATCTTCACTCCTTTCTCCACCAAACGCAACTCGAACTTTGTCGTATAAAGCCATGCGTTGCTTGTTGGTAGCTTTTACTTGTTCAGGTTTATATGCCTGTTCAAGAGCTTGTTCTTCCTTATTGCGATCAAAAATATTCTTAAACTTAGGTTTTTCTGAATTGCTAAAATAGCCAACGCTAGCAGCAAGCACTGCTAATCGTTCACGTTCATCAATCTGTCCCATTTGAACACCTTTAATCACCGCATCAAGCTCCCATTTATAGAGTGACATAGCCCACTCAAAATCAAATATTCCAAATCGGGCACATGACTCAATTAAAGATTGTCGTTGAGCAATTTCACAATCCGTTGAACTGCCATAATTTGTTGGCTTACTTGTTCGCTCTCGTCCTTCTTCTTGAGCATTGCTAATGCCTCTTCCAACTCCTTCTTTTGGCTTTGGATTGACTTCACGAAAAAACCGCTATGCTTCAATTCTTCCTTTAGCTCTTCAAGTACTTCTTCTAATTTTGTTCCATCTTCAGTCAATTCATCAATTGCATTAAAGACATCTTCGTCACTAACCTTACCAACATTTGAAGCTACTTTGATTGTGTCAGCAATTGCCAATGAATCACCTAAGGCTAGTCGTGTAAATAAGTTTGTTGCACCATCACCCATGTTGTTACCATTTTCATCAATCGTGCTCAACTCTTTGTTTGTTTTGAACAACGCCTTAAAGTTAAATTTTAGTTCGTAAACAGTACCTTTGATTGTCACTTGCATTGTCTTCTATTCTCCTTTATGTAAAGGGCCCGTAAGCCCTCCTATTTACTTGCCTGGTTCGTCAGTTCCAAAGTTTCCGCTAGATTCACCAGGACGTTCAAATTCATATAATTCTTCCAACGCTGCTAGCTGTTCATCAGTCAATGGAAATGTGCCTTCCTTCAACTTATCCAAGATATTAAGTGTATAGTCTGCAGATACTAGGTCATCCCCATCATCCAAGTCCAAACTATCTACCACTCCATAACCAAATATTGCTGGGAATGCTTGGTGAGTCTTAGCAGGATCAGCACTGTCCGTTTCTTTAATTGCAAATCGTTTATCAACCGTTACACGCCAAACCTTAACTTGATTACCGTTATGTTTAGCATCCTTAATGATGTCGATTGCTGCATCACCTGGAACTACGTATGTTTTAAGCTTGATTGAGTCTTCGTTAGTTGAAGGCATGACAATTCGACCGAACTTAGTTTGTTCATCGATTGAATCCCCTTCAATGCTTGTTGAGCCATCGGTTTGTAATGATGGTAGAACTGCTTTAGCCCCCACTGGTGCTTGTGTTGATTGAAGAAAGTACCAAACTTTTTTACCAAGTAATGGGTTCCCTTTAGTTGCTGTCACACCGTTATCTACGTATGCCATGTTTTAATCTCCTTAAATGTATGCTGATACTAAAAAAATAACGTGAAAAACATCTCGCCCGATTGAACTATCTACAATCGTTCTAGCTGTAACTCGCGTTATTTTGTCAGTTGAATTTTTAATTATATTTTTTGTTTGATAAATCTGATCTTCAAGCGCCATCCTGTCATCAATCGGATAGTACATATCAATTTGTACCTCGGTTGTCGATACCTCATACCCAGCCTTACCAGACGGACTATCATCTTCTGAGTGAGAGCCAATCACTAATAAAGGTTCTGGTACCTCGGCACCAGGCAGCACTGTGTAAACTGGAACATTGCCACTTTTTAACGCCTTATACAAATCAACTAATAAATTACCAGTTGGTGAATGCATCATCTAAGCCCTCCATTCAGTAAATTTTGCAACTTCCGCATGAATAATGGGCCTTCTTGGTCCATTGCCGGACGCATAAATGGATGTGCTGCCATCTTACGTGTACCATACTCTTGATAGATTGCATAATTTGCCGACGCAACCACTTCAGCACTCATCTCACCGGTTTTATTGGCTGTAATATGCTGCCTTAAGTAGCCCGTATCAACAGGAGCATTATCTGATGCTCGCTTTTCAACTCGCAAAGCAGAGTTAAGTATAATCCCACTTGCTTCACGCTTAATTGCTGCTGGTTGGTTATTGAACTTCCGAATCAACTGGTCTGCACCCTCAAACTTAATGCTTACTTTGGCCATGTTACACCCCCTGAATTACCACTATCGTGTTCTTACGGGCTTTAATTACTACTTCAGGTTTACGTTCCACACCGTTATAAATAACCCCTGAAATAGTTCCTAATCCGCCTTTAAGGTGAACTGCAAGTGCATTAGAGTTGTATTTACCAAACACCCCAATATTCATAGCTTGAGACACACCAGTAATACGACATTCTAACCAATCTGAGATTATCTTTTTAGTGACGGGCCCGAGTTCACCATCAACTGATTGAGTGGTTACTATCTTAATTCGATCGTTATATCTCATTAAATGAACCTCGCAGTCCCACGGCCACCTTTGCGCTGCCGATACTTATTTAAATATACTGCAAAATCTTGAACATCATCATCGGACCAAGTCGCTGAAACATCACTCTCACTCGATGATTTCTTGCCTTCGTCACCAATACGATTAAAGCGACGCACTGTTATCTCACGCAACAACCATGCTAATTCAGTCGGAAATTTAACAGACGTGTTACCATCTTGGTTAATGTAACTGAGCAATCGTGCTTCATTATCTTCAAGCAGTAAATTAAGCAAATCATCTTGGTTGCTATCTTTAATTGAAAGCAACACTTTAACCTTAGTTAGATCATCAATTGTCATGTTACCTCCTCGATGGGCTTCTCACCCCATTTGAATGGTTTAGCCATTGTCTTAATTAGCCTAGGCTTGTTTTTCAGCAGCCTTGATTGATGCTGAGATACCAATCTTTTGTTTATCCTTAATGAAAAAGTCGTGGTAGAGACGGTTTTGGTAAAGGTACCCATCCCCTTGTCCAACTTGACCAGGTGCGAATAAGTAAATCGCGTTTTCTTTCACAATAGGAATGACTGCTTGCTTGGCGACGAATACGAAATTAATATCGTTTGCCGCTGCTGTTGGTTTGAACCCATTTGAGAAATCGTACGCCGTCTTAAACCGGTCTGCATCCCATACTTCAATCAATTGCACACCATCAAGTGATGTGATTCGTGACTCAAGCGCCGTAGTTCCTACATTTTGGTTAGTGATTGAACGAGTAAATTCCTTTGAACGTTCCAATGCGTCCATTACTTCGCTAGAAACGAACCCTACGATATTTTGAGCACCGTACTTACGAACTGGTAACAATGCTGACTTCAATTGAGTGTAAACATTATCAACAGTCAATGTTTCAGTAACAGTTGTACCAGCACCTTTAACCATAGTTGCAAATCGGTATGCGTCAATTTCAGGTTGCGCATTTTCTTCAATGAAAGTTTTTGAAATGTTACCCACTGCTAAATCTTGGTTTGTTTCATCCACATCTTGGGCATCAATATAAAATTCAACATCTCGGTCTTGGCCCATAGTGTAAACCTTTTTGTCATTAGAGGCCGTACCAGTATTAAACCCTTTGTTCCGTGTATGTGGTTGGAACCCTGATGTTGAAATAGTCGTAAGTGTAAATGACTTACCACCATTCACCAACGTTACGTCCGGAACTCCTAACACTGATGTTAAAAGACCTTGGTTAATCTTTTGATCAAACAAGCCTTCATCTTTAGTTACATAGTTAATTGCCATGTTTCATTCTCCTTTATAATCCTAAAGCGGAACTGATATCTGACTTGGTATCAGTTTTTCCGCCTGCGCTTGGTGTTGAACCTTTTAAGCGTTCATTGACTGCCGCTTCAATCGACTTATCAAATTCAGCCTTAAGGCTATTAATATTATTCTTAGTTGTTTCTGCATCTTCAGATAAAACCATATCAACGAACTTTTCAGATAATCCTTGCTCTTCAAGTTGGTGCTTAGCTTCATATCGGTATTCACGTAAGTTAAGTTCCTTTTCACGCTTTTCCAGTTCTGCTGATCGTTGTTGTTCTTCAGCTTCTTTACGTTGAGCAGCACTCATCTTGGCCAATTCTTCAGCCTTAGAAATCTTAGCTTGAGTTTCTTCTTCCCATTTACCTTTAGCAGTTTCAAGCGCCTTAGATACACGTTTATCAAGCATTGAATCCAATTCGCTTTGAGTTAATGAGAGCGTACCTGGTTCATCAACTTTTGGTTCTTCTTCTGTTGTTTGTGTTAAATCGTCAGCCATTCTTAATCTCCTTTTAAGTCCATACATACTACTAAACATAACGTCCCATGCACGTTTCCCCACACACGACTATTTAGTAATCCATACACGCTTTGCCCAGTTTAAAGACGTGTGACAGGTCAAAATAAAAACCGCTCAATGGCGGCTTTAGGTACAAAAAAAGCAGTTATTAAATACTGCTTAATAACTGCTTGATATGTTTAATTATTTAAATTTTATTTCTGGTTCACTACACCGTTTTCATCTGGTGTTTCGTTCATTTGTTCTTGGTATTCCGCATACTCAATCTTCGCCCAATCAGGTGCGTCATCAGCGATACCATCTTTTGTCCAATATTCAATTCCTTTAGGCGCAATCATCATTTTACCAACTCCTGAATATATTTTTCTAGATATACTTTAAACGTCTTTGCATTCTCTCCAGGTGTTTCCCCGTACGCTTCAGCAAAATACTCCGCGAATGATTCCGTTCGACTTCCAGTTTTTTGATAGAAACTTTCGGCATAACGACTTATTTTAATGTCATCAAAAGCACTGTTATCTTCCTTTATTTTATCAAATAACCATTCGGAAAACTTACCATTTTCTCCATTCAACACGCTTAGTTGCCCATCAACGTGATGACCGAATTCGTGAATCATGATGTGATTTGCGTTCGTATTATTTGAAAACCAACCTTGCTTCACGTTGTATTCAACCATGTTGGTCAGTTTATCTGCTGTTTCAAACCACGAAACGTTAATTCCAAATCCGATCGGTTTACGACTTTCTCTATAACTACTATACCACGCAATCGCATTTTTAGCCTTGGTTTTAGTCAACGCTTCTATCTTCGGAATTTTATTAGGTAATGCGTTATACATTTTTTCAAACATGCCAACCACTTCAGCAGTTTGTCTCAACGCTGTTTCTGACAACTTTGTTCTTGATGTCTCTTGCAGTTCCATTCCTAGATTTTCAGAAACATAGGTTCGGAGTTCCTTTTCACTCCACTTATCAACACCAATAAGCGGTTTTGGTAAGTACTTGGTTTGTGCTGATTCATTCTTGCCTAAGTCATCAATAGTTCCTTCATCAAGATACTTATCGTACTTGCTCAAATCATCATCGCTTGGAACTATCCGACTCCGACAATTTGGATGCATAGCAGGTGCATTAACACCTGGCTTAAAATCTTTAAGTGGAAATGTTTCACCATTCAAATGACGGCAAATACTAGATGTTCGACTATCAATGTGGGCACTAAATGTATAGCTTTTAACGCCCATATCATTGTATCGCTTTGCAATTGTTGCATTAGCCACATACGTTGACTCTGTCCGCACCAAACGTTCTGTGTTGGGTTTCGTGCCACCGAATGAATCGCGTAACTTCTTGGCTGTTACTTTAGGATTGCTCCCGTTAATAGCAGCACGGACCAACTCATCTTTTAACTTATTAGCAAGTAAATCATTGTCACGCCATAAACGTTGTGAGTAATTAGCTCCACTCCACTCATTTTGGATAATCGTTTCTATCTCTTTGTCATTCAACGTATCAATTGTCTTACCATTTACTAACTGATCATAAATGTATGAACTCTCTTTTGATAGATAATCTGTAAATGACTTATCCTGTTTATCACTGGCCTGGATAAGCCTAAAATCAATCTCAAGTTTCAATAACTCTAATCGATTTAACCTAGCTGTTGTGTATTGTGCATTCAAACGCCGCAACATTTCAGGGTTCTTGTCACTCGCCTCTCGATACTCATTGGCTCGTTTGACATAATCACTCAAATCAGTTGCACGTATCTGCTTACGTGCATCCTCATAGTTCAATGTTCCATCTTCGGCATACTTATCATAAAAATCTGCTATTCGCTTTGAGATGTCATCTGATGCCGCTTTGTACTCTTTGAGCATTGCAGCGTTCAGTTTCTCATCTCTCGTGTCTAGCAAATCCATGATGTCATTAATCCGCTTGGTCCAGTAGTTGTCCATCTTGGCCACCATCATCAGGCTTTAACTGTTTGTAATTCGTTTGAGCAGTAAAGTCCTCCATGCCTTTTTGCTTTTGTTCATCAAGCCGCTTCATTTCTTCATCAGCATCTACACCGGTAAACGTTTCTAACAACTCGAACAAAGTTTCGTCACTAATCACACCATATAGTGCTTTAAGTTGTGTGACCCGTTCTTCATCGTTTTGTGGCACATTAGGCGTGAACTTGAGTTGTACTTCATTAATGATGCCGTATAGAGTGTTCTTAATGCTCCACACGTTCCCAATAAGCCGTAACCGCCGCATAATTCCACGAGTTAGCAACCGTTCTTTAGTCTTACGTAAATTATCATTACCCATCAACTTATACTTCATCGCTTCACCAGATTGTGTTCCAGCAAAGTTCTGGTCATTTGTATCTGGGGTGAATGTAAATCGTAAGATGTCATCAACTAAACGTTTCTTATACGCTTCAGCACCCGTTGAGTCGTATGTCTTTGTTAAATACTGTGCACTTGGGTTTGGCCCTTCTGGATCATTGTTGTTATCCAAGATTAACAATCGTGCTTTAAGCATGTTTTGAACAACGTCCGTCTCTGAATTATCAACGGTTATCGGATTGTTGTATTCATCAAGTACAAGCTCACCATTTTCATCAGTTTGGTAATCTGGTTCGCTGGTCCCAGTCATTGGGTTACCCGTGATAACCAGGTACGCATCATTCATGTCCTGTTGGAAATTGGCTAATTCTGATTGTGATAAGTCATAAGCATCAATTCCATCTAGCACGCTCTCATAGTCACCTAAACGTTCTTCGTTGTTCTTGTACTCATTGATTGGCACTCCTTGAAATGGTGATGTTTCCACTCTATCAAACTTAATCCCGGTGAAATCACTAGCTTCTGAATTGAAGTAGTAAATTTCATCCGCTGTATACACTTCAACAAAACTGCTAACGCTAGTTGGACTGTACTTAATCTGATAAAGATGTGATAGATAATGGCTTATCTGCCCCACGGAACAATATCTTTTGTCCAGTTGGCTTATACGTTATTTCAGGTAATGAACTGTTGAATTGAAAAAGGCCACTAACTCCTAATTGAGTAGCGACCTTTTGTATCAATGTAAATGTAGATTGTCGATTGGTGTTTGCATACCGTCTAAGTATCAGCCAATTAACATACGGCTTAGTAACTATGTCCAAGATAGCTTTACGTGCAGCTGCTTCACTCTTACCACTCCCACGACTTCCCTTGTAGACGATGTAACGCTTGTCACTAGTAAACAATGGGGCATAGGCTGCACTTACCATCTCTGGCAACTTCCAATTAATCGTTGGCATTACTCATCACCCCCAAATGGTTGGATGTTAATCGTTACATTATCATCAGCACCACCATTCAACAATTCAAGTTTCTTCTTGGCCAACGCCAGCTCTGCCTTTGCTTTTTCAATCTGCAACGCTTTCAGTTCTTCATCTGGGGCCAACCGTTTTAGTAACTCATCACGGGCTTTACTACGGTCATGAAGTTCAAGTTGTACTCCATCTTTACCAACTGACACTTTCTTAATCAGTGATGTATCAACGTTAGCTTTATCCTTGAGCCACACTTGCGACTTATGCGCTATAATTTCGGCACCATTTACATCAAGGACCGGCTTACCTTTAGCATCAACGACTGTTTCATCATGACTAGCAAAGTTTACATACTTACCAATGTCTGCATTAGCTTCACGAGCTAGGTCAAGCAGCAAGGACTCATAAGACAAATCAAGCTTGCGCGCTTTCTCTTTTTTGAGACGTTCAATTTCAGCTCTAACCCCAACATTTCCCAACATTCGGTAGCTCACCTTATCTGCTGTTTCTCGGTCCACATCATACGCATTTATATATGCTTGAGTTGCATTGTAAGACTTCATGTATTCCCTTGCAAAAACCTGTTGTTTAGCAGTTAAGCCGTTATTGTTATCTGGCGGTTTGTCTTCTTCTGATGGCACTGTGTTACGGTTGCGTTGTTGTGCATTGCTGCGTTGCGTTGTTGCGTTGTCGTGCGTTGTCTCTTCACTTAAACTTGCATTGCGTTTATCGACCCATTTGCCACGAGTCCGCCACGAACTTACAGTCTTCTTGTTTAACCCATACTTAGAGGCAATGTCTTCAATGCTCATCCCCTTAATGAAATCAAACTCTGCTAACTCTTTAATCTCTTCTCGAGTCATGTCATCACACCACCTCCATTCTGCTATATGTACACTAAACTGATCAGGGGGATGACCAGTTAGCATTGTTTTATGTTATGCCTATCAGGCAAAGGAAATGGTAGGAGTCGAACCTACTACCTTCTGTGCTTCAAACAGACGCTCTACCAGGTGAGCTACACTTCCATGATTGTATTAAAAAAGACATCCGCAACAGATGTCCTTTACCATAAATTAGTATTTAAAATTTTTTCAAATTCAGATAACGTTGATTTATACTTCCTACTTTTAAATGTATTTTTTAAATTATCATATACACAAAATCTATAAACTATATTACTATCTTTTTCAGACATACTCTTATATTCATTCATATCATTCAAAAAGACCTTAGCATTAATTTGTGTTATATACTCTTCTTCGCTTTCACCTTCCAATAGAATTTTTTTATTATATTCACGTACTGAATAGATGAATATTTTTTTATCATATGGATGATAAAGTTGTATTTTTAAATTATCTATCTCAATATTATGCTTTCCTTTGTTTACAACTTTAACAACAAGCCCTGCACTTGTACTATTATCATCAAATATACTGTCGTCAGATATATAAATATATAACCTATGTTTCTCACTATACCAACTTTTAATTTTCCCAAAAAAATTACTAACCATACCTATTATTGATATAAAATCCATTAATTTAATCTCCAAATTTATTTTGTATTCAGATATCTTTCATCACTTATTTTTGTAGTATCAAAAATACTTTCATCGAATTTTTGTTTTGTCATTTCATTATTTTCCCGGCTTATTGCTGCTTTCAGACCGTCCATATTGATGGGGAAAGACTTTCCTAAAAAAGACCTACCCGTCATATCTTGAATATATCCTCTAACCTTTACAGTTTTATAATTAAACAATCTTGATTTCAAAATAAATCTTCCTACAAATGAATTACCGCAGCTTTTTTCTATTATTTTTCTTACCTTAGATCGTTGCATCCTATCATCAATTATAAGATTCAAGTAGTGATATAGCTCTATGGCATTAATTCCTGACCCAACTTTCTCCATTTGATGTAAGATGCATCCATCAAAATCAATTTCATTAGATAACAAAAGAATCTGCTTTTTATGACTAATTTTTCTCAAATCAATTCCTATCTTAAAAACATTAATTGGCCTTTCTTTATAATTTATACCTGACACTTTAATGCCTACAAATTGGCCAGTTGATTTTGATAAGATGTTTTCTATGTTAACTTTAACCTTACCACGCATTACATATGGTGCTGATAATGATATTGCTATAGCTCCAACCGTTCCTATTGCACTAAACCAATCTGGAACGCTCCCCCACTCAAGATGATTTATCCAAGGTATCATAGTAAAAAACCTCATATTAAAATTATTTGAACAATCTTAATATTATACACTAAAAAAGACACCCATCGCTGGATGCCTAATAATGTTCTTAAACTAATTCGGAGGAACTTTCCAATTAAGGTTATGTTCATCTTATATTATATCATCTAAAGTATGACATTTTTCTGACACTTTTCTGACATTTTAGACAGTAGCAACATCACGATACACTAGTAGCGACTCTATTTGGTAACCATAAGCAAACGCCAGATATGCCTTATTCAATATGCGATGGCATTGCCGATTGGTGCGTTGAATTGCTTCGCTCACTTCAGTTAAGTCTCGACCTTGCAAGTGATGTAACGTGAGTGTTTTCTTTTGTTGCGGCTCAAGAGAACTGATAACTCGAACCACTTCAGCAACGACCACTTTAGCATCTATGTTGATCGTTATCTTATCTTCGTTTGAATTACCATAACTTGGAGATGATGGCATATCATTGATTGACGGTGATTGCAGGTCTGCCAAGCTAGTGCCGCTGAGTAACATCCAGCGCTTAAAGTCATTCTTGAAGAATTTTCGTACACGTTCCTCGGTGGCACGTTCATTGATTTCTTTTAAACTCATTCACCAGCCTCCATATATCGGACTTTTAATCCACCACGTAGTTCTTCACCTTTGCTAATCAGCTTATGGATGACATCAGCTCCCGGATATCCATAAGACATAGCAACTGCCGATGCATTCGGATAACGTTTCTTCACATCATACTTATTCGTCACGATTACTGGAGTGTTATCTCGATTCAAACGCTTTGGCTTAAGGTCTTCGTTTGAACGTTCTGTTGGTTTGTTACGCCAGTGTTCTTGCAACCGTTCTAGCAAAGCTGCATTTGCTGGATGAGCCAAGTTAATTCCATCTCCATGCACTTCGTACTTAGCCAATTGGTCAAATGTGTATGCATCTCTAGCCATTATCGCACTACCTCCCCTAACTCAGTTAACAACATCGCCTTTTCTGGAATTGAGCTAACGAACAATTCCAAATACTTTATCCGGTGTTGGATTAATAAAGCATCCCCTGATGCAATAGCTTCTTTCATTTCTTGGACCAACAAATTAAGCGTGGTCTTTAAATCATCACTCATTACATTTCCTCCGTTAAAACTCGTTCGACATAACTCAACTTCGTTTTACCTAAATTAATCTCATACGGTGCTTGCTGGTACTTCAATAACCTACCTAACATTTTTGGAAATTCATTAATTAACTCATACTTGCCATGTCGAATTGTTGCTCGTTCGTAGCCGCCGATAATTTGACGTACATACATGTTTAGTAAGTTCTTGAATTTACGGTCTGAATTGCGCAGCCGTTGACCTTGTAACTTGCGATTACACTCAATAACCGTTGGCAACTGTGACCCGATAGCCTTTAGTGCATTATCATAAATCATTGGTAGTTCATTTTTGATATGATCCAAAATCTCTTGCTCGTTCATTTGCACCTCCTAATGGGCCTTCCACCCATCCGCCTCTCGGTTTAACAATATTTACACGTTAATGTAGCCTATTAATTCAATACTTGACCAATCATCTTTGGTCATAATACGATTTACAACGCCTTCACTCCCGTAAAAGTTAACCAACAATGATACTTCAACCAAGTCACCAACTAACGTAGGATGTACACTCTTAACATTCATGATTTCACACTCCAAATTATTTACCTCGTTTTCAATTAGTTCTAAAACGGCAATTGTTCGTCCGTGATGTCAATGTCCCTGCCACCAGTAAATGGATCATTCATCGGCTGATTATTCGGAGTATTAAAATTGTTCTGTCCACTGTGATTAACTGGCTGACTTTGGCGGCCATCATTTGCACTCTTTGGTTCAAGCAAACTAAAGTTATCAACTACTACCTCAGTCACATACACTCGAGTCCCTTGTTGATTTTCGTAATTACGAGTTTGTACCCGGCCCTCAACTCCGACTAATGAACCCTTATGAGTAAAGTTCGCCAAATTTTCAGCTCCCTTACCCCAGATAACCGCATTGATAAAGTCAGCTTCACGTTCGCCTTGTTGATTAGTGAACTGGCGATTGACTGCAATCGTAAAGCTGCCTGCTGCCTTGCCACTTTGTGTATATCGGAGTTCGACTTCTTTGGTCAAACGGCCAACTAAAACTACTCGATTAATCATTTTCAATTCCCTCCAAAATGGTTGTCACTTTAACGATGTGCAAACCTGCACTCTCGTAGTAATCTTTCTTCTTGCGTGCCAGAACTCGTTTAGCCGTTTCTTTTTCCTCGTAAAGCCGAAAGCTTGAAGCGGTTCCTTTCGTTCGTTCAACCAGGAATTCTCCATCAGCGAATACAATTCCGTATAATTCATTCATTTTCTTCCACCTGCGCAATCTTGAATTTACCCGTATCTCGCAAGGTAAACGCAAACTTTTGGTCAAACAACTCATCTTCCCTAAGTTCTTTATCAATACCGATTAAGCAATCTTTGATAGATTTCCAATTGCAGTTATTTGTGAAGGCGCCAGTGGTTTTGCTGCTGCGGTAGTTGAAGATCATGCCACTTGCATCAACATCATTGTAAATAACATACCTAGGCTCTTTTTCAACCAACTCGATATCACCATTCCAAATTTTCGAAAATACAAATTGATTGTTATCCCGAGTTTTCAAATCTTCGCAAAAAATAAATTTTTTAATCTTTCCGTTTTCGCAGTTATACATAGCACCGAAAAGCGTTGAATTCTTTTCTTTCATCTCTTTAAATTCTTCGATGAATCCTTTGCTCTTTTCCAATTTTTCAGCCATTAATCTTCTCCTCCATCAAATCAAACACTAAATCGTGCTTATCCTTCGTGTAGTCCTCTGCGGGGATGATACCAACCGAGATGTTGAATAACACATCCCCGTTAAATTGTGCTAATTTACGATAGTCAAACTCGCTAATCTCCGCTTTGAATGCTGCATAGCTCAAAGCCAGTAATCGTTTAAGATTCATTACTTAATCTCCCTTGAATTCTAAATTCTTTAATTTCATCAGGTTCCAACTTAATTGGCTTAATGATGTACTTTTGACAAAATGTCACGATACCTATGGCGTGCTGCTCTCCGTGGTGCTTTCTGCACAGACTCATGTACATGTATTTACTTGGATCAACCTTGACACGGTTCATTCCTGAACCCAATGCAACAAAATGGGCCACGTCCGCATGTTCGGTTCCGCAGATAACACATAACCGTTTCTTCAGTGCCTTTTTCTGCCATCGGTAATCACCTTTGATTTCGTCCCATATCTTCGTCTTAAACGGGATTTCGTTATCTAGCATGTAATTAATCTGCCAGTCTATGAAACGAGCTCCTGCGCTCATTGAGACGGTTTCAAAGCTAAATTCTGGACTCTCTCCCGTCTCGGCTGAATATAGATACTTCATCACTTCTATCGCATCTTTAAAGTAGCCCGTGTATTCACCAAATTCATTAGCTAGTGCATGAGTCTTCTTAATCTGCTCCATGCTGGCACCGCGACCATCATCTAGCTCAACTCGTACAATTGGCTGCTTACCATTTGCAAATTTGCGTAGCTTACTCAAATCAACTTCATCGTTGATTCGCACCTTTATTGTTTGGCCAGTAATTTCTTCAATGGCCCCAAATGAATTAATCATTTAACCACCTAGTGAATGTACTCATACTCCCCAGCTTTGCTATCATGGAACATCTCTTCAAATTCTCGTTTGCCACCTGCTACCTGCCTAGCAATGAACTTGATTGGCTTGTGGTTGATTAATAGCTCACTTGGCTTCCAAACCTTGTTGATCCACAAATTCGTTTTGCAAGTGTGACAAGTGACCGTTTTTTGATACACTTTGACACTTCGACGGTAAACATCCCCGCAAATTGGGCATTGAACCTCTACCTGTTTCTTCTCAATTTCTTCATACATTCCCAAATCCTCCTACTTGCTTAATCACGTATATCGTCCCGCTGATCTGGAACAAATTTCTAACCGCGATGCTTGCTGCAGCGAAATCGTCAAATATTAAATCCTCATCCCACTTGACTGCATCGTCTTCTGTTCGGCCTAGCTGAAACATAGCAGCTCCTCTCTAAATTAACTGCGGCTTCAAAAATCGGGCTTCCACATTTTCAAAGCTTGATACTCCATCTTCCGAAACCAATCGAATGCTCACGTTGTTATATCCAAACGAACGCATAACATCATTCCGGCGAACCAACGCATCCTCATCAGATTCGTACGCACCGCATAGAATTTCTTGATCACCTTTCGTTTCGATTACTGCCCAATATTCCTTCATACTACACACCTCTCACATCCTGCATTCCATTGAACGCCAAACGCTGCTCTTTGTTCTTTGGAATCAAACGACTAATAATCTTCGTGTCATACATCATCTCTAGCTGCTCTTGTAAATTGTTAGTTGTAACAATCGTTGAGCGAGCTACCTTGTTCTTATTCATATCAAATCGTGCGTTTAACACCCGATACAACATTTCTTGCATATCTTTGTGTACTTGCTTGAAAGCGTCCTTAGGATTACTTAAATCGCTTCTAATTCCACCTTCAGTGCCAAAGTCATCTAACACCAGCACATCAACCTCATTCATGGCCCGCTCAATGTCGATTAATCGTTTCTTGAAATCTGGATAATCGTATCGTCCAGTGATTAATCGTAGTAATTCAGCTGTATTAACAAACATTACCGACTTCGTTTCGCGTAACATGTCCATCATGGCCAAAGCAATTGATGTCTTGCCACTACCTTTACCACCAATAAGGAACACATTAGTTGGTTCAATAGTCATTTTTTTGGCCAATTTATACGCTCTATTTCCAATTTCTTTAGCGGTATCACCTGGTTGCAGATCAACATGCCAATCATTGAATGTAAACTTAAGCCGTTGATTACCAGTCCAGAGTGACATTGAATAGTACTATCGCCGCTTTTGATTTAGGTATGCTTCTTGCCCTGCTAAAAGAACCTTTTTGTCTTGTTCAGCTTTGTCGGGCAAATTATCCATATCAACACCATGAGCGGCTGCTAAAGTTCTAATTTGGTCTTTATCAAATTGAATTCGTTGGAACTCACTCATACCAAATTTCCTCCCTTCGATTAGTCTTTGGTGTGTCATTCAAATAACTATCAAACTTAGTGCCGAATAAAGTCGCTGGCCTTAAATACTGGCTCATGTTGGCATCATTCAACCAACCAGCACATTTGTTATCAATTACCGTCTTAAAATCATCTAGGTCGTACCCTTCGTTAAATCTAGCTTTGATTAACCGCTTAGTTGCTTGTGATGATGCTTTAAACTTCTTTGCGGTCTTTTGGTTGAGATAATCAATCACATCAGCGTAAGGGACATTGTCGGCCTTGGCCGATGAATTGTTGGGCTTGCCCGACAATATATCTTTTTCTAACTCTATCTCTTTCTCTAACTCTATCTCTAACTCTGGTGTACTTTTGTCGTACATTTGTACACCATACTCATTAGCGCTTATTTGTGGCTTTTTGTCATTAGCAATCTTGTTACGATAGTTTCTTATTCTGTCTGCTTCTGTACTTGATTGACCAACGAAGCTTTGAATGTCCAACATGTAGATTGCGCCGTTATCCAACACCTCAATTAATCCAAGTTGTTTGAATATACCAATTGCTTTTTCAACATCGCCCACTGAATGTCTAGTAATAGTTGATAACATCTGAGAATTAAAAGGTATGCGACTGTTAAACATCAACTTACCTTCATTTTTCAAACTTCGTAAGTAAAGCTTTAACAAGATATTTGAATACTTGTATCCATCTTGCATCGACTCCAAGATAACCATTTCATCAGAATCAAAGAAGTTATCCTTGAGTTTTAGGTAATAGTATTTTTTGTTATCAGACATACCTAACCCTCAACTATCGTTTGATTGTTAAGCATTGATTTAGCTGTATTAATGTATGCCGCAATTTGGTCTGTACCATACTCTGGCAACTTGTTGGCTTCTTGCTTAATTGCATCATCAACTTCTTTTATCGTGATGCCATACTTGTCAGCTAACTCTTGCCGTAACTTACGATATTCATCCCCTCGCGGATCACGTTTGGTTTGTTCAACTTGTTGCTGTGCCTTGTTTATGTCATGCACAAATGTATTATTCGACTGTTGTTGAACCCCACGTTCCTGCGGTGTCTTGTATTGTTTTTGTTGCTGTGGTTCATACTGTTTCTTGCCATAGTTGTTTTTACTGCGTTGATTGTAATTACCATTATTAAATTTGCCATCATCATTTTTGTGGCTTGCACCGTTGCCGTCGTCATCTTCATCACTAACAATTCCGAACGCCATTGAAATGCTATACCGGCGAGCGTATGTCAATGCTGATCCTAACGCTTGAGCATTGTTGACCCCTTTATTACCACCGACTTGCAACTGAGAACCCCGAATTGCAATGTGGTCCCCGTAGCCATAAATGTGGGTGTACATCACGTTATCCTCTGTCGGTTCCTGCATCCACCAAATCTTGGCCCCTGTCTTACGCATTGATTCAGCAATTGCCTTAACAATCCCGTCTAGAGTTACATAGTAATTATTCAAGTGTGGGTTGTGACCCGTTTTCTTAGGTTGCTCAATGTTTGCTTGAACGGCACTTAATACTTCAAACAACGTCTTATATTCCGGCATATTAACCTCAGTTACTTCGGCATCAATTACTTCTTTACTCGGTTCTTTAGCGACTTCTTTTTTTACAACCATGTCTAATCCTCCACGATGATTTCAGTACGCTCAGATGCACTCAACGTCTTCAATTGATTTTTAGTTAGGTACCAGGCAAGCCCGTTGATTTGCTCAGGCGTTCCTTGGATAGTGAATGTGATTTGCTGTTCGATGTGATTGAGCGTTCCCGTTTCAGAGTCCACCAACTTTTCGCCAACGTGTTGCAACGTTGCTTTTTTAGCAAGGAGCGCTGCGTCTGCTTTAGCTTTTTCACGTTCAATCTTGGCTTGCTTTGCTGCTACCGCATTATCAATTTGTTGCATGATGTCCATGATTTCAAATCGTGCTGCGGTCCCGATAAATGGCTCTGGATCAATTTCGCATTTAGCGCAGTATTTCGAAATGGTTTCAATCTTGTCAGCCAAGGCTTTCTTTTGTGCCTGGATGTCGTTCATCGTTCCAGCAATGCCATCAACCAATTTTTTATTGCTGATAGTTTTGATTAACCAGCCATCTTGAATTTCCACTTCTTCAATCGCAACACCATAGTTCGGGGCCATTTCAGCGATTAATGTTTTAACATTCTCCAGTCGCTCTTGGCGTTGCAATTCTTCGTAGTACTTAACGCCCTCATCGATATTGTTAACAACACCTTCAATTGCAGTTACGTACTCTTTTATCTGAGCTTCAAAAGCTACTAGAGGTTCGTTATATGCTTTTTTGATTCGTTTACGTTCATCATCCATAGCATTTTTCAAACGGTTAATATCTGCTTTCAAACGCTTGTCATCAGCTAAGGTAGCTTCAGTAACAATCAAGTCCTTGTATTTAGCAACAACCGTGTTAACCATCGAGTCAAGTTGTACTTTGTTTTCAATGGTAATTTCAGATTCAACGAATTTCACTTGAATATCCGCAACGTTCATAACTTCATTAGTCATGGTTAACTACCTCTTTTTCTTTTGTGATAACATCTGAATCAAACCCTTCAGCCTTAACCATTCCTAAAATGAGTTCAAAGTCGAATTCTGTATCTGCAATGCCGTTAATTACTGCATTGATCAATGAAGCTAGTTCAACCATTGAGCCCTGCATTTGAGCCACGCGGTTGCCATCTTCATCAAGTGTTGCGATGATTGCTGTTTCCATGTTAAAATCTCCTTGTCTAGGTCTGACCACTGCTGATTATCAGTAGTGGTTTTTTTCGTTGCGTAAATCATACTCACGCCAACGTTTTTCAATCTCTTTACGTGTGTACCAGTCGTACACGTTTGTTGCAGTCATTGACGCTGCAACTATAAGCAAGAACACTACGATGCCGACCATAGGTTAACCCCCGCCAACGTTGCGACGATTTGAATAACTGTCATGAATACTGAAAACAAAACAATTACCGTTTCCAATTCACGGCCAGTAGTGTCTTCAAATACCTTTTCTGCAATCTCATCAAATACTTGTTCGATAAATCCCATTACAAGCCCACCTTTCGTTCCCATTCGACAACCCGTTGCTTGATGAACATTGTGTTGTTCAAATTACTTGGCTTGAACGCTGCTTCATTCAAACCGTCGTACTTAATCAAACTTTCGAGCGTGTTTTGACCAATTCCTAAAAACTTAGCTACGGTTTGCTTATTCATCAAACGTGGAAATTGATCATCAGCTAATCGTTGTTCCGTCATAGTTAAACCTCCACAACTAAGAACTTATTGATAAAGTACTGTTGCCCTTTACCTGTAACCTTTGGTGTCTTGTTTATTGAAGTGTGTCCATCTGAATGTGCAATAGACGTTTCTTTAATCTCAAACAACTGCTGCTCCATCGCACGCTGCGTTGGCATGTTATAGTCAGTGCCTTTTCGCTTAATCAAGTAGCCGTTATCTCGAAGCCAACCGAATAATTTGTTTTGGCCCATTTGAATACCATTCTGTTTAAGCAGCTTGGCTAACTCACCAACTAAGATAGAGGTGTGCGATGCTGCAACCGCATCAGCAAATACTGCTTTAGGTTTTAACTCAGCAATTAACTTGTCTTTGTTCTCTAACTTCAATTTACTAATTTGCAATGCCCGAGCCATAATTTGATCAGGACTGTTCCAAGCCTTCTCAACTTGAATGAAATACATCCGTACTTCTTTTCCTTTTTCAGTACCAGACATCATGGCAATTTGTTTTGCTGCATCAATCGTTAATGCATAGTCTTGAATTCGTTTAGCAGCACCATTATTAACAACCGTGGTTGCATCCACACTTGTAAAGTCTTCATTTTCAATCAACTGTTTAGCGTTTGTTTTAAACCATTCACTAAATCGATAACTCTTTTTAATCTCAAGCGCTTCGTATAGTTGGCGAGCGCTAACTTGAACATCACCTTGTTCATTTTGGTTAATCTTGATAATTTCGTTCATACATAAATCTCCTATTAAATTCCTAATACTGTTTTGACAGTTTGGACAATTGCATCGTTTTTCTTCCCACGACCAATTCCATTATTAATTGCTCGACTAACTTCACTACGTCCTTTAACAGGAGTTACATATTCAGGTAATGAAGCATTGATGCTTGGAATTAAAAGCTCATAAGTTAAATGACGCTTTTTCATAACAAAAGTTACTTGATCAGCTAAATCTAGTTGCTTTAATAATTCTTCAACCATATAAATACCTCCTTCTGTACCTTTTTAAATGTATCTTGTTGACAAAGTACCCAATTGGATACTACAATAGACACATAAATAAGCGTTATATAAACACTGACTCGTCACCAATATATTGCTTCCTACGGCTTTTGATTGATGGTTATTTGTTTGTGTCGCTGTTTAGCAACTTGGTACATTTATTATAATAGTCCTAGTTGGATACTTAGTCAATATAAAAATAGATATTCCTGTATCTTTTTTAAATTCTATCTGGAGATGAATTCTATGTCACTATTTGAAAGAGTCAAAGAGACTGCTAAAAAACGTTCAATGACTTTATTAGTTTTAAGTGCTAAAGCAGGCCTCGGAGAAAAAACAATCTATAAATGGAAAACTCAAGTACCTAAAACAGAAACTCTGCAAAAGGTCGCTGATGTACTTGGAGTTTCTGTAGATTTTTTATTAGGTAATACCGATGATCCGACTTCT
This sequence comes from Periweissella ghanensis, assembly GCF_918814755.1. GTDB lineage: Bacteria > Bacillota > Bacilli > Lactobacillales > Lactobacillaceae > Periweissella > Periweissella ghanensis. Next base: position 690 of record NZ_CAKKNT010000030.1, on the reverse strand, counting down.
ACCGAAACAAAACAAAAACAAAAAAACACAGACCTCGCAAGTGAAGGAGTTTTCTTTTACGACGGACGTGAGATTTCCGAGGATACAATGAACTTCATTCGTGAAACCTTGAAGCGTATCCAAAAATAAGCACTAGGACGTACATGTATGGATTATATCTACGAATTACTAAATTATGCGCTAGCTCATGGCATTGGGGTTCAGCTGGATAATGAACATCTTGCACCCGATGAACCTTCTTGGTGCTCAACTGAAGCGCGTTTTATCATGGTCAACATGAATGCCGCTAACCAACGTGAGATACCCTTTCAGTTCTCACACGAACTAGCGCACATCATTAACGGTGATACTTCAGAGAGTCACCTTGCATTTCAAAGTCGTGTGTACTCAAAAACAGAGTATGCTGCACACGCTACAGCAATTAAGTTACTTATGTCGCTGTACGCAAAAAAAGACCACGAACTCAACTATGTGACGTTCATGGACGCATTTGCTATACCTGATCGCATGGAAGATGTGGTGAAGGAAGAAATTGAAAACTACTATTTTTTTTAATCTATAGTAAAAAGGAACATTCTTATGTCGCCGTCAAGTTAAATTGAGCCAAAAATAGTCAATAAAGTTGAGCCACATTGATCTAAAACGGTCAATAAAATTGAGCCGTTTCTTCCTTTTTAATTTTTAAATATT
>NZ_CAKKNT010000029.1 GCF_918814755.1 Periweissella ghanensis | reverse complement strand
AAAATTAAATACTCTTAATTTTAATTGATTGAGGTGGCTCAATGTTATTGATTATTTTTGGTATACATTTATTGACTAAAAATGGCTCACTTTAGTTTAGCAGTCACATGGAGCCGCTTGAAAAATCGTGCTAAAGTTTCAGATAAGAAATTAAAGTTCATGTCTGCAACTGACTTTAAACGATTGCAAAAATATCTCTATGAGCATCTTGATGATGATGAACGAAACTTAATGATCCTTACTGCGCTAGAAACTGGTGCACGTCAAGGAGAGGTTCTTGCACTCTCACCAACTGATATTAAAGATGATACTCTGTCTATCACTAAATCATTTTCACCGTATAATATGGAAGTAACTTTACCCAAAACACCTGAATCCGTTAGAACTATAACAATCTCTCATAGATTACAAAACGTGTTACTTGAGCATTCATATAGTGATCAGCAAATATTTAGATATTGCAGAAATCGTTATATCGCTTTTCAGCTTAGTAAAGTTCTTAAAGAATTGGCAATACCGGATGTTTCTTATCACGCATTAAGACACTCTCATGTTTCCTTTTTACTATATAATGACGTTTCTCTAGAATATGTATCAAAACGGATTGGCCATAAAAATCCAAAAATCACTTTAGAAGTTTATGCCCATTTACTAAAAGAAAGAGAAATCAACGAAAGCGAAAAAACCATGAAATTATTAAATAAATAATTTCATGTCCCCAAATGTCCCTATATATAATTAAAATCCGCTCAAAAAAGTTGATATAACAACGTTTAATGTTATGTTTATTCTAAAAAATAAATTCCATTTGAATTTTATCTAAGACGGTTGTCAAGGGACTTTGATGCGCATTAACCGCTCCACCTGGTATTACATAATATTGATGATCCCCGACCAGATTTTGAATTAATAAAACTTCACGCATTTGTTCATTTACAATTAAAATTGCTGCTCGTGTTCGCATTTACTTACCTCACTCTATTCAACCATCATCTTATCAAAGCCAACTATCGTCATCTTACTACCTTGTGCTAATTTGAACAATCTTTTTATCCACTTTCAAGTAAAAATTTGCCCACCCTATAGTCAAGATTAGTCTTAGCTTAACGTTTTTACTGATTTTCAACTATCATGATTCGGTAATTATTCAGTTAAGTTTTCACATTTCACGCTGCGGATTGATAAATTACAAAGTTTATTTGTAAATAACCTTTATAATTTAGGTTATTTGGTATAATCTACATATGTATCAAGTAAAGAAAATAGGTAGGAATTCCCATGACATCACCACAGGATCAAAATACTGATTACGAATACTATTTACAAACTGGTTTAGCATTGATTAATGAGCAAAAATTTGCCGCCGCGGTCGTTGCTTTTGATAATGCTATCAAATTAGATAACACCCAATCAATTGTCTATCAATACCGTGGTGCAACTGAATTTGCGCTTGGAAATATTGCCGCTGCTATTAAAGATTATGACCAATCAATTGCGCTAAATTCAGCGGAAGCAGGTTCATACTTTAACCGCGGTATTGCGTATGAAGCTACCGGCGAATTTGCCAAAGCAATTGCTGATTACGATGTCGTCTTAGATAGTAATCCAAACTATGCAAGTGCATACTATACGCGTGGTAATGCGTACCTAGCCCTAGAAAACTTCGAAGCCGCCATTAAAAACTACAACCAAGCATTGACTTTACGGCCAGATGATCCTGAATCATTATTTAACCGTGCTAGTGCTTATCGGGCTTTAAACAACTTTGAAGCCGCTAGTGCTGACTATCTAGCCGCAATCAATTTAAATCCTAATTTGGCCAACGAATTACTACAATAATATTTATTTTCGTTTAATCAAGTCGCTGTAAACTGACAAAATAAGCTAATAGGTTATACTAAAAAAGTGCACGGATTATTACTTAAAATCGAGGTGATGTATTTTGAAAAATTCAGTTCATAAATTAAACCCTATCGTTATTGCTCAAAAGCTTATTCAGCGTCAACAACCGTCGCAACTTGATGAAGCAACGGTTAATAACCGCTTAATTGAAGATGTTAAAGCAACTTCAACTAACTTACCAATGCCTCGCATAGATTTACAACAAGTTCTGTGTGCGCTCCAAATTCGCCGAACTTTAGCAACTCAAATGATTTACAAAAACAACAATCATTAAGGTAATCGCAAAAGCATTGTATCTAGAAGCTCAACATAGTAGTTTGTCGCTCATTTGCCTTTTAAAAGGCCGATAATTCTATAAAATATAAAAACGTCCCATGAAATTTTTACTTTCATGGGACGTTTTTTAATATTCCTACACCTCACAGTATAGTTACTAATCACTTAGTTTAAACCGGTTTCATATTTTATTACTAATCTCCAAATAACCTTTTTTTAAAAAAATTTGCTAGACTTTAAGTAATCAATGCCTATCAAAGTGGCTTTGTTACTTGTTTAACCAAATTAATTAAAGGAGGTGGTGAAGTGAAAAAATGGCAGAAGTTTATTTTGTCCATTTTGCTAATTTTTTATGCAATTCCATTAGCAGAATTTGTTTGGCCGATTGAATTTCGTAATGTCTTGCAAACAATCAATCAGTTTTTACCCCGGCTACACATTCCCAAAATCAATTGGTCGTCAGTATCGTTTAATGGTGGTTTAGTTTTACTAGGCATTTTACTAATTATCTGGCTAGTTATTCTATTTGCCCCTATTACTCGTTTAGAAGTTATATTACACAAAGATGCTCACGGTGAACTTGAATTAAGTAATAAAAGTATTGCTAGTTATGCCCAATTAGCAGCGCTTGATGCCGGTTTACTTGATCCAAAAATCAAAATTAAGGCCACGAAGCACAAGGTTAAGTTAGTTATTCGGGCAACCACTAATCAAGCTAATCAACTAAAACCTGACCTTGAAGCCAGTACTGCTAAAATCAATCAACAAATTACTGATTTTATTGGTGATTCACAAGTTCACATTCACACCAAGTTACTGGTTGATCAAAAACAAGCAGCAACCACTAAACGCCCACGAGTGGTTTAAAGGAGGAATGACATGAAAACATTACTTAAACAGCCTCCTGTTATCGGCTTACTCACCGGATTACTCATTGCCGTCTTATTAATGGTTTTGGGCTTCTGGCGGACGCTCTTGTTGCTGCTGTTGGCTGGTATCGGATGGTGGTGTGGTAGTTACATGCAAAAACACAACTTAACCGCAAATGATTTTTTGGCACTAATTAAATCTATGTTAACTAAATAAGGAGAATTTACTATGACTACAATTAACAATACTACAACTAAAGAAGCTCCAAAGACACCGATTGAAGGTGAATTATCATTTGATGACAAAGTAATTCAAAAAATTGTTGGTATCTCCCTTGAAAGCACCAAGGGTTTACTTGCAATTGACGGTGGTTTAATTGCTAACATCAAAAATAAGTTGGTTAACGCTGAAAACCCAACTGAAGGTGTTGACGTCGAAGTTGGTAAGGAAGAGGTTGCCGTTGATTTGAATATCATTGCCGAATATGGTTGTGATATCCATAAATTATATGATCAAATCAAAGAAATTATTGGCCGAGAAGTTAATAAAATGACTGGATTGAAGGTTGTTGAAGTCAACGTTCGCGTTATTGACGTTCAAGGTAAAGCTGAATATGCTGAAAATAACGTTTCACTTCAAGATCGTGCCGCTGATTTAACTGACTCAGTTAAGGAAGCTACTTCAAATGGCGTACAAAAAATCCAAGAAAATATTCATAGTACTGACGATGAACCTAACGAAGCTGAATCAAAAGAAGCTGAACCAGCACGTGTTAAATAATTAATCCCGTTTTAAATAACTATCTGGAAATAGGCTGAAGTTAATAACTTCAGCCTATTTTTATGGGCCGCAACGCTTCGTAACCGCTTTCAAAAAGTTAGAACTTTTGTTATGATAAGAGTAATCATTACCTTCGGAGGCCACTTTTATGAGTACCATCTTTGTCTATGTTTTATTACTAATTTTCATTCTGATGCCTAAACAAATTCGCCAACAATTAATTATCAAATTTGGTAAATGGAGTTATCTCCTAGATGCATTAGTTTACATCTTTTTAGATTTAGCTATTTTTTTAGCTACCAATCTATCCTATGCCGTTTTCGGTGGTATTATCATTGTGATAGCGTTTGTTGTTGATTATTTCCAAATCAAACATATTTTAGCAATGACTACCCCCATTAAACCTGGTACACCGGTTAAAAAAAATCAACCAACTGCCAAAAATATTCACCAAAATAATCGTTCCAAGAAAAAAACACGCTAATATTAATTTTTAGTTGAATTTATCTACTTTAATTTGACTTTAGCGTATTACCTTAGCTATTATCTTTATTAGTTATTAAAACCACTATCCCAGTGGAAAACCTAGTAATGAAAGGAATCTATCCTATGATTAAATTAAAAAAAGCGCAAATCATATTTGGCATAATCATCTTATTGGTGATTGCGTTCATTGGCGGTATCGAAATCAATCACTATCAACAAACTAAACGCGCTGATCAAATGCAAGTTGAGATTGATAAACAAATTAATTCCAATGTTACCAAAGAGCGAATTGATATTAATGTTGTAAATCCCAAGCACATCAACATTAGTCTTAAGGGCGGTAACGCCGATGATATTGCTGATATTTTAAGTGCAGGTAAACCACTTAAAAAATTTGATTTTTGGCAATATCTTAAAAACCATGTAAACCGCACTGATGACGTCGTCCAAGAAAAATTTGGTAAAGGAATTACCGTTAGTTTGATGGATCCTAATAATCCAACTAAGCCACTTTACTCAGTTCGTGATGGCAAAGTCCTTTATGATAAAGGTGCTTCAACAACAAACGTTAACTAAGCATATATTTTTTAAATTAACTAAAGTTTCATGACTGATGAAACTAATATTTTTTTATGTTTAAAAAATTTGACTATTTAGTCAAAACGAGTTATATTCAATACGTTGCTAGAAATAGTAACTGGTTTTTAAAGAAGAAATGTGACGAATTGTAATCAATATTAATTATTTGTTTGACCTTTTAATAGATCCCCCCATTTTATCTGTTTCGCTAATTAAACACCCCCCTGTTTAATTAGGAGGTTAAATAATTAATAGAATGCAAGCTAGTACATATAACAACTTTAAGTTGTTTCTTAATTAAAATCCCCCCTTAAAACAGATATCAGAGTCTTCCCCCCTATTTAGACTTTGATATCTGTTTTTTTATTCACTTTTTTACCCAAGCATGCTATTATATTAGCTATTGTTTTAAAAATTAAAAGGGAGAAAATTTTATGCTCTATAAATTTAAACCCGTTGTTCTTTGGAGTATGACTTATATTTCATTTTTATTGTGCGTTCACTTCATTTCACCACTAATTAACAACGCTTCACTTGAAGGGTTAGTAATTATTGTGATTATTATTTTGATTGATATTATTGCAAATTATGCGATAAATCATTTTAATGACCGTTCAACAACTGAACAACTAAATTAATGCCACCAACCATGGTTAACTACTATCGTTGTTATCTACATTGAACATAAATAATCCGGTTGAATTTACTTCAACCGGATTATTTTCGTATTGTCAGTCATTCATCGACACCCTAATTAGATACTTGCTAGCCAATCAATTGCCGTCATCCGCGCATAGTGGACATTATGATGCATGCCTGTACGGGCATTGATAACATCATATTCCGTATATACGTGTTGAAAGCCTAAGCGCTGTTCAAGTTGCTGTGCACGAATGTTATTTGCAAAATGGCTACACCAAACATTCGTAATGTTCAATTCCTTAACTGCTAAATCAATTATCGCAATTAAAGCTTCCGTCATAATTCCTTGACCCCAAAATTCTTCAGCTAACCAATATCCTAGATCCGCATCAGTTACCTTAACTAGTACTTCATTTTCAGTTGGATTGCCAAGGCGAATTGTGCCGATGGGATCTTTGCTATTTGTTTTAAGCGCAATAGCAAAAGTTATGTCAGCTTGTAAGACCGTAGCAATAACGTTTTGGCTCATGGTTAAACTGGTATGGGGTAGCCAACCAGCAGCTTGCGCAACGAGTGGATTACTAGCATAGCGTAGTAGGCTCGATGCATCTTCAATGACCCATGGCCGTAATATTAAGCGTTCGGTATTTAATTCAAAATTAGTTTTTAATTCCATAAATAGCCCTCTTTTAACGGATGTGTTAAATATCTATGTCCAATTAAATTGATATTCTTAGAGAAATTATGGTTATTTAATTAAAAAATGTCAACATTCTAATTGTATTTGCTTTGTAAAAATTTTATAAGTTAAAAAAACAATTACGATAACTTATTGTTAAAGCCTCTAACCCCCACTTCTAAAAATTTAATGCTATACTTAATTATAGTTGTGAAATTTATTCAATTTTGGAGGTTATCGTGAAAATTATTGCGATTATTCTATTTACTATTGCTGCTATAGCTTTATTTATAATTATTTCCAGTACGCTTAATATTATCCGTTGGCGCAATGTTAAAGAAATGCATCATGGCTCACAGATATCATTAATTATTAGTTTTTTAGTTTTATTAGGTAGTCTTACTGGTGGCGTTTGGTCAATCAACTATACACCGTCAGTAACAGCCACCGCTGCTCCCGCTATTCAGAAAAAAAAGCCCGCTTTACCAGGGGCTGTAAAGGCATCTACAAGTTCTAATAAACCCAATACTGAAAAACCTAAGGGTACCATGATTAGTACCTTTTCAAATGCCAAACAATATTCATATCAAGAATTAATCGCATCTGATAATCTGGTTTCTAAAGCTTTTGATCTAAATCAAGCCCAAGTTGTTCAAGTTGGTGAAAATAAGGGCCATTCATTTGTTTTAGCTTTTGATACTAGTGCGCCCAAAGATTTTTATATCATTATCTTCAATGGTCTAAAAACAATCCAAGTTGGTAATAAAATTAGTGTTACTGGTACTTTAGGTAAACGAACACCTTTTCAAACTGCTAATAACCAAAATAAGATTGCCCCAACGATTTATGCTGTTCAATCAAGCATTTCCGGTCAATAAACAAAAAGAGGTTGTGGTATAACTCTTTTGAGTACTAAATTGCCACCAAACCAAGCTCCAGCAGTCCGATATATTCAAATACAACAAAATCCTCTATGAAGAAAATTCTTCATAGAGGATTTTTAGTGTATTTCTCGATATCGCTCGACTTGTGTCACAGGTCATTTTATTATCAACTTTTAAAAATCTTGATTAGGATGTTCCTCGACGAAGAGCTTTCCATCACGTTCATCATGGTGTTTTTCCGTTAAAATATGACGTTTTGCTAAGTTATAGGCAATAAACACCACCATTAATAATGAAATTGCCGCCGCTTGAATCATAATATCTAAAGTATCGTTATGAATAACTAATAAGTTACGTAACATCGCTGTAATTCCAATATAAATAAAGTTTTGTAATGAAATCCGATCTTGCACAAAATATTCGCGCGTTAAGATTGCAAATTCGAAAAACATAAATGTTTCTAAAATCATCTCGGAAACTTTATAAAAATCAACTGATGTACCACCTACTAGTAAAACACTTGCTAGATTCCAGATTTCCTTTGCAAAAAAACTCATCATGATTATTCCAAGGGCAATCATCGCAATATCTAAAATAAATGCATAGGTTTTATCAATATACTTCCTGTTCAAATGTGACATCCTCCATGTAGCTTTTATTTTCTTAATATTTAATATTAGCAGAAAAAATGCGGTGCTTCACTCATTATTTTGCTAATCATATTACTATTTACATTCTTATTCTTTAAAACTAAATTTCAGCCGGGGACGGCGGACTAACTTACGCTGTTGAGCGGCTACTTTAGTAGCATGTTGGGCGGCAGCGCGGATTTTTGCAGGTGTTGACATCGTCACTAATTCATTTTCTAACAAATAATCTTCAGTAATCAAGTTGCTTAATTGTCGGAACGTTATTTGAATCAAATCATCATTTTTCAATAAATACAATTTGTTTTCTTGGCGAATAAAACTACACAAAATTGTCTGTTTACCGAGAACATCTAAAATTGCTTTGTGCCGGCGTAGTTGTGCGATTACCGAACTCTTACGTGGAAATTGACTTTTTAATTCAATATTTAACACCGTATCTTTGCTAAAGCGTAAAACATCAAACTCCTCGCGCACTTCAAACGTAAACGGAAAATTAAGAATATAACCACTTTGCTTTGCAATCCCGAAGTTTGGTAACCGTAATAATTGCCGAGCCAGCCCGGCTAAAGCTTTTGCTTCAACACACGTCTTCGCTTTATTAGTTTGATACGCATCATTATAAACGGTTAAAAATACATCAAGTAAGGCGTCTGACCGTGTCGCTTTAACTAATGCACTTAATTGGATCATCGCATCCGTCATCGTATTCTCCTTATTAGTCTAGCCATTAATATTGGGTCAACCATGCTTTGATTTCATTTAAGGCACTTTCCGCTTGGGGTAAATGGCCAAAATAATCGATAAAGCCATGGAACATCCCCTTAAAAGTTGTTATTGCCACTTTTTCATTTGGTAGTTTTACTGACGCTATTTGGGCTCTTAAGTCGTCGTTAAAGGCATCATACTCAGCTTTAATAATTAGTGTTGGCAAGTCATTGTTTAATTTCATCTTGATTGGCTTAGCAATTTGTTGATTAATTAATGCCGTTTGCACATTGAGCATCCGGTTAAAATCCGCTAAGTATGGTAAGCTATTACTTTGATTGCTTTTTATTGTGCCACCAAATTGCCATTGCGGATAAATTAAAATCTGCCCATTAATTAACGCTGGATTTTGGTCACGGGTATACATCGCCAATGTAGCCCCACTACTATCACCAGCTAAGTACAAGCGGGCTGTCGGATACCATTGGGCAACTTGGCTAGCAATCGGCACAACGGCCGCTAATAACGTTGGTAAGTCCGTCTGAGTAATTAGTGGATAATCAATATTCACAATTGCCCAATTAGAGCCTAGTTGCCCTAACAAAGCTTGCAACCAATCCGCGTTACGTTCAGCAGTCCCATTAACAAGGCCACCACCGTGAATGTACACCAACACATGCGTAATCGAGGGCGCTGTGAGTGTATAGGTCGTTACTTGAACTAAGTCATTTAATTGTTGTTTACGTTGTTCTACCGTAACTGGGTGCCGGACAACACTATACTTAGCTGGCGTAAATTGTAATAAACTAGCTAAGCCACGATAATCTTGTGCGCCCCATAATTGCTGTAATTTTGCTTCGACCCGGGGTGAAGCTTGTTGGCGTTGTTTGATTTCCGCATGCCATTCGTCAAATACTGACGTGGGCGCAGCAAACCCAATCATGCGCCCCTTATCAGTTTCGGTTGCCTGTAACGCGCTAAGACGTTGCTCATATTCACAATCTGATTTGATGACTACTTTCATTATTTTTCCTAACTATGTGGTCATAAATTACCAACATTATTTATTTGCCTTAAATATTACCATAACTAGCTCAAAGATGCATAATTTAGCCAAGTAGTTGTGTTTTTTCAAATTTCATTAATATTTATTCACCAATAAACCGGTCTTATAAGTTATAATGAAATCTATATTAAAATTTATTAAAAAACTGTGAGGAACACTTTTATGTCTGATTTACATGTTCGTTTAGCTACTGTTGAGGATACTCCTTTAATTCTTCAATTTATTAAAGAACTTGCTGATTACGAAGAATTACTTAGTGAAGTTACGGCCACTGAAGAAATTTTACGGAAAACATTATTTGAAGATCATAAAGCTGAAGTTATTATCGGTGAAGTAAACGATGAACCAGTTGCTTTTGCCCTTTTCTTTAGTAACTTCTCAACTTTTGTTGGTAAACCTGGTCTTTACCTCGAAGACTTATACGTTAAGCCTGAATTCCGTGGGGCCGGCTTTGGTAAGCAACTGTTAGCTTACCTCGCTAATTTAGCCGTTACTCGCGATTACGGTCGTTTTGAATGGTGGTGTTTAGACTGGAATACTTCATCAATCGAATTTTACAAACGTATGGGCGCCAAACCAATGGATGGTTGGACCGTTTACCGAGTTGACGGTGATGCACTCACCGATTTAGCTGCCAAGAATGTTCTATAATTACTTATATAGTAAAAAAGACGTGGTCAAATGACCACGTCTTTTTTGCTAACTTTGTTATTAATTTATCTAAAATAAATTAACCCCCGTTAGTTACAATGGATAGCATGACTACTAAATATAACCCCAAGTTATTATATTTATACCGTATGACAATCATCACTTCCCCAAGTTTTTGATGTATCCAATAACTTGCTTTAGTAATCATTACCTTATCACCTTCCGTTCTAGCAAAAATAATTATACAGAAAAAATATGTATTTTTCAACAAATTTATTACACATTTATAACTTTTTAATTATGGAAATAACCAAATATTGCTCAAATATGATTAGATTTCTAATTGAGCATGGGGGTTTTGTCCTAAAATAGCTGCTCTGATATGTGCTTCTGGGGCATGTTTAGCTTCCCAATCAGCTGGTTTCATGACTTTATTCGTCTGCGGATCAAAATGGACTTGCCCATCATCAAATAATTTGGCCATATTTGACTCATGAATTGCCGCCACAATTGATTCAGGATTAAGCCCCATTAATACCGCCGTGCCATAAGACAGATAAATCACATCCCCTAAAGCATCCGCTTGCTTAACTAAAGTTGGTTGTGGTTCACGTTGCTTCGTGCGCATTTTCATTTGTGCTTGTTCAAATACAGCTTGAAACTGCCCCATCGCAGCACTAAACATTTCCTCATTTGGACACGTTGTAGCAATAAATTCAACTAGTTCTTCTAAGACGAAGCTTGAGCGATAGATTGCTTCTTGCCAATCTAATGGCGCGGGCCTCTCAGGTTTGCGATCATCAAACTTTTGGTGAAATGTTGAAGCTAATTCGTAAATATCAGTCATTACTACGTTCTCCCATCTTAATTTTGGTAATCGTTTTCATTAAAACATTTTTTACAATTTGCATCAATAGCAAGCCGTACTTACTTGTAAAAAAAAGCGCGAAAAATTTTTCGCACTCTTTTTAATATTTGCGAATTAAAATTGTTCAATATCCTAATCCATTAATATCAATAAACAAAGTAGATTATAATCAGTTGACATTAAGCCAATATTAAATTGAAATTTCATCACTAGCTACAAGTCCTTCGCTTTACAGCTATTTTGGCACGTTTACCGTTGCGTGCGCTAAAATATTAGCTGAACTCAATCCCACATTAAAAGTGTAAGTCCCCCCATCTAAATGATAACTACCTTGATTATCATAATAGGCTAACGCTGATAATGGAATTGCGATACTTACATCGTGCTGTTTTTGTTGTTTTAAGCGTTTAGTGGCCACTAATTTTTGGGTTGGTAAAACCACAGTTGCTTGCTTAGGTTGTTGTAAATACACTTGTAAGACATCTTCAATCGCAATAGTTTCGCTTGTTACGGCACATTGAATTAGAATTGTCGCAGATACTTGATCATATGTTACTTGTGTGACTTCACAAGTAATATTATCCTGTCCATATGTTAACCCATGTCCAAAGGGATATAAAGGGGTGTTAGGACTATCGATGTATTTTGACACAAACCGTTCATTCGCATTGTGCACCGTTAATGGCCGGCCAGTTGGTAAACTATCGTAATGAATTGGAATTTGCCCGACACTTCGTGGCCAAGACATAGCTAACTTACCGCTTGGCGTGGCTTTACCAAACAGCATATCAGTAATCGCGGTGCCACCATTTGTACCTGGAAACCAAACTAATAACAGCGCATCAAAATATGGTTCAACATCAGTTAAAATCAAGGGGCGGCCGCTATAAATAATTCCAATCATTGGTTTACCTAGAGCATGTAATTCCTTAATTAACGTGACTTGTGCAGGTGCTAAATGTAAATTTGTTTTAGAGGCTGCTTCCCCTGATTGAAGAAAATCTTCACCGATGGTAAGCACAATTTTATCTGCGCTCGCAGCAATTGCCAGTGCTTCTGCTGCTAATTCAGCCTCGGTCTGCAAATCCTCAGCCTCGGCTTTAGCAAATTGCCCCCCCATCTCAGTACCAACAACGTGTGCATCATACATCTTATACCCTTTAGCATAAGTAAATTGATGATGCCCATTTTCAAGTGCCGCTTTTAAAGTCTTAACTTTACTAAAATCAGCATTAATTGAACCCCATAAACCTAAAGTTAACGGTGAAGCTGCAAATGGTCCAACTAAGGCAATTTTACTATCTTCAGCGAGCGGTAATCCAGCGGTCGTATTTTTTAATAAGACACTACTTTCAACCGCTGCACGTTGACTAAGTTGGGTAAATTCTTCCTCATTAGCGGTGTTGTCAAAACCACGATATGGATTTTCAAATAAACCTAAATCATTTTTCAAACTTAAAACCCGTAAAACCGCTTGGTCAATTAGTGTAGTATCGATGGCCCCTTGGTGAACCAATTTCGTAAGACCATTGGCAAAAATCGTCGCCATCATATCAACATCCACACCGGCAGTTAGGGCAGCTTTGGCAGCGGCTAAATCATCGGCGCTATACCCCATCGTAATCAATTCGTTTAACGCATTGTAATCTGAAATAACAACTCCATTAAAGGCCGCTTGTTTACGTAGCACTTCACTTAAAAGCCAATTATCAACTGAATCTGGCATACCATTGACCACCGTAAAGGCTGTCATAACTAACTTAACCCCCGCTTCAACCGCTGCTAGATAACCTGGCAAATACGTATTTAATAAGCTAAATTGTGATAAATCCGCGGCTGTATATTCACGCCCGGCTTCAACTGCCCCATAGGCGGCGTAGTGTTTAATACATGCCGCAACGTGGCGCATATCAATTTTAGCATCTCGGCTTAAATTACCTTGTAACCCCGTCACAAGGGCTTGGCCATATGCGGCAACCGTGTGCACATCTTCGCCAGGTGATTCCATCACACGCCCCCACCGTGGATCACGGACAACGTCTAACATTAGGGTAAAGACAACGTGGACGCCATCAGCCGCCGCTTCCTGTGCTAAAAATGCCCCAATTGACTCTAACAACTGGTTATCATGACTACCGGCTAATGCTAATGGAATTGGAAAAACATTTTTATAGCCATAAATCATATCATTCATAAATAATAACGGAATTTTAAGCCGACTTTTTTCAAGGTACGTCGTTTGTAATTTATCTAATGTCGCTTTACCTGATAAATTTAAAACTGAGCCCGTCTGCCAAACATCAACACTCTCCATATCAATATTTAATTCCGGTCCAGTTATGACATCCCCATATTCGGAACCAAAAAATCCCGGTGTCAATTGAACTAGTTGTCCAATTTTTTCGGCTAACGTCATTTATGCAATTAATTGTTCTAATTTAATATCTTCCATCATTACTCCTCATTTGTAGATCAACTTAGCTATTTAAAGTATCTATATCTGCTATCTCATTTGAAAAATTTGTAGTTTAATTAGGTAAAAGGGTTTCATCACCCTTGAAAAATGGTAGAATATTTTTAGAAAAATAATTTCTTTCTAATGAAAGCGCTTCCTTAAACCACATTCTTATTATATAATTGATTTCAATAAAACGAAAGCAAGAAATCGCTTTCCTATTTTTTCAAAATACGTTGTCCTATGAGGTGTAATATGAATACAACAAATTTACAAACTCTAGCATTACTTGGTGAGAACTTGCATTTTACTTATACAACAACTCCAGATTTACAGACTTTCTTCACACCACTTAATCTAGAAAACAATTTACAACAAGTTATTGATGATTATTTTAAAGATTCAAATCATACTGCAATTTGTTTATTGGACCACCAAACTTTGCATTATATCGTTAAATTTGACGAGTTCTTGATTTTAACGCCCACTAAACCACAACGTAATTTACATAAAGCAACCTCTGGTGTGGTCGATCAATTTCAGGCCGTCTTCAAATATGTCCTTGAAAATGTGTTTGAAACCGAAATTAGTTGTGAACGAGTCGTAACCAATCAAAAAATTGCGACAACTGCAACGCCATTACTCGTTAAGCAAATGCCATTATTATTTAATGCCACGTCTAGCAAGCTTCTCTATAATATGTTCAACGATGGTCTTAAATTACGTGATTATGCCAAATGTGCTAGTATTATTCGCGTCATTATTTTTGCTAACCGTAAAAGTAACGCCCTTTATCCGACTGCTGAAAGCGGCAAGATTTTATCCGAAAAATATATGAGTGTGGCTTTGATTGTCATCATTGGCCAATTAGCAATTACGGCTGGTTTAGATGCTAATCAGATCTATAACATCTGTGATCACTTTTTAACTGAAATTGAAGCGGCCCATGAACATACTAATTCGTTTATTGATCGATTCTTACTTGATATCTTAGCAACCCCTGAACAAGCTCATCAGGTTGAAATTGGTCAATTTGAACAAATTGTGCAAACCAATATCTTTACGAAGCTTTCAACTGATGATATTGCTAAGCAAATGCATATCACCCCAAATCAATTGCGTAGTATCGTTAAAAACGATTTGCAAATCACCCCGGTTGAATATATAAATCAACAGAAAATTTATACTAGTTACAGCCTCTTACGGATGAATACTAAGTTAAAAACTTATGAAATTTCTGAAATGCTCGGCTTCTATGATTCTTCACACTTCATCAAAGAATTCGAACGTGTTTCCGGTATCACGCCTCGTGAATATCGTAAACTTATCGTAACTGATCCCGATAAAGAAGCGCAACTGGTGCCAAAGAAGCCCGCAAAACGTGGCCGTAAACCAAAAGTTGCCGTCGTAGCTGATAACAATTAATAATAACCAAAACAAACGCCCCTCTGACATGTTGGCAGCATATCAGAGGGGCGTTTTGTAAGTAAATTTATGAATGAAAGGTTTAATCTTTTGGGATTGATATTATCTTAACCGGTAAAGATTAAATGAAATTAAAATAGGTCAGAATTGGTCAAATTAATATTCAAAAACATATACCGCTTCACCATCTTCAGTTTCCAGATATTCAAAGCCCAATTTTTTCAGTAAATTTATCGAAGCGGCATTCGCGATTTCAACGCCGGCCATAATCGCCTTAACAGTTGGATCAAGGTGAATTTCAGAGATTACGGCCTGAATAATTTTATGCATGTAACCTTGACGCGCAAATTCTGGATTAATCGTGTAACCTAACCAAAATTTATCATGATCACGTTGTAAATAAATATCCCCAAACAACGTAGTATCATCATTACTTACAACCGCAAATTGGTGCCCGGTATATAGATCAATTGGTTGAAGTAATTCTTGGGCAAAGGTACTTGCTGAAAGACCTTTAAAGCCTTGATACTTCATCCAACTAAGGTTATTGTGATATTCTGTAAATGCTGGAATTTCGTTTTCTGTAAACGCGCGAATGGTAAAGCTATCTGTTTTTATATGCATTCAATATTCCCCTTTTTCGATTAATAAATTATTAATGTGTTCATTATAGCGTTTACCTTTCAATTTGAGAAGGTTTTCATTATTGTAATGGCTTAAAAACCACCAAGATGATACAAAAAAACGGTTGAACTTTACTTTTCAACCGTTCTTTTGTGTATTTAATACCTTTAGCTGCCCTTTATAATTTTATAGTGCACTATTGGATACTAAATACCGCAAATAGTTTTTCAGACATCAATTTATTTTAAGGAATGACTATAGTCTAATGCCACAAGATTAAATGAAGCTAAAAACTTTCATTTATTTAAGTAACTTCGCCATCATTATCTCATCCATAAATTGGTCACCTTGCTTAATTGCTTGTTTCTTTACGCCTTCTTGGACAAAGCCAAATTTTTCATACATGCGCATAGCTGCTAAATTTTGGGGCATGACTGATAATTCAAGCCGACTCAAACCTTGCGCTTTTGCTAATTCAATGGCCGTGGTAAACAAACGCTTTCCAATTCCTTGTTGGCGGTAGGCCGCATCAACTGCCACTACAATTTGAGCACTATGGCGAATTTTTAGTAAATCGGCTCCTTGCATCAACAAATACCCGATGACTTGCTCACCAATTAGCGCACCTAAAAACACACCTGTCTGATTGCTTTGTTCGATGACCATTTGCGTTGTTTGGCTGTCCCAATTACGTTCGCCTGGTTCATACAAAAGATATGGTGCCGTATCATCTATTCGTAATAAACACGTTAATAATGCGGGAGCATCGGTGATCGTTAAGGGGCGGACATCAACTCCTTGAGTACTTGAATTTAACATAGTATTGCCTCATTTTCATATAATATGTAATATATCGGTATTTTTTACAACATTTAAATAGCTTCTTTACCTTTTTTAAACCTGTACTTTGCAATCACTTGCTATGATTATTCTTGTACCAAACGCCAATGGTACAACCCATACTTCTAATTAATTAAGGCATACATTCAATACGCTTAGCATTTGCCCAATGCTAGGAGTTTGATACTCTTTTTTATTTCATTTAATTTCTTTTACCTAAAAATAGCTTACGCGATTTCCCATCGTGTAAGCTATTTTTAATTACTATTAACCTTTAGCTTGTGCAATAATATCACGTGCTTTAAGCGTTAAAAGATCAATGGCAACATGATTTTCCCCACCTTCAGGCACAATCAAGTCAGCATAACGCTTAGTTGGTTCAATAAACTGGTGATACATTGGTTTAGTAGTTGCCAAGTATTGACCAATGACAGAATCAACGGTCCGACCACGTTCAACAACATCACGTTGTAACCGACGGATGAAACGAATATCATCATCCGTATCAACAAAAACTTTAATATCCATTAAATCCCGAAGACGGGCATCTGAAAAGACCATGATCCCTTCTAAAATGATAATGTCAGCTGGTTCAACATGGCGCGTTTCTGCTGAGCGTGTTGAAACAGTAAAATCATACACTGGTGCTTCAATTGCTTCGCGACTACGTAAGCTTTCAATATCTTTAATGTATAAATCAATATCAAAGGCATCCGGATGGTCATAGTTATTGGCCCGTCGTTCCGCCATTGACTTGTGATCTTGGGCCTTGTAGTAACTATCTTGTTGTAAAACTAAAATTGATTCACCTTTAAGATCATCTAAAATCGCTTTTGTAACGGTTGTCTTACCTGAACCTGAACCACCAGTTACACCAATTACGATTGGTCGTTTGTTTGTCATGCTTATCTTCCTACCCTATCTTTGAGAAAATTCTATCGCTAAATATTTTACTACAAATTAACAACATATTTACATCTATTTGCAAATTTCTCATCAATTAATCATAAAACATTTTTTATCATATACATAAGAAATGTAGCTGTTTATTTTAAACACCTTGAATAAAGACTATTTCTGCATCGTTTGATTTATTTGCATCATACATAAAGCCTAATTCATTGAATTTTTTTAATTGATATAAATCTTGAATTTGATTATTTGCACAAAATGCTATCATGCGACCACGGGCTTGTTTGGCAATGGTTGCTTGTTGTACTAATTTATCATTCCGCCATACTAAGAACGTAACATCGATTAATTTATCTGTTGGCTGCAAATATTTTTTAACGGTTTTCGCATATTCTTGTGAAGCTAAATTGATAACGCTAGCATCTTGCTGTAGCTTTGCCGTAGCGAATAATTTCGTATAAAGTTGTTGGTGCCAATAATCATAAATAGTATTAACATCCGCTATGGATAATTTTGCTTGCATCTCTAAGCGATATGGTTGAATTTCATCAAACGGTCGTAATAGTCCGTACATCCCCGACATGATCCATAAATTTGCTTGTAGATATTTTAACGCTTGTGCGGACATTAATTCAACATGCATATTTTGAAATTGCAATCCCTGATACATCATAATTGCCGGCCCTAAAATAGTTTTTGCATTATGCAATCTTTCGTAATTTTGGATAACTAGTTTTTGGTTACACTTCCACAAAGCTTGTAATTCTGCCATGGAACATTGCTGTAACCGCTGCCGAATTAGGGCGGCTTGTGATTTGAAATATGGTTGGCTCACTTCGTCAAAAGCAACCTTTGCATTGCGCATTTGCTTAGTTGGTGAAACAATAAATTGCATTTATCGAACCCCTTTTAGTTAATTTTATTTCTAATTATCCTTGTAAAATCCTTAAAATTCAACTAATATATAATATATGTTACATGTAACATATATTATATATCCGAGGTGAAAAAATGAATATTGTATTACTTACCTTACTTTTTATTGGGGTTAATTTAGATTTCTTTGTGATCTTACTTTTCTTATTAAAGAAATATAGTTTTAAGGCAACTTTAATCGGATATGGAATTGGGATGTTAATTCTATGGTTTATTGCTGCCGTAATTAGTCAAACGTTACATGAATTTATTCCAGCCTGGTCATTGGGGATTTTAGGTTTGATTCCTATTTACATGGCGCTTAAAGGTGGTGAAGATGAAGAAGCTAGCGAAACATCACAAAAGTCTGCGATTCTAGCCGTCATCGGGGTTTATTTAGGCACGTGTGGAGCTGATAATATGGCAATTTATGTGCCAGTTTTAAGTAGTTTATCAATTATGGCGACCTTACTTGGAGCTTTATACATCACCGTTTTAATGGTTCTTTCAACAATTCTCGCCCAAAAAATTGATAATGTCCCCCTCATTGGTACTGCCATTGAAAAGTATGGTGAAATTGCCACCCGTGTCATTTATGTTATAATTGGAGTTGGTGTAATTTGGGAAAGTAATCTTGTACCACATCTTTTGCAACTAATACGCTAATTTAAAGTATTAAAGGAGATCCGCTATGGCGACAGTCAAAGCTCTAAGTGCACCCGAGCTTGCCGAAACAGCGGCCATTTATAAAGTTCTAAGTAACCCGACCCGTATTCGAATTTTGTATGCACTCGAAAATAATGAACTTGATGTTTCGTCAATTGTAAATCTGCTTGAGTTAGATCAACCTAGTGTGTCACATCAATTGGCGATTTTAAAAAAACACCAACTAGTCGCCTTTACCAAAGTTGGTAAACACGTCCTTTACCGGCTTGATGATCCCCATATTTTGGAAGTTATCGAAGCCACGATTGCCCATGTTAAACACGTTATCTTAGGCTTACCACACGGCGTTGAAAATGATTGATTAATCAAATCGTCAGCTGGTACTTTTTAAAGGCAGTCTCAAACTAGTGGGTTCTTTTACCCTGTTATTATTTTTAATTCTAGGAGTTTTAATTCTTATTATGGCTAACCGTCGCGAAGATTATCAACGCACTACAAAAAAACGTCCCCGCCGAGCACTAATCGCCCTTTTGATTGTTGCTGTTCTTGGTGGTGGTACCCTTGGTAGTTACTTTTATCACGCATACCGTCAGAACGCTACGAAACAAGCGGTTGTAAATAAAAAGCATCAAAATTCACCAAACATTCCAATTGAAGCAGCGCCAAACACTTCAAAGGTGTTGCAAAATCCAAAGGATGATACACCTGCGCAAAAAAAATTACGGGCAATTATTAACAAACAAAAGCTTAATGGGATTGTTATTTCAACAACGATTAATTCCAATCAACCGGTAATTGTGACGAATGGTCTTTCAAACGTGATAACTAAAACCGTTATCAATGAACATACATTATTTCCGATTTCATCATTTCAAAAAATGTTTACGGGCATAATTTTAGATCATTTAATCGCCGAAGGAAAACTATCATTAAACACTCGCTTAAATAAGTTTTATCCTGATATTCGCTTTGCCGATCGGATTTCGATGCAAAATTTACTTAGTCACACATCAGGAATTCAAAGCGGTGATATCTTCCCTGCAGCACCGTTAAGTAGCGAAGCAAGTCAGTTAAGCTTTAATCGCCACATTATGAAGTCAACCGGCATTTTCAAATGGTCATATTCAAGTGCTAACTATGCGTTGTTGGCGGGTATTATTGTTAAATTAACGGGTAAGAGTTACCAAGCCAATGTTGAACAATACATTATTCAACCATTGGGACTCAAGGAAACGTATTTTTATAACAACTTGCCGGCTAATCCGGATTTAGCATATCCCGAAAACTTAAACACCATTTTAGCGCAAAAAGTGTATTTAGCTGATATTCGCCGGATTGTTTCCGCCGATTATGGCTCGGGAGATATTTTCCAAAGTACCAGTGATTTTTACAAAGTCCTGGTCGCTACCGAAAATGGTACTTTGATTCCTAAAAATCGCTTAACTAACTTTTTCCCAGGTGGCTCACGAGCCTATACGAATGGCATGTACATTCAATATGGCTTAATTCATGCGGCCGCTGCCAATTTAAATTATTATGGCTCATATTATGGGAATACCAAAACGCTAAAGAATACGGTTATTTTGACAACCAATGGTAGTTTACAAACTATCCGTGTCGCCAGTGTTGATTTATATCACGTTATTAACCACTAAAACTTTAAGCGCATAAAAAAAGACGAGAAAATTCTCGTCTTTTTTATGCGCTTCTTTTAGATTCTTACTAAACCTACCTACTGAATTAATTATACTTTACTAAAGCTTTAACTAATTACTTGAACTGATTTTCCTAAAAGCGTATATTGTGAAGTAATTCAACTGTAGCATCTCCTGTAAACTGGCGCAATCTACTGCGATCATCATCTTTAATTGCATCCTTAAGTTTGATATTGTTAATCATAAATAATTAGTTGCCATACGTTTACCAACGTGTAAAGCTTATGCGACGTGATTTTTTGATTAGTGTTAAGTTTCAAATTTAACTAGCAAACACACAAGCTCATCAATAGCTGAAGTTTGCTTTTATTTATTATTTCTACGTCGTTTTATATAGTGATTAGTTTACAGAGATGTGTTAATAATCATTTCGAGGTAGCGAATATGTCCAAATTAAATAGCCTCCCCATATGGCGTCGTAATTTAATCGTCCTATGGTTTGGCGTCTTTATGACCGGTTTGGGTATGAGTGAAATCATGCCCTTCTTGTCATTGTTTATTGACCAACTTGGTCACTACAATAAGCCAGAATTAACGGTTTATAGTAGTATTGTTTTCTCAGTTTCATTTTTAATGATGGCGCTTGTGTCACCAATTTGGGGGCGTATGGCAGATCGTAAAGGTCGTAAGCTGATGCTTTTACGAGCGTCACTAGGAATGGGAATTGTTTTTTTCTTAATGGGTTTTGTTACTAATGTTTGGCAATTAATGTTTCTACGTGCTTTACAAGGTGCTTTTGGTGGTTATGTCTCAAATTCCAATGCGTTGATTGCGACTCAAACACCCCGTGAACACGCTGGTCAATCATTAAGTATTCTAGTTACCGGGATGACGGCGGGAACCCTTTTAGGACCACTACTTGGTGGCGCCCTAGCCAGTGTCTTCTCTTACCGGATGTCATTTCACATTACCGGTATTATTATGTTAACTGTGTTTGTCTTAACATACTTTTTCGTCAAAGAAACTTTTGTGGCGCCAAAACCTTCAAAAGATGGCCAATTACCGGCTAAAAAGACGTTTAAAGATGTTACCCAAAACAAACTTATCTTTGTCTTATTTACGACAACCATGGCGGTGCAAATTGTTAACATGTCAATTAACCCCATTTTAAGTTTATACGTTCGGCAATTAAATGCTAATCCCCACACGATTACCTTTGTTGCTGGTTTAGTCGCGGCCATGCCTGGTATTTCAACTGTGCTCGCTGCGCCCCGATTTGGCCGTTTGGGTGACCGAATTGGATCGCATAAAGTCCTTATCTTTGGTTTTACCTTTGCAGCCGTGATTTTTTTACTAACTTCCTTTACGCGCAGTATTCCAGAATTAATGGTCTTGCGTTTCTTGACGGGAATTTCTGACGCTGCCATGCTGCCATCGGTTCAAACGCTCTTGACTCGTAATACTAAAACGAGTGAAACTAGTATTGTCTTCTCATATAATCAAAGCTTCCAATCAATTGGGGCGGTTCTTGGACCATTACTTGGAGCATTATTAGCAAATCTCTTTAATTACTCCGGTATTTTCGTTGCTGGAACCTTAATTATGGTTTTCAACTTAATATTCTTTACGTATATTCGTAAGCGTAATCAAACGCCTGTCTTAGACTAAAAAAATCCTGAAAGTATAACTTTCTGCACTGACCCCCTCGAATTGGAGTAAATCCAATCGAGGGGGTTTTCTTATGTATTTTTCTCAAAAAATAAAATTAGATGCAATTATTGAGTACCAAAATGGTGTTCCAA
>NZ_CAKKNT010000028.1 GCF_918814755.1 Periweissella ghanensis | reverse complement strand
ATTGGAACACCATTTTGGTACTCAATAATTGCATCTAATTTTATTTTTTGAGAAAAATACATAAGAAAACCCCCTCGATTGGATTTACTCCAATTCGAGGGGGTCAGTGCACAGACGGTTTGCGTCTGGTCTTTTTTGTGTGTAAAAGGGCTATAATCGGGGTGGTAGTGGGGTACTTCATCATAACGTGCTCCAGGCCACAAAAGTCTCCGTCTAGCTTACATTGTTCTGATACCCAGACCGTATCACACACAATGTAGCACTAGTGCTCGACTTTTCCCGTGGCCTGTCGCACTTCGCCATAACGTGCTCGCACCACCAACCGCCTAAGCATATACACCATACCCCGCTGACTTAAAGACCAAGTCATTGGTTACGGCTAGTATGCTACGGAGGCTCCTCGGTGGTGCTCGCACTTACATTTAATAATTAAAGTTTTGTCAAATAAGTTGACAAATGTTGGTTACAAGCTTTACACTATATTATCGTATCGTAATTAAAACACACCCAAGTAAACAATTTAAAGGAGAACTTGAATGGAAGCAGTAGATGCACAAGGCAAACCTTTTAATCGCGGCTTATTAGTTGCCGTGCTCTTAATTGGTACCTTTGTGACCGTGTTAAATCAAACTGTGTTAGCCACTGCGCTACCAACTTTAATGAAATCATTACATGAATCATTAGGGACGGTTCAATGGCTCACAACTGGATTTATGTTGGTTAACGGGATTTTGATCCCAATTTCTGCGTGGTTAAGCCACCGCTATAATACAAAGTGGCTTTATCTTGGCTCAATGGTGATTTTCTTAATCGGAACCACTATTTCAGCTACCGCGCACACCTTTCCCCAATTATTAACTGGTCGTTTAATCCAAGCCGTTGCGGTTGGGGTGACAATGCCGTTACTACAAGTAATTATGTTATCAATTTTCCCAGCTGAAAAACGGGGAACTGCCATGGGAATGGCTGGATTAGTAGTTGGTTTAGCGCCAGCCCTTGGACCTACTTTATCAGGTTGGATCATTGATAACTACAAATGGCAAGTTCTTTTCGGGGTAATGATTCCAATTATTATCGTCGTAATCCTTGCTGGTTTGTTCTTTATGAAACCCGTTATTCACACCACCAAGGAACCGCTTGATTTTTGGTCATTTGTGATTTCAACTATTGGGTTTGGGAGCTTATTATATGGTTTCTCAGAAGTTAGTTCACAAGGTTGGGGCGACTTCAAACTCGTTATTTTACCGTTGATTATCGGGGTAATTTTTATTGCCTTCTTTATTTACCGCCAAATTACGCGTGAAAAACCATTGCTTGAAGTTCACGTGTTCCAAATTAAACAATTCGCCTTAACAACTATCTTGTCATCAATTGTTTTGATTGCCATGATTGGGGCTGAATTAGTGATCCCACAGTACCTTCAAACTGTCCGTGGTATGTCACCATTCCACGCCGGATTAACGTTACTTCCTGGGGCCTTGTTGATCGGATTTATGTCACCAATTACTGGTCGAATTTACGATAAAATGGGTGCCAAACGCTTGATTATTGCCGGAATGGTAATTTTAACGCTTGGAACATTACCATTTACGTTCTTGACAGAAAACACGCCAATTATCAACGTGATCGTCCTTTATTCATTACGGATGTTTGCCATTTCAATGGTTATGATGCCCGCAACAACGTCAGGGATGCAAGCCTTAACAGGTAAGCTTGTAGCGCACGGAACCGCCGTGAACAACACTACTCGTCAAGTCGCTTCATCAATGGGAACGGCCATTATGATTTCGGTGCTTTCAAACGTTATTAAGACTAACTTACCAGCTAAGTCAGTCCTTAAAGATGCCCCATTAGATTACAAAAACCAAGCCATGAATGCCGCTTTAAGTGGTTACCATGCTGCCTTTTGGATTGCAACCAGCTTTGCGATTGCTGGTTTGATTGTGGCGTTATTCTTGACAGAAAAGCCTAAAAATACTGTTATTATCGAAGGAGGTAAAAAAGTATGATCTTAGTTCTTATTGCACTTTTTGTTGTTGCCTTTTTCGTGTCATTTGTCTTAATCACTAAAAAGACACTCCGCGTTGTTGCTTCAATTGTGTCATTTGTCGCTTTAGTAGCGAGTTTGACACTTTTGATTCAAAATGATAAATATCACTTTGGAATGAAGGAAGTCGCGCATGTGACGACCCACCAAATTTTTACGGCAGTCCCAAAGACACCATCTGATTTACTCTTATACCAACAAGTGGGTAAGGGAACTGAAGAAAATGTCTACATTTACAAGCGGCATGCTGATAGTAAGGCAACCCACACGCAAACTGATGGTAAGACAGTTAACTGTGTATTCTTTACTTCTGATAAGCATGCTACGCTCGAAGTAACGACAATTCGTTACGAATACAAAGACACTTTATACAAAGTGCTCTTTGGTTTAGGTCACAATGAAACGGTATTCTCACGTAACAATACCTTTAACTTACCTAAGTCATGGTTAAAAATTAGCACGACTAATGCTAAGAAATTAGCTAAAATGACTAAGGATATGACACCAGCTCAAAAGCAAGCCCAAGAAATGGCGGCTAAAGAAGTAATTGGTGCCCAAGTTAAAGCTGCGATTATGGCAAATCCAAAGTTGGCAACTGATCCAAGCGCGCAAGCAGAAATTGTGAAGCAAGCTACGGCTAAATTCCAACAAAAAGCATTTGCAGATATCGTAAACAAACTCGAAAAGTAATTTAATTATTACCAAATAACCGCTGTTATTAGGGAATTTGATGGATATTTTCGATTTTCTTGCTAAATTCGATAAATAAAAACTTTTAATTATTTTATAATCGTGTTATAATTCAAGTTGTAGTTTGGTTCGGTTAATTAGGTCTTGTTTCATCAGTATTGAGGAATATCTCCTGGCACCATCAAGTTACATATCAAATATTTCACTACAGTAGTAGTATCAAAAGGAGATTTCTCTCATGGAACAAGGAACTGTTAAATGGTTTAACGCAGATAAAGGTTTTGGCTTCATCACTCGTGAAAACGGCGACGACGTGTTCGTACACTTCTCAGCTATTCAAGGTGACGGCTTCAAGACTCTTGAAGAAGGTCAAGCTGTAACTTTCGACGTTGAAAGTTCAGACCGCGGCCCACAAGCTGCTAACGTTAACAAGGCTTAATTTTAATTAATTAATGTCAAAGGGTAACTACTAGATTTTTCTAGTGGTTACCTTTTTTTTGTATAAAAATAGTGCTCATTAGCTCCCAGGGATTGGCACGCTCTGTATCGTTTCACACTCTTTTTAAACGCGCTTCAATCCCCAACTAATTACGCCTAATTTCAAAGCCCTTAAAATACCTAGACCGGATTTTAGGTCTTTTCGTTAGTGCTCATTAGCTCCCGGGGATTGGCACGCTCTGTATCGTTTCACACTCTGTTTCACGCGCTCTGAAAATTAGCTTATATTTCCCCAAAAAATACAAACAAACTTTGAGAATTCGCCGATTTTAAGGTATTATTATCTTATGTGAATTATTAATCGTTCAACTGAACGCTGGAGGAAACCAAATGAATGAAGAACAATTTGTGCAAGCATTAGCTGAACACGGGATTAACCTGTCAGCCGAGCAATTAGCACAGTTTGATAAGTACTATGAACTGTTGGTTGCAACGAATGAAAAGTTCAATTTGACTGCCATTACGGATAAAGAAGAAGTCTACTTAAAGCACTTTTATGACTCTTTGACTGCAGCCATCTATTATCCAGCGCTCCAAACTGAAGAACTGGATATTATTGATGTTGGTGCCGGAGCCGGCTTCCCATCACTCCCACTAAAGATTGCTTTCCCACAATTAAAAGTAAGCATCGTTGACTCATTAAACAAACGGATTGGCTTTTTAAATGATTTAGCCACAGCGCTTGATTTAACGGGCGTTGCTTTCTATCACGATCGTGCGGAAATTTTTGGTGGTAAAAACTCACCACACCGGGCCAAATATGACATTGTCATGGCGCGTGCCGTCGCCCGGATGACTATTTTGAGTGAATTAACCTTACCACTCATGAAAGTTAACGGCGTCTTGTTGGCAATGAAAGGTTCAAGTGCGCAAGTCGAATTAGCCAATGCTGAATTCGCCCTTAAAACCCTCGGTGGGCAAGTACTTGAAACTCACGCCTTTACATTACCAAATGGCGATCCACGTGAAATTGACGTGGTACAAAAAATGAAACCAACTCCTAAAAAATACCCTCGTAAACCAGGGACACCTAATAAGGAACCACTTGGGGAATAAAAATTTTTGGAAGGCAAATGTAATATGAACGATGATTTACAAGGTATCTCTAACGTCGAACTTGAGATACGCATTGAACAGTTATTAAAGGCCAGTGCAGACGCACAATTTTCTGTAATTGATGAAGCCAATGCCTACCAAGAAATTATTACGGCAACAAGCATCACCCAAGCTAATTTAGCAAAACGGTTGGGCTGCTCACAAGCAACGATAGCTAATAAGCTACGGTTGTTAAAACTCAGCGATGTTGCCAAAACGGCATTGCAAAATAATCAGATTACAGAACGACACGGCCGCACGATTCTCAAGCTTGAAAAACGCAAGCAAGTAGCAGTCGTTAATAAGATTTTAAAACATAAATTAAACGTGAAACAAACCGAAGAACTAGTCCAAGAATTAGTTCAAACCCAGCTTGATCTACCAACTCAACAAGCAATGTTACGAGATTTCTTAAAGCAAGGCATGCAACGTTTAGCCAAGCAAGGCGTCTTTGTGGAACAACTTGAATTTGATGATCATGTCATTTTAAAAATAATTGATAAGAACCAGACAGAGAGGAACGCTTAAATGGCACATGTAATTGCAATCGCAAATCAAAAAGGAGGCGTGGGTAAAACAACCACTAGTGTTAACCTAGGGGCCGCCTTAGCATCAGCTGGTAAGCGCGTCTTGCTCGTTGATATTGACGCGCAAGGAAATGCAACCAGTGGTACTGGGATTGAAAAAGCGGAAATTGAACAAGATATTTACGATGTGTTAGTAAATGAAGTTGCAATTGAAGATACAATTTTAAAATCATCACACGAAGGCATGGACGTGGTTCCAGCCACAATTCAACTATCAGGGGCTGAAATTGAATTAGCACCTCAGATGGCTCGTGAAATGCGTTTAAAGGATGCCTTAGACACCTTACGCGACCAATATGACTACATGATCATCGATAATCCACCTTCACTTGGGATTATTACGATTAACGCCTTTACGGCTGCGGATTCAATTTTGATTCCCGTACAAAGTGAATACTACGCCCTTGAAGGGTTAGGACAATTGCTTAACACCGTTAAATTGGTGCAACGACACTTTAACTCTGATTTAAAAATTGAAGGTGTCTTGTTGACAATGTTTGATGCCCGGACTAATTTGGGGCAAGAAGTTAACGCCGAAGTTAAAAACTACTTTGGTGACCAAGTATACAAGACCATCATTCCACGAAATGTGCGCTTAAGTGAAGCGCCAGCTCATGGTTTGGCCATTACTGATTACGATCCAAGCTCACGTGGTGCAGAAGTTTATACGGCTTTAGCAAAGGAGGTCTTAGCGGCCCATGGCGATTTCTAAAAAGAAGAGTATCTTAGGCGAAGGTAAGGGACTTGGTGCCCTCCTTAGCAGTAATAATATCGATATTGACATCGAAGACTTGAACGCTGAAAAAGTTCATAAAATTCATTTGGATGAGATTGTTCCAAATCCCTTCCAACCTCGTAAAAACTTTGATCAAGCGGCTTTAGAAGATTTGGCAGCTTCAATTAAAAATGAAGGGGTCTTCCAACCAATTATCATCCGTCAACCTAAACGGACGGTTAAGCAATACGAAATTATTGCTGGTGAACGTCGTTTCCGGGCCTCAAAAATGGCCGGATTAGATACGATTCCAGCAATTGTCCGTGACTTATCAAACGAACAAATGATGCAAGTAGCCGTAATTGAAAA
This sequence comes from Periweissella ghanensis, assembly GCF_918814755.1. GTDB lineage: Bacteria > Bacillota > Bacilli > Lactobacillales > Lactobacillaceae > Periweissella > Periweissella ghanensis. Next base: position 16,634 of record NZ_CAKKNT010000028.1, on the reverse strand, counting down.
CTTGCAACGTGAAGATTTGTCACCAATTGAAGAAGCTCAAGCCTACCACACATTGATGGAAAACTTGAACATCACCCAAAGCGAATTAGCCAAACGGCTTGGTAAATCACGACCATTTATTGCCAATTACTTACGGTTGTTGACGTTGCCATTAAGTGTTAAGGATTTAGTTGAACAAGGGGCCCTTTCAATGGGGCAAGCCCGAACATTACTTGGTTTAAAAGCTAAAGATCAAATTACGACTTTAGCCAAACAAGTTATTGAAGAAGGGTTAACGGTGCGCCAACTTGAAGAACTCGTTAGTGAGCTAAATGGTGTTGAACCAAGAGCCAAAGAAGTTAAACCAAAGGCCAAAGCCAAAGCTGAAGGTAACAAGTTTATCAAAGCTGCAGAAGGCCAATTAGAAGAAAAATTTGGAACCAAAGTACTATTGAAGAGTAAAACGAATGGTAAAGGGAAAATTGAAATCAATTATCTTTCAGATGATGATTTGAGTCGGATCTTGAACGTGCTTAACATTAGTCTTGATTAAATAGGTGGCGCGATGGAATATAACGTAACTGATATCGTTGAAATGAAAAAACCACACGCATGTAAAACAAATGCTTGGGAGATTTTACGAGTTGGAGCGGATATTAAAATTAAGTGTGTCAACTGTGGCCACCAAATTATGATGTCACGTAATGACTTTAATCATCGAGTTAAACGCGTGTTAGAATCACATGCAACTGATGAAGCATAGATAACCAGAAAGAAGAGATAAATATGGCATTAACAGCAGGAATCGTCGGTTTACCTAACGTTGGTAAATCAACTTTATTTAACGCAATTACTAAGGCAGGGGCTGAAATGGCCAACTACCCATTTGCGACGATTGAACCAAACGTCGGCATGGTTGAAGTACCAGATGACCGGTTAGCACGGATTCAAGAAGTTGAACCAGCTGATAAAATTGTCCCAACAACTTTTGAATTTACGGATATTGCCGGAATTGTTAAAGGGGCTTCAAAGGGTGAAGGTTTAGGAAACAAATTCCTAGAAAACATCCGTCAAGTTAACGCGATTGTCCACGTTGTCCGGGCCTTTGATGATGATGAAATCACGCACGTTAACGGGGTAATTGATCCACTTGATGATATCGAAACAATCAATACCGAATTGATTTTGGCTGACTTAGAGGCCGTTGACAAGCGTTACGCTAAGACGGAAAAAGCGGCTAAAACGGCTAGCAACAAGGAAGCAAATGCTGAATTTGCCGTTTTACAAAAGATTAAGCCGGTCCTTGAAGCTGGTAAATCAGTTCGCACAATTGAATTTAATGAAGACGAACAAAAAGTTGTCCGTGGATTATTCTTATTAACTTCAAAGCCAGTGCTTTACGTCGCTAATGTCGCGGAAGAAGATATGTCTGATCCAACTGCTTCTAAATACTTTAAGTTAATCCAAGACTTTGCGGCCACTGAAGGGGCGGAAGTAATTGGATTATCAGCCCGTGCTGAAGAAGAAATTGCGGAGTTAGAAGATGAAGATAAGCAAGAATTCTTGGATATGAACGGGGTTACTGAACCTGGTTTGAACAAGTTAATTCGGGCCGCTTACCACTTACTTGACTTACGGACATTCTTTACGGCTGGTGGGAAAGAAACGCGTGCGTGGACATTTAAGGCTGGTATGAAAGCCCCACAAACTGCGGGCGTAATTCACTCTGACTTTGAACGTGGATTTATCCGGGCCGAAACAATTGCGTTTGATGATTTGGATCAATTTGGTTCAGTTAAAGCGGTTCGTGAAGCTGGTAAACGCCGTTCTGAAGGTAAAGAATACGTTGTTCAAGATGGCGATATCATCGAATTCTTGTTTAATGTTTAAGAAAATTAATGAGCCTTAAACAGATATTAAGGTTTAATGAATTTTAATTTAATATTCACTCAATACAATTACAAGGTAAGGTGCAATGGTAGAAGAAAATCGTAATGAAACTGTGGCTGACGAAACAGCAACAGCAACTACAGCAACACCGGGTGCCGAAACTGCACATGCAGCCAAGCAAACGTTAACAAAGCGGAACGAAGATTTCTTGTTCCAACTCAAAAAGCAATTAAATGATAAAATGGAAGCAGATCAATTAAACGCTGAATTAGCTAAGATTGAAAGTGACCTTTTAGCAGCACAAGCCACTGGGGCAACGGCCAAGCAATTGTTTGGTACGCCTAGTGAAGCTGCTGCTAAGTTAGTTGCTCCTAAGCCTCGCCAAACCGTTGCTAGCAATGATGCGGGGTACTGGTTGAATGCCTTGGATACGGGAATTTTATTCTTAGCAATGTTTGGTGCGGTCTTTGGCTTCTTCATGCTTTTCAATGGTTCAAAATTACAAACCAACGGTGCACCATATGGGGTCGTAAGTTTGATTTTAACGGCCGCAACTGGGGGCTTAATCTTCTCATACATTCAAGGTTTAATTTTGCCAAGTGCGAATAAGCCTAAACGCCCATTTTGGTACCGTTTAATTGCGATGATCTTGGCGATTATGGCATGGATGTTGATTTACTTAGGAGTATCATTTATTCCACACACAGTTAACCCAATTTTACCAGGCTGGGCATACATCATTATCGCTGTGTTAGCATTCATAGGGTTCCTTTACGAACGCCGCATTACAGGGATTACAGGTGGTTTCTTCGGTGGACCAGCACCTAAAAAATAATACTAACAATATTGAAATATATCGGATGAGGTGAAATCAATGACAAAAATTCTTGTTGCAGATGATGATCGCGAAATTGCAGAATTGCTTGAAATTTACATTAAAAATGAAGGTTACGAATCAGTAATCGCATACGATGGTCATGAAGCACTATCAAAATTACACACTAACCCAGATATTGGCTTAGTAATTTTAGATATCATGATGCCAGAAGTTAATGGTTTAGAAGTCGTTAAAGAAATCCGTAAAGATTCACAAGTACCAGTTTTGATCTTGTCAGCTAAAACTTCTGACATGGATAAAATCCAAGGATTAATTACGGGAGCCGATGATTACGTTACGAAACCATTTAACCCCCTTGAAATCATGGCGCGTGTTAAGTCATTACTTCGTCGTTCTGACAACCGCGTGCAAGATGCCACACCGGATGTTTTAAATGTTGGTTCATTGATCATTAACAAGGACTCACATGAAGTTAAAACGGTTGCGGGTGAACGGATTGCCTTGACCGCCCTTGAATTTGGGATTTTGTACTTGCTTGCAAGTCACCCAAACCGCGTATTTTCAGCTGATGATATCTTTGAACGTGTTTGGCAACAAGAATCAGTTGTGTCTGCTAAGACCGTGATGGTTCACGTGTCACACTTGCGTGATAAGATTGAAGAAGCAACCAATGGGGATCAAGTTATCCAAACCGTTTGGGGTGTGGGTTACAAAATTGAACGCCGTTAATATTGAAGCAGCCTGCTAAAGGTGTTTTCACAAAGGACTGTGACATAATTGTTGTTGAACTAATATGTCATGGTCCTTTTTCGTACCCAAATCAGGAAAGGAATTTAATGATGAAATTATCAGGGCGAGAAAGATGGCTCTTATTTTGGGAGGCCATTATTACAATCGGCATTTTGCTCTTACTCGACTGGAGTGCACTAACAATCATTGACCAAGTTGTGCACACAAATGAAAGCTTTCAAGTGGGAATTTTTGAAATTAAAAGTGGTTTATCATTTGGGCCCGAAGATTTGCGTATTTGGAGTTACCAATGGGTCGGTATTTTAATTATTGGTGGGGTTAACTTGTGGGTTCTAATTTGGCGCTTAGTCCGCCGCTATCGCAGTTTTCAAATGGCCCATATTTTAAGTGAATTACACTATATTGCGGCCGGTCATTTTAAACACCACATTTCGTACAAGTTAAATAATAATTTACAAAAAATTATTGATAGCGTTAATGCGATGGTCGATGCCCAAATTAGGGCTCGTGAAGATGAATTGGCAATTGAACGCTCAAAGGATGAAATGATTACCAATATTTCACATGATTTACGCACCCCATTAACGTCAATTATTGGTTATCTGGGGTTAGTTGAAAATGAATATGAAAAACTAACCCCAGCCTTAATTCAAAAATACACACACACCGCGTATTCAAAAGCGACTCAAATGAAATCATTAGTCGAGGAATTATTTGAATTTGCGCAAATGCAACAACTTGATTTACGGTTGAATTTTGAAAAAATTAATTTAAGTGAGATGCTTGAACAATTAGCGGCCAGTTTTGAATTGGAAGCACAACATAAAAATTTAACGTTAACCACGGAATCATGGCCCGATGATATTATCGTCGATGCGGATCCCGATAAAATGGCGCGCTTATTTATGAACTTGATTCAAAATGCGTTAAAATATGGCACAAATGCCACGTTTATTAAATTAACGAGTCGCCTTGAACGTAATTATGTTGAAGTGCGAGTAATTAACGATGGGGAAAAGATTCCTGCCGAAGCGGTTGAACACCTTTTTGATCGGTTCTATCGGGTTGAAGGTTCGCGCTCAACTAAAACTGGTGGCACCGGCTTAGGATTGGCGATTGCCTTGGGGGTCGTTGAAGGCCATAATGGTTCAATTTATGCGACCTCAGATGATAATACGACAGAATTTGTTATTCAAGTACCAATTATTCAAAGAAGTATGGGGAAATTAAATGAAAACGAGACACATACACAGTCAACGCCAAGTGCTTAAAGGGTGCGCCGTCGGTATACTAGTCCTTACGATGGGTACAGCAATCTTTAGTGTGCCGAGTGTGCATGCAGCACCAGTGATGACTAATATTGCGGCCAAAGGGGCAATTGTCGTTGATGCTGCAACAGGGCAAATTATTGCCGAGCAAAATATGAATCAGGTTTTGCCGGCCGCTTCAACGTCTAAACTATTGACGTCTTACTTGGTCAATCAAGCGATTACTAAAGATAAATTATTTAACTGGGATTCGCCCGTTAAGATTAGTCGTAATGTTGCCAAAGTCAGTGTTGAGCCGGAATTAACAAATGTCCCATTAAAAGCCGGGCAAAGTTATAGTGTTAAAAAGTTATATCAAGCTGCCTTACTTGGTTCGGCTAATGCAGCGGCCATGGCCTTAGGGGATGCCATTAGCGGTAGCCAACAGGCATATATTGACGATATGAAACAACAATTAGCGACGTGGGGGATTCATAATGTGACAATCAATTCCGCGGCGGGCTTGTTGAATTCCCAAGTCTACAGTGATGCCGTTGGTACTAATCCCAATACCGAAAATCTGATGAGTGCCAAGGATATGGCCATTGTGGCGACACATTTAGTTGATGATTATCCAAATGTTATCCAAACAACCGCGTTACCACACACAGACTTTTATGGTACTCCAGTTGAGTCAACCGATGCATTATTACCTGGGGGCAAGGTTAAATCACCGTATCATTTTGACGGTCTTAAAACGGGCACGTCTGTTAAAGCCCACCAAAATTTTGTTGGGACGTTAACCTATGATAATCGGCGGTTAATTACGGTCGTTTATGGTACGGGGCCCGTGGATGGTGAAGATCCGACCCGGTTTTATGAAACGCTTAAGTTACTTGATCAAACTTTAAGTAAAGTCCATTTTGTGATGGTGCCCAAGGGTTCTTTGAGGGCAACAACTAAGCTTGAAAATGGTACCACTAAGCGCTTATCAGTAACTAATGAGCAACCAATCGGGGTCTGGTTACCACGAAAACAAAGTCAACCGAAAGTCTCGGTGGCGGCTAATCAAGGCTTTAGTGCTCCAGTTAAACGAGGTGAAACTGCCGGAATGCTCAAACTCGATGATGTAACTTATTTAAGTTCACATGATGAATTTGCCAGTCCCGCTGTGGCTAATCATGACGTTAAAAAAATCGGTTTCTTGGCCCAATTATGGCAAAATATTCTTGCGTTATTCTAAACTTGACAATGTTGTCAACTTGCATAACAATGAAGCATAGAATATTTAGAGAATCGGAGTAACGGCATGGAAAAGGAACCAGTACAATATCAGTTATTGCGCCAGATTTTTAGTGCGGAAAGAATGGTTTTTCGGATTGGGGAATTAAGTTCAATGACTGGCGTTTCAAGTCGTCAGTTACGTTATTGGGAACAAAAAGATTATATTGAATCAATGCAACGTGGTGATGAACAAGCCGCGCGTTCATATCATTTTCGCGAGTATGCTCGGGTAACAGGCATTAAGTATTTCTTGGATAATGGGTATACATTGTCAGCCGCCGTCAAAAAAGTTAACGACTATATTAATATGGCTAATTTGGTGCATGTGTTTGTTAAACAGGCGATTAAAAATGTTGATGATCGTGGTGACCATATCGAAATTGATCTCGGCTGGTTTGATGAAGCGGCTGGTCAACGCTTGATTGCGGTCCAAGGATCGGGGAAAGTTACGTACAAAATTATTGAACGGTAAGTTTTTGTTTTGCTTTTACGGGCTAAAGTGAGAATAAGGCAAATAAATCTGAACAATTGGTTAGAAACAGCCAGAATTGCTTGAATAGATTAACAAAAACTAATAAAATTGTTTATAGAAAACGTTATAGAAATTTTATTAAGTAGAGGACCCAAATGAGAACATACACTGACCCAAAATTTAAGCTGTTTTCATTAAGTGCCAATCAACCACTTGCCGAAAAAATTGCCGAATCAATCGGAGTTGAATTAGGTAAAGTTACGGTCGATCGCTTTAGTGATGGAGAAATTCGTGTTAATATTGATGAAAGTATTCGTGGAGATAATGTCTACATTATTCAATCAACATCAGCACCCGTAAACGATAACTTAGTTGAGTTGTTAATTATGATTGATGCTTTACGCCGCGCTAGTGCTGCAAGTATCAACATTGTGATGCCATACTACGGTTACGCTCGTCAAGACCGTAAAGCGCGCTCACGCGAACCAATTACAGCTAAGTTAGTTGCTAACATGCTTGAAAAAGCTGGGGCAACTCGTGTGATTGCATTTGACTTACACGCGGCCCAAATTCAAGGATTCTTTGATATTCCAATGGATCACTTGATGGGAGCACCGTTGTTGGCAGATTACTTACTTAGCTCAGGGATTGCTGAAGAAGGTAACACGGTTGTTGTTTCACCTGACCATGGTGGGGTAACTCGTGCCCGGGCGTTGGCGGAATTATTGAAGGCACCGATTGCCATTATCGATAAGCGTCGTCCAAAGGCAAACGTTGCAAAGATTATGAACATCATTGGGGATGTTAAGGGTAAGCGGGCCATCATGATTGATGACATGATTGATACAGCCGGTACGATTACTCAAGGGGCTCAAAAAGTAATGGACGAAGGGGCTTCTGAAGTTTACGTTGTGGCAACTCATGCGGTTCTTTCAGGGCCAGCGGTTGAACGTCTTGAAAACTCAGTCTTTACGAAAGTTATTTTGACTGATTCAATCAAATTACCAGAAGAAAAGAAATTCAGTAAGTTAGTGCAAGTTTCGGCTGCTGACTTATTGGCTGATGCGATCATGCGTATTAACGAAAACAAGGCAGTGTCACCATTGTTCTTGAATCGTTACCGCCGTGGCGCACATAAATAAAAGAGTGCAAAATCCTTCGGGAAGTGTTGAGCACTATTAGAAAAAAGTTCGTCGAAGTTTTAACTTCGGCGGCTTTTTTTGTATAGGCGCAAACACTTGAAGGATTTTGCACGTTTAGGCTATGTTGCAGTGCAGTCTGATGCAACGCATCGGGCTGCTGTTTTTGTATATGCATAGGTGTCTGACCCGGTTTGCACGTTTCGGCTAGTTAGTTGGCGCAAACACTTGAAGGATTTTGCACGTTTAGGCTATGTTGCAGTATGCATAGGTGTCTGACCTGTTTGCACGTTTCGTCTATTATTAAATTATAATTTAATAATAAAAACTACATAATTATTAAAAATTAGTTAACGCAAACATTTTATTCTAACGCTATTTTAATGTTAGATGCTATTATTACTTAACCACTTAAATAGACTAAGTTTGGTTAAAGATATGTAATATTTAGAATTGAAAAAATATTTTTCACAGGAGGCTACGTTTATGGATTTAATGCGCAAAAAATCAATCGATGAGATTTTAAAACATCAATCACCACTTAAACGCACACTACGCACATGGGATTTAGTTTTTCTAGGAATTGGGGCCATTATTGGGACCGGGATTTTCGTGTTAACTGGTAAGGGAGCATTGACCGCCGGACCGGGATTATCTCTTTCATTTTTAATTGCAGCGATTTGTTGTGGCTTTGCTGGCCTATGTTATGCTGAATTTGCTTCAATTGCACCGGTTTCGGGATCCGCATATACATACGCCTACATTGCTTTTGGCGAGATGATTGCCTTTATTATTGGTTGGGATTTAATGTTGGAGTATGCGTTAGGAGCGGCCACAGTGTCAGTTGGGTGGTCAGGGTACTTTAATAATTTACTCCAAAGTATTGGGATTCATATTCCAACAGCACTAACGGCGGCGGCCGGAACAACACCGGGCGTACACACGATTTTTAACTTACCAGCTTTTTGTATTGTTTTAATTATTACGGCCATTATTTCAATTGGGATCAATAGTACGAAGCATGTTAACGATACGATGGTGTTAATCAAATTAGCCGTCATTATCATCTTTATTGTTTGCACAGTTTGGTACATTAAACCAGCTAACTGGCACCCCTTCATTCCATATGGGGTCTACAGTTTCCATCATGGCCAAGTCTTTGGGATTATTCCGGCGGCTTCAATTGTTTTCTTTTCATTTATTGGGTTTGATGCTGTGTCATCAAGTTCTGAAGAAACCATTAATCCAAGTAAGACGATTCCCCGTGGGATTTTAATTTCATTAATTATTTCAACGATTCTCTACATTATCATGACGTTAATTATGACCGGGGTAGTTAAATACACCATCTTTGCTAAGTACTTGAATGCCCCAATTTTGGCCGTCTTACACCAAACTGGTCAAGGTTGGTTGGCAGCCTTAGTGAGTGTCGGCGCTATTTTAGGAATGACAACGGTTATCTTAGTTGAACTCTACGGCCAAACTCGAATTTCTTACGCGATGGCCCGAGATGGCTTATTACCAAAATTCTTTGGTGATATTAACCCTAAATATCAAACCCCACTCAAAGGGACTTGGTTCTTCGGGATTGTGACGGCCTTAGCAGGCGGTTTTATCAATTTGAATATCTTATCAGAATTGGTAAATATCGGAACGTTAGCCGCCTTTGTCTTGGTTTCAGCTGGTATCTTAGTAATGCGTAAAAAGCAACCTGATCTTCACCGTGGCTTCCGCGTTCTTGGTGCACCAATAACCCCATTGATTGCAATTGCTTTTTGTATTGTTTTAATTGGGGGCTTAAGTTGGGAAACTTGGTTGCGATTCATTATCTGGTTAGCGTTAGGGTTAGCCGTTTACTTTGGCTTTAGCCACCGGCATTCCCAATTACATGATAAATAATATGCTTAAAAACTTCGCTGGTTGGCGAAGTTTTTTTATTGATTAAAAAATTAAACTTAACATTAGAAAATGATGAAAATAACCAGACAGATATTAACCTATCCAATCAAATAATGCTATGATATTTATTGAGTGTTTTTACTGCTAACGATTTTTATTGAAAGTTACATTAAAGAAACGGAGAATTTTCATGGACGTGTTTCGTAAAAAAAGTGTCGCTGATTTGTTAAAGACGCAACCGCGTTTGAAACGAACACTGCGCACTTGGGATTTAATCCTGTTGGGAATCGGTGATATCATCGGAACTGGGATTTTTGTTTTGACAGGTAAAGGTGCCCTAACAGCTGGACCAGCCTTGTCACTATCATTCTTATTAGCCGCGATTTGTTGTGGTTTCGCTGGCTTATGTTATGCTGAATTTGCTTCAATTGCCCCAATTTCAGGGTCAGCATATACATATTCATACATTGCCTTTGGGGAAGTCATCGCCTTTATGATTGGATGGGATTTGATTTTGGAATTCTCACTTGGGGCGGCCAATGTTTCGGCGGGGTGGTCTGGTTACTTTGTTAGTTTACTAGATAATGTCGGGATTCATCTACCAACAGCCTTAACGGCGGCGGCTGGAACAACCCCAGGCGTGGCAACATACTTTAATTTACCAGCCTTTTGTATTGTCTTATTAGTGACATGGATTATTTCTAAGGGGATTAACAGTACTAAGCGGGTTAATGACATCATGGTTATTATCAAGGTCTTAGTAATTGTGGTCTTTATTGCATGTACGTTCTGGTTTATCAAAATTTCAAACTGGACCCCATTTGCACCACATGGGATTTACAGTTTTAGTCATGGAACGGCTGTCGGAATTATTCCTGCCGCTTCAATTGTTTTCTTTTCATTTATTGGTTTTGATGCGATTTCTTCAAGTGCTGAAGAAACGATTAACCCAAGTAAGACGATGCCGCGTGGAATTATCTGGTCATTGGTTATTTCAACAATCTTGTACATTTTGATGACGTTAGTAATGACTGGGGTCGTTGATTATCACGTCTTTGCTAATTACTTAAATGCGCCAGTTTTAGCAGTTTTACACCAAACTGGTCAATTATGGTTAGCTGTCTTTGTAAGTATCGGAGCGATTGTTGGGATGACCACCGTTATCTTGGTTGACTTATACGGTCAATCACGGATTGCGTATGCGATGTCACGCGATGGTTTGTTCCCTAAATTCTTTGGGGAAGTTGATCAAAAATTCTTAGTCCCAGCTAAGGGAACATGGTTTTTTGGGATTATTACAGCCTTTGCTGGTGGTTTAATTAATTTGGATGTTTTATCAGAATTAGTTAACATTGGAACGCTCTCAGCCTTTGTGCTTGTTTCTGCTGGGGTACTAGTTTTACGTAAAAAGCAACCGGACTTACACCGTGGCTTTAAGGTTCCAGGTGCGCCAGTTACACCGATTATCTCAATTATTTTCTGTCTAGTATTAATTGCTGGTTTGAATTGGGAAACTTGGGTCCGATTTGGTGTTTGGTTCGCCATTGGTTTGGTAATTTACTTCTTGTATGGTCGTAAACGCTCAGTTTTAAATGATAAATAATAAAAAAAGCTCATCGCAGCATTGTTGCGGTGAGCTTTTTGTTGGCTTTAATTAATATTTGACAAAGGATAGTACGGTAAACTATGATTTAAATATTAACATTGACCAGTGGTCATTTTTGAAAAGGAGCTAATAAAATGGTTAATAAACTTAGTTATGATCAAAAAAATGCTAAAGCGCAGCAAATTAAAGATGCCGCTTGGCAATTATTTACGGAACATTCACTAGCAGATATCTCAATTGCGATGATTGCTCAAACCGCTCAAGTTGGTAAGGGGACGATTTTTAATTATTTTAAAACCAAAGAAGACGTATTTATGGCGTTATTATTAGGCGGCTATCAAACATATTTTCAGGCCGTTATTGAACGGTTTAAAAATAGTGACGTGGTAACTAAAGCAGCGTTAAAGGCATTTTTATCAAATGAAACGCGCTTGCTGATTACCGACCATGCAACGTTGATCCGGTTAAATTCATTACGCGGTTCGCAGTTAGAAGTTAACGCGAGTCAAGAGCAAACTGAACGGAGTCGCCAGAAATTACATACAACCCATGAAGAACTTGGTCATTTAATTGCGGCAGCCGTCCCAACGGTTAGTGCGCAAAAAATAAGTCATTTTTTTGTAATTCAAAGTGCAATTCTCAATGGCTTGATGAATTTGGATGGTTTGAATGTCTTTAATCAGATTGCTTTAAACACCGACTTACCACTTTTTCAAATTAACTTAGTCCCTGAAGCTTGTCAGATTTTGGGGGCTTATTTAGATGATATTTTAATGGAGGAACCTCATGAAAATTAATAACATTCGTAACTTTGCGATTATTGCCCATATCGATCACGGTAAATCAACGCTTGCCGACCGTATCATGGAATTAACAAACACGGTTAGTCAACGTGAAAGTCAAGCTCAATTACTGGATGATTTGGCAGTTGAGCAAGCCCACGGGGTAACGGTTAAATCACGGACTGTCCGTAATTATTATCAAGCGGATAATGGTGAAGAATATGAATACAACTTCATTGATACACCAGGGCACGTTGATTTTACGTATGAAGTGTCCAAGAGTTTAGCTGCCAGCGATGGTGCGTTATTATTGGTTGATGCAACCAAAGGGGTCCAAGCCCAAACTGTTGCCAATTTTCGCTTGGCCAAAGCTAACAATTTAGTCGTGATTCCAGTAATTAATAAGATTGATGCCCAAGCTGCTGAAGTTGAACGTGCGGAACAAGAAATTTTAAGCTTGGACGCTGAATTTGCCAACGGGCCAATTTTAAAAATTTCAGCTAAAACAGGTTTGAATATTCATGATGTCTTGGAAGTTATTCATACCACAATTCCGGCTCCCACCGGATCTCGTCAAGCGCCGCTAAAAGCGTTAGTATTTGATTCACAATATGATAGCTTTAAGGGGATTATCGCCTATGTCCGAATTATCAATGGCCAATTAAAAGCCAATGAGGATTTATTATTGATGGCCAACCAACAACGGGTTAACGCGAACGAAGTTGGAATTTTTACTCCCCAACGCGTCGCCGCGCCTAATTTAGTCGCCGGGGATGTTGGTTACATAATTACCGGCCTTAAAGATCCCAAAGCTCTACGCGTCGGTGATACCTTAACTAATTATGCCCAACCAACCGCAGCGGCTTTGCCAGGCTATGAGCCAGCTAAATCAGTTGTCTTCGCTGGGTTTTATCCGAAAGGTGATAACTTTAACGATTTACAGTTAGCAGTTGAAAAATTGGCGTTAAATGATACTTCGTTTGAATACCATCAGGAAAATTCAGATGCGTTAGGTGCTGGGTTTCGGTGTGGTTTTTTAGGGATTTTCCATTTGCAAATTATTCGTGAACGGTTGCAAAACGAGTATGGTTTAGATGTATTAACAACGGCCCCCAATGTTACTTATAATGTGCATTTGAAAAATCAAAGTGAACCGATCATGATTAACAATCCGATTCGGTTCCCCGATTTTGCGGCGGTTGACTATGTCGAAGAACCATTGGCGCAAGCAACCATTACGACCCAAGCGGATCTACTTGGTAGTGTCATGAAATTAGCTGATCAACATCGCGGTCAACTAGTTGATATGGCAAATCAAGGTGAACTAATTGTCCTAGAATATCGAATTCCGTTTGCTGAAATTGCCTATGACTTCTTTAACCAATTAAAATCAGTGTCACATGGTTATGCCACGTTAATGACAGAATTTGCGGAATATGATTTAGCTGATGTGGTTAAAATCGAAGTCCATGTTAATTATGCTAAAGTTGATGCGTTATCATTTGTCGTCCATCGGGATGATGTGGCCAATGTGACGCAAGAATTGGTGCATAAATTAAAGTATGTCATTCCTCGCAAATTGTACCCAATGCCAGTCCAAGCAATTGTTGAAGGGAAAGTAATTGCGCGTGTTGATGTGCCACCATTACGGAAAAATGCGGCGGTTAGTGGTGATAAGAAAAGTATTTCCAAGAAGCAAGCATTATTACGGCGCCAAAGCGTTAACCAACGCCAAGCCGCTCAAAGTGATATTGAATTACCGCAAGAAGTGTTTAATGCAATATTAGAATTAGAAAAATAAGCTTATTATTAATTTATCCGCATGTATCTATTTAATATGCATAAATCTGGTATAATTAGGTTAAAATCATTCTAAAAAATATCATTTATTAATTGATTCGTTAAATTTATATGCTTTTTTAGAATATGAGGAACTTATTATGCCTAGAACTACTAATAATAGTTATGATCGTGCAAATAAGCGTACTTTTAAAATCAGAAGTGCGGCTTACGAATTAATAACTGAAATTCCGTTTGCAGATATTACGATGACAATGATTGCTGAACGGGCCCAAGTTGCCAAAGGGACAATTTTTAATTACTTTAAAAATAAAGAAGATATCTTTATGGCGATATGCATTAACGGGTATCTGCATTATATTGAACGCATGGAAGCCGCTATTGAGCAGGCACAAATAACTACTAAATCCGACCTTAAAGAATTTTTGTTAGCGCAAACCCGGTTGCAAGTGCGGGAGTATTCAGTCGTTATTTTGATTACTTCCTTACGCCGTTTTTCACTAGAAGTGCATGCTGATCGAGAGCAAACTTTACAGGGGCGTGTGCGGATTTATGCAACCTTGGATCGTATTGCTAATAAATTAGTTCAAGCAGTACCGGACGTTGATGTCGAGGCAGTAAGGCATGCTTTTATTATTCAAGGTTCAATTTTAAATGGTTTACTTAACTTTGCTAATATGAATATTTTTAATAATATTGAGTGTCCAATTGAAATGCCTAGTGTGACTGTCGATATTGAAGTTGAAGCAACGCATTTGTTTGGAATATACTTAGATGATATCTTAAAAATGTAGTTTAAAGTACTGAACTATCATTAAAATCCTATCATTAACTAAAAATTATTTGACGATTATGCAAAAATTAATTAATATTATTAATGCTGTTTATTAAAAATTAGCATTAATTTTTTTAAAAAAGAAGGTACGTGCGTGCATACAGATAAATTCAATAGTTATGATCAAAGAAATCGACGGGCAGTTCAGATTAGACAAGCGGCCTATGATCTTATTACCGAAATGCCGTATGATGATATCACGATGACGATAATTGCCAAACGTGCTAACGTTGCTAAAGGGACTGTGTTTAACTATTTTAATAGTAAAGAAGATATTTTTATGGCAATTGATTTGAGTGGGTATTTAAGTTTTTGTCAGCGGGTCGAACATGAATTGACCGCAATAACTATTCAGAATAAAGCTGAATTAAAAACATTTTTACTTGCAATGACCAAAATATTAACACGCGAATATAGTGTCATCGTGTTGATTCATTCGCTCCGGCGGTTCACGCTAGAGGCCCATGCTGATCCCGTCCAGACAGAACAAGGGCGTCGACAAATTTATGAAATGTTAACGCGTATTTCAAAAAATTTATTGCAAAATATCCCAGACGTGACATTGGAAACAGTGATGCATACGTTCATTATTCAAGGGGCGATGCTCAATGGATTATTAACGTTTATGGATATGAATAAATTTAACAAGGTTAACTTGGCGAGTGAAATGACGGCGGTAGAAATAGCGGTTGAAACGGAAATGTGTATGATTTTTGGTTTGTATTTGGATAAAGTTCTGGATTTATAAATAGCGTATGCTGAAAATATTAAAATTTAAATGAGGATGCGCTGATGGTCAAAGAAAAATTTAATAGTTATGACCGACGAAATACGCGTGCGGTAAAAATCAAGCAAGCCGCCTATGATTTATTTAATGAACTACCTTTTGCGGATATCACCATGACAATGATTGCCGAACGGGCCCACGTTGCCAAGGGGACCATTTTTAATTATTTTAGAAGCAAAGAAGATATTTTCATGGCAATTATTTTAAGTGGTTATTTAAATTATTGTGAGCAGATGGAAGCCAGTCTAATGCAAACTGCTTTAGCTGATAAAGCAGCGGTAAAGCAGTTTTTTGTTGAGCAAACGAAAATTATGGCCGAACAGTATGCCACCATTATTTTATTTAATTCATTGCGGCGGTTTTCGTTAGAATTCCACGGTGATCGTGAACAAACGGAACACGGCCGGATTAAAATTTATGAGATTCATCAAAGAATTTGGGCATTGATTAATGCCCAAATACCTGAAATCAGTATTGAAAGTATTGGGCATGCCTTGGTAGTGCAAAGTGCGATTTTTAACGGTTTAATGAATTTAGGAAATATGGAAAAGTTTAATGGAGTAGCTTTTTCGACGGCTATGCCCGATTTTAAAATCGATACGTACGCCGAAACAAACCACATTTTTGAACTGTACTTAGACGATATTTTATAAAATAAAAAACGAGCTGATCAGCTCGTTTTTTATTTTGGCTTGTTTTGTGGTTGTGGTAATAAATTTGCAAAGCCCGTTAAGCAAAATCCAGTAGCAGCAAGACCCACAGCGATTTTAGTAATGAATGTCATGCTGGTCCAGAAAAAGAGACTTGCTAAAACCATAGCTAAGATAACTTGGGCAATACCACCAATTAAACGTAGGCGGGGATTCACTTTATTCTTAATAGTGTGCTCTATAAGTAGCGTCATGATTAACGCCAGACTAACGAAAATAAGTTGCATAAAATATCCTTTATTGAGGTGATTGTGCTTTACCCGAGGCTTGTCGCGCTCTATTAAAACGCGCTCACCTTAGCACCTTCCTCCGCCTAACTCACAAGCCGTAAAATGCTAAACCCGCATTTACTGGCTTGTAACGTTAGTGCTCAGAAGCTCCCACTAAGGTTCGCGCTCTACTGAAACGCGCTCCAAGCCCCAAACATCAAAGGCTATACACAATATCCTTCTGACTTAAAGCCCAAGTCATTGGCTATTGCTAGTAGCCTTCTGATGTTTACCCTAGGCTTGTCGCGCTCTATTAAAACGCGCTCACCTTAGCACCTTCCTCCGCCTAACTCACAAGCCGTAAAATGCTAAACCCGCATTTACTGGCTTGTAACGTTAGTGCTCAG
>NZ_CAKKNT010000027.1 GCF_918814755.1 Periweissella ghanensis | reverse complement strand
TAGCCAATTTTTTTAATCGTATTCGATTAGAATTGGCATAAAAAAAGACCCTAAATCTTTTACGATTTAGAGTCTAAAAACTCAATATCAACATCATTTGACAAAGAGCCAATTTAAATTCTGCTAGTAGCTTTTTAATTAATCTTTGTTTAAGCCCCGTAATAGTGCTTCAATATGATCACCATATTGGACTGACTTATCACGTTCAAAGAATAATTCTGGAATTTTGTAAGTACTCAAACGAGCACCTAATTCACGACGAATTAATCCACTTGAAGCTTCAAGACCTGCTTGCGCCTTCTTACCATCAGATGCTAAATCTGAATAGATACTGTAGTAAATTGTCGCTTGTTGTAAGTCACCAGTAACTTCAACTCCGGTAACGGTTACGTCTTGAACCCGTGGGTCGCGGACGCGTTTTAAGAGAATGTCGTTTACTTCACGTTGAACTTCTTGTGATAAACGACCTACTCGATAATGTCCTTGTGGCATATGCAATCTCCTTTACTGTTAATAATCAAAAGTGATTACGCTTAAAACTAATAATTAGTTGCGTGGTACTTCAACCATTTCAAAGACTTCGATGATATCACCGATCTTTTCATCGTTGTAGTTTTCGATCGTTAAACCAAGGTCGTAACCCTTCTTAACTTCCTTAACGTCATCCTTAAAGCGCTTCAATGATCCTAAAGTACCTTCGTAAATTACGACACTGTCACGGATTAAACGAATGCTTGAGTCACGCTTGATAACCCCACTCATTACCATACCACCGACAATTGTTCCGACCTTAGAAACCTTGAACAATTCACGAATTTCAACGTTACCGATGATTTTTTCTTCGAATTCAGGTTCAAGTTGACCCTTCATCGCTGCTTCAATTTCATCAATTGCGTTATAGATAATGTTGTGAAGACGGATATCAACTTCTTCAGAATCAGCTTGTTGACGGGCTTGTGGTGTTGGGCGGACGTTAAATCCAATAATAATCGCACCTGAAGCTTCAGCCAATGTGATATCTGATTCGTTAATCGCACCAACCGCAGTGTGGACGATATCAACCTTAACACCATCAACATCAATCTTACGGAATGATCCGGCTAAGGCTTCAACAGAACCTTGCACGTCGGCCTTGATGATAACTGGCACTGACTTGATTTCTTTATCAGCCATCTTGCTAAACAAGTCTGACACAGAAACCACGTTATTACGGTGACGGTTAGCTAATAAAGCACGTTTAGCACGTTCTTCACCAGCGGCACGCGCAGTCTTTTCATCATCAAAGACGATGAATAAATCACCTGAATCAGGCACATCGTTCAAACCAGTAATTTCAACTGGTGTTGATGGCGTTGCTTCCTTGATACGACGACCACGGTCATTCGTCATTGTCCGGACACGACCGTATGTGTTACCCACAACGATTGGATCCCCAACACGTAATGTACCTTGTTGAACAAGCAAGGTAGCGATTGGTCCACGACCCTTGTCAAGACGTGCTTCAATAACTGAACCAGCCCCATTTTGCTTAGGGTTAGCAGTAAGTTCAAGCACATCAGATTGAAGTAAGATCATTTCAAGTAATTCGTCAACATTTTGACCGAACTTAGCTGAGATCTTAACAAAGATAGTATCACCACCGAATTCTTCAGGAATCAATTCATATTGCATCAATTGGTTCATAACGTTTTCAGGGTTAGCACCTGGCTTATCAATCTTGTTAACAGCCACGATAATTGGTGTCTTGGCTGCCTTTGCGTGGTTGATTGCTTCGATAGTTTGTGGCATAACACCATCATCAGCTGCCACAACTAAGATTGTAATATCAGTCACATCCGCTCCACGAGCACGCATGGCAGTAAAGGCCGCGTGTCCAGGAGTATCAAGGAAAGTAATGATTCGGTCATCAGCTTTAACTTGGTAAGCCCCGATGTGTTGTGTGATACCACCAGCTTCACCTTCAGTAACGTGTGAGTTACGGAGGTAGTCAAGTAAAGTAGTTTTACCGTGGTCAACGTGTCCCATGATGGTAACTACTGGTGGGCGTGGTGTAGCATTTTCAGTGTTGTTTTGGGCTTCCTTGAAGAACTTATCAGTATCAGCCACGTCAACTTCAATTTTTTCTTCAGCAGCGATACCGTAGTCCGCAGCCAAAATTTCAATTGTTTCAGCATCCAAGCTTTGGTTTTGGTTAACCATTACGCCAAGCATGAATAACTTCTTGATGATTTCTGCAGTATCACGGTGAATTAACTTCGCGATATCTTGCACGTTCATTCCAACAGAGTAAACCAATACTTCTGGAAGTGGTTGGTCTTTACGTTGTGGTAAGACTTTAGCAGGGCCATTGTTACTCTTAAAGTTACGTTTACCCTTCTTACCATGGCGGTTGTTACCACCGTTATTGTTCCAATCGCTGCGACCACCACGGTTGTTGCTACGATTATTGTTGTTATTATTGTTGTTACCGCGACTTGGGCGGTTTTCATTTGTTGATTTTGTGTCCATATTATCCACATTAACATTACGCTTTGAGGCGGCTTTTGCAGGTCGGTCAGCTGACTTTTGCGCAGGTTTAGAAGGCGTTGGCTTTGAGGTATTTTCCTTAGTTGTTTGCGGCTTATTAGTTGGGGTTTTAGATGTCGCCCCTTCTTTTTTGCCAAAATACTCACGTAAGTACCGCTCTTCATTAGCACCCATCGTTGACATGTGGTTTTTCACGCTAAAACCTTTAGTTTCAGCAGCGCTAACCATGTCCTTTGATGAGACATTAAGTTCCTTAGCTAATTCATAGATCCGTTTTGCCATATATTGCTCACTCTCCTTTTTCGGTATTGTTAACTTCCTTTATCTTCTTTGCGAATCCTGCATTATTGATGGCATATATTGATCGCGCCATTCCGGTTGCATCACTTAAAGTTGCCCGATCATAATCGGCAATGACTGCAACATTATAAAAACTAGCTTTATCAGTAATTTTCTTAAAAGTACTCTTACCAGTATCACTAGCAATTAAGACTAAATGAGCTTTGTGGTTCCGAACGGCTTTTAACACCATTTCTTCCCCCGTAATCAACGCACCAGCGCGTCGTGCAAGACCTAATAATTGTAAAACTTTAGTTGCATTACTTGGCATCGCCAAACAATTCCTTTCGTGCCTGTTGATGATCAACATATGCAATTAACTCTTCATAAAAATCATCACTGATTTTAACACCAAGAGCTTTATCAAGAATGCGTTTTTTGAAAGCTTGTTGTGCAATGGTTACATCTAAGTTAATGTAAGCTCCACGACCATTAGCTTTACCAGTCGCATCAATACTGACATTATCTTCGTTGTCTTTAACTACCCGTACCAAGTCCTTTTTAGGGAACATTTCACCGGTAACAACATCTTTACGCATAGGAATTTTCCGAGGTTTCACTGTTCTTTTCCTCCTCTTTCACTTTAACTTATCGACTATTCTGCATCAAATAAATCACTTGCAAAATCAGCGTCAACACCTTCTGGTTCAACCACGGCTTCTGCAGTTACTTGTGGAGCTGCGGCTGCTTGAGCAACCTTAGCTTCGTGTTCTGCATAGAAGTTTTCGGCTTCTGATTCAGGCTTGATGTCAATCTTGAAGTTTGTCAAACGAGCTGCCAAACGCGCATTTTGTCCACGCTTACCGATTGCTAATGACAATTGGTTGTCAGGCACAATCACGGTTACGGCACGTTCGTTTAATGGATCAACGATAACGTTTAATACTTCCGCTGGGTTCAAGGCGTTAACGATGAAAGTTGCTGGATCTTCTGACCATTCAACAATATCCATGTTTTCACCTGATAATTCAGTCACAACGGCTTGTACACGAACTCCGCGTTGACCAACCATCGTACCAACTGGATCTAAATCAGGGTTGTTTGATTTAACCGCAATCTTACTACGGTCACCAGCTTCACGAGCAATGCTCTTAATTTCAACAGTACCATCGTATACTTCAGGAACTTCTTGTTCAAATAAACGCTTAACCAAATCAGCGTGCGTCCGTGAAACGAACACTTGTGGACCTTTAGCATTGTTTTCAACTTTTGAAACCAATACTTTAATCCGGTCGTGCATTTGGTAACTTTCATTTGGCATTTGGTCTTGGCTTGTCATAACCGCTTCTTGGTTACCTGGAAGAGTAACAAAGAGGTAACGGCTATCTTGGCGTTCAACTTCACCACTAATAATTTCGTTTTCGTATTGTGCAAACTTGTCATACACGATGGCCCGTTCAGCTTCACGAACACGTTGGATAATTACTTGTTTAGCAGTTTGAGCGGCAATCCGACCAAAGTCTTTTGGAGTAACCTTAAAACGAATTTCATCCCCAACTTCGTAGGCACGGTTCATTTCCAAAGCTTCCTTTAAAGCAACTTGGGTGTTTTCATCCCAAAATTCTTCATCTTCAACGACTTCTTTAACGGCGATAACACTAATATCACCCTTCTTTTGGTCGAAGCTCACTTCAACATTTTGTGCTTGGTCATAGTTACGCTTGTAAGCTGCTTCAAGAGCGGCTTCCAATGATTCAATTACGATTGCTTTTTTTACGCCTTTTTCTTCTTCAAGGGCATCAAGAGCTGCAAGTAATTCTTTACTCATGATTTTTTACCTTCCGTCTTTTCTACATTAAAATTTAATTGCTAAACGCGCTTTGGCAATCATGTCACGTGGAATCTCAACACTTTTCTTACGCGTTTTGTCAAGATAGTTCAAAGTTAAAGCTTCATCAGTAACAGATACTAAATCACCTTCATAATCTTTGACCCCATCTAATTTTTGATAGAGTGAAACGTGCACATATTGACCTTGCGCCCATTCGAGATCTTCAGGGGTCTTTAATGGCCGTTCAGCTCCGGGTGATGAGATTTCAAGCATGTATGCTTGGGGAATTGGGTCAGGATCAACCACATCCAACATTTCGCTAATCTCATTAGTTGCTAGTACAATGTCATCCATCGTAATACCGCCGGGCTTGTCAATAAAGATCCGTAAAAACATTTCACGGCCTTCCTTTACAAACTCAACGTCCCACAAAGAGAAGCCCTTTGCAGTAATAATTGGGGTTACCAACTCGGTAATTTTTTCGACAACGTCATTAGCCACGAACTATCCCTCCTTCAATGCTTTGGATTACTATCAAATTTATTTTAAAAAAATGAGCGGGCAAAAATTAATTTGCCCACTCAATTAAGAGTTATATTTGAACACTTTTTATATTAGCATCAATCTTGGTAAATTACAAGAATAATCCATTAAGTGCTTATTTGGCATCTAGCTGCGTTTTAGCCGCTGCGGCCTTTTTACTAGTAAAGTTGTATGCAACTAATAACAATAGAACAAAGATTGCCGTCCCAATAACTGAAATCCGGGTATCTGCTTGGAACATCAATACAACTAACACCCCGACGAAAAACGCAATTGTTAAATAGTTTAACACTGGGAACCCTGGCATTTGGTATGTCGCCAACTCCTTAGTAACGCGGCGGTACTTCAAATGCGTCACTAGCAAAATCAACCAAACAAAGATAAAGCTAATTGTGGCAACCCCCGAAATAATCACAAAAATTTGGCTTGGTACAAAGTAGTTCAATAACACAATCGTTAATAGGAATAAAGCTGACGTAATCAAAGCATTCACCGGTACATGTTGTTTACTCAATTTCGCAAACCATTTCGGGGCATGGTTATTTTGCGCCATCACATACATCGTGCGACTTGTACTAAAAATCGCACTATTAGCCGCTGACATAGCGGATGTTAAAACAACAAAGTTAACAATCCCGGCGGCCGCTTTAATCCCAATGCCGGCAAATACTTGCACGAAGGGACTTTGGGCACCACTTAATGAGTTCCAAGGATAGATACACATAATAACTAAGACCGCACCAACATAGAACAAGCCAATCCGAACTGGCACGGCGTTAATCGCTTTCGGTAAATCGACTTCTGGATGTTCCGTTTCACCTGCCGTTAAGCCAACCATTTCAATCCCCGTAAACGCAAAGATTACGAGCGGAAAGGCCAATAAGAAACCACTCATCCCAGTGGCAAAAAAGCCACCATGTTGATACAAATTAGCAAATGACGCAACGTTATCACCAGCATGAAAACCGGTAAAGATCATAATCGCTCCGACGATAATTAACGCTAGAATTGCAATAACCTTAATCCCGGCAAAGGCTGATTCCATCTCACCAAACCAACCAACATTCATCAAATTAATCGCTAGTAAAGCAATAATGACAATTAATGGCGTAATCCATTGGGGTAATGCTGGAAACCAGTAACGTAAATAAATCCCACTCGCTGTTAAATCGGCCATTGCTAAACTCGTCCAACATAACCAATACGCCCAACCAGTCACAAACTCCCAACGAGGGCCTAAGTAAATGCGCACAAAATCAATAAATGAACGGATTTTGACATTTGATAAGAGGAGTTCCCCAATCGCGCGCATCATTAAATAACAGAAAATCCCAGTAATAATGTAGGCTAAGATGATGGCCGGACCGGCTTCTTTAATCGCCGTTCCTGATCCAAGGAATAACCCCGTCCCAATCGCACCACCAATGGCAATCATTTGGATATGCCGTGGTGTTAGTGCTCGTGCTAACTCATTTGTTTCTTGTTGCATAATTCCACCTCACTTGCATGAGGACAAAAAAAGTCCCCATGCCAAATTAAATTTGACATAGGGACGTTAAATTAACGCGGTTCCACCCTAATTCTCAGCGTGCTGAGCAACTTAATTACGTGTTAAGTCCTTGTCTCCAAAAGCTCCCAATAATAATCCATTAATACTTACTTTTCACTATCGTAAGCTCCCTGTGATTAATATTAACTATTACTGCTCTTTCTTCACCGATAAGTAACTTGATGTTTATTATATTAGGACCTTGTTCTTCCGTTGTCAACTATTAAATAAAATAAAGTGAACTTATTTTAATATAATATCTATTAATGTTCGTTTTTATATTAAATGCTATATAAAAAAACTAGCAAACAGTTGGATTTGCGAGTTTTTTATTAACATTAAATTACATATGCGTTGGGAAACCAATCGCGGCATCAGCTGCTTCACCGATAACTTCAGCCAATGTTGGGTGCGCATGAATCGTTAAAGCAACGTCTTCAATATTCATGGCACTATTAACGGCTAACGTTAATTCAGCAATTAAATCTGATGCTCCTGGACCAACAATTTGACCCCCGAGCACAGTTCCTTGATCATCAGTTACAATTCGCACAAATCCTTCCGGTTGGCCTAAAGTCATCGCCCGGCCATTTCCAGCAAATGGGAATTTGTAACCTTTAGCTTTTAAGCCTTTATCCTTAGCCTCAGCAACCGTCAAACCAACCGTTGCTAATTCGGGATCGGTGAAACATACTGCCGGAATCCCGAGGTAATCAACTGCAGCGGCGGTATCGCCACTAATCGCTGCAGCGGCCACCTTAGCTTCAAAGAAAGCTTTGTGGGCCAAAGCAGCTCCAGGAACAATGTCCCCAATTGCATAGATATTAGGTACAGATGTCCGGCCTTGATTATCAACTTCAATCAAGCCTTTAGCACCAACCTTAACTCCCGTGTATTCAAGGCCCATGTTATCAGTGTTTGGTCGGCGTCCTACCGTAACTAAGCAGTAATCGGCATTGATGGTTTCTTCCTTACCATCAATCTCGTAGGTTACTGCCACATGGTCGTCAGTTTGAACAGAATTTTTAGCAAGGGCATTAGTATGAATATCAATCCCCTTAGCCTTCAATTCCTTTTTAACAACATCAACCATATCTTTTTCAAAGTTAGGTAAGATTGCTGGTGAACCTTCAAGGATGGTCACGTGAGCGCCAAGGTTAGCATAGGCCCCGGCTAATTCCGCCCCAATATAACCACCACCAATCACAACTAATTCTTTAGGTACTTCAGTTAATGCCAAAGCACCAGTTGAATCAAGTACGCGACCAGCAAACTTAAAGTTTGGAATTTCAATTGGCCGTGAACCAGTAGCCAAAATCAAGTTTTCAAACTTATATGTTTGGGCAGCAGTATCATTAGTTTCGCTCATTACTCGTAGGGTATGATCGTCGTGCATGTAAACTTCCCCTTCGACGATTTCAACCTTATGCTTCTTTAAGAGCATTTCAACTCCACCAGTTAAGCGATTGATAACTTCATTTTGCTTCCAATCTTGGGTTTTAGCAAAATCAAGTGTCGCATCCCCAAGGGCCACCCCAAACATTTCACTTTGGGCAAGTTGATAACGGTGACCAGCACTAATGAGCGCTTTAGATGGGATACAACCCACGTTCAAACAAACGCCACCAATGTGTTCACGTTCAACAATCATAACTTTTTGACCGAGTTCAGCGGCCCGAATTGCAGCAACATAACCTCCAGGGCCTGCTCCAACAATAATCGTTTGCCGTTCTTCTGCAAAATCTCCTACGACCATTCTACTATCCCTCCATCAACAACAATTCTGGATCATGCAATAAGCGTTTAAGTAAGTTCATTGCCCGTTGCGCTGTTCCACCATCGATTAAACGGTGGTCAAAACTAATTGAAAGTTTCAACATTTGGCCGACTGCAATTTCACCATTTTCATCAACAATTGGTTCTTTAACAATCTTACCAACCCCAATAATCGCAACCTCAGGGTAATTGATAACTGGTGTAAACCAACCACCACCAATTGAACCAATGTTACTAATGGTAATTGAACCATTCCGCATATCAGCTGCCCCTAATTTACCATCTTGTGCCTTGGCCGTGTTTTCTGAAATTTCACTTGCAATTTCAAAGAGGTTCTTTCGTTCAGCGTCTTTAATGTTTGGCACATATAGGCCATGTTCAGTATCAGTCGCAATTCCGATATTGTAGTAGTGTTTTGTAACAATTTCTTCTGTTACATCATCAATTGATGAGTTAAACACTGGGTAAGCCTTTAACACCGCCGTTAAAGCTTTAACAATGTATGGTAAGAATGTCAACTTGATATCCTTCTCAGCGGCCACAGCCTTGTACTTCTTACGGTTCGTCATCAAGGCAGTTACTTCAACTTCATCAAACAAAGTAACGTGTGGCGCCGTGTGTTTAGATGTCACCATCGCCTTTGCAATTGCTTTACGCGTCATTGACATCTTTTCACGGGTTTCAAGGACGGTTTCACTCGTTACAGCCGCCTTAGGTGCTGCTGGCTTAGGTGCAACAGCAGTTGGGGTTGTTGCAGTCGGTGCTGTGGCTGGCGCTGGTTGGGCACCACCAGCAGCAAACGCTTCAACATCAGCCTTCAAGATTTGACCATGCTTACCAGTAGCCGGTACCAATGAGATATCAACGCCTTGTTGACGGGCAAATTGACGTACTGATGGCATCGCTAAGATAATTTCACCTGGTTTAGCCACCCGAACATTTGCCGTTGGTTGCGCCGGTGCTGCTGGTGCGGGTTGGACCGGTGTAGGTGCCGGTTGAGCTGGAGTAGCTGGGGCAACAGGAGCTGGCGCTGGTGTTGCTTCAGCCGGTGCTGTTGTAGGTGCAGCTGCTGTATCCCCTGAGCCATCGTCAATAATCACGATAACATCGCCAACAGTTGCCGTTTCACCTTCTTGAATCTTAATTTCTTTGATTGTACCACTAACTGGTGATGGTAATTCTTCGACAGATTTATCATTTTGAATTTCGACTAAACCATCGTCTTCATCAACATGATCTCCAACTTGGACTAGCCAAGAAGCGACTTCACCTTCATGTAAACCTTCACCAAGCTCTGGCAATTTAAATTCAAACGCCATTATGATCGCCTCCTAATTAAATTCTAAAATTTCGCGCGCTTTAGCTTCGATATCTTCAGCATTTGGAAGCCAGTCATCTTCAGCCAAACCAAATGGGTAAATTGTATCGGGTGCTGAAACACGACCGATAGGTGCATCTAATGAAAGAATGGCTCGTTCTGAAATTTCAGATACAACTTTTGATGCCACACCGGCAAGTCGTTGCGCTTCTTGAACAACCAAGACCCGGTGCGTTTTTTCAGCTGATTTCACAATCGTTTCAAAATCAATTGGGGCCAATGAACGTAAGTCAACAACTTCGACAGACTTGCCTTCTTTTTCCAATTTTTCTGCAACTTTCAAACTTTCGTTTACTTCAGCTGAATAAGCAATAATCGTTAAGTCAGTTCCTTCACGAACAACATTCGCTTTATCCAAAGGTACTTCATATTCACCTTCAGGAACATCGGCTTTCATTGAACGGTAAAGCTTCAAGTTTTCCAAAAAGACCACGGGGTCATTGTTTTTAATAGCTGAAATTAACAAACCTTTAGCGTCATATGGATTTGATGGTGTTACTACCCGTAATCCTGGCACTGATGCCACCATGGCTTCTAATGAGTCGGCGTGCATTTCAGGCGTGTGCGTCCCACCACCAAATGGTGAGCGAATCGTAACTGGCACATTGACTGTCCCGTTTGTCCGGTAACGAGTCCGTGATAATTGACCGGCAATTTGGTCCATCGCTTCAAACACAAAACCAAAGAATTGAATTTCTGGAATTGGTCGGAAACCTTGTAAAGCTAATCCGGTTGACAAACCAATAATTCCGGATTCAGCTAAGGGAGTATCAAAGACCCGATCTTCACCAAATTCAGCTTGCAAACCATCAGTTGCCCGGAAAACCCCACCGTTTTTACCAACGTCTTCACCAAAAACTAATGTCTTATCATCATTTTTCAATTGGGTGCGTAATGCATCTGTAATTGCTTGAATATAACTCATTGTAGCCATAATTACTTAGCCTCCTTTGCCTTAAACGCTTTAATTTGTTCCGCAATTTCTGGAGTTGGCACTTCAAAGACATTTTCCAAAAATTCTGAAATCTTTTGTTTAGGAGCTTCATCTGCCTTCTTAACGGCGTCTTTAATTTCTTCTTTTACTTCATCAACGTAAGCATTTTCAATATCTTCTGACCAAAGACCCTTGTCAGTTAAAAGCTTACGGTAACGAATTAATGGATCATTATCAAACCATGGTTGTTCTTCTTCTGGTGTCCGGTAACGCTTAGGGTCATCCCCAGCGTTCGTGTGCGGGCCAAAACGGAAGGTTAAGGTTTCAATTAAGACTGGACCATTACCGGCAGCAGCATATTCACGGGCAGCCTTAGCAGTTTCATAAACAGCTAAGAAGTCCATCCCATCAACTTGAACGTACGGAATCCCAGCGGCCATCCCTTTTTGGGCCAAAGTTACTGCGGCAGTTTGCACACGACGTGGTACTGAGATAGCGTATCCATTATTTTGGATAAAGAACACAGCTGGCACTTGGAAAGCCCCTGCAAAGTTAATCCCTTCGTAGAAGTCCCCTTGCGAAGTCCCACCATCACCAGTGTAAGTAAAGGCTACCGTATCTTCTGTCTTGTTCTTCTTGATACCTAAAGCGACACCAGCCGTTTCAATGTATTGGGCTCCGATAATGATTTGTGGTGAAAGTGCTTGGACATTTTCATCGGTGTAATCATTACCTAAAACGTGACCGCGAGACCATAGAAAGGCTTTCCAAATTGGTAACCCATGTTGAATTAATTGAGGAATATCACGATATGCAGGTAACATGAAATCAGATGGCTTAAATGCCAATTGTGATCCCATTTCACTAGCTTCTTGCCCTTCTGTTGGGGCATAGAAGCCAAGGCGACCTTGACGTGTTAACGCATTTGAACGTTGGTGCAATGTCCGTTCCCAAACCATTAATTTCATAAATTTTACTAAGTCTTCATCACTGTATTTGTCGAAAACTTCTTGGTTTACAATTTCTCCTTTACCATTAACAACTTGTAATGGTTTTGCTTGATCTTGTAAATCATTCTTTTTTGCAACAAAATCCACAAACTTCACTTCACTCATAGTTAAAGTCCTTTCTTTTGTAAAAATATAAATACATCACTTTATTGGTAAATGCACCAAGATAAATGTAAGCGGTTTCATCTACACCACTATAATAGAATAACCATTCTTATATTGCAAGTGGTTTATAGTAATATATCCATAACATTTTCATTTCTTGCATCAATGGTTTTTTAAGGGTAAAATTAGTTAATTAATATCTAAATTTTTGGAGGCTTCACATGTATTTAATGAAAGATATCACTCGCGATGGTAACCCAGTGTTACGTCAAGAGGCTGCTGATGTTGAATTTCCTTTATCAGCTGAAGATCAAAAGCTTGCTGCTGATATGATGGAATACTTAGTAATCAGTCAAGATGAAAAGGAAAACGAAAAATACAAACTTCGGCCCGGTGTTGGTCTTGCAGCACCGCAAGTTGGCGTATCAAAGCGGATGGCAGCCATCTTGGTGCCCGGTGAATACGAGGATGACGAACCCATTTTTAAAGGTGTCATCTCAAATCCAGTAATTATTTCACACTCTGTACAAGATGGGGCCCTTGATATGGGTGAAGGTTGTCTTTCAGTTGATGAAGATGTGCCGGGCTTTGTGCCCCGTCACGACCGCATCACTGTTCGTTACCAAAACTTAGCTGGTGAAACTGTTAAAATTCGCCTTAAAGACTACCCTGCCATCGTTTTCCAACACGAAATCGATCACTTACATGGGGTGTTGTACTACGACCACATTAACCAAGCTAGTCCTTGGAATGAAAATCCTGATACTAAGTACATTAAGTAATATTTAGCAAATAAAGCCATGCCAATTTGGGATGGCTTTTATTGTGGCCAAATTTGTGTAATTAGTTCTTGCAGTTCAACATATTGGGGATTTTCACCAACCACTGGCCAATTACCAACAATGTCAGCAAAGGATTGATAGTACCAACGTTGCGCCACCATATCTTGATTATTGAACCGTTGCCAAACAAGCGGACCTTCCTGGTCTAAATCGGTTTTAATTTCACGTAAATTAGCCAATTTATCGGCAAAGGCAACGGTATAAATTTTTTGTTCAATACCGGTTAACGCGGCAAGATGGTTAATTTGTTCTTCCTTGCGGAGCCGCCAAGTCAAATTTTCAGCTGTTTCTGACCGTTTATTTTCAGTTTCCATCGCGACATACTTGGCAACTTCTGTGCCAAATTCACGTTCAATATCAACTATCGTGGTCGGCGTATCTTCAACTGTATCATGGAGCCAAGCCGTTGCGATAAGTACCTCATCATCTGTCAAACTACTAACAATCGTGGCCACCGCTTTTAAGTGTTCAGTAAATGGTGTCGCCTTACCTTTGCGGGTTTGCTTAGCGTGGACTCGTAGTGCGTATGCTTGGGCAGCGTCAATTAAAGGTGTTGTCATCTTAAACCTCCTCACTTTTGATAACTTAATTATAATCTAATCATAGCTTATTGCCGCATGAAACGACTCGTACAAAAAAAGCCGGCCTGAAATAAATTTCAAGCCGGCTCTTTAATGAACCAATTATTTATTTTTAGTTAGCCAGTAATACAAGCCAAAATGCATGAGACTTTCTTTACCTTGAACAATCCGCTTAATATTTTCGCGGTGCCGATAAACAACAAAAATTGTTAAGGCCCCGGCAATCGCCGTTAGAACCCAATCATGGCGTAACGCTGCTGCCGTCGTTACCATGATAAAGCCCATAATTGACCCTAAACTCATCATGCTAAATAACAGCAACATCGTAACAAGTGTAATTACCGCAACTGCGAAGAAAAATGGGTTATAAGCAATCAAAACCCCCGCAGATGTTGCAACCGCCTTGCCACCTTTGAATTTTAACCAAATACTAAACGTATGACCAATAATAGCAAAAAAACCAGTAATAAACGGATTAATGTGGTGCAAACCAACTAATGCTGGTAACGCTCCAGCCAAAGTGCCTTTAAATAAATCAAGTAACAAAACCGCAATCCCGGCCACTGGCCCAAGGACACGTAATGTATTAGTAGTTCCAATGTTACCAGAACCTTCCGTTCGAATATCGCGGCCATAAAAGACCTTCCCAATCCAGTACCCAAACGGCAATGAACCAATAAAGTAACTAACAATACATAAAATTACTAATTCCAAAGTAATATACCAACTTTCACAAAATTAACTGGATTAGTATAGCATATTAACATCTCTTCGGGACGGTTATTTTTTAATTTTTTTAAAAGAATGCCAAACTCCAGTTAGCAGAATAGTCTTGGTGGCCTTCTAATTTATTAATTGCAAATTTATGGGTAATGTCACCATCAGCATCTAATTTATCCGCAAGCCCCCACCATGGTTCAAGACAAATAAATGGAGCATCTTTACCATATGGTGACCAAATACCAACGTACTTCGCATCTTCTAAGTGCATGGTAACCCCATGTGAAGCATCAAGACGTGCTAAAATTAATGAAGTTGGCTCTTGATTCAATGATAAAATAATCGCGTCTTCCTTATAGTCATCATACCGTAACCGTAAAGGAATCCGTGGGTTAAACGTGCCCATGTGTTCTGGATCAGAATATGGGCCAACTAATTTAACGCGATCGTATTCTTTCACAGGATCGACGTTCACATAATAATCCGTAAATTTGTGGCCAGCTTCCATTGGAACGTTAAACGCTGGGTGCCCACCAACTTGAAAATAAATTGGTGTTTCACCAGGATTATGAACAAAATATTCCATCTTAACCGTATCATCAGCAGTTAAGGTGTAGCGAATTTGAAAATGAAAGCTAAACGGATAGAGATTTTTCGTCAATGGTGAATCACGAAGTTCAAAAACCGCATGTGTTGCGCTTTGTTCAACGACGATAAAATTCAAATCACGGGCAAAACCATGTTGACTTAAATAGTATGTATTGCCCTCATATTCATATTGATTATTTTTAAGACGACCAACAATTGGAAAGAGGACGGGGGCATGCCGATTCCAATATTTAGGATCAGCTTGCCAAATATATTCTAAATCACTGTCCTTTCGGCGCACACTTTGCAATTCAGCTCCATGTTCGTGAATTTCAACAATTAAATTATCGTTTTCAATACGTACTGTCATCAACCGTTCCTACTCTCATTAGTTTAATTTCCAGTACTTAGTTTATCACAAAATTAAATTAATTCACGGTGGATTTTAAAAAATTTTAGCGCTTTCATTCGTGGTTAGCACGCGGAAAGTACTTGCGATAATCGGCTTGGAGTTGTTCACGGCTAATATGCGTGTAAATTTGGGTCGTACTTAAATTTGCGTGGCCTAATAGTTCCTGAACACTCCGTAAATCTGCCCCATTATTTAATAAATCAGTTGCATAGGTATGGCGAAACATGTGTGGATGCATCTCATTACCTAAACCGGTGGCTTTCATAACTTGTTTGAGGACATATTCAATCCCCGCACTTGAAATCGGTGCCCCTAACCGATTAATAAACACGACTTCATGCACGGTTTGGTGTTGCGCCATTAAGGTCATTCGTAGTCCATTAATATAGGTAATTAAAGCTTTTTTTGCATACGATCCTAAAGGCACAAAACGCTCTTTGCCCCCTTTACCATAGACGTGAATCATTTCTCGGCCAAAATCAATTTGCCCCAGCGTTAAATTTGCTACTTCAGACACCCGCATGCCGGTGCCGTATAGCAACTCAAGCAAGGCAACATTGCGTTCTTTAAAAGGGGTTGGTTGCTCATTAACCGTTTTAAATAATGTCGCCAATTCTGGTTCACGAAAATAATGGGGTAGATGTTGGGGTTGTTGCTTAACTTGGACTTCTGCAAACGGATTTTGCGTTGCTAACTGATTATTAATCAAAAATTGATAAAACGACCGTAACGAGCTTAGTTTGCGATTAATGGTCGTGGCTGCGAGTTTTTGATCGTATAATTGACTCATCCACGCCCTAATCAAATTGCCATCAACCTCTGTCCAACTTATTGGTCCGAGTTCACTTTGACAAAATTGGGCAAACAATTTTAAATCTTGTTGATATGCTTTAAGGGTTTCTGGTGAAAAACGGCGTTCAACTGCTAAATATTGTAAAAATAGTTTTAATTCTTTTAACATTTCATCTCCAATTTTTGCTGCAAGAAAAAATAGTTGTAATTTTTTTAGTTAATAAGCTACAATTAAAATGTAGGATATTATAATCATTTTTTAATCTTATGGATGATTATTGCAAATATTATAAAATTTAAATTAACGAGGCCTTTTATGAAAAATCAGAACTTCGCCGATCGAGTTATTAACTACGATAGCTCTGTCTTGGCAGAATTATTTATTGAAAGTTCAAATCCGGCAAACACATCTTTTGCTGGTGGTTACCCCGACCAACAATTGTTCCCAAGTGCGGATATCTCCGCAGCTTTTGCCCGAGCGATTAGTGCCAATACGCCAGGAATTTTTCAATATACTGATGCCAAAGGGCCCGTTGCATTACGTTCTATTTTAGCACAGCGTCACACCCAGCGGGCAGGTGTTCCCATAACGGCTGATGATATTCTTATCACTCAAGGTGGTCAACAAGCAATTGATTTAATTACGCGATTATTCATTAATCCCGGCGATGGCTTAGCTTTAGAAGGACCGACTTATGTTGGTGCGATTTCAGCTTTTGAAAGTTATGCGCCAACATATTATGAAATCCCCATGGAGGCTGATGGTTTAAACGTCGATCACTTAGAAGCTGCTTTAAAGGCTAATCGCGGGGCTAATCGGATTAAACTCCTTTACACGATTCCAGATTTTCAAAATCCCACG
This sequence comes from Periweissella ghanensis, assembly GCF_918814755.1. GTDB lineage: Bacteria > Bacillota > Bacilli > Lactobacillales > Lactobacillaceae > Periweissella > Periweissella ghanensis. The sequence continues at coordinate 5,962 of NZ_CAKKNT010000027.1, read as the reverse complement.
GGAATTACTTTAAGTACCGCTAAACGCCAACGATTGGCGGAACTAGCAGTTGCATATGATTTCTATATTTTGGAAGATTCACCCTACCGTGATTTACGTTACCGGGGTGAAGAATTACCAACCATTCAAAGTTTTGACACCGCACACCGAGTTTTATTTGTCTCAAGTTTTTCAAAAATCTTATCCCCTGGTCTACGTGTTGGTTACCTTGTTGCTGATCATGAAATGCTCGGCGAATTAGCTGGTTTAAAATCCGCTAATGACGTCCAATCACCTAATATGACGATGGAGGCATTGGCGGATTATCTAACTACTAACGACCTTGATGAACACATCAACAAAATGAAACCAGTCTATGCTGAAAAGTGTCATGCGATGGTTACGGCGCTTCAAAAATATATGCCGGCTGAAATCAAATTTACTGAACCGGAAGGCGGCTTTTTCCTTTGGTTAACTGGCCCTGAAGGCTTGGACTTAAATAAATTTATGCACGATACTTTATTACCCGAAGCCCATATTGTCTTTGTACCTAGCGAACCACAATATGCTGTTTCCAAAATTACTAATTGTGCCCGGTTAAATTATTCAAACATTCCGTTAGCAAAAATAGAACCCGGCATTAAGCAATTAGCCACGTATTTCAATGCTTATTTAGCCCAAAATTAAGTGCTTAAGAAACTTGTCGTTTAACGGCAGGTTTTTTTATTTTACTTTAAATCAATAAAAGGTTAATATATCCCTAATAAAGTGATATCACTTTGATAGCGTTATAATATCATATTTCACCGAAAGGACCTTGCCATGGCTAAAAAACAATTTCTTCTGCGCATTGATTACGACCTTTTCGCCGAAGTTGAAGCCTATGCAGAACGTCAACACTTAAGTGTTAATAGTAGTATCGTCGCCTTGCTTTCGCAATCAATCGAACGCGAAGGCTCACTTGAACAACGGCGCTTTGTCGGTTTAACTGTCCCTGGTAGCAAGCTAACGCCCGAGCAAAAATTACTCGAAGTCAAGGGCATTTATTATCGTTTTGTCATTATCAATAGTCCGCATCCTGATTCAACACATCAATATCTCATTAGTAATGTCCAAGATAACGTGTTAATTCTGACCGATTTATCACTAACGACCCACGAATAGGAGTGTCATATCATGCCATTTGGAATTAAAATCATCTCACAAAATTGCCAAGGATTAGTTGAAACCCTTGGTAAATACAGTAAAAGTGTTAATCCCGGTTTACATTTTTACATTCCATTAGTTCAAAAAGTTCGCCAAGTCAGTCTCGCAATGCGCCCGGTACGCTTACCGGATTACTCAGTGATTACAAAAGATAACGCGGAAATCTCAGCCAGCGTCACCCTTAACTACCACGTAACTGATGCGGTTAAGTTCCAATATGAAAATACCGACTCTGTTGAATCAATGGCCCAATTAGTCCGTGGCCACTTACGTGATATCATTGGTCGGATGGACTTAAATGATGCGTTAGGTTCAACTGCCCAAATCAACCGTGAATTAAGTGAAGCGATTGGAGATTTAACGAGTATTTATGGGATTAATGTTGACCGTTTAAACATCGATGAATTAAAACCATCCCCTTCCATTCAAGCCGCGATGGATACCCAACTAGAAGCTGACCGGAAACGGGTGGCAACAATTTCCCAAGCTGAAGGGAATGCCAAATCAATCCAACTTTCAAATAAAGCGCAAAATGAAGCGATGGTTAATACTGCCAAGGCCGAAGCCGAATCAATTCGCATTAAAGCCGAAGTCGAAGCCGCCCGGATTGCTACGGTGGCCGCAGCACTAGCTCAAGTTGATAACAATTTTTTCCAGAATCAATCTATCCAAGCATTTCAAGAACTGGCACAATCTGATGCCAACTTAATTGTTGCTCCAACCGATGATGCGGCTAAATTTGGTCAACTCGCCCCACTAGCTAAAATGTTTAAACAAACGACTGAGCAGTAATTTACTTCGGGGTTGAAAGACCTTTAACCTAATATCCCTTAGATACACTAAGGGAGCGTGACAGAAGTCTTTTCAAGTACTAAATTGCTACCAAAACGCGCTCCAGAAGTCCGATATATTCGAAATACGACAATAACCGCCTTGAAGAAAATTCTTCAAAGCGGTTATTTAGTGTATTTCTCGATATCGCCCGACTTCTGTCACAGCTCCTATTTATTTGCTACTGCATCAATACGCTTTCTAATAGGCCCGCTAATTAATGATTGTAATACTGCGCGTTCCAGTAGCGACCATATGCCCATCGGCGGCAATTGCATAGTATTTAACTTGGTATTGGCCGGGGGTATTATAATTACCTTGTCCAAAATCAAGTTTGGCCCAATCAGAATAAACATTGACGGTCCCATAATTTGTGACTGCTTGTTGGTGAGCATCCACAAGCCCTACTCCATAAAATGGATCAAATGAGGCATCCCCATTATCACCACTTTTTAAAATTGTCTGATAATCACTACCTGAAACGGTGGCGGGGGTTAAGCCAACAAATTGATAATTGGCATTTGGATTAATCACATTGCGGTTATCAGTCGCATTTAAATTCATCGTTTGCGTAAAATTCGTCAAAGCCCGCCCCGTATAAACACCTGTGGCCGCAAAATTAACCCGGTATGACCCTGGTAAGGCATAGTCAACGGCCATATCAAACAAACCATACGCTTGCTGCCCAAGCATAATTTGGTAATTGACACGATATGCTTGCGGATCCACGAGCGCATTATTGTTATCATATAACGCTGGATTAGCAGCCAATTGCGCATATGGTAGCGTTGAATACATATTGGAATCCCTAGTAATTGTGGTTGTCGGTGCTAAACCAAAATGATATGTCGGATTATTAAAATTATTTTGGCCATCGGCGGTTAAATTAAGGACCCGCGTTATCGTATTAGTCACGGCAGTATTCCCTGTGCCACCACTAACCATATATGTTAACGTATATTGACCAGGCGTCATCACCTTCAGCGCATTCGTTAAATTGGTAATAAGGTTATACTGTTGCCCATTAATCATCGTCGTTACATTAACATGCCAGTTAATATTACCGGCTTGAACTTGACCATTACTACCACTCATACTTGGTAATGTAAAAATCGTGGGATTGTTTTTAAACGTTAACAGCGACATCGTTATTGGTGCTGGTTGTTGGAGCGTAAATGGACCGGTCACTGGTTCCAAATTAGCGAGCGTTTTGGTGAGCCAAATATACGCATTCGTGACGTCAGCAACTGAAGCTTGACGATTCGTATATGCCTGCATCGCCATTGGTAATTGATTGGCTACGGCACTAACGCTTGCTTGGGTATACCACGTCCCAAACTTATCTGTGGCCTTCACTTTCCAAGCTCCCGGAAATTTAACAATTTGAGTGGCTTGTTGTAATAAGCTCGTTAATTCTACCCGAGTTCGTGGTTGCCGCGTCATTTGTTGCATTGCCGCCTGCAGATTACTAGTCGCTTGTAACACTTTCCACATTTGCACGTTCGAATTGTTATTAATTTGCATCGCATTATTCAAAGCCGTCTGTAGCTTTGCTACTGAAGCACTGGTGTAAAATGCTAAGGTAAATTGTTTAGTCGCATTAATTGTTGCCACTAAATCAGTCTTATCAGCCGGTAAGCGTTCAATTGTTTGCATCGCGTTATTTAACGCATTCGTATATGTCACATATTGACTTGCCGTTGCCGGCCAAAAATATAACACGGCTTGGGCATCATTAATCGCTTGCTTTAAGCGACCATATGACGTTGACGTGTAATATTTAGGGGTAAAAGCTTGGGCTCTTACTAACGCATTTTGTAAATTCACTTTAATCCCTGGTGCAATGGGGGCTACCGGAATCCGCCCAATATGCGCCATTGCATTATTTAAATTTAGTAATGCACTATTGAGCTGAGCTGCAGTACTACGGGGGTTGTTATTAGTAATTTCAGCTTGTATCAACGCTTGTTGCAAACGATTAAAGGTTACGACCGTATAGTATTTTCGGGTATATTGCTTACCCGCATTAATCGCATTTTGTAACGCCTGTCGGGGATTTTGAATCGCGGCATGAGCCGTTATGGCGGTTGTACCGGTTGCATGATGGGTTAAATTACTACTACTGAGCGCTAATAGCGTGCTAACTGAAATCAGTAAACCACGGTTAGCGATTTTAGCAAGGGGGATTGCTCGTTTCATTAAAGACACTCCAATTAATTTATTGCGGGGGTTAAAATTCTAAATAATAATTAACTATCTTTAATCTTAGCACAAAAAAATCGTCCTTGAATATCAAGGGCGATTTTTAATTATTTACTTTTAACTAATTACTTAGTGAAGTCAACCAAGATCTTAGCTTGTGATTTGTCAGCAACAAGGGCGTCAAAACCATCAGTTACGATTTGGTCAAGTTCAATTTTCTTAGTAATAACTGGCTTAACATCGATTTGACCACTAGTTACCAAGTCAACCGTTTGTTGGAAGGTCTTCTTTGAGTAAGCAATCGTCGTAGTAACCTTAACACCGGCGTTCATCAATTGCATTGGGTCGAATTGAATTGGACGAGCAAAGATTGAAACGATAACCAAGTTACCACGAGCCTTGGTAGCGTCAATAGCTTGTTCAAAAGTTGGTTGCACACCGGCAACTTCAAATGATACATCAACCCCACCAGGAACAAGTTCTTTGATCTTTTCAACAGCGTTCACTTCAGCTGGGTTGATAACATCAGTAGCACCCATTTCAAGCGCTTTTTGCAAACGAACTTCTGACAAGTCAACGGCGATAATCTTAGTGGCACCGGCAGCTTTGGCAGCCGCAGCAACTAACACCCCGATTGGGCCCGCACCGAAGATAGCAACAGTTTCACCAAACTTCAAGTCACCTTCTTTAACGGCTTGAACGGCAACAGCAGTTGGTTCGATAGTAGCCGCCAAGTCCAATGGGAAGTCTTGTGGCAAGCGAAGCAAGTTCTTTGCAGGAACGTTAGCAAATGAAGCAAAGCCACCATCTGTACTCAAACCAATAAAGGCGTAACCATCGTACACATCATCACCGTCAGGACGAATTTCATGAGTAACAGTTGGGTTGATTGATACGTGATCGCCAACTTTCCAATCAGTTACGTTAGCACCCACTTTGTCGATAACCCCTGAAAATTCGTGACCCATTGTCAATGGTGCAAGACCACCAGTTAATTCTTCAGCTTTGTCAACTGGAATGAAAACTGGTCCTTCCAAGTATTCGTGCAAGTCAGAACCACAGATACCAGCCCAAGCAACGCGAACTACAACTTCGTCATCCTTTAATGGTTTCAATTCTACTTCTTCAACTCGAACGTCTTTAACACCGTGCCATACTGCTGCTTTCATGATTCATACCTCTTCTAAGTAATTTATTAGTTTAGCTTCTTTTTTCTGTTAAAACTTTTGTGAAAGTAATAACAATCAAGCTATGCATTTATAATACTACCAAATAAAATTAAAAGCTATACTTATTTTTATCTTTATATAAATTTAATATTTAAAGTATGTAAAAAACGCTTTAAAGTCTTTTAAATCAAGGTTTAAACCATATTAATACCTGAAATAAAATAATATTAAATCTACCTCATCTAATACTTTTAACTTATAGTATTTATTAGCGAGATTGCTCATTTTATATCAATCAATTAAGAATTACTCGTTTTTCTAAAATAAATAATCGAACTTCAGTACTTAATGTAATTAAAATAATCAAAACTATACTGAATAAATTAAAAAAGGGCTGTGACATAACGCTTTTCTGGTAGTAATTTGCTGCCAAAACGCGCTCCAGAAGTCCGATATATTCGAAATGATATGCACCCCAAAAGTTGGACCAAGCAAGGTCAACTTTTGGGGTGTTTTATTATGAAAAAATTTTCAAAAGAATTTAAACTAAAAATGGTACAAGAATACCTTTTAAT
>NZ_CAKKNT010000026.1 GCF_918814755.1 Periweissella ghanensis | reverse complement strand
AACTTCTGATGTACTTGTTGATTCTGAGTCAGCTACTGATGTACTCTTTGAAGTTGAATCAGCTTCTGATGTACTTGTTGATTCTGAATCTGATGCAACAGTTGATGTTGATTCTGAGTCAGCTACTGATGTACTCTTTGAGTCTGAATCAGATACTGACGTACTTGCAGATCGTGAAGGTGCAAGAATACTATCACTTTGTGAAGTCGAATTGCTATCACTCATAGAATCACTAGTACTTACAACCTTTGATGTACTTGTTGGAAGCGAAGTACTGATACTTGTTGATTGTGATGTACTATTTGAGATTGAAGTTGAGTTTGCTGGTGTATTCGAAACAACCGTCAAGGTAGCTGTATTAGTTATTAAAGTTTGTGGTGAACCAGCCTTACCGTCAGAACCAATTGGTGTAACTGTAACCTTAGCATAGTATTGTGTACCGCTAGCATTTTGTGCAACATTATTCAATACTAATGCTGATCCCGTTTGATCAGTTAATAGTTTGTCACTACCAAGAAACCCTGCTCCAACTTGATACCATTGATAAACAGTCGTTGCATTTTTATCTGTTGCAGTACCCTGAACAGGGAAAGTTGCGGTTGACCCGGCTATTACAGTTTGGTCATCTAACCCTCCACCAACTTTTACTTGCACTTGACTTGAAAGTGTTGTGCCATCTGGATTTTTAATAGTTGCTGTAAATGTTACAACCCCTGATTGTGAATTTTTATTAGCCGTAATCACCCCAGTTACAGAGTCAATTGTTGCAAGGTTTGCGTCACTTGAAGTCCATGTAACATCACCCGTACCATTACCAACATTAGCGTTTGCTTGTGTTTGTTGACCATTGTAATACAAGTAACTGTTATCAACACTAGTGGTAATTGTCGTTGCATTTTGCGGTTTATCAAAGACATTAACTTGAATAACCTGTGAGTAATAGTTTAAAAGGTATAAAGGTACAAGTGCAGTAACCTTTGCTTTCAATTGATAATAATAAGTTCCAGTTTCAGTCGGGGTAAGTGATAAATTCCCAGTTTTAGTGGTATCATTGGTTGCTTGTGACCAAGTCTTCGTTGTAGGGTCATATTTATACCACGTGTATGTGGTTGTTGATCCTGGAAAAAGAAACTCAAGTACATTCCGACTAAATGACGCTTGTACAGTTGTTGGTGTATTTAAAGTTGTATTAGTAACCTGCTTAGGTGATGTGGTAAATCCACCATTTATATATACTAAAAACCACACTGCTGGATCAGATGGTGTTTGCATAGGATTTGGTATTCCACTAGCTGCCACTGCATCAAGTTGTTTTGGTTGTGCGATGAAGCTCTTGTAACTATTAGCTAATGCTGATTGGAATTGTGCAGAGTTAATTTGTGCTTGCGTTGCTAATTTATTCTTCGTCAAGTATGTAAGCACTGAGCTCTTGTAATCACCGAAGTTTGTAGGTTTAGCAGTAGTAGTATCTGTAGCATCACGGTGGTTGAAGTTAACAACCAAACCGTTAGCTTCTGCATATGCTTGGGCAGCATTTAAAATCGCAGTGCTTGGTGTTTGATCATTTGCTAATACAATACTCAATTCGTGAGTTGTTGCGTCAACAGTAACTGTTGCATTTTTAGGCAATGCAAGAGCTAATGCTTTTTGTGCTGATGCAGTAGCAGTTTTGTTAGCTGTTACTTCATCAACAGTCGTACTGTTTGTAAGTGAGTTAGAAGTTGAAGCAGATCCTTTGGTGCTGGTTGCTGCTTTACTTGAACTAGTTGATGCCTTCGATGTACTTGCACTGGTTGTTGATGTGCTTGTTGATGCGTCTGATGTACTTGCACTAGTTGTTGATGTGCTAGTTGACGAGTCTGATTTGCTAGTTGATGCATCTGATGTACTTGTTGATGCATTTGAAGTGCTGCTAGCTAATGCACTCTTACTTGTACTTGCGTTAGTAGCTGAAGTACTAGTTGAGATACTTTCTGAAATGCTCTTAGATAAACTTTCAGAAGTTGAAGTACTTTGACTAGTGCTAGTATTGGCTGCTGAAGTACTTGTTGATGCAGCAGGAATTGTGGCTGTTTGTTGCGTGGCCAGCACCGTCCCTTGATCAACTTCCTTTGCAGTATCACTATTTCCGTTAGAAACATCGGCGTGAGCGACTTGCGTACCCACTGCACTTGCTCCTAACACACCCCCAAATAATGACATACCGGCAACAAACCATTGCTTACCAGCCTTATACATTTTAAAGTGTTCATACTTTGTTTCATGCATTAATTTGTAATAATTGTTCTTCTTGGACATAAAAAATCCCCCACAGTAAATTTATTTTAGAACATGCATTAATTATTGCATCAAAAATAAAAACTAATTGTTTTTTCGCAAACTTGGGATATCTTATGTACAAATCAGCATATTTTTTTAATTTTTCAAAAAAAACTTCAAGTAATCGAAAATGTCAACAAATATGTCAAGCATATTAGTTGATTTTCTCAAAAAAAAATGATAAATATATTATTTTTTTAATTTTATTTTAAATATGAAATATAACTTAACCAAAAAATAATTTATACTTAAATAAGTTAACATAATAAAAAAGCGATTTACTAATACTCATTTTTGAGTACTAATAAATCGCTTTTTAAATGCAATTCTCAAAACTAGATAGTTAACAATTCTTGTTCCTTATCTTTAGCAATTGCATCAATATTTTTAACCGCTGCATCCGTTGCCTTTTGCACTTGGTCTTCTAAATCGTGTAAATCATCTTCAGTAATTTCGTTAGCTTTTTGTTGCTTCTTAAGTGAATCCATTGCATCACGACGAATGTTACGTACCGCAACCTTCGCATTTTCTGCTTCACCCTTCACATCTTTAGCTAATTCTTTACGACGTTCTTCAGTTAATTGTGGAATAACTAACCGAATTGATGAACCGTCATTTGATGGTGTCAAGCCAAGATCAGAAGCATAAATTGCGTGCTCAATCGCATCCAATGCCGATTTGTCATATGGTGTGATCAAAAGCACACGGGCTTCTGGTACTTGAATTGATGCCATTTGGTTAAGAGGCGTCATTGCACCATAGTATTCTGCTTCAACACGGTTTAATAAACCAACGTTAGCTCGACCAGCGCGAATGTTTTGCAATTCACGTTGAAGCGCTTCACCAGCTTTTTCCATCCGTACTTGTGCGTCTGTAATAATTGCATTTGCCATAGTAATTATTTATCTCCTTTAACAGTAGTTCCGATGTTTTCACCTTCAACTACACGTTTGATGTTACCAGTTTCGTTAAAGTTAAAGACAATCAATGGCATATCAGTATCCATTGATAATGAGCTTGCAGTTGAGTCCATCACTTGAAGGCCTTTGTTCAAGATATCCAAGTGCGTTAACGTATCAAACTTTTCAGCTTCAGGGTTGGTACGTGGGTCATCTGAGTAAACTCCATCAACCCCATTTTTAGCCATTAAGATTGCATCGGCATTAATTTCTGCGGCCCGTAAAGCGGCCGTTGTATCAGTTGAGAAGTATGGTGAACCAGTTCCCGCCGCAAAAATAACAATGCGGTTCTTTTCAAGGTGACGAACTGCTTTACGACGAATGTATGGTTCAGCAATTTGACGCATTTCAATTGAAGTTTGGACCCGTGTTGGGACATTAAGGTTTTCAAGGCTATCTTGAAGGGCCAAGGCGTTCATAACCGTACCTAACATTCCAATGTAATCAGCTTGTGAGCGTTCCATACCAAGTTCGGCACCCGCTTCTCCACGCCACATGTTACCACCACCAACAACAATGGCAATTTCAACACCCAAATCATGAACTTCTTTGATTTCTTCTGCAACTTGTTTCACAAAGATGGGGTTAATACCTCGTCCCTGATCACCAGCGAGGGCTTCCCCACTCAACTTCATTAAAACACGTTTATATTTAACTTCACTCATTCGTATTAATGCTCCTTTAGTAAATCTCTTTAACGTCCCATTTTTTCTTAAAAAAAAGAGGTGCGCCCGAATGCGCGCCTCTTTTAAATAACTAATTAGTTAAAATTAGTTGATTTGGCCCATAACTTCAGCAGCGAAGTCAGTGTTCTTCTTTTCCATACCTTCACCAACTTCGTAACGGATGAATGACTTAAGAGAACCGTTCTTTGATTCTACGTACTTAGCAACCGTTTGGTCACCATCTTTAACGAATGGTTGGTCAGCTAATGAGATTTCAGCAAGGAACTTGTTTAAACGACCTTCAACGATCTTTTCCTTGATGTTTTCTGGCTTACCAGACATATCTTCGGCGTTCATTTGTACTTCTTTTTCGTGTGCTACAACTTCTGCAGGCACTTCTTCGCGTGAAACGAATTGTGGGTTGATAGCAGCAACGTGCATTGCAACGTCCTTAGCAGTTTCAGCATCAGCACCGTCAAGCAATACAAGTGATGAAATACGGCCACCCATGTGTGAGTATGCACCGAAGCTTTGTGAGTCTTCTTTTTCAACGATAACAAAACGACGGAGAGTAATCTTTTCACCAGTAATTTGTGTAGTGTGAATGATCAAGTCGTTAAGAGTTTCTGATTCGCTAACTTTAAGTTCCAAAGCAGCTTCAACGTCAGCTGGTTTGAATTCAACGATTGCGTTAGCAACAGCGTGTAATAAGTCGTTAAATTCTTTGTTACCGGCAACGAAGTCAGTTTCAGAGTTTAATTCAACGATAGCTGCGGCGTTATCCTTAACAGCAACGTAAGTCATACCTTCAGCAGCAATCCGGTCACCCTTCTTAGCAGCCTTAGCCATACCCTTTTCACGGAGTAAGTCGATAGCTTTTGACATATCTCCATCAACTTCGACAAGCGCCTTCTTGGCGTCCATCATACCAACACCTGTTTTTTCACGTAATTCTTTAACTTGAGCAGCAGTAATAGCCATGAGTTATTAAATCTCCTTAAAATCGTTATTATCTATAATTATCTTCTTTTTTAATTGTACCTTAAATCTGCCAAAATAGCAGTTAAAAAAAGCTAGAAACCTAGTTTTTTTCAAAAAAATAGACCACCACATGGTTAGCCAGATTAATCTAGCAAAACTATTGTGACAGCCTACTCTAAACATTTAATTACTTTTCAGCGTTGTCGCCTTCAACTACGGCAGCGATTTCTTCGATTGATTCAACTGAATCATCGGCACCAAATGAGTTTTCATCAACTTGGTCTTCGCCTTGGTTACCTTCGATGATTGCGTCAGCCATCTTAGCAGTGATCAAACGTACGGCACGGATAGCATCATCGTTAGATGGAATCTTAACATCGATGTCATCTGGGTCGGCGTTAGTATCAACCATAGCTACGATAGGAATGTTTAACTTGTGTGCTTCTTGAACAGCAAGTTGTTCCTTACGAGGGTCAACAACAAATAACAAATCAGGAATCTTAGGCATATCAGCGATACCACCCAAGAATTTTTCAAGCTTAGCAGTTTGCTTTACAAGTAAAGCAACTTCTTTCTTAGGAAGACGGTCAAAAGTACCATCTTCAGCCATAGCTTTAAGTTCCTTCAAACGTGCGATACGCGCTTGAATAGTGTTCCAGTTTGTCAAAGTACCACCCAACCAACGGTGGTTGATGTAGAATTGACCAGCACGCTTTGCTTCTTCAGCAATAGCGTCTTGGGCTTGCTTCTTAGTACCAACGAACAATACAACGGCACCGTCTTTAGCAGCGTCACGTACGTAGTTGTAAGCTTGGTCAACAAGTTTTACAGTCTTTTGTAAGTCGATGATGTAAATACCGTTACGTTCAGTAAAGATAAATTCTTTCATCTTAGGGTTCCAGCGACGAGTTTGGTGACCAAAGTGGACACCGGCTTCGAGCAATTGCTTCATTGAGATAACTGCCATGAGTTATTCCTCCAAAATTTTGTTTATTCCTCCCCTAATCGCATCTGTAGCTGGACGATCGCTCGCAACCCAGTCGACATTGATTAAGGTGTGAATTGGTTTTAACACCGTTTAATATGTTACCAAATATAATTAATGGATGCAAGTAAAAATTAGCTACTTTTTACTTTAAATTTCGACACCGTGACTGCGTAAGTAACTTTCCTTTTGACTACGTGTTTGGTGTTTAAAATGCCACTCGGCTGATAATGCATCATGCTTGGTTGTAAATGCTTCTTGATACAATAGTTTTAACGGGTGTTTACTTTTTATTTTAGTAAATTTAGCACCCTTATACTGTTGATGAGTCGCAAAACGGCGGGCCACATCATTGGTAAATCCAGTATATAACATATTATCTGCCGTCAAAATGACATACATGTAATATTCTTTATCACTCACCGTAGAGCACCTGATGAATCATCGGGGTGTATTGACCATTATCATCATACACGACTTGAGGTTCTAAAACGCGCACCCCACCACTCTTACCATCCTTAATGGCTTCAATCAAAACCATATTGGCTTCCTTGCCCGCTTTAGGATGCACAAATTGAATCCGTTTGGGTGCCAAACGCACGGCTTGCATGGCACTTAAAACATCGACTAAGCGATCCGGCCGATGAACCATAAACAATTTCCCATTCATTTTCAATAGACGGCTAGCAGTCTGACAAACGGTATCTAAATTCGTCGTAATTTCATGCCGGGCAATCGCCAAATGTTCATTCGGATTTTTTTGTGAAGATTCACTATTTAAAAAATATGGTGGATTACATAAAACTGTTTCCGCTGATCCACCTTCAATAAAATCTAACGTATCCGCTAAATCAATATTTAACACATTCATGCGGTCTTCCAAACCATTTAATAAAATGGAACGACTTGCCATATCAGCTAAGCGTGGTTGCAATTCAACTTCGGTAATTGGACCCAAACTCTTTTGTGAATAAAAAAGGCCAATAGCACCATTACCAGCACATAAATCAACCGTTAAACCGCGACCACCCTTGGGGGCTTTCGCAAAGTGCGCTAATAAGACGGCATCAAGTGAAAACGCAAAGACACTTGCGCTTTGAATTATTTGAATATCTTGACTGAATAATTGATCAATTCGTTCGTCAGATTGTAATTGTACGTTTGTCATAAAAATTTCCCTACTTGCTTTAAGGAGCTAAATTTTGCATACTTAAAAAGATAAAAGTTTTTTAAAGGAGCTCCAAGATAATGTTTTATTCTATTGCACGGACAATAGTTCGTTTTCTGCTTTTTATTATTAACGGAAAAACCAAAATTTACAACCACAATAAACTTCCTGAAGGAACCTTCATTCTAGCTGGGCCTCACCGCACTTGGTGGGATCCGTTGTTTTTTGCGGTTGCTGGTGCACCCCTCAAGTTTAGTTTCATGGCTAAAATTGAGTTGTTCAAAAATCCCATTTTACGCTGGATTTTAGTGCATGCCAATGCTTTTGCAATTGATCGGAAAAACCCAGGTCCCTCAGCGATTAAGACCCCAGTGAAAAACCTTAAAAGTGAAGATCTTGGGTTGATTATTTTCCCAACTGGTTCGCGTCACAGTAGTGAATTAAAGGCCGGTACGATGATGATTGCCAAGCTTTCTGGTCGACCAGTAGTGCCTGTCGTTTACCAAGGTCCGGTTAAATTTTCACAACTATTCAAACGAAATAACGTTTCAATTATGTTTGGTGATCCTATCTATGTTGAACGCCGTGAAAAGCTTGATGATGAAAATGTTGCCGTTTTCACCAAAAAGCTCCAAGCAGCCTTTGATCAACTTGATTTTGATCTTGATCCCAATTTTAAATACATTGATCCAAAACCTAAGACACCAACTAAAGATTAACATGCAAAAAGCCGACTAATGAATTTAAATTCATCAGCCGGCTTTTTTGAATTATTTAGTGTGACCCTTCATTGATGCCATCACTTGCTTCAACCGTTTTTGTGAAGGTGATTGACCCATTGAAACCATCATAGAACGAACCATTTCTTCAGAAATTGGTGGATTGTTCTTCAAGTAATTTTCCATGTATTTACGGGCAGCAAAGAAACCACCGACAAATCCAATTACAAGCGCTAAAATAATTAAAACAACAGCTAAAAAAGACATGTAAGCTAACTCCTCAATATTTATAATACATTTAGTTTACTTTATTCTGGCTGAGAAAAAAAGAGTTAATCGTCACGAAGACCCTTCTTACGTTGAATTTCTTTAACTTTATCCGGTGTAACTTCTTTTCCCTCTTTGTCAAAAAGTTGCATCATTTCAACTTGTGAGCGGAATGCTTCGCGGAAATTAGCTAAAAATTCTTCACGTAAGGCTTGACGTTCAATTTCTTCTGCCTCAGTTAAGCCTTCACTTTTGTGTTTAGCGGATAACTCATTAATCCGTTGACGTAATTGTTCTCGTTCCACTTTAATTACCTACCTTTTAGTATACTGAGTTGCGATACAAGCCGACAACTTTACCTAAAATTGTAACTGTATCCAATATAATCGGTTCCATTGTATCATTTTCTGGTTGTAAGCGGAAATGTCCACTCTCACGGAAGAAACGTTTAACCGTTGCTTCATCATCTTCCGTTAAGGCCACCACGATATCACCATTATCAGCTTGATTTTGTTTCCGGACAATTACTTGATCACCATCTAAAATACCAATATTAATCATTGATGTTCCGGTCACATTTAGCATAAATAAATCACCATCATATGCTGCCAAATCAGCTGGTAACGGGAAAAACTCAGTTGCTTGTTCTTCAACGGCCAGAATTGGGGCCCCAGCGGTTACTAAACCAACCACTGGAATTTGACCAGGGTTACTTGAAATTCCTAAAATATCCAAGCCATCATCCGTAATTTCAATTGCCCGTGGTTTGGTGCTATCTTTACGTAAATAGCCTTTTGTTTGCAACCGCACAATATGGCCATGCACGGTCGATGTTGATGCCAATCCAACTGCTTCACAAATTTCACGAACGGTTGGTGGATACCCTTTTTGCGTTTGTTTTTCATAAATGAAGCGCAAAACTTCAATTTGTTTACTTTCGCCACGCGCCATTACTTCACCCCTTATTTCTCATCTTCTAATTAATGCCTATTATACTGGAAAAATAACGGTTTTTCAAACTAATGTTCGCCTGTGTTCGTATTACTTAGTCCTTAAAGTCATCTTCGTAAACATAGTCACTATAGAAAGTTGCTAAGAATTGCGTTAAATCCATCGGTTTAGCGGGCACGATTTGGCGACTATTAACTTCTGGATTACCTTCAAATTGCACTTCATCAATTAGTTCGTAAACATCTAAAATTTTAGCAACTTTTTCCGTGACCATTTGTCCCATACCATCATCATAACTGGGCATCAATTGGGTATCAGTCGCTAACTGCTTCAAACTAGCAACATCTTGAATTTGGGTTTCATCTAAGTTAGCCAAAAAAGTAACCACATCAAAAAATGGTTCTGGTTGCTCACCAACAAATGTTTGATTTAGTACCGTAATTGCGTAAGTATGCATTATTTTTTCCTCTTTCTGTAAAGAAAAAGACTGATCGACTCATGCGAATCAACCAGTCTTTTTTATTCTAAAAAATCAAATCTTGACCATTAGAAACGGCGCATTAAGCTTCAAAGTTACCATCGTCGTCTAAGAAAGTGTTCAACACTTCTTCAACCATGTCCCATTCAGCGTCGTCTTCAATTGCTTGTAAGTCACCTTCAGTAGCTTCACCATCTTCATCAGGATTAAATGAGAAGGCTTGGATGTCTACTTCTTGGTCATCTTCAGTACCTTCTGGGTAAAGTAAGATGTATGACTTGTTGTATTCATCAGATGTGAATGTGAAGAGGACGTTGAATAAAGTTTCTGTTCCATCTTCATCTACTAGTGTGATTTGTTGTTCTTGTGGTTCTTCAGCCATAGGGCATACCTCATACTTTCGTTAATTTACCATTTGCATCTAAGTAATTTTGCAAAATTAAACTTGCAGCCAGCTTATCAATAACTTGCTTGCGCTTTTTACGTGATGTATCAGCTTCTTCAACTAACATCCGTTCAGCTTCAACCGTCGTTAAACGTTCATCAATAAAATCAATTGGCAAGCCAAATGTTTCTACTAATAAATCACCATATGCTTGGGCTGCTTCGGCCCGAGGACCAAGCGTGTTGTTCATATTTTTAGGCAAACCAAGGACAAAGCCCCCTGGTTTGTATTCTTCAACAAGCTCTTTCATGCGTTCGATTCCAAATTCTTTTTGATCTTCATCAATCCGAATAATTTCAACCCCTTGGGCAGTCCATCCCATGATATCACTGACTGCTACTCCAACGGTACGGGACCCAACGTCTAAACCTAATAATCGACTCATTTATTTAAATAACTCTTCACGAGCTCTTCGATGATTTCATCGCGCTCGTGCTTTCTAATAAGATTTCGGGCATCATTCAAACGTGGGATGTACGCAGGATCACCAGAAATAAGATAACCAACAATTTGGTTGATTGGGTCATATCCCTTGGCTTCCAACGCATTGTAAACCGTTTGGAGCGTATCATGTACATCGATTGGTTGTACATTACCAAAATCAAATAAGGTGGTTTCGTCTAATGAACTCATATGCTACCTCCAGACTAAAACGTTACTACGAACATTGTATACGGAAATAAAGCTCATGTATACAATAAATAACTAAAACTGACCATTTAAAGTATACAGCACGGGCCCTATTAATGCTCGTTTAACCAACTTGCAGCCGCTGCCAAAGCATCCGCAATCCCGGCTGGGTTACTACCACCAGCTTGCGCTAAGTCAGGCCGACCACCACCGTTACCACCAACTAATGGTGCTACGGCTTTGATTAAGTCACCTGACTTGATACCGGTTGCAATGGCTGGCTTACTCATCGCAACGATTAAGTTAACCTTGTCTTCACCAGTTTTAGCAATTAATACTAACACATCGGAACTTGCATTTTCTTTCCATTGGTCAGCAATCGCGCGTAATTGTTCCATTCCTGAAACTTCAACTTGACTAATAATTGCTGAATGAGCTCCAAATGTTTTAACATCATTAAAGATATTAGCAGCAGCTGAATTAGCAATTTTAGCTTCTAGACTAGTTACTTGACGTTCTAATTCTTTAATTTGGGCTTGTAAAGCTAAGACCTTTTCAGGGGCATCTTTTAATTGTGGGGCTTTAACAGCATTGGCAATTTGGGCTAATTGGTTTTCGTGTTCCTTCGTCAACTTAAAGGCCACGTTAGCTGTGACTGCTTCAATCCGACGAATACCCGCACCAATTCCTGATTCACTCACAATCTTGAATAAGCCAAGTTCACTCGTGTTATTTGCATGTGTTCCACCATCAAATTCGGCATTGAAGTCCCCAATTGAAACTACCCGGACTTTTTCACCGTATTTTTCGGTAAAGACGGCCACGGCACCAAGTTTTTTAGCTGATTCAATATCCGTTTCAATCCATGAAATTGGTAAGGCTTCAGCAATTTTTTCATTAACAAGGGCTTCGATTTCATCAAGCTTTTCAGCTGGAACCGCTCCGTTATATGAAAAGTCAAAGCGGAGGTAATCAGGTGTCACTAATGAACCGGCTTGACTCGTGTGGCCACCTAAAATATTACGTAGCGCTTGGTCAAGCATGTGGGTTGCGGTGTGGTTTTTAGAAACTAATTCATGGAATTTGTGATCAACTACCAATTGGTAGTGTTCACCCTTCTTCATATCAGCTAAAACATTTAATGAGTGAATGTGTTGTCCATTTGGTGCTTTTTGGACATCAGTTACTTCCGCAACAACTTCACCAGCTAACGTCAAAATTTGGCCACGGTCAGCAACTTGACCACCCATTTCAGCATAAAATGGTGTTTCATTGAAGATAACATCGGCCGTTTGACCAGCCGCAACTGTATCTGCCAATTCATTATCCACAATAATATCAGCTAATTGGGCGTCTGCAACGATTTCAGTTGTCCAACCAACATATTTAGATTCTGTGTGTAAGTCAGTTAATAATGGGTTTTGTACGCCCATAGATTTAGCATCACTCCGGGCAGCACGGGCGCGTTCACGTTGAGCTTGCATTTCGGCATCAAAACCATCCCGGTCAACTTTCAAGCCTTCATCATCGGCATATTCTTCGGTCAATTCATATGGGAAACCGTAAGTGTCGTAAAGTTTAAAGGCCACTTTACCATCAATAACATCACTATCAGATGCTTTAACTTCAGCAATCACATCGTTTAACATCTTTAAACCATCTGATAAAGTTTCGTTAAAGCGTTTTTCTTCTGCTAAAACAACACTTTCAATGTATTCAGCATTGGCTAAAACTTCAGGATAGTAAGATTCCATGATGTGACCAACGACTGGTACTAATTGAGTTAAGAATGCGCCATTAATACCTAGTTTGCGACCGTGTAATACAGCACGACGGAGTAAACGACGGATAACGTAACCCCGACCTTCATTTGAAGGCAAGGCACTATCAGAAATCGCAAAAGTTACCGCCCGGGCATGATCGGCAATCACTTTGAATGAAATATCTGTAATTGGTGAGTCACCGTATTTAACGCCGTCACCAAGTTCTTCAGCCTTTTTAATAATTGGCATAAATAAATCTGTTTCAAAGTTTGTCTTAGCATTTTGGAATACTGAAACCACTCGTTCAAGCCCCATCCCAGTATCAATATTCTTGTGTGGTAACTCTTCATAAGTATCTTCTGGCGTATGGTTAAATTGTGAGAAAACAATGTTCCAAATTTCTAAGTAACGTTCATTTTCGCCACCAGGGTAATTTTCAGGATCGTCAGCCGGAATATCTAAGAAGGCTTCTCCACGGTCATAAAAAATTTCTGAATCGGGCCCTGAAGGACCTTGACCAATATCCCAAAAGTTGTCAGCAACATCAAAAATGTGACTAGCTGGCACCCCAGTTTTAAGCCAAATTTCTTTTGCTTCGGTATCTTCTGGGTAAACCGTAACGTATAATTTTTCTGGGTCCATAGCATACCATTCAGGCGATGTTAATAATTCCCAGGCCCATGGAATAGCGTCTTCTTTAAAGTAATCCCCAATTGAGAAATTACCCATCATTTCAAATAAAGTGTGGTGGCGCGCAGTGTGGCCCACGTTTTCAATATCGTTAGTCCGAATTGATTTTTGAGCGTTGGTAATTCGGCGATTAGCTGGCACAACTGAGCCATCAAAATACTTCTTCAAAGTTGCCACCCCAGAGTTAATCCAGAGTAAAGTTGGGTCATCAACGGGTACTAATGACTTAGAAGGTTCAATACTGTGTCCTTTACTTTCAAAGAACTTAAGAAACATTGACCGAATTTCGGCGGATGTTAATTCTTTCATGTTAAAAATGTCTCACTTTCCAAAAAATAGAATAAAAAAAGACCATCGCATGTAGAGACGCTATCCACGTGGTACCACTCTACTTGCAACGATCTAAATCGATTACCTCTTAAATACTCGTTAACGCTGAGTAACGGCCCTATTGCTAGGACAAATAGTGTAAGAGCATCATTAATTGACCTGCGTTTTTTGCACCTTCCAAAACGTCTCTACTTTCAGTTCTAATTATGATATGTTTACTAACTAATATAATACCATTTTTTTAAGCTTTTGAAATCATTTAAAAGTAAAAAAATTGCTTATTTACGAATTAAAATATCACGGGCAATCAATTCATCAACAAAATAGCCAAATTGTTCAGTTAAGGCCGCTGAATTTTGGTGATTAAAGATATTAACCACGGCCGTACCTTTAGCGTTAACAACTTTAATCTTAAAGCCCGTTAAATCGGCATTAACGACCACTTTTAACTTAAATGAATCGTCAAAGGCCTTAGCAGTTTCAAGTTGTCGTAGTAATTGGAATGAACCATTCATTTGTTGAATAAACCCGGTATCCATCAATGCATATTTTTTAATTTGTGGGCTAATCATGTACGTATCAGTATCACCAACTAATTGGGCTGTTTGTGTAAATGCCATTTTAACATCACCTCATTTTTTCTAATATATTTATTATAGCGAAATATCCAGACGGTACAAGCTACGATTACGATTAAATTAAAAAGGCCAGGAAATCTCTTTCCTGACCTTTTTAGCTATTAAGCTTTAATGGCTACAATTTGTGGAAGGAAACGGTGTGAACCGTCTAAATCCATTCCATAACCGAGTAAATATTCATTAGGAACATCTGCCCCAACGTAATCCGCCTCAATTTCAATTTTACGACCAGCTTTTTTATCAACAGCAACCACCGTTTTAACGGAACTTGCTCCCAATTTAGTAAATTCCTTAATCAAGAAATCAATCGTTAACCCAGTATCGATTACTTCATCAATTAAAATTACGTCACGGTTCGTAATATCTTTCCGAACGTTAACTTCAACTTTTAATTCACCAGTTGAAGCGCCATGAGCATAGCTTGAAACATCGACATAATCAAAATCAAATTCAATATCACTAAGTTCTCGAAGTAAATCAGCTGTAAATACAATCGCACCCTTCATAATCGGCACCATTACTGGTCGTTTACCAGCATAGTCTCGCCGAATTTCGGCCGCAACTTTTTTAACAGCCGCTTGAATTTGGGCTTCATCCATAATTACGCGATCAATTTGAATATCCATTATTTATAATCCTTTTGTGGTTAATCTAATAAACCAACGCGCTTGAAGATGGCATCAACATTCTTCAAGTGGTAACTGTAATCAAAAGCGTCGTTAATATCAGCGGCACTCAAGTATTCTTGCACAGTTGCATTTGCTTCAACCAATGGACGGAATTGTACTTGTTCGTCCCATGATTTAGCAGTCATTGGTTGTACAGTGTCATAGGCAGCTTCACGGCTTAAACCAGCATCAATCAACTTCAACAAGAGACGTTGACTGTAAATCAAACCATAAGTTCGATCCATATTAGCTAACATTGTGTCTGGGAAGACCGCTAAGTTTTCTAAAATACCAGTAAAGCGGTGAAGCATGTAATCAACAAGAATCGTTGTATCACCTAAAATAATTCGTTCAGCACCAGAGTGTGAAATATCACGTTCATGCCAGAGCGTAATATCTTCCATTCCAGTTACCATGTGACCACGCACAACCCGGGCCAAACCAGAAATATTTTCTGAACCGATTGGGTTACGTTTGTGTGGCATGGCAGAAGAACCTTTTTGGCCTTTACCAAACCCTTCTTCAACTTCATGAATTTCAGAACGTTGTAAGCTCCGAATTTCCGTAGCAAAGTTTTCAAGACTTGTCGCAATCAAGCCCAAAGTATTAATGTAATCAGCGTGTAAATCACGTGGTAAAACTTGTGAACCAATCAAAGCTGGTTGTAAACCAAGTTCACGCATGGCAACTTCTTCAACTTCGAGTGGCACGTTGGCAAATGTGCCCACGGCCCCAGAAAGTTTACCAGTTTCAACAGCGGTTGCCACAGTTTTAAAGCGTTCAATGTTACGAACCGCTTCGGCGTAAAAACGAGCTACTTTTAACCCAAAAGTAGTTGGTTCCGCATGTACTCCGTGGGTCCGCCCCATCATAACTGTGTCTTTGTACTTAAGTGCCATTTCAGCAACTACATCACGGTATTTAAGCAAGTCAGCCAAAATAATGGCATTTGCTTGCTTTAAACGCAATGCTTGGGCCGTATCAACGACGTCCGTACTTGTTAAACCGTAGTGAATCCATTTCTTTTCATCACCTAATGATTCAGAAACATTCCGAGTGAAGGCAACCATATCATGACGGGTTACTGCTTCAATTTCAGCAATCCGTTCAACATTAAAGGTTGCATTGGCACGAATTTTATCATAGTCAGCTGCGGGAATGTGGCCTTCTTCAACCCATCCTTTAACAACGGCAGCTTCAACTTCTAACCAACTTGCATACTGATTTTCAAGTGACCAAATGGCACTCATCTCTGGGCGTGAATAACGATCAATCATTAAAACTTTTCTCCTGTCCAAACATTTAATAATACGTTAGTTTGATCCCGGTCAGGACCAACTGCGAAGGTTGCAATTTCAACGCCGACTAATTCTTCAATCCGCTTCAAGTAAGCTTGGGCATTTTGAGGTAAGTCTTCACGTTTTGTAACACTAGTAATATCTTCTGTCCAACCTGGTAATTCTTCATAGATTGGGGTTACTCGTTCTAAATCTTTAAAACTTGCTGGGTAGTACTTAATTTCCTTACCATCAAGTTCGTAAGCGGTCGCAATTTTTAATGTTTCAATACCAGTTAACACATCAATACAGTTAACTGAAAGCTTAGTTAAACCTGACACCCGGGCAGAGTGACGCATTACAACTGAGTCAAACCAACCAATCCGACGAGGACGACCGGTCACAACTCCGTATTCATGCCCAACTTCACGAATGTGATCACCAATTTCATTAATCAATTCCGTTGGGAAAGGACCTTCACCAACACGAGAAGTGTATGCTTTGGCAACCCCAACTACGTCAGTAATGTTTGTTGGTCCCACACCAACCCCAGTTGTCACCCCACCAGCAATTGGATTAGATGATGTTACATATGGGTAAGTACCGTGGTCAACATCAAGCATGACCCCTTGAGCACCTTCAAACAAGACTTTTTTACCAGCACGGAAGGCTTCATCAACCAAGTAAGCTGTATCAGTAACATATTGCTTCAATTGTTGACCGTAAGCGTAGTATTCTTCAACTAACGCATCGGCATCAATTGGGGCATGATTATAAATTTTTGTTAATAGTTGATTCTTTTGGCTAACTACGGCGTGTAACCGTTTTGATAAAACATCACGATCAAGTAAATCGCAAACGCGAATCCCAACTCGAGCATATTTATCAGTGTAAGCTGGGCCGATTCCGTTACCGGTCGTCCCGATTTTGTCAGCCCCTTTTGCTTCTTCTTGTAAGACATCAATTAACTTGTGGTATGACAACAAGACTTGAGCACGATCTGAAATCCGGAGATTATCAGTATTCACGTTTTGTGAGTTCAAGTATGCAAGTTCTTCAAGAACAGATTGTGGGTTTAATACAAATCCGTTACCAATAACTGCAAGTTTATCATCGTCAAAAATACCTGAGGGAATTGAGCGCAATTCGAACTTTTGACCGTTAAAGACGATCGTGTGTCCGGCGTTATCCCCACCTTGGTAACGAACGATTACATCTGCATCTTGGGCGAGGAAATTCGTAATTTTACCTTTTCCTTCATCACCCCATTGACTTCCAACAACAACAATTCCAGCCATTATATATATACCTCTTCATCAATATCTATTGAATAACAAACCTTTAATAGCATAACCTAAGATTTAACACTTAGCAAGTCTATAGTTCGTGTTTTATCCCCTTTTTAGGTTTTTTTTTTAAATAAATTGATAAAATTACGGACTTTTTTTCATCTAACTAAAATTCTTACCCTTAAAAATGAACTTTATCAAAAACTTTTACAGAAAAAATACCTCTTTTACAGAAAAACAAAAAAGGATACTAAGCTTCAACTTAGTATCCTTACATCTATTCTTCTGAATCTTCTACAACTTCTGGGGCTAATTTGGTAATTTCAAATTCATTGATGTACGCATTATCGTAATCCAAAGCTTTAATTTCAAAATTGGCTACATGCATTACATCCCCAGTTCGAAACTCGGGTTGATGGTTAAGTACGTATCCCGTTAAAGTAACGGCTTCATCTTCTTCAAACTCTTTAACGTTAACATCAAAGTAGCGTTCCAAATCATAAAGTGAAACTTTACCATTTACTTTATATTTGTAATTACCTAATTTTTGGATATAATCATCGGCCACATCGTCAATTTCATCACGAACTGAGCCAAATAATTCTTCATAAATATCTTTATCAGTAATTAACCCTGATGTACCACCATATTCGTCAACCACAATTGTAATTGGGGCCCGTTTGGCAACCATGACTTTAAGAACATCATGGACATCCATGTTTTCCGGCACGGCGGGAATATCACGCATGATTTTTACCACTGGTTCAGAATCGTCAATACGACCTTGACGGATTAAATCATAGGTATAAACATAACCAATAACCTTATCTTTATCACCATCTGCAATCACTGGTAAACGTGAGTACCGTTCTTGAATGTAAATTTCAAGGGCTTCGTGAATAGTTGTATCAACATCCACGACACACATTGATGTACGGTCGACCATAATGTCAACGGCAACCTTATCATTCATATCAAAGGCCCGTTCCATAAATGTTAAATCTTCTTCGTCTAATTCCCCAGCTTTAGCGGCATTTTTTGACAATGATAAGATTTCATTTTGTGAGTAAATATCTTCATCTGCGGCCGTTGGATAGCCCAATAAATGGGTAAACAAATTAGCCGTGCGATCAAGGATGAAAATCAATGGATAAAGGACAATATGGAAGAACCGTACTGGCCGTACAATGAACATTAATATTTTAACTGGGTCGGCAATCGCAATATTTTTAGGCACCAAATCGGTAAAGACCGCGTGAATAACGGTAAACAATAAAATCGCAATAATTGATGAAATTCCTTGCGCAACATTGGCTGGTAAAATTCCACTAGCAATAATCGCATCAGCAATCGTAACTTCACCAATCCACCCTAAAATAAGACTTGTTAGCGTAATTCCAACTTGTGCCGTTGAAAGGTATTCAGTTAAATTTTCTGTCATGTGAATTGCAGCATCAATTAAACGCGTTGAACCCTTGCGTTCTTCTTTTAAGGCACGTAGCGCACTCACACGCACACGAACCAATGAATACTCTGTCAGCGTAAATAAAACAGCTAACAGCAATACTAACACAATGACAACAACATTAATTAAATAAGACGGACCAGGTTCCAAGACGGTAAACCTCTTTTCATAATAAATTTTTTTGGTATTACATATTATAGCACGCCAAGATAAAACGACCAACAAAACTATTAGCTTTCATTTATCTTATATTATTTCGGCGGTTACAAACAAAAAAAGCCCAATGAGCGAACTCATTGCACTTTCTTGTTAGTAAATTTAATTACTTAGTTTCACGGTGTAAAGTAACCTTACGATCACGTGGGCAGTACTTGTTAACTTCAAGACGGTCAGGGTTGTTCCGACGGTTCTTATTTGACAAGTAGTTGCGTTCACCGCATTCAGTACATTCTAAAGTAATGTTAATGCGCATGTCAAAACCCTCCAGTATTAATTTCTCAATAAATCTAGGGAATGGCTAATCACTTAGCACACGCTCCCTCAACTCAAACTATAATACCAGAAATTAAAATTAATTACTAGTACTATTTAAGTTTTCTTGCTTATCAGTTGCAGATGGGGTGTAACCAGCCACCGTTGATTTGTCTTGAACGTATTTAAAGTAGGCGTTGTAAATATCAATTGCCATGTTAATATTCAAGTTTGATCCAAAGTTTGATTGTGGACCACTTGGCATTGCCAAAGCAATCGCAATGTTTGAACCAGGAATATACGTAATCAAACTCAAAGTCAACGTTGGTTGGCCGTCAGTAAAGGTTTCCGCCGTCCCAGTTTTCGCATATGGGGTTGGTGAAACTTTTTGCAATGCTTGCCCTGTCCGACGTGGATTAGGCCCTGCAACCACTTGTTGCATCCCTTCTGTTACGACAGCACGCTGAGCGGGGGTCCAGCCAACTGAGTTTAAAATCCGAGGTTGAATGGTTGTTTGAATATTACTCAACTTACCTTGGGAATTTGATGACATAATTGATTGCACCACGTGTGGTTGCATCCGGTAACCGCCATTAGCAATCGTTGATACGTATTGTGCTAATTGTAAAACTGTATAAGCATCATATTGTCCATAAGCTTCCATCAAGGCTTTCCCTAAATCAGCCCGAGTGCTTGGTCCGACAATCCCCGCTGTTTCACCTGGTAAATCAATACCTGTCTTAACACCTAACCCAAATAAGTTAAAGTTGTTACGCATAATGTTAAATAAATTAGGGTTAACGTTCTTCAAGCCCATTCCAGGGTGATATTGCACACCCCCTTCACGTAATGCTAGTTGCATCATGTATGAGTTTGATGATAATGCTAACGCCGTTTGAGCTGTAATCGGCACAATCCCATTACGGTTCCAGTCAGAACTTTGTGGCGCAGTTCCGGCAATTTTAATTGGTTGGTCATTAATAACATTGTTAGTTGGTGTAATAACCCCTAACTTCAAACCACCCGTAACCATGGCTGGCTTAACTGCTGACCCCATTACGATTGCTTGGTTAATTGCCCCTAAGGCATTAGAGGTAACCTTACCAGTCTTTGGATCACGGTTAACCCCGGCAATTCCGTAAATACCACCTGTATATGGATTCATTGCGACCGCATACGCTCCAGATGTTAAGCCACCTGAAAGGTTCTTACGCAACGTCTCTTCCATGGCAGCTTGGAATTTAGCGTTAATTGATAACACTAAATTATCCCCTTTACGCCCAGGATAATCTTCCACTGCATTCAAAATCTTATTATTAGATGCCGTTTCAAATTCAGTTTGACCTTTAGTTCCCTTCAATACTGGTTCGTATTGTTTTTCAAGATAACTTTGACCAACTGAATCATTACGTGAATAACCTTTGCTAAGTAAAACATTTAAATTATCAGCTGGTAATCCAACTTTTTCCGATGACACGGTCCCAATAACTGCTTGAATTGATTTCCCTTGTGGATAATCCCGTTGCCAAGCCGTAGAAATTGAAATCCCAGGCATTGAACTCAAGTGTTCCCCAATTTGGGCAATCGCTTCGTCACTAACGCCACCTTCTTTAATATAGGTCGTTGAGAGTTGATAGGCACCCGTCATTTTTTGAAAAATCATCGCAGCATTTTGTTGTTCTGCTGATAATTCATACCGTTTTGGATGATCAAAGACTTCATTCAATTGCGCCTTATATTGAGCATCTGGTCCTAATGCTTTGAAATTTTTAATCCGTGCATTAATAGCTTTAGTATTTTTGGCATTAGCTAATAAATAATCCGCGACTGTTCGTTGTGCAAGTTGTGAGGTATCAACACTTAAATATTTACTCAAGCGATTAGCAGTATCATACATTTGGCTACTTAAAACATTAACCCCTTTAGTGTATGAAATGGCCTTTAAAGCTTTATTACCAACTAACACTTGGCCAGTTGAATCATAAATCATACCCCGTTGCACATTATTTGTTTCAACAAGAGTATCTGTTCGGTTAACATCGGCGACGAAGAACGCCCCTTTTGAAATTTGTAAATAGTATAGTTGTCCAATCAACGCTGCAAAGAGGGCAAAGACAACACCCAAAATCAACTTTAATCGAAATGGCAAATCTGAACGATAGCCTTTTTTCTTCCGCGCGCGGCGTGTAAAACGATTTTCCATGAATCTCCCACCAATTAAATTGCACGCCATACTGTGCAATTTTTAAATTTTATTTTTTCTTATACCTGATACCAAAGCACGCTTTGATAACATTTAACGTTACTTATTGTAACATACTGAATCGAATTCAGTGACCGTCTTATACGTTGTTTTAATTTTTTATGGTAAAGTTATCTTAACTTAAAATCCAAAAAGGACCGTAAAATTTTAATATGAAAAAATATTTCAATCGCACAACTTGGCCATTATGGCTCGCGTTTTGGCTCCCAATTATTATTATGGGTTCATATTTTGCAACGCGCCACATGATGCCCTTTGGTAAATCAACGATTTTAACCGTTGATTTAGGCCAACAATACGTTGATATGTTCGCGTTACTACGCAATACCTTGTTACATCATCCAGCCACCTTTTTTTACTCTTTTAGTAATGCTTTAGGTGGTGATATGCTTGGTGTTTGGACTTATTACTTAATGAGTCCGCTCAATTTAATTTTGCTATTTTTCCCACCAGCAATTTTACCAACCGGTATTCTTTTTTTGACCTTACTTAAATATGCCCTCGCTAGCTTTACGATGACTTGGGTTGTTAACAAGTTAAAGTGGCAAACAGGTTGGCTTGCAACAACTTTTGGGATTATATATGTCTTAATGGGCTGGATGATTTCATACCAGTTAAATTTACTCTGGTTAGATGCCTTAATTTTATTACCATTAATTATTTATGGGCTTGAAAAACTGTTGAGTACCGGTAAATACCGCTACTACGTCATACCGTTTACCTTAATGTTAGTTATTAACTACTATATAGCTTACATGATTGCCCTGTTTTTAATGCTGTATTGGTTATGGACGATTTCACGTGAGTCACTCAACGGCCGGCAAATTCGACAAGCCTTTGTCCGCTTTGTTAACGGATCACTTTTAAGTGTTGCTTTGGCTGCCGTAGTTTTACTACCAACTTTTTTCCAATTAACGCAAGGAAAGGGTCAATACAATACCACCACTATTGGTAATTGGATTGAATATAATCCCCTGTTTTTCTTCAGTAAAATGTTTGTCGGTAGTTTTAATTTTGCCCAAATGCCTACTGGTCAACCCAATATTTTTATTGCCAGCATCGGCGCTTTTGGGGCCCTTTTATACTTCATTAATCGTGATTTTCGCTGGCAAAATCGTTTAATTGCAAGTTTAATAACCATCTTTTTATTCGCTTCTATGTTCATTGCCCCACTTGACTTATTATGGCATGGTCTCCAATTTCCAGTCTGGTATCCATATCGTTTTAGCTTTTTATGGTCATTTTGGTTGTTATGGCTGGCTGCGACTAGCCTATCATCGCACCACCCCCTTCAGGTTAAACCATTTATCGCCTTAATCAGTACTTTTGCCATTATTTTTATCGTAGTTGCTTGTACATTTAGTAAAACTAACTTTATGACTTGGCCACAATTACTAGTTGGTTCAGCTTTCGCCTTATTGGCCTTAGTATTATTATTAATGCCGCGAGTTAAAATCTGGTCATGGTTGATTTTATTATTAACGATTACCGAAGTTAGCACTAATGCCATTTGGTCACTCAATAATTTTAGTTACCTAACTAAAGCCGAGTATCAAAATGAGGTTAATGCTACCCATAAAGCACTCGCAACCATTCCTAATACCAATACTCAATTTATGCGAATTGGCCAAACGTATTCTCGGACAAAAGATGATCCTTTTATGCAAGATTACTTTGGTGGCTCAGCCTTTAGTTCATCCTTTTCTAAAAAGACTAGTGATTTTATGGGCTTAATTGGAAATCCCAATGGTGATAATTATGCAACGTACTATAACGGCACCATGTTGACTGATAATTTGCTAGGCTTTAAATACTTTTTAGATGCCTCAACTCATTTTGCAACGGCCCAAGGTGCGCCTGCCCAAATGCAAAATACGCAACGGCCGGATTTACTAAGTGATTTATTCCACGCCGAAACCCCGGATGTAACAATTTATAAAAATCCTAACGCTTTAGGTCTTGGCTTTGCTGCAAATTCAGCCGCCCTCAAGACCCAGTTAAAAAATAGTAACCCATTGGTAAACCAAACTAACTTGTGGGATGGCATCGTTGGGCAATCTAACCAAGCCCTTTTTACGGCGCTACCATTTTTAAACTTCACGACGCAAAATGCTAATCGCCCACAAAGCGTTAACGGGGCCTTCTTAACCCCTAAAAATTTAGTTAAACCAACTTCGCTAACCGCCACGTTTATTCCGCAAGATAATAATCCTTATTATCTTACCATCGGTCCAAATATGACCCCGGATGTAGTAACGATTACATTAAATGGGCGTGTTTTACACACAAACGATGCCTTTAAAGCACCGATTATTCTTAACGTAGCTAACCTCGCTAAAGATCAACCGCAAACGTTAGTCTTCACGTTGAAAAAAGCTAATTTATGGCTCCAAAATGTTGGCTTATATGAACTTAATGCACCATTACTAACTGCACAAACCAAACAGTTACAAGCTCACAGTTGGCAAATTAACCATTTTAGCCAACGTAAAATTAGTGGTGATATTGACGTGCCGCGTACCGCTCAATTATTAATGACCACTATTCCACAAATCCCTGGATGGCATGCCCTTGTGGATGGGCAACCGGTTGCTACTAAAACTGTGGCAAATATGTTTTTGGCTGTGCCACTCAAACCGGGCCAGCATACTGTAACGCTTAAATATACACCGCCCTTCTTAATTTTAGGTAGTCTCATTAGCTTGTTGGCTGTGCTTATTACGCTAGTTTATACTTTCTTACAGCGTAAACGATAATTTAAAATAACAGCGACGAGCATAACACACAAAAATCGGTTCTACACTATTTGATGTTGATGAGTAAAATCATCGACATCTTTTTTTGCAAAAAAAATAGGACACCGTATGTCCTAGTGCTAAAATTAAGTCGACGAAAACCAAAG
>NZ_CAKKNT010000025.1 GCF_918814755.1 Periweissella ghanensis | reverse complement strand
TGCTCGCTAATTTATTCACTTTTTTCAAAATAAAAAAATTCCAGATGGAAATGATACTCATTTCCATCTGGAATTTTTATTTAAGAGGTAGTTATGTCACAACCCCTTTTTTACGCGGGTAATTACATTAACTTTTATCAAGTAAATTTGACCATATATAACCAAAAATTGGCCACTTATTTGGCTCTGGGGATGGAATTTAGTTACCTATAGTATACTAAGCACATACATAAAAGGAGAACTTAGATGAAAGAACTACTAGTAAAGCACTTAGTAAAACGCTATCAACAAAAAATTGCAGTTAACGACTTGTCATTAACCATTAAAGGCGGTCAATTTGTGGCTTTTTTAGGGCCCAATGGAGCTGGTAAATCAACAACCATTAATATGCTTACGGGTATGGCTCAACCAACTAGTGGTGAGATAAAAATGGATGGCCTAGCACCGACTAATCAAAAATATCGCCAAAAGTTAGGAGTCGTATTTCAAAATAGTGTCCTTGATGACGACCTTTCTGTAATCGATAATTTAAAAATTCGGGCAGGAATGTACCGTAATGTGTCGGATAGTTGGTTCAATGAGTTAATTTATGAATTTCAATTAAATGATATTTTAAAACAAAAATATGGTACTTTATCAGGTGGACAACGGCGACGGGTCGATATTGCCCGCGCCTTACTTAACCAGCCCGAGGTTTTATTTTTAGATGAACCTTCAACCGGATTAGACATTCAGACGCGGCAACTAATTTGGCAGGTCCTTGGAAAACTACGAACTAAAAATGCAATGACGATGATTTTAACAACGCATTATTTAGAAGAAGCCCAATCAGCAGAGATGGTCTATGTAATCGATCACGGTGAGTTAGTTGTCGCAGATACAATTGATAACCTTGAAAAGGGAATCTTAGGTGGTAAATTAACTTTATTTACAAAGGATATCAACACTTTGAAACAATATTTAAAAGATAAAACTATTGAAGTTACAAACGTTGGAATAATAATACAAAATATCACGAGTAAGGAAGTTATCGATATTTTAGTTGCTAATCAAAATATTATTGATGATTTTGAATATCAGCGTGTAAATTTAAATGATGTATTTTTGCAATTGACTGGTAATGAGGTGCGCAAATGATTTGGATGGTTCGACGTAATTTACAACTCTACTTTAGTAAGTTTAGTAACGTTTTACTTTCACTATTAGGAGCAATTATTTCAATTGTCTTATATTTAGTATTTTTAAAAGGTAATTTGATGAGTTCGTGGGCGGCATTACCGAATGCAACGACCATCCTTGATTGGTGGTTAATCGGTGGCACGATGGTGATTACGGCCTTAACGACGACGTTAAATAGTTTAAGCGTGTTTGTCGGTGATCGCGAACAACAGACGTTTAAAGATTTGGCTCTAACCGATGTTTCACCAAGTAAGTTACTATTGGGCTATCTTGGGGCGTCATTGATAATTGGGGTCCTTATGCAAATGGTCATGTTTGTCATTTTGAGTATCTATTTTGGTTTAACTGATGGTTTAAAGATGCAATGGCAACAATTACCCCAAGTCTTTGGGATCGCAATTTTATCGAGTCTCGTGTGGACGGCGTTTAATTTATTGGTAACTAGTTTTATTAAGCGCACTGATAACTTTGGCAAAGTTGGGACAATTTTAGCAACTGCCGCGGGCTTTTTTGTCGGAGTTTATGTACCGTTTGGTATTTTATCGAAGACGGCTAATCATATTATTCAGCTAACACCAGCACCATACAATTCAGCGCTTTATCGACAAATTTTATTACAGCAACCATTGGCAGCGGCTAATTTACCTAGTAAGACGTTATTGAGTTTGAAAAAAGATTTAGGTGTCGACATTGTTTGGCATGTTAATGCAACAACTGCCTGGCAAAATGGTATGATTTTAGGCATTTTTACGCTAATCTTCACGTTTAGTGTTATGATATTTGCACGTAAGCATTTAAAATAACAACATAAATATGGAAGGAAAAGATTACTACATGAAAGTAAACTTTACATCCAATGAACAATTGGCGCCTGATGAAATTGAGGTAATGGTTTCGGCAGCAGAAATAAATGGTGATGTGCTAAACTTGATGCAACAAATTCAAAATTTAACGCCACCTAGTACAACTTTACCGATAACACTAGAGGATCGGGTGGTATTATTACCAATCAGCGAGATAATTTTGATTGAAGTATTTGGGACTGAAATTTCAATTCAAACAACGTCCAAGGGGTATACGACACGGGGACAACTAAAGAAAATTCATGCCCGTTTACCGCACAAGACATTTATTCAAATTAGTAAGAGTGCACTAATTAATATCGAGCATCTTGAATATTTGGAGGCCGGTTTTTCGGGCAATATGACCGCTTTTTTAACCAATAATAATCGCGTCAGTGTTAGTCGGAAATATCTTCCAGAATTAAAGCAAATCTTAGGGCTGTAGGAGTTAAAATGATGCGAATTCGAAAATATATGCGCCATGGATTATTAGGGCTAGTTATCAGTGCAGCATTTACGATGTTGGGTTCATTAATTGAATGGCATCCGTTAGTAATTACGCCAGAACAAATTGTTGGCACATTTTTATTAGGGATTGTAGTGGGTGAACTAGCGTTAATTTTAGAAGCAGAAATTGGCTCATTTACAATACGTTTATTACTTCATATGGTGTTGACGTTGGGGGTGGTGATCGTTTTTGATTGGTACTTCAAATCATTGACTTTTATTTTTGCCCATCCGATAACGTTTGTCATTGAATTTTTAATCATTTATTTGATTGTCTGGGCAACAGTTCGATTATCCACTAAAAATGATATTGATTTAATTAATGAACAACTGGCTAATAACCGGCAAAAGAAATAAAATAGGGTATTCAACGTCGTGCGGAGTTAGTTTCGGACGACGTTTTGTTATTTAATATGGAAGGTTAATTCAATCAAAGGGGCAGTATGTTACAATCGAGAGATGTAAATAAGCGACATTTAGGCTTTAAGGGTTAGTAAATATGCAAAGCATTGTCTTTTTGTGCTTCATATTCTATGGTATTATCTATAATAGGTTTAAATTACGCTATTTTGTGCTTTTACAAAAAAGTGTAATAAGTAATACAAAAAATGATTTATAAAAATTTGGGAGGCAAAGTTACGATGTACAATAGCTTTGGCAAACGCTTAATAGACATTGTTTTATCAGCGATTATTTTGGTAGTTACATCACCGATTATGTTAGTTGCAGCAATTGCAATTAAGCTTAGTTCAAAAGGACCAATCGTCTTTAAGCAAACTCGTATGGGTAAAGATCATCAACCATTTAAATTGTATAAATTTCGTTCAATGCGAATTGACACACCAGAAATTGCATCAAATGATTTAAACGGGGATGATTATCATACAGCTGTTGGTAAGTTTATTCGGAAATTTTCAATTGACGAGTTACCGCAATTATTTAATGTTATTAAAGGGGATATGAGTATTATTGGTCCACGCCCAATAATCCTCAAAGAAAAAAATTTACTAGATTTGCGGCACCAAAATGGAGCTGAAAGTGTCCGCCCAGGTATAACCGGTTTGGCACAAGTTAATGGTCGTGATAACTTAGCTGACGAACCTAAAGCAAGATATGATGCCGAATATGCTAAAAATGTTTCCCTTAAAAATGATGGAAAAATTTTCATGAAAACAATCCTCTATGTTATTAAACGGGATGGCGTTGTTGAAGAACAGATAGACGACGATAGCACGGCTGGAACAAAGAATAATCATAAAGATAAATAGCTTGTGCTAATTGGTATTGGAGATAAAAATGAAAAAGGTTTTAATTGTTGCTGCAAAAGCAAACATGATTCGCCAGTTCAATCAACATAATATTTTAATATTACAAGAGCTTGGATTTGAGGTTCACGTTGGTACGAATTTTAAAGAATTTGGTTCAATGGATAATCAAGAAAATGATAAATTAATTCAATGGTTAAAAGAACATGACGTAACTAGTCATCAAATTGACTTTGGCCGTAAGTTAGGTTCTTTTAAAGCTAATTTTGTCGTGATTAAGCAATTACGGGCCATTATGAAAGATAAAAATGAATGGGCCTTTATGCATGCTCACTCACCAATCGGTAGTGTCCTAGGTCGCATTGCTGCTAAGTCGCAAGGAGTGAAAACCATGTACACGTCACACGGTTTTCACTTTTTTAAAGGCGGGCCTAAAAAAAATTGGCTGGTATTTCCAATCGAATGGTTACTAGGTTTCATTACTGATCAATTAATTGTGATTAATTCGAATGATTTAAAAATTGCTGATTATTTACCAATTGAGAATGTTGAATACATTCCAAGCGTCGGGATTGATGTTAAAAAGATGATGGCAATTACATCAGAAGAACGTGCAAGTATGCGAAATGAAAAGCGTGCAGAACTTGGCCTAAAGCCAGATGATTTCGTGTTATTGCATGTTGGTGAACTTAGTAATTTGAAAAACCAACGCATTGTGATCGAAGCGATGGGTAAGATTAATAATCCCAACTTGAAGTTTATGATTGCGGGTGTAGGTCCAAATCATGATGAATATTTAGCATTAGCTAAAGAATTGGGCTTAGAAAATCAATTGAAATTACTTGGATATCGTAATGATATTCAAGCGTTGCACTTTGCAGCTGATTTATTTGTGTTCCCATCACGCCGTGAAGGCTTTGGGTTAGGTGGTTTTGAAGCATTAGTTGATGGCTTAAAAGTTATCGGCACGAAAAATACGGGGATGAAAGACTTTATTATTGGCCCAGCATATGGTGAATTGATCGATACAACCAATGTTGATGCCGTTACAAATGCCATTGCAACGGTTATGGCTCATCCCGAAAAACCAGGTGTGGGCATGGATAAAAACTTCATTGAAACGTTCGATAGTAGCAATGTCGACCGGATTATGAAGTCTATTTATAGTAAATTTAAGTAATTGGAGTTAAAGATGATACCAAAAATTATTCATTATGCATGGTTTGGTGGCGAAAAGCCTGAAAAAGTACAAAAATGTATTGCTAGTTGGCACCGGTTAATGCCAGATTGGGAATTCATGGAATGGAACGAAAAAAATTGGGATATAAATCAATATGCCTTCGCCCAAGAAATGTATGCTGAAAAAAATTGGGGCTTTTTAAGCGATACACTACGTTTTGATGTTGTATATCGCTATGGCGGCTTTTACTTCGATACTGATATGTTGATGACAAAGCCAATTACTGACGAATTTCGTGATGCCCAAAATATGTTTTGTTTTATGTTTGATAATGCATTACACACCGGCTTATTTGGGGCTGAAAAAGAGACCCCGGTTTTTGCTGAAATTCTTAAAATGTATCACGAAGAAAAATATGAAAATGTGTCGTCATTAATTCGGGTAACGACTAATAATCCGATAATTACTAAAATGTTAATGATTTTATATCCTGAATTTAAACTAGATAATACTAAACAAGTTCTAGGAACAAGTCATAATGAAGTCGTAATTTGGCCTAAAGAATATTTTGTCTACCCATCGTTTAATCGTAAAATCAGCTATACGGAACACTTATTTACAAATTCATGGAGTACAGCTAATTTGGGCACTTGGGGCATGATAAAAGCGCTCTCAAAGTTAGCACTCGGCAAAACAATTTACGGTAAGATTAGTGCACATCGGGGTAAAGTCAAACCGCATAAGGGTGGCGTTATTATCAAAGAAATGAAATAAAAAGAATAGGGAAAATTATTATGCCAGACGTATCAGTGATTATTCCGGTTTACAATGGGATTAAATTCGTTGACCAACTGATCAATAAGCTAAAGGACCAAACGCATCAAAGTGTTGAATTCATAATTGTTGATGACGGTTCAACTGATGGAACAACGGAACACTTAAAACAACTAACGCTTGATGAGCGGTTTAAGGTGCTTTATAAAACCAATGGTGGGGTATCAGCAGCCCGTAATTTTGCGATTGCGCAAAGTAGCGGAACGTATATTATGTTTATTGATGCTGATGATGCGCCGCTACCAACAATGGTGGCAGCCTATCATGAAAAAATTGTAAATTCTAATAACGATTTTGAATTTTTTGAAAGTCAAAAAGTTGATTTTGCAGGGACAAATTTAGGCCCAATTGGGGCTTATCATGCGGAACAATTAAATCGCAGCGTTAGTCGAAATGAGATGTTTGCTTATATTGGTCAACAATTTGTATTCGGCTACCCATTCTTATCAATTTCAAAAGCGCAACTTTGGTCTGATACATCCTTTGATCCGACCATTAAATATCAAGAAGATACGTTAGCATTGGCTAAAATTTTAGCTCAAAAACCAGATTTTAAAGCTGGTTTTAACAAGGAAGTCCATTATCTTTACTTACAAAATCCTGAAAGTGCTTTGCACCAAATGCCAATTTCAGGCTACATTGATATTTTGAAAGTTTCAGAATTGATTATTGGTTATGCCCAATCAGCTAAGATTGATTCGTTGAGTCTAAAAGTGTTAAATGGGTTAAAAATTAGTGGCTTAATGTCATTATTAGCGGTTGCTGCCTTAACTGGCGACAAAGCGACCTTTAAAAAATATCGGCCAATTTATTTAAAAGAATATCGGAAAACCATTTTCCCTGAGGCAAAAGTTAAGCTTCGGAAAGCAATTCAATATTTCGCCGTGCTATTTAACATTAAGGCGGTTTTAGTGTCAGCATATAAAAATATTTATAAAGTATAGGGATAGGATGATTTATGATATATCTTTTATCGGTTATTAGCTCACTTCATTTGAGCTTTATTAAAAATAAAAAACAGATTGGTTGGTCGCTATTATTAATTGCATATCTAGCATTTTTAATGGGAGCAGTAACTCCAGGGCATTCATTTGATACGTATGCCTATCAATTAATATATTCATGGACCCCCGGCTCACACCGGTTTGAACCAGGTTACATGCATTTGTCATATTTTTTCTTTAAGTTAGGATTGCCATATGCAACGTTTAGATTGAGTTATTATGCAGCAGCAATGCTCATTCTATGGTGGGCGGTAAAACGCTTTGGCGGTAACTTGTTAACGTATTTCAGTATTTTTGCCGTCTATCCATTTTTAGTGGAAATTACCCAAGTTCGTAACTTTGGGATGGTGGCCTTGGTAGCATTGGCGCTTTCCTTTTTGAAAGGCAAACAAAAATGGGAATGGGTTGTAGCGGTATTACTATTAATCTTAGCCTTTAATTTCCAAGCTTCTGGGATGCTATATTTATTATTACCATTTTTCATGTTCTTAAAAGGTACGACGATTCAAAAGATTGTTGAGCGAGGTTACTGGATTTTACTAGTGATTACCACAATAATTCACTACTTTGTACCGGTTGGCTTTGCAAATAAATTAGTATACGTTGCCTTTAGAATTGCTGGTCGTAAACCATCTGATGCATTTAGTCACTTTGGTGCCGGAAGTTCATTTTCAATTGCAATTGGTTACTTTATCTTTTTAGGCTTAATTGTATATGTTTGGAAATACTTTATTAATCGAACACCGGAAATTTTAGATGATCGCCGATACAAAGTCTTGTATTCGGTAATGACGATTGCGGTATTAGATATATTATTAATTTCATCATCAATTGATTTTGAACGCTATATTCGCGATGGATTTACGTTCTCGCTAATTGCTTTTGCCATGTATGAATATGAATACGTTAATAATCCACGGATTAAACGGATTTTCTGGACGTTAATGGCGATTTTATTGGTTATTGGGACGATTGTTTACAAGTACTGGTACCCAGGTCAAACGGGCCGCTTACAGTTTGTAATTTATCTAACCCAATTCTTCCCTAACCTTAATTGGTAGGAATTATTAGAAAGAGATTTTTATATGGATTTAAAATATTTTTATACGCGTTTTGTGTTTAAAGTACTTAACAAATTGAATAAGAAGTTGCCGGTGCGGAAAATTCGTAGTAAGAAACATCCTAAGGTTTATTTAATGGGAACCGTTGAATACATGAATTATGGGGATCACGCAATTAACTTAGCTGAAAATAATATTTTAAGTGATTTAGGCTACGATGTAATTAGTATCCCTGAATCAGTCTTGGATGAATCTTTGCCGTTAATTCAAGCAAATTTATCACCTGATGATTTGTTCTTCTGTCAAGGGGGCGGTAATATGGGCGATATCTGGCCATTACAAGAACGTTGGCGTCAAGCAATCTATCGGGCATTCCCGAATAATCGGATCGTGGTGTTCTCATCATCCGTCAATTTTGATGGTATGTCACCCATGTTATTAGATACGCAAGCAGCAATTAAAGGGTGTACTAATATTACCTTTTTAATGCGTGATCAATTTTCATATGATTTTGCCGTTAATAATTTTCCAAATAATGCAAAGGTTCATTTAGTGCCAGATATGGTCATGACATTGGCAAAAGCTAAGTCAGATCAAATGCGGCAAAATATCGTGACAACCTTTTTACGTCGGGATGTTGAGAAATTAGCCGATGATCGTATTAGTAATCTGGTTAATGATTTACGGCAACAATTTGAAGTTATTGATCGAGATACGGTGTCAGATTACTGGTATTATATTACGCCACAAAACCGTGAATGGTTCTTTGATATCCAATTGCGCGAGTTTCAAACTTCAAAATTAATTGTTACCGACCGCTTACACGGAATGATTTTTGCGGCAATTACGAAGACACCAGCAATTGTTTTTGACAATAATAATCATAAGATTTATCACTTATACCATACTTGGCTTAAGAATATTAAATTTATCAAGTTCATTGATCAATCAATGAGTCAAGACCAAATCAACCAAGCATTTACGGAATTGATGCAAAATCAAGATTTCGAGTTTCCTAATGAAGACTTTAAAGCTAAAATTATGGCAGTTTTATCAGAACCAGTAGGTACTTCGCATGAATAAGCAAAAAGTTTCGATTATTGTACCAATCTATAACGTCGCTGATTTTTTACCAATGGCGATTGATTCATTGATTAAGCAAACCTATGATAATCTTGAAATTTTGCTGATTGATGATGGTGCGACTGATAATTCAGGTGCGATTGCTGATAAATATGCGCAAATTGATTCACGAATTCAAGTCTTCCACAAAGTAAACGGTGGTTTATCGGATTCACGGAATTTCGGTTTACAAAAAGCGACTGGTGAATACATTTACTTTTTTGACTCTGATGATATGTTGGATAGTAATTTTGTTACAACCGCAATTACTGATATAACACGGAATGGTGCTGATATTTTCGCTGGTAATTACCGCTTGATTGATGAGCAAAATCAACCAAGTCCAATTGGGCGTAAACAAGGGGCCAGGGATGAAGTTAAAACGGGATTTGCAAGCTTAGCATTATTACTTGAAAATCAAATGGATAGTTATGTTTGGCAGTTTATGTTCAAGCGGAGTATCTTAACGGAAGCACCGTTTGCATTTGAACACATGTTGTACGAAGATTTAGTTGCGACTCCGCAATTACTCATGCGAGCCAAGCAAATTGTATTTAATAGTCAGCAGCTATATCAATATCGAGTACGGCAAACTTCAATCGTGCATAGTACATCGTTAAAAAAATTAACTGATTTACAATATGGTGTCGATTACTTTACTGATTTTATGCGTGAAAACCTTAAAGCAACCGAACAGCAGTTAAACAACTGGCGTTTCCCGTTACTTTTAACGTTATACGTTGGTTTTATTAAGTTTCCCAATGAAGTTACGTCAGCACAATTAAAGGCGTTAAAACACGAAATTATTAAAGCCAAAAAAGATGTGAAAAACATTACGAATATTGAAAAGGTGAAATTTTATCTGATCAAGTTTAATTTAGTTAAATTTGTACGATAAAATTTTTCTACTTTAAAATAAGAATTAAAGAGGAAGTATTTGATGGAAAATGAAGTTTTACCGCCGATGTCAGAGCAGCCATTAGTATCAATTGTGGTGCCAATTTACAATGTGGGCAAGTTTTTATTACCAGCACTCCAAAGTATTCAAGCACAAACATACCAAAATTTGGAAATCCTGTTAATTGATGATGGTTCAACGGATGATTCGGGCCCGATTGCTGATGAATTTGCAGCTAAGGATGCCCGCTTTATTGTTCACCATGTTCAGAATGGGGGCCTTTCATCAGCACGGAATGTCGGGCTTAAATATGCGACGGGTGAATTCATTTACTTCTTTGATTCTGATGATTTGATTGCCACAACGCTTATTGAAAAAGGGGTTAATATTGCGACTCAAGCTAAGGTTAACGCCGTTATTTTTGATTATGAACAAATTGATGAGGCTGGGAAGGTTATTCCGAGTGCGTATGGGCATGGTGCGGTTTACCAACAAAGTCCAATTTTATCGGGTGATGAAGCGTTAATGCATTTATTCCAGCAAGATATTATCATTACTGCTTGGTCATATCTCGTTAAACGAGCAGTCTTGCTTGAGCATCAAATTGAATTTACAGTTGGGCGCTTGCATGAGGATATGAACACGACCCCGCGTGTATTGTGGTATGCTGATCGTATTGGGGTGGTCAACGAACGGTTATATCAATATCGTGTCCGTAGTGGGTCAATTATGAAAGATTTGAAACCCAAAAATTTAATTGATTCCGTGTGGATGCTTAAGCAAATTGAATTGTTCTTACAACAAAATAATTTACTTAAGACGCATCAAAAGCAATTTGCATGGTTAGTACATCAAACTTTATTACCATATGTTTTTAACATTTCAGATAAGTTTTTACGGCAAAATCCAACCACTAAAAAAGATTATTTTGATTTGTTAGAACATGCCTATCATGAAATTAAAATTGACAGCCGGACGATGCGTAAATTAAAATTATCAAAAATACCTGGAGTTAGTGGTTTAAAACGTTGGTTAAAACGCCAACCATGTATCTTCTAATTAGTAAAGGACAAGGATATGTTTTCGAGTAGCGTAAAGCGATTATTTAGTAATTCGCTGATTTTTTCAATTGGGACATTGGGGACAAAAGTAATTGGTTTCTTGATGGTACCGTTTTACACGTACTTTCTAACCCAAGGACAGTTTGGGATTGTTGATTTGATTTCAACAACGGTTGCCATGCTGACACCAGTGGTCACATTAAGTGTCTTTGATGCGATTTTTCGTTTCACGATGGATAAAAATTTTTCAAATAAAATTTTGTTTTCAAATGGTCTTGTAATCACGGTAATTGGTAGTATCGTAACCTTATTAGGTGGGATTATCGCCCAAATTGTTGGCTATCAATATGGCTTCTTATTAGCAATTTTACTGATATTGAGTGTTACGAGTTCATTTCTACAGTACTTTGTACGTGGTATTGGATACGTTAAATTATTTGCAGTTACTGGAATTGTCGGAACGTCACTGTCAGCAATTTTGAATATCATGTTTATTTGGTATTTTAAATTAGGAATTAACGGCTATCTATATGGGATGGCCGGGGCGCAACTCGGTACATTGATCTTAATCGTGGCAGTTGTTAAACCATGGCAATATATTGATTTTGGCTTAGTATCAAAAACTAATGCGATGATGCTTTTACGTTATAGTGTTCCAATGATTCCCAATGCATTTGCATGGTGGTTTACTAATGATGCTAATCGATTCTTTATTTTATTCTTCTTAGGTGCATCAGCTAATGGGATTTATGCCGTCGCTAATAAAATTCCATCGATTTTAACGATTTTCTTTACGGTCTTTAATCAAGCATGGCAAATTTCAGCGGTTGATGAATACGAATCACAAAGTAACTCGACGTTCTATAGTATGATTTTTAACAATTTGATTCATTTTTCATTTTTAGGGATGGCCGGCTTATTATTAATCTTAAAGCCATTGATGCATGTGTTAGTAGCACCTAACTTCTATTCAGCTTGGGAATTCGTACCATTCTTAATGTTGGCAATGATTTTTTCAAATCTGTCAGGGTTCTTGGGTAGTACGTATATTGCCGCTAAAATGACCACGAAACTATTTTCAACCACGATTTATGGGATGTTAACCAATATCGCATTTAATGCGGTATTGATTCCGTTAATTGGTTTAAATGGGGCTGGGTTAGGTAGCGCATTAGGTTTCTTAGCCGTGATGATTATTCGATTGAAGCAAACGAAAGCCTTTGTGACCATTAATGTTAAATGGGTCCCATTAACGATTCATTTAGTAATTACGGCATTAATGTATGCAACATTGCATTTACAAAACCAGATGTTAATGTTTACGTTATTGATTATGTTCTTTATCATAACCCTCGCACTAGCAGGTAAAGATGTCGTGGTCTTTTTAAAGCAACGTAAAGCAGCTAAATAAAGTAATACTGAAAACGTGTGGAAGAAAATCTTTCAGGCGTTTTTTTGTAGCCTAAATGATAAATTATACGTTAAATGTAAGCGTTAACAAAAAATGCGAAAAATAAAATGAAAACGCTTGCAAAAATCAAAAATGATGTTATATTAAGTATATAAAAGTTGTACGTACAAGTTATTTTGAAATTATTCAGGAGATTTATTATGTTTGGAATTGGAAAGAAAAAAGCACCCCTTGTTGAAGATACTAAGTTATATGCCCCATTAGATGGACAAACAATTGAATTATCATCCGTTTCAGATCCTGTATTTGCGAAAAAAATGATGGGTGAAGGCTTTGCGATTACCCCAACTGGTAGTCAAGTGGTCGCACCAGTTGCCGCTGAAGTTACGATGATTGAAGGTCACGTGATTGGTTTAAAACGCGCCGATGGGTTAGAAGTCTTAGTGCACCTTGGTCTTGATACGGTGACTTTAAATGGTGCGCCATTTAAGTCATTGGTTAAAGCTGGGGACATCGTTGAAGGGGGCACACCACTAGTAACTGTTGATTGGGCCGCCGTTCAAGCAGCTGGCTTAGAAACAACGACA
Organism: Periweissella ghanensis; assembly: GCF_918814755.1. Classification (GTDB taxonomy): domain Bacteria; phylum Bacillota; class Bacilli; order Lactobacillales; family Lactobacillaceae; genus Periweissella; species Periweissella ghanensis. Next base: position 17,584 of record NZ_CAKKNT010000025.1, on the reverse strand, counting down.
ATGATTATTTTCACTAATACGAATGAAGTATTAGCAGATTTTGATGTTAAATACCAAACGGTAACCGCCGGTGAAACCATCGGTAATGCCAACGTTAAATAAAAGGGGAATGGCTAATGGCAGATTACAAAGATCTTGCAAGTAACATTATTGAAAATGTTGGTGGTGCTAGTAACGTGGACAAAGTTATCCACTGTATCACCCGGTTACGGTTTTACCTAAAGGACGAAAAGAAAGCTAACGACGCCGCTTTTGAAGATATGGCAGGAGTTGCCGGTTCACTTTACAACAAAGGTTTAGGTCAATATCAAGTGGTTATCGGCCCGGCTGTGGCAGATGTCTATGATGAAGTGATTGCCCAATTAGGAGATCGCGTGGTCGATACGGAAGCAACCGAAGCTGCGACTGCTGAAACTGAAGGTGATAACGGTAGCAACAAGCCAACAAATATTTTTGGCTGGATTGCGTATGGCTTTAAAGTTTTAATTGGGACGATCACTGGTTCAATGATTCCCGTCATTGGTTTGTTAGCTGCTGGTGGGATGTTAAATGGGTTCTTGACGATTTTGTCAGATCCTAAATTGCTTGGTTGGGTCTCACCAACTTCAACAACCTTTACATTAGTCCAATCAATGGCGATGGCACCGTTCTACTTCTTACCAGTGCTAGTTGGTTTTACCGCCGCGCAACACATGAAGTCAGATCCATTGACCGTAGCGGCAATTGGGGCCTTACTTATTAAACCTGAAGTTGTTGCTATTGCTACTGGTAAAGCAACAGCCCACTTCTTAGGGATGCCAATTAATGCTTCATTCTTTGGTTTACCAATTACCGTCCCTAACTATGCTTACACGATTTTTCCAATTATCTTTGCGGCATGGTTAGCCCGTCCGGTTGGTAACTTCTTCAAAAAACACTTACCAGTTGCCATTCGCTCAATTTTCCAACCATTATTTACAATCTTCATCGTTGGTTCAGTTGTACTTGTTATCATGGGACCAGTGATTACCTTGCTTTCATCAGGAATTTCAGTTGCCGTTAACGCCTTGATCAACTGGAACTATGCCTTATCAGGTTTAATTATTGGTGGTTTGTACCAATGTTTAGTTATCTTTGGGTTACACTGGATGGTTGTGCCTTTGATTGCCAATGAAATTGCCCAACAAGGCCAATCACCATTGAACGCTTTGGTTAATTTCACAATGATTGCTCAAGGTGCCGGTGCCCTTGCGGTCTTCTTCAAGACTAAGAACGCCAACCTCAAAGGACTTGCCGGAGCTGGTACTTTATCAGCCTTTGCCGGGATTACTGAACCCGCAATGTATGGGATTAACTTGAAATACGGTAAAGTTTTCTGGACAGCCAATATTGGTGGGGCCGTGGGTGGTTTAATTGCCGGTCTCTTCCACTTACACATGTACGGATTTACTGGATCACTAGTCGGTTTCCCATCATTTGCTTCATCAAAAGATAATCCGCACAACTTATTAATCTTTGTGATTGCATCAATTGCGACCATTTTAGTTGGTTTCCTTTGCACATACTTCTTTGGCTTTAGTGATAAAGACCTTGATAAGAAAACCAAGACGGTTGCAAAGAAGAACGTCTTTAAAGAAGCTGTTCAATAAATTTTTACACGCTGCATGAGGAGAATTAGCATATGTTAGATTTAACCAAACAAGTTGTATATCAAATCTATCCGAAGTCATTTAAGGACTCTAACGGAGATGGTGTCGGTGATTTACCCGGAATTATTGAAAAATTGCCTTACTTAGCTGAATTAGGGGTTGATTTCATCTGGTTGAACCCATTCTATCCATCCCCTCAAAATGATAATGGGTACGATATTAGTGATTATTGTGCCGTTGATCCTTTATTTGGGACGATGGATGATTTTGAAACCTTGGTTGCCGAAGCACAAAAACTTAATATTAATGTGATTATCGATATGGTCTTTAACCACGTTTCAACCGACCATGCATGGTTTCAAAAGGCACTAGCAGGTGATCAACAATACCAAGATTACTTCTTATTACGTGAACGCCACGCGGATGGTAGTCATCCTAATCACTGGCAATCTAAATTTGGTGGTTCAGCTTGGGCCCCATTTGGTGATACTAAATTTGATTTCTTACACTTGTACGACCCAACGCAAGCCGATTTAAACTGGCGTAATCCTGCTGTTGTTGCCGAACTCAAAGATGTTTTGGATTTCTGGTTAGCTAAAGGGGTGCGCGGTTTCCGCTTTGATGTGATTAACGTCATTGGTAAAGATCCAGAATTATTAGATGCACCGGCGGGTACAAATGAAAAATTAATGTATACGGATAAACCAATTGTGCATGATTACATTCGGGAATTGAATGAGGCGACCTTTGGTAAATATGAAAACGTGATTACCGTTGGGGAATTGAGTTCAACCACGATTGAAAACGCTAATTTATACACGCGGCCCGACCGGCATGAATTATCAATGTCATTTAGTTTCCACCACCTAAAAGTTGATTACGAAAATGGTGAAAAATGGACTAAAATTCCATATGATTTTACAGCTTTGCGGAATTTGCTCCATGAATGGGGTACCGGTATGGCCGTCGGTGGGGGGATGCCAGCTTGGTTTTGGAATAACCACGATCAACCCCGCGGTTTAAATCGCTTTATTTTAAATCCGAAGTTTTACGATGAAGGAGCGCGTTTACTGGCGATGGTCGTGCACTTAAATCGGGGCGTGCCATACATCTATATGGGTGAAGAAATTGGTATGCGTGATCCTGAATTTACAAGTATTGAACAATACAACGATATCGAAGCGCATAATGCTTATCAAATGTTATTGGATCAAGGCCAAACGTCTGCGGAAGCCTTTGCAATTGTGAAGACCAAAGCCCGTGATAATGCCCGCACACCAATGCAGTGGGATAATTCCACCAACGCAGGCTTCACTACTGGCACACCTTGGTTAGGACTAGCTGAGTATTCGGATGTGAATGTAGCAACAGAATTGGCTAAAGACGCTAACTTATATGTGTTTTATCAAAAATTAATTCAACTACGCAAGACCGAAACAGTAATTGCTGATGGTGGATATACGGCTGCATATACAGATGTGCCGGAAGTCTTTGCCTTTGTTCGTGAATTAAACGGCCAAAAACTTTTGATGGTGGCACACTTTGGTGAAGCACCAACGCAAATTGATCTCGGTGAATTTGCAGATGGTGAACTAGTAATTAGTAGTTATGCGGATACAACTGTTACAACTGATTACCAATTACGCCCATATGAAGCAATAGCTTTGAAAATAAAATAAATAAAGCGAACGGTCGATTATTCGACGGTTCGCTTTATTTATTTTATTTAATGATTAAAAAAGCATACAAATATTAAATATATACTAAAAGGCTTAGAGTTATTTATTTTTTTTAAGTTTAATGGTAAAGTGAAAAGTGGCAATTTTTTAAGGTATTCATAAGAATTAAACAATTATAAGGATTAGAAATTTATGTATAACAAAATTGGAAAGAGAATTGCAGATATTTTATTCGCAGTTATTTTGTTAATTATAACTTCACCAATATTTGTAATTACGGCAATTGCAATTAAAGTAAATTCACGGGGACCGATTATTTTTCGGCAACAACGTGCAGGAATTAATGCGCAACCATTTGAATTATACAAGTTTAGATCAATGCGGGTTGAAACACCTGAAGTTGCTTCGAATGATTTAAATGGGATGGACTATAACACGACTGTTGGTAAGTTTATCCGTAAATTATCAATCGATGAATTACCACAGCTCTTTAATGTCTTAAAAGGTGATATGAGTGTAATTGGTCCCCGACCGGTAATTCTGAAAGAAGCACACTTAATTGAATTACGTCATCAAAAGGGTGCTGATACTGTACGGCCTGGAATTACAGGCTTAGCACAAATTAATGGACGTGATGATATGGATGATATCACTAAATCTAACTGGGATGAAACGTATGTTAATAATCTTCGAATGGGTTTAGATGTTGGTATTTTTATTAAAACGATTATTTCGGTTATTAAACGTGATGGAATTGTTGAAGAAAAAATAAAAGGGTGATAGATATGAAATATTGGATTTTAGGTGCTAGTGGCCAGCTAGGACAAGAATTAGTTCACTTAACTAAAGAAAACGGTTTAGATGTTAAGGCATATACATCTCAAGAATTAGATATTACTAATTTAGAATTATTACTTGCTACAGCACAAAAAGAACAACCAGATGTAATTCTTGATGCGGCGGCTTACACTAAAGTTGATTTAGCAGAAGATGATGGTAAGGTCCTAAATTGGCAAGTTAATGCGGTGGGGACACAAAATTTAGTTAAAATTAGCCAAGCAATTAATGCAAAATTAGTTTATGTTTCGACTGATTATGTATTTGATGGTACATCAAGTGATGAATACACCGAGGATGCGTTGGTTAAACCACAAAATGAATACGGGCGTGCAAAGTTAGCTGGTGAATTTGCAATTTTAAATGCTAATATTGATGCTTATATTGTCCGAACAAGTTGGGTATTTGGTGAATATGGTAATAATTTTGTGTATACAATGCAACGTTTGGCTAAACAACACAAACGCTTAACAATTGTTGATGATCAAATTGGTCGACCTACTTGGACTAAAACCCTTGCACAATTTATGTTGCACTTAATTCAAGTTGAAGCAGCCTATGGTACATATCATTTAAGCAACGATAATTCCGCTTCATGGTTTGAATTTGCCCAAGAAATTTTGAAGGACGTTGATGTGGAAGTTGCACCAATAACATCTGCTGAATTTCCACAAAAAGCTTATCGGCCTAAAGATTCTGTAATGAGTTTAGCTAAAGCTAAGGCAACTGGATTTAATATTCCAACGTGGCAAGAGGCTTTAGAAGAGTTTATGGATAACGAAAATAAATAGGTAATATACGATGATAGATATACATAGCCATCTACTTCCAGGAATCGATGATGGAAGTCCAAGTTGGGATGCATCAATAGAATTAGCACGACAAGCAGTCAGTGATGGTATTGAAGTTGCATTAATGACCCCGCATCATCAGAATGGAAAATATATTAATCCAGGGCCAGAAGTAATCAAGTTAACTGATGAATTTCAAACGCTGCTGGACGAAGAAAATATTCCGTTAAAAGTATTTCCATCACAAGAAGTTCGAATAAATAGTGAGATAATAACGGACTTAGGAGAAGGTGAAATTGTCGGTACTGATGAAGATACACGGTATTTTTTATTGGAATTTCCTGATAATTCAGTGCCAAGTTTCACCAAAGATTTGGTATTTAGAATTTTACAAATGGGCGTGACACCTATTATAGTCCACCCAGAACGAAACACCGCCTTAATGGCACATCCAGAAATACTCTTTGAGTTAGTTAATCAAGGTGCGATTTCACAGATAACTGCAAGTAGTTTAGTGGGAACATTTGGCAAAGCGGTCCAAGCTTTCAGTCAGGATATCATCCAAAATGGATTAACGCACTTAATTGCCTCTGATGCACACTACTTACCTGGCCGTAAGTATGAAATGACTGGTGCCTTTTCAATTTTGGGACGCTTAACTGATTATCAACATGTTAAAGCTTTTCACCAAAATGCTAAAGCGGTGGTTAATGGTGATTCAATAATCCGTTTTGATGAAACGCCGATAAAAAAGCGGAAATTATTCGCAAAATATTAAAGGGGAAATTATGCAAGACGTAAAAAATGTGCATAAGCACCATAAGCACCATACAAAACATAAAGCTTTAAAAATTATTTCAGCTATTATTGTGACAATTTTAGTTATTGCTGGTGGGGCCTTTGCGGTCTATTACCATAATGCGCGTAGTTTGTTTGAGGCTAGCTATGTGCCATCTCACGGAAAAAAGTTGCGTAATTCCGGTTCAATAATTGACAATAAGCAGCCAATTTCAATATTACTATTAGGGACCGATACTGGAGCGCTTGGTAGAGACTACAAAGGCCGAACAGACAGCATGATGGTTTTAACTTTGAATCCCGCCAAGCAATTAACGACGATTACTAGCATTGCCCGGGATACTCGTACCAATATAGCTGGTTATCCAGAATTTAGTCCCGCTAAAATTAATGCAGCTTATGCCTATGGCTCAGCGGGTGCAGCGATGGCAACGGTTCAGAACCTAATTGGTAATCCGATTGATTTTTATGTGCTTATTAACATGGGTGGCTTGGAGAAAGTAATTGATCAAGTTGGTGGCGTTGATGTTACTTCACCATTAACCTTTAATTTTGCGGGTTATTCATTTAATAAGGGCCAGACATACCATATGGATGGGAATAAAGCACTCCAGTTCTCACGGATGCGCCATGAAGATCCGCTTGGTGATTATGGACGTCAAAATCGCCAACGGTTAGTAATCATGGCGTTGATTAATGAACTAAAAAAACCAAGTAATTTAGCTGATACTAAGCTACTTGGAATGTTTACTAAAAACGTCCAAACGGATTTACAATTTAATCAATTGGAAGATTTAATTCTTAACTACCGTGATGCAAGTAAACACGTAACTCAAGATCATTTACAAGGTCAAGGCCAAATGATTAATGGCCAATCATATGAAGTTGTATCAAACGAAGAAAAAAATCGTGTCGCCGCAGAAATTGCTAAGGCACTACAACAATAGATTGAGGAAATATCAACACGATGGAAAATGTTATTGATTTACAGAAATTATGGAAGTTAGTTATACAACATTGGATTTTTATCATTATTTTGGCGGTAATTGGTGCTGGAAGTTCATTTGTGGTTAGTAAATACGTGGTTACAAAGAAATATGCGGCAACTGTTTCTCTATTAGTTAATAGTGCAAATGACAATAATAATCCGAATGTACAATTTGCTAACCAGCAAGCAGATGTTCAACTAATTAGTACGTATAAAAATATTGTGACACAACCAATTATTTTAAATGATGTTGCTCGGAATCTGTCTACCAATCAAAAGATTCAAGTTACACCAGCTAAAAAAGCTATTACACGGATTAATCGTTTAGGTGAAGAAGTAGTCGTACAAAAGGCAGTGCTAGCAACTTATAAGTATCAACCAGCTAAATACAATATTAAAGCAAGTACACTAGCTAAGATGATTAACATTACAAATGATGCCAATTCGCAAGTATTCAATATTATGGTTAAAAGTACAAATGCCCAGCAAGCAGCCGACATTGCCAATGAAATTGCTAAAGTATTCAAAGTTAAAATTGTTAAATTAATGAATGTTAAAAATGTCAATGTCGTTTCCGCAGCAAATGCAAATAAAATTCCAGTATCACCTAATGTTAAATTAATAACACTTGCCGGCTTGTTGTTGGGTATTATTGTTGCATTAGGTATTGTTGTGATTCGTGATTTAACCGATCGGACAATCAAATCACTTGATTTCCTTAAAGATGAGTTAGAAATTAATGATTTGGGAACCATGTACTTGGTTGGAAATGTGAAGACATATCAGGATTATGTTAATCAAAAAAGTGTACAAAAAAATAATGATGATAAAAACATGCATCGTCGTCGAGTATAGAGGTAATAGAAATGGTATTATTTAAGAAAAAAGATTTAAATAAAATTGATCAGTATACTCAAAAGAATGGTGTGCGTTTAGTAAATCTAGTCGATTCTAAAAGTATCGTTGCTGAACAGATTCGGATGATTAAAACTAATATCGAATTTGCAGGGGTAGCTAAAAATAAATTAAAGTCAATTGTGATTACATCACCCGAAATTTCAGATGGGAAATCAACGGTGAGTGCCAATTTGGCAATTGCATGGGCACAATCAGGTAAGCGTGTCTTGTTCATGGATGCTGATTTACGCCGTCCAACACTCCATTCAACATTCAATTTGCCTAATAACGAAGGTTTAACAAGTATTCTATCTGGCCAAGGTTCAGTCGAAACTGCAATTAGACACACTGTTGTAGGAAATTTAGATGTTTTAGTTAGTGGAATTGTTCCGCCAAATCCGGCTGAACTTTTAGGCAGTAAACAGATGGAAAATTTAATCAAATGGGCTGAAGAAAAATATGATTTGCTAATTATTGATACGGCACCTGTAAATTTAGTTACTGATGGGCAGATTCTTGCTACAAAGGTTGATGGGACTGTATTGGTAGTACGCTATGGAAAAACTCAGAAAACAACTACAAAGCGAGCGATTGAATTAATTCAGCACGTTGAAGGTAACATTTTAGGGGTTGTTGCTCGTGGAACTCAGAAAGAAGTAGCTGGCTACGGCTATGGCTATGGCTATGGCTACGGTAACGAAAATAGTAAATAATTAAAGGAAAATATAAATATGAAAGGCATTATCTTAGCTGGTGGTTCAGGTACACGTTTGTACCCGATCACTAAAGCCACAAGTAAACAATTAGTTCCAATCTATGATAAGCCAATGATCTATTATCCATTGTCCGTTTTAATGTTGGCTGGAATACAGGATATTTTAATAATATCAACCCCGGAATTCACGCCTCAATTTGAAGAATTATTTGGTAATGGAAATGAATTAGGTTTAAACATTAGTTATAAAATTCAAGAAGAACCTAATGGTTTAGCTGAAGCGTTTATTTTAGGTGCAGAATTCATAGGCGATGATAGTGTTTCACTTGTTCTTGGTGATAATATCTTCTATGGAGCTGGATTATCAAACCTATTACAAGAAGCATCTTTGAATAAACAAGGTGCAACGGTTTTTGGTTATCAAGTAAAAGATCCTGAACGCTTTGGAGTTGTTGAATTCGACAATCAAGGTAAGGCACTTTCAATTGTTGAAAAGCCGGCAGCACCAAAAAGTAATTATGCTGTAACTGGTCTATATTTCTATGATAATGATGTTGTTGAAATTGCTAAAAATCTTGAACCATCACCCCGCGGTGAATTGGAAATTTCAGATATTAATGCCGAATACCTTCGGCGTGGCCAATTGGATGTACAAGTTATGGGGCGAGGATTTGCATGGCTTGATACAGGAACGCATGATTCTCTATTAGAAGCGTCAAGTTTTATAGCAACAATTCAAAAGCAACAAAATTTAAAAGTTGCTTGTCTAGAAGAAATTGCCTATCGGATGGGTTACATTTCAGTAGACGAATTAGAAAGTCTCGCGCAACCTTTGAAAAAGAACGATTACGGACAATACTTATTACGTCTAGTTACGGAGGAAAGAAGAAATGGTTAAGATTTTACCTACAAAGTTACAAGATGTTAAACTAATTGAAACGGATGTTTTCGGTGATAATCGTGGTTTTTTTACTGAAGCATATACACGTAATAAGTTTGAAGAAATTGGAATTGATTTTGATTTTAATCAGGATAATCACTCTTTATCTGCAGAAGCAGGTGTTCTTCGTGGATTGCACTATCAATTAGCACCATATACACAAACTAAATTAGTGCGTGTTGCCACTGGGGTAGTTTGGGATGTTTTAGTCGATATGCGTAAGGGCTCACCAACTTATGGTGAATGGGAAGGTTATCTTTTAAGTGAATATAACCATCGTCAATTACTTGTACCACGTGGATTTGCACATGGATTTATTACGTTAACACCAAACGTAAATTTCTTGTATAAAGTAGATGGTTATTACGAACCAAAAGCCGACCGTGGAATTGCCTTTGATGATCCACAAATTGACATCACATGGCCAATATCTATGCAACATTTAATCATGTCGGATAAAGATAAAAGACATCCAAGTTTTAATGATGCAGAAAACAACTTTATATATGGTGAAATTTAGGTAAATTATGTAACAAACTTGGAGGTACTGTAAGATTAAAAAGATTTCTATAAATAGAGTTATTATCTTAATATTTATTTTTGATTTAATAATGTGCGGAGCAGGAAGACTAATAACTTTTGGCCCAATTAGTGAAAGATATGTGATATTCGTAATTTTATTACTTTCATATTTTCTTTTTGCAATAGTAAATAATACATGGTTGATAACTAAGCATGAAGTTACTATATTATTTTTTTTAATGTACTTATTTTTTCCAATATATGTAGGTATATTAAATGGAAATTCCCTTAGTAATATTTTATTAAGTTATCAAGGATATGTGTATTTAATTCTTTTTTTTCCAATATATTTAATAATAAATTCAGAGGATATGATTAAGTTCACTTGGAAGATATTTGATTTTTTTTCATTTCTATGTAGTTTAATTGTTATAGCATGCTTTTTGTATATGCTCATATTTAATTTATCAGCTTATGCAAATTTAACTACTATTTTAACTAAATATAGTTTGGGATTAGTTGATTTCGTTAATGGATCTCCACGCGTTTTCTTTAAAGTTTCCCCAATATTTGGGTTTTTCTTTATACGACAAATGGATATTTTGTTATCAAATGGATTTAAATTTAAAAATTGTATATATGCAATAGCAGGATTATTAGCAAGTATCGCATCCATTACTATTGGAATTTGGATTGGTATTGGAATCGCTATGATATTTTTGCTTCTCCCATACTTAAAAAAATTAAATTTACAATTTGTGATAATAGTTCTTGGCGTAAGTATTGCTGGCATATTGTTAATTCATTTTGATATTTTAAAAATTTTTCAAAATAGATTGAGTTCAACAGATTTTAGCAGACAACAAAAAACAACACAGTTATTTGTTTTATTAAGTCAAATTCAGTTGCACCCAATATTTGGTAGTGGGTTTGGAGAAACGTTGACTATTAATTCCCCAGTAGGAATAAGAAATCAAACACAATTTGAATTATCATTTTTACAGGTAATAATGAATACTGGACTTATTGGATTTTCTTTTTTTGCATCAATTTTAATTAGCCCATACAACACTTTTTTTAAATTGAATGATCGATTTAAGGATATGTCCAAAGGTAATATTTTGGGACTAATTGTCATAATAACTGCATCAACAGTAAATCCATTTATTACAAATCCAATTGGAATCGGATGTTTTTTATTAGTAGCTATTTCTATTGACAGATTTAGTGAATTATCAGATAAAAGTAAAATTGTTAAAATTAGGAGAAATTATGAATTTTAAAAATATTATTGTAACTGGTGGTGCTGGGTTTATTGGTTCAAATTTTGTTCATTATGTTGTGAATAACCATCCAGAAGTTCACGTTACGGTTCTTGATAAATTGACCTATGCCGGTAATGAAGCTAATTTAGCTGGATTACCAAAAGATCGCGTAAAATTAGTTGTGGGTGATATTTGTGATGCGACTTTAGTTGATTCGTTAGTGAAAGATGCTGATGCAATTGTGCACTATGCTGCCGAAAGTCACAACGATAATTCTTTAAAGGATCCGTCACCATTTATTCAAACTAACCTTATTGGAACATATACGTTGTTAGAAGCTGCACGTAAATATGGCGTTCGCTACCACCATGTTTCAACTGATGAAGTATATGGTGATTTACCGTTACGTGAAGATTTACCTGGTCATGGCGAAGGTGAAGGTGAAAAATTTACTGCGGAAACCCGCTACAATCCTTCAAGTCCATATTCATCAACTAAAGCTGGTTCTGATTTACTTGTTCGTGCATGGGTACGTTCATTTGGATTACAAGCAACAATTTCAAATTGTTCAAATAACTATGGCCCATATCAACATATTGAAAAATTTATTCCACGTCAAATTACTAATATTTTGAGTGGAATTAAGCCTAAACTATACGGTGAAGGTAAAAATGTGCGAGATTGGATTCATACTAATGACCACTCATCAGGTGTTTGGGCAATTTTAACTAAGGGCCGAATTGGTGAAACCTACTTGATTGGTGCTGACTGCGAGAAGAACAATAAAGAAGTTCTAGAACTTATTTTAGAACAAATGGGCCAACCAAAAGATGCTTATGATTTTGTCGCAGATCGACCGGGTCACGATTTGCGATATGCAATTGATTCAACCAAGCTTCGAGAAGAGCTTGGTTGGGAGCCAAAGTACACCAACTTTGAAGCTGGGATGGCTGATACTATTAAATGGTATCAAGAAAATGGTGCATGGTGGATTGATAAGAAAAAGAATGTTGAAAAATCATATGAGCAAAAGTAATTCATTTATTAAATGGGAGGAAATTACTTATTGTGTTAAATAAATTGAAGCTATCTTTTTCTATTGTTACTTATAATAATCAAAATGAAATAAGAAAAATTATAAACAACATTAATGATGTAGTACGTGATTATGATTATGTAATTTATGTCATTGATAATGGGTCAATTGACGCTACAGTTTTAGAAGTTAACGAATTAATAGGAAATAATGACAGAATTAAACTTTTAAAATCTGCAAATTTAGGATTTGGACACGGGCATAATTTGGTTTTAGGGCTACTTGAATCAGATTATCATTTTATTGTAAACCCTGATATTATCTTGCCTAATGAAAAAGATAATTTAAATAATATGTTAGACTTTCTTGAAAAAAATAAAGATGTTGGACTATTAACACCTCAAATAAGAAATCAAGACGGCTCGGTTCAATTATTACTGCGTAATGAACCGACGGTTTTTGATGCATCAATTCGTTTTATGGGAAAAAATTTATTTAAGAAAAGACAAAATAAATTTATAAACTTAGAGTCTGGTTATAACAAAATCATGGAAACACAAAATGCAACTGGTTGTTTTATGGTTTTTAGATCCAACGTATTTCAACAAATTAATGGATTTGATCCTAGATATTTTATGTATTATGAAGATTCCGATATTACTAAAAAAACTAAAAAAGTTGCAAAAACAATTTTTTTCCCTTTTAGTTACGTAACGCATCAGTGGCAACGCGATAATAAAAAGAAAATTAAGTTTGTATACATAAATATAATGAGCTTAATTAAATTTATGAATAAATGGGGGTGGAAGTTATATTAGATACACACATAATAGTTTTCTATAATCAATTAATTGAGAATTCAATTGCTGTAACGACATTGATGAAACATGAAAGTAATATTTTAATTATAGATAATTCTAATAAACAACCGATTTTAGAACGTAATCAAGAATTTTGTACATATCAAAATATTGGATACCATTCTATGAACGGAAATAAAGGCCTTGCAAGTGCTTATAATACAGCTGTTAGTATGATAGATACAGAGTGGCTCATTATGTGGGATCAAGATACAAAAATAAATGATGATTTTTTTGAAAAAATTAATTTAAAAAATATTTCAGAAAAAGTAGACATTTTAATTCCGCAAATACGTGCGAATGAGAAAATTATATCACCTTGTAGTTTAGTAGGACCAATGGTACTTAACTATAATGAATTTAGGACAATTACAGCTATAAATTCTGGAATGATTATTAGAAAGAAAGCTTTATTGGAAATCGGCCTATATAATGATGCATTATTTTTAGATTACATTGATCATGATTTAATGAATCGATTTGCAAAAGAATCTTACAGTATAGAATACTTAAAAGAACTAGTTATTGAACAGCAATTTTCTAGTTTTGAATTACAAAGTAAGGATGCTGCTTTGTTTAGATTTAAAATTTATAAGAAAGATTTTAAAGTGTTTTGTAATGAATTTCCATTCGGGAATATTTACTCGTTCATTAAAATTTTATATAGATCAATCAAACTAAATGTTAAATACAAAACTTTTTCTTTTTTTATGAGGTAATGATGTGAGATTATCAGTTTTAATAGCATCCTATAATGGTGAGAATTATATCAAAGAGCAAATTTCATCAATAATTAGCCAAATTAATTTTGAAGATGAAATAATTGTATCAGATGATGGTTCAACTGATTCTACGATTGAAATTATCCGAAATTTTAAAGATAGTAGAATTAAAATAATTCAAGGCCCTCGTAAGGGATTAATTAAAAATTTCGAAAATGCTATTAATAATAGTAATGGCGATGTTATCATTTTTTCTGACCAAGATGATATTTGGGGTTCTGAAAGAATCAATAGTTTGATAAAAGCATTTAATAATAATGCTGATTTAGTTATTTCAAAAAGTATAGCAGTTGATTCCAATTTGAATCCGTTAAAGGGAATACTAGCTGATCCTACTTTTCAAAGAGGATTGATAAGAAATTTATACAAAAACACGTATATTGGTGCCACTATGGCAATTAAAAAGTCAGAGTTAATGAAGGCTTTGCCGTTTCCAAATTCTATAATTATGCATGATCAGTGGATAGGGTTGAACATGGAACTATTGAATAAAAATATTCAATACGAACCTAGTGGTATTCTTTATCATAGAAGACTAGAATCTAATGTCACATATAATAAAAAACAAAGTTTATTTAAGAAGATTAATGACAGGTTAGTGATGGGTCTTTTAATTTTGAGAGTAATGATTAAATCTTTGACTAAAGTAGATAATTCAAGTGAGTAAAGAAAAATTAATGGAAAAAATATCTGTAATAATACCAGTTTATAATGGTCAAAAAACAATTGAGAGAGCGGTGAATTCTGTTCTTGATCAAACATTTCAAGATTTTGAATTACTTATAATTGATAATGAATCAACAGATAAGACTTTAGAAATTTTGAATAATATCAAATCAGACAAGATACGTATTTTAAATTGTGAGAAAGGCAGAAGTAAAGCAAGAAACTTAGGCATAAATTCTGCAAAGGGAGATTTTATTGCATTTCTTGATGCTGATGATATGTTTGAAAAAAATCATTTAAAAATGTCAATGAAGGCATTCGAATTAGATGGAACTCTTGATTTATTTGCAGATCAGGCTGTGCATGTTAAAGCAAATAAAAAAATAGGCAATGTGACATCATTTGAAGATAAAAAGAGTACAGATTTATTAAAAGGAAATTTATTTTGTATTTCTAGTCCAGTATTTAAAAATGATAAAAATATTATTTTGTTTAATGAAGAACTTGAGTATAACGAAGATTGGCTCTTTTGGACACTAAATTTCTTTAATAAAAACATTCAATTTTCTGAATATGTTGGATCTCTAATTTTTATTACAGGTGAGAATACAATGTCTAAAATTGAAATGTATGCTACGATGGCATTTGTTTTAGCTAATTTTAAAAAGGAATTACATGCAAAGAATTCAAATTTTTCGTTAATTATTAAAAGTGTCATTTGGTTAAGAATTTTAAATAATGAGACTTTAAACTTTACAAAATCAATAATTAAACAACAATTTCCAATAGCATATGCTGTTGGAAATTGTTTAGCAATATTTCCATTTGTGAAAAAAGAAATGATGCATAGAAGAGAATCAAAAAAAAATATTTATTAATGGAGACTTTTATTTGAAAAGTAGAATACAATCCTCAGTTTTAAATGCAACAAGTAGTGTCGTTTTTCAAATCGTACAATTATTATTAAGATTTGTAATTCAAAATATTTTTATTATGACTTTAGGTAAGTCAGTGGCAGGTGCTAATGGGTTATTCTCTAATTTACTAACTTTTCTTTCATTTACAGATTTAGGGATTGGAAGCGCAATAATTTTTGCACTTTACAAACCAATTTCAGAAAATAATTATAATGTTATTTCTTCTTTGATGAATATGTTTAAAAAATTATATATATTCATTGGTATTTTAATAACATTTTTAGGAATAGTTCTTTCGTTCTTTTTACCCTTTTTTGTTAAAAGTGGAACAGAAATTCCGCATATGCAAATGTTATTTATTTTATTTGTATTGAATACAAGTATAGGTTATTTATTTTCATACAAGCAATCTTTATTAATCGCATATCAATTAAGTTATGTTGTTATTTTAAATAATCTATTATTTTTTGTAATTCAAACTGTTCTTCAGATAATAGTGTTGAAATTTTTGGGCAGTTATATTGGATTTTTAATAATACAGATTATAATTACAATTTTGTTCAATGCAATTATTACTATAATAGCGGATAGTAAATTTAAGGAAATAAAAATAAATAAAAGTAAAAAAATACCCGAAAAAATTTTGATCGATTTGAAGAAAAATATTTTAGGAACGATTGCATCAAAAATTGGATTTATTTTTGTATTTAGTACTGATAATATCTTAATTTCGAAATTTTTAGGTTTGTCGATTGTTGGTATATATTCAAATTATGCTTTACTTATAAATGGAATAAATTCAGTTATTAATCAAGGCGCAACTGCATTGGTTGCAACGTTTGGTAACCTAGGTGTTTCAAGTGACGAACAAAGATCTGTTGATGTTTTTTATAAATTTCAATATTTAATATTTTCATTGATTTTCTTCACGTCAATAAATACATTGGTTCTAATACAGAAATTTATAGTTTTGTGGTTGGGGATTTCTTACACATTACCCAATGTAACTGTATTCGTAATTGTAATAAATTTTGCAATAAATTTATTACGTTTACCTACTTTAACTTTTATAAATGCATATGGCTTGTACTATCCAATTAGATATAAGTCATTAATAGAAGCGAGTGTAAATTTTTTTGTAGGGTTAGCTTTAATTAAATTTACTACCTTAGGTGTTAATGCTGTCTTAATTGGAACTATTGTTAGTAACATCACTGTTAATTTATGGTGGGAACCAAAGGTATTATTTCAGCATGGTTTACGAAGTCCTTTGATTAAATATCACATAAGGACGCTTATGTTTACATTTGTAATGATTATTACATGCGGATTAATTTATTTTTGTGGACTTATGAATGTGGATTCAAGTATATCTATATTTAAATTTATTATCTTGCTTGTTATAACAAGTATTGTATCGATTTTAATATTTATGATTATTAATTTGCGATCAATTGAACAAAAATATTATCTAAATTTTTTAAAGTCTGCGTTTAAAAATTAGGTTCTAAGTCAAATGGTACTGATGGACCTAAAAATTGAATAAATTCGTTTATTCGCTTAAGCGACTAGCTCGAGATTCGAGTTGGTCGCTTTTTTGTAATTCATAGCGAAAAATGAATTTTTAAATGCGATTAAAATTCGTTGGCGGAAATTCTCGAAGTTACGAAAACCATAGCCGATTCTTTTAATGACTTTAATTTTATTATTCATACCTTCAACCGGCCCGTTGGAAAAACCGTATTTAAAACTGTTGAGGATTTCGGTGTAAACTTTTTGGATGGCCCGGCGAGCTTTCATCATTTGTGGTGGTAAGTTGGTGCCATCGTGAAGAACATTTGCTAAATAAGCACCGGCGCGTTGTTTAAGGGCGTAGATGATATCTTGATAAAATTCATAGGCTACACGAAGTTCAGGTGATAAAGCGAGAATGCGATCAACAACTTCTGAATCGCTAAGGTAGGCATAGCGATAGTTGATACGTTTAGTACGGGTTTCGTAATTTAAGTCATTGCTGTCTTTTAAAATTAAGCGATGGAATCTTTTTAACTGACGGTATTCAGGAGAATCAGTTTTAAATTGTTTCATTACTTTAATGCGCAATGTGTTTAAAGCTTGGTATGCCTGAGTTACTACGTGAAAACGGTCAGCGATAATTACGGCGTTAGGAAACAGTTCATGGATTGCCTTACGATATGGTGTAAATAAATCAACAGTGACTGTCTTAACGGCCCGACGGGCTTCGATATTATATTGGCTAAAA
>NZ_CAKKNT010000024.1 GCF_918814755.1 Periweissella ghanensis | reverse complement strand
AATAATCGTAGAAGTAAAACAAAATTGGGTGGCAAGAGTCCGGTAAAATACCGGCTACTTGCCACCCAACAAACAATATAAAATTCGGTCCAACTTTTGGGGTTCAGTGCAGACGGAGATATTTGGTTGTGCTCGCACGTTTTAGCCGAAATATGCGGGCTTTGCATGTTAGCGTTTTGAAGTTAGGCGGAACTATTCTCTGAACAATGTAATTAAAAAGTTATACACATGTGTATAACTTTTTAATTATTATTTTTTCAAATCCATATATATATGCAAGCTACATCAAATAAAAATCCAGTCAGCATAAATTTCTGACTGGATTTTTATTTTTCGCCATTTTATCGTCTTTTAAAATATCGATATTTTATATTTGTGTTTATTATATCGATATATTATAATGAACTTGCTAGCAAAGCTAAAATATAAAACACCGAAGCAAATATCGAAAGGAAGAATATAAAATGAAAAAAATGATTTTAACCCTTAACCTCAACGACACCAACTTAACTGCTGAGCAACTTTTAACGGCGGTCAATAAAATGGTTACTGTTACTAATAATCAAGTAATTAACGATGACCTCTTAATCACCGCCACCCCCAAAGTTCGTACCCGTGCTTTGAAATACTCACCCGAACTCGCTGAAATGATACGAACTGATTACACAGCCTACTTAAACGGTACGCGTGATAAATTCATTTTGGCGCAAGAAGCGCAACACCATGGTTTATCAGTCACAACCATAAAAAAAATTCTTGGTGATTTACGTAAGCCAAATCAAAAATATCAAGCAAATTATCAAAAATTAGATAATTTCAAAGTAAAAAAAGCTCCAAAATTTGATAAAGAAGCCACGGTTGAAAAAACACCGTTCACTAAATTTGAAAAAGCTGCTAAAACTAAGACCGATAGTACTACTACCAAAGCCACCAAATTTGCTAAATATCAAGAAGTCATGGCCACAAAGCACGCTGAATAGTTGCATATTAGTTTAATAATAAATACCGGCCACAATTATATTGCCAATTGTGGTCGGTTTTTTATGTTAATTTCGGCAAAGAAAAAAGGCACGCGATAAATCGCATGCCTTTTGGGTCTTACTTGAGACCGTATTTCTTGTTGAACTTGTCGACTGCACCGTCGGCTTGAGTGAACTTTTGCTTACCAGTGTAGAATGGGTGTGAATCTGAAGTGATTTCAACACGGATCATTGGGTAAGTAGCACCTTCAAACTCAACAGTTTGATCAGTAGTCTTAGTTGAACCTGACTTAAACATGAAGCCAGTAACTGAATCAACAAACACAACTTCGTGGTATTCTGGGTGAATTCCTTGTTTCATAAATTTGCTCTCCTTAATGCCCTGATTCATGCGCTGAACCAGAGTCAGTCTCGATGTTATAACATTAACTCTAACATATTACCATATTCCGCTATTTTCGACAACCATTTACAGGTGTCAAAATTATTAATCTTCGTCGTCAATAATTTCAACGTCAGCCGTTAATTGGGTTAATTTCCAAACAACGCGATCGTAACCACGTAAAATGTGGTCAGCACCATGAATAACAGTTTGACCATCGGCTAATAAACCGGCAATCATTAAGGCTGCTCCGGCGCGAATTTCAGCAGCTTTAACAGAACCACCAACTAAATTACGGCTTTCATTGACGGTAATTACACCTTCAACTTCAGAAGCAATATCAGCCCCTAAACGACGTAATTCAACGATGTGTTTAACCCGTTTTGGATAGATGGTATCAATAATTTTACTTTCACCACCGGCAAGTAACAACGCCGCCGTTAATGGTTGTTGTAAATCCGTGGCAAAACCAGGATATGGTGATGTCTTAACGCTTATTGGTGTAAACGTATCTGTTTTAGGGACGTAAATTTGATCTTCATCAATTTTAAGGTCAACCCCCATTTCAATCATTTTTGAAGTAAATGATTCTAAGTGTTCCGGAATGATATTGTGAACCGTAATCCCATCACCAACAGCCGCTGCAAGTGATAAGTACGTTCCTGCTTCAATCCGGTCAGGAATAATTGTGTGCGTTGCACGCGATGCCAAATAAGGGACCCCTTCAATCCGAATTACGTCCGTTCCAGCACCGCGAATTTTGGCACCCATGTTATTCAAGAAAGTTGCGATATCAATAATTTCTGGTTCTCGCGCAGCATTTTCAATAATTGTTTGACCAGGTGCTTTAACTGCCGCCAAAATAATATTGATTGTGGCTCCAACTGAAACTAAATCAAGGAAAATGCGGGCCCCATGTAAACCTTCAGGACCTGTTGTGATAAAGATCGTATCATCTTTTTCTTCAACTTCAGCCCCCAAAGCTTTAAACCCTTTAATGTGTTGATCAATTGGCCGTGGACCAATGTTATCTCCACCAGGGAAAGTTACTGTTGCCCGACCAAAACGACCAAGCAAGGCCCCCATAAAGTAATATGACGCCCGTAAACTCTTGATGGCCGTACTTGGTAAGGCCGCTTCTTGAATTTCGGTTGGGTTAATATCTAAAACACTGTGTTCAAATTTAGAATCAACATTCATTGAATCTAAAATAATTTGTAAATTGTAAACATCGGCAATGTCCGGCACACTGTCAAATTGTACCGGTGTATCTGCTAAAATCGCTGCGGGAATCAAGGCCACTGTAGAGTTTTTGGCGCCACCGATTGTGACGTCCCCTACTAGCCGGTGACCACCATTAATAATCATTTTTTTAGTCATTTTATTTGTACACCTTTAAAAGCTAATTATTGTGTGTTGATTGATTTTATACACACCATCCATCGTATATGCGTGGCTACATATATTACTAAATTTTACATATATTTTCATAAAATAACAACTAGCAAGTAAACATTCTCATGATAATGCCATAGTTTTTAAGTTTTTACGAAATTAACTGATAGAACAACCTTTAGTTTAAGATATTTTTCATCAAAATCAAATTACTTAACTAAATGATTACTTTTTTATGATTAAAAAAGTTTAGTCATTTTAATTCAATAATAAAGAAAAAAGCTGTTAGAAAATGAAATTTCCTAACAGCTTTTCTGTATATTTATTTACTGAACTATTTTGCTTCGTGTTGTTGTAAAGCAGTCGCTACAAAGGCCGCAAACAATGGTGCTGGGTGTTGTGGACGTGATAATAATTCTGGGTGGTATTGTGCTGCCACGAAGTAATCTTTATCAGGAAGCTCAATTACTTCCATCAAACGGTTATCAGGTGACACCCCTGAAAATACCATGCCGGCGTCTTCAAATTCTTGACGGTAGGCGTTGTTGAATTCCCAACGGTGACGGTGACGTTCTTGAATTTGTTCAACATTACCGTAAGCCGCAGCTGTCTTAGTACCAGCTTTCAATACGGCTGGGTAAAGACCTAAACGTAAAGTTCCACCAAGATTTTCAACATCTTCTTGGTCGGCCATCAAGCTAATGATTGGCGCATCTGTTTCTGGATCAAGTTCAGTTGAGTTAGCGTTTGTGTGACCAAGCACGTTACGCGCAAATTCAACTGAGGCAAGTTGCATTCCTAAACAAATTCCCAAGAAGGCGACGTTGTTTTCACGAGCGTACTTGATTGCCAAGATTTTACCTTCGATCCCACGCGGACCAAAGCCACCAGGCACAACAATCCCATCAGCATCAGCAAGTAATTCTTCGTAGTTATCGGCAGTAACTGTTTCGGCATTGATGTGCTTGATGTTAACATCAGCATCAACAGCGTAACCACTGTGCTTTAAAGCTTCGTTAACTGAGATGTACGCATCTTGCAAGTCAGCATACTTACCAACAAGGGTAATATTAACCGTCTTGTGCAAGTTCTTAACGTGGTCAACAAGCGCTTGCCATTCAGTCATGTCAGCTTCTGGTGCATCAAGACCTAATTTAGCTAATACCACATCATCCATCTTTTGACGTTGTAAGTTCAATGGAATTTCGTACAATGAATCCACGTCCATTGATTCGATAACAGCTTCTGGCTTAACGTCAGTGAATAAGGCTAACTTTTCACGCATGCCGTCTGAAATTGGTTGTTCAGTCCGTAAAACAAGCATGTCTGGTTGAATTCCGAGTGAACGTAATTGTTGGACTGATT
This sequence comes from Periweissella ghanensis, assembly GCF_918814755.1. Lineage (GTDB taxonomy): Bacteria > Bacillota > Bacilli > Lactobacillales > Lactobacillaceae > Periweissella > Periweissella ghanensis. The sequence continues at coordinate 27,466 of NZ_CAKKNT010000024.1, read as the reverse complement.
GTTGGGTTGGCTTAGTCTTCATTTCACCGGCCGCCTTCAAGTAAGGCACCAATGAAGTGTGAATGTAAAAGACGTTTTCTGAACCAACTTCAGACTTCATTTGACGCAATGCTTCCATGAATGGCATTGATTCAATATCACCAACCGTACCACCAACTTCAGTAATCACAATGTCAGCATCCGTTGTTTGAGCGGCACGCATCATTTTTTCTTTCAATGCACCAGTGATATGTGGAATAACTTGAACCGTAGCTCCTTGGTAATCCCCACGACGTTCTTTAGCCAAAACTTCTGAGTAAATCCGTCCAGTCGTTACGTTTGAGTATTTGTTTAAGTTAATATCAATAAAACGTTCGTAGTGACCTAAGTCAAGGTCAGTTTCCAAACCATCATCGGTAACAAAAGTTTCACCGTGTTGGTATGGGCTCATAGTACCAGGGTCAACATTAATGTATGGATCAAACTTTTGGACCGCAATTTTAAATCCGCGGTTTTTCAAAAGTCGTCCAAGTGATGCTGCGACAATTCCCTTTCCAAGTGATGACACCACACCACCGGTAACAAAAATGTACTTAGTTGCCATAAAATAAAAATCCTCCTCTGGTTCCCATGAAAACAATATTTAAAAATAAAAAAGCTCCCAACTCAAGTTGAATTGGGAGCTAGTTAATAACTATCTGAACAGCCCTTACATTAGTAAGGAGCCCTAAAATATACTACACAAGTCATCGCTGATAGTCAAGCACCTAACCTGCTTTTACGTGATTATTTTTCTTCGTCAGAAAACTCTTCGTCTTCTTCATCACTTAACTCAGATAATTGACCTTCAATACCGTCTTCTAACATGTCTTCATCTTCGTCATCGACGTCGTCAAAGTCGTTAGCAGCCTTTAATTCTTCATCATCATCTTCGTCATCGTCAACGTCGTCGTCATCGATATCACCAAAATCATCATCTTCTGGATCATCATCGTTGTAGTCGATAACGTCATCATCGTCAGCTGAATCATCAAGGAAGGCGTTAACCTTCTTACGCTTCTTCTTACGTGCTGGCGCATCATCTTCATCATCTAAGTGGACGGCTTCATCAATTGAGTCAATCGCATACCATGAACGAAGTCCCCACATATTATCTCCAAGGGAAATAAAACTACCATCGACATTCAAATCAGTATAAAACTGTGACAACCGTTCACGAATCTCTTCATCACTCTTGCCTAAAAATTGTTGAACCTCATTTACCAAGTCAGCAAAGGCTAACTTTTCGCCGTGATCAGCTAAGACTGCGTGAGCAACCTCGATCAATGAGAGTTCTTCTTTATTTTGGCCATCAAATTTTGTAAGTTCCAAAATTAGCACGTCCTTTCAGTGTCTTAATATCCTTGCTATTTTACCTTTTTATTGAACAAATTGCAATCGAATCTTGTATTGTCCGACAACTTCTTCGCCAGTAATCAATTCATAATCAATTTGTGCCGCTCCTAAGAGAGGGGCATCTTGATAACTAAAGTTTACCATTTTAGTGCGGGTCGTGATATCCATTAATCCAGCCGGCGTAACATATTTAGTGGTTACCAACTCGTTAGGATTAAATACTAACCGCAAATCAGAACTGGCATGGCGCCGTAATTGGGCGGTCCCATCCCCAGCTAATTTAACCGTTACGGGAATTTTACCAAGCGGATTAGTTTCTTGATAACGAATATAAATCTTATCTCCCATTTTGAAAAACTGTCCCACTTCATTGAATGAAAATGATTCAGCTTTTCCTTCTTGTTCAATATGTGTCTTAATTTCTACGTTAACCGGAATACCGGCACTCTTTTCGGCCATTTTTATACCCCTTTCATTACTGTCTATTTTATTATATACGAAACATTAGTTATAATGTACTTATAGAAACTAATATTTAGCTAATAAGCTTAAGTTCGGTGGAGGTGCCAAATGTCAGTGCCATTTTCAGCCATTACATATTTACACAATGACTTTACCAATGAAGTGCCATTTATGAGTAGTGTTTATAATCAGAGTCTGTATTCGCATGTTGATGCTGATAATGCGATTTTACATATCTGGACCACGCCCAAACAAGTTGCGTTAGGCCCGCGTGATAAACAGCTCCCTGACTTTCCCGCCGCCATAGCTTGGTTAGCTGCCAATGATTATACCATGTATAACCGGAATGCCGGTGGTTTAGCCGTAATTGGGGATGCTGACATCTTAAATGCCAGCTTGATTTTCCAACAACCGGAACAACCGCTCTCAATTGACGCTGCTTACCAACTTGTGGTCACCTTACTACAAAAAACTTTGCCAGATTTAACGCTAACAACTGGTGAGGTGCCCACTTCATATTGTCCGGGAACGTATGATATTAGCGTTAATGGGCAAAAAATTGCTGGTTTGGCCCAACACCGTTATCAAAATAAAATTGCGGTATCGTTTTATTTAAGTATCGCTGGTGACCAAGCATATCGCTGTGAAATCATTCGGCAAATGTATCTGATTGGGCTACAAAGCCCGGTCATTACCGCACCCTATCCGGATGTCCAGGTAACTTCAATGACTACTTTAGCGGCCTTAAATACTAATTATTCACGGGTAACTGTGATTAAAAATTTAACGCACAATTGGTTTCCGATGACCCCTTTTGATCGTACTTTAATTAGTAATGCGACTTTGCAACACCATATCGATCGTCTCCAACGCCGTCAATCAGCTGCGATTGGCGCCCTTAACAACTAGAAAGGCTACCTAATGGAGCAATATTTAACTCAAAAGCTACGTAAAGAAACCGTTTTACGTGATCCGATTCACACGTATGTCTATGTCCACCATCAAATTATTTTGGATTTGATTAATACCAGTGAATTTCAACGGTTACGGCGCATTAAACAACTGGGCATCGCAAGCTTAGTTTTCCCTGGTGCAGAACATTCACGGTTTACGCACTCACTAGGTGTTTATGAAATTACTCGCCAAATTACCAATCACCTGGAACAAACGTATCCCAGTCAAGAACTTGGCGATGGTTTATGGGATGCGAGTGAGCAAATGATTACTTTAATCGCCGCCCTCTTACACGACCTAGGCCATGGACCCTACTCACACACGTTTGAGCACATTTTTAAGACCGACCATGAGCGTTATACCCAATTAATCATTACATCGCCAGGAACGGAAATTAACGATGTTTTAAAGAAGGTCTCACCTGACTTCCCTCGTCAAGTTGCAGCCGTTATTAATAAAACGTACCCCAACCCCCAAGTCGTCCAAATTATTTCTAGTCAAATCGATGCCGATCGTATGGATTACTTACTCCGCGATGCGTATTTCACCGGTGCTAGTTATGGTTCCTTTGATCTTTCTCGCATCATGCGCTTAATTAAGCCTTACAAAGACGGCATTGCCTTTTCAATTGCAGGAATGCACGCGATTGAAGATTACGTAGTTAGTCGTTACCAAATGTATCAACAAGTGTATTTCCACCCCGTTAGCCGCGCAATGGAAGTTATTTTAACGAGCTTGCTACGGCGGGCCAAGGATTTATATACAAAGTCCTTAACTGATAAAGCCGTTGATAGCTCATTTATTCCCGCCACATTATTACCTTTTTTCAGTGGGCAAAGTACCCTAGATGACTACTTAATGCTTGATGACGGCGCTTTAATGACGTATTTCAATGCTTGGCAAACGGTTGATGATCCAATTTTAAGTGATTTAGCGAGTCGCTTTTTGAATCGTAAACCATTGAAATCCGTGCTTTTGACAACAGAATCCAATAAATATATTCCCGTTGTCAAAGACTTAATTCAAACAGCCGGCTTCAATACGAATTACTATACGGCGGAAAATGATAGTTTTGACATGGCTTATGCAATTTATCAACCGAATAGTAAAAAGCCATTCACGCAGATTGAATTAATTAATCCTGATGGTACGACCGTTGAATTATCAACCTTAAGTCATTTAATTCAAGCCTTGGCCGATAAACAAGCTGGTGATCGCCGCTTCTTTTTCCCAAAAGAAATGTTATCAAACCCTGCGGATGATTTATTTAGTGGGATATACGTTGACTTTCAACAATACTTAAATAATAATTACCTTAAAGCACCAAAAATTTAATCTAGGAGATTTTTAATGAGCATTAAATTAGTTGCAATTGATATTGACGGGACCCTTTTGAATGAGAACAATGAGTTAACCCAACGAACAATTGACGCCATTCAAGCAGCCACTGCCAAAGGAGTTAAAGTTGTTCTAACAACCGGACGCCCATTGACTGGTGTAACCCCTTACCTCAAAGCCCTTGGGTTAGCGGGTGATGATCAATATGTCATCACTTTTAACGGGGCCCTTGCCCAAACCGTTAGTGGTAAGGTTTTGACGAAGGAAACGATTAGCTATGCTGACTACCGTGATATCGAAGCTTTAAGTCATGATTTGGATGTTAAATTCCACGTTGAAGATGAAGAATTAATTTACACTGCTCACCAATTAATTCCTAAATACTCAATTGCAGAGTCATTCTTAGTCCTTATGCAAATCAAGTACGTTCCTGTTGCTGATATGGCTGAAAAAGACTATTCAAAAGCAATGATGATTGACGAAAAAGAAGTTATTGATCGAATTGAAAATGCTGTACCGGCTGAATTCCACGATCGGTTCTACATTGTTCGTTCAACTCCGTTCTTCTTAGAATTTATGAACAAAGACGCTTCTAAGGGGAATGCATTAGCCGCCTTAAGTAAAAAACTTGGTATCAAACAAGACGAAGTAATGTCTTTAGGTGACCAAGGTAACGATATGACCATGATTAAGTGGGCTGGACTTGGAGTTGCGATGGGGAATGCCATTGATGATATCAAAGCCGCTGCCAATGAAATCACCGCTCCTAATTCTGAGGATGGGGTTGCGCAAGCGATTGAAAAATTTGTTTTATAGAGTGCGAGCCTTAGCGGGAGCTTCTGAGCACTAACAACAAATGGTGAAATACGGGCTATGTATTTTAATCATTTGGAAGTTAGGCACAGGAAGGTGCTAAGGCGAGCACGTTTAATAGAGTGCGAGCACAATCGGTAAATATCGAGTACTAACAAAAATCACGCAATATGCGGGTTTTGCATGTAAGTGATTTAAGGTTAGACGGAGATATTTGGTTGTGCGAGCACGTTTGATAGAGTGCGACAAGCCATGAGAATCACCGTAGCATACTAGCGATAACCGATGACTCGGGCTTTGAGTCGTTGAGTTATTGCGTATATGCTTAGGAGATTGTGGCTTGGAGCACGTTTTGATAGAGTGCACCCAAAAAAGGACGTTATCGAAGTTTTATCTTCGGTAACGTCCTTTTTCTTATCATTTAATCTTGGTTATGGGGTTGCAATACTTCGACTTCAATATCATCGTTAATAACTGCATGATTATTTTGAACTTGATATAAGTTCCACCCAAATTCGACAACTGTTCGCACAATTGCATAGAATGGAATTGCTAAAATCATCCCCGGAATTCCAGCAATATTACCCGCTGCGAGCAAAATAATAATGATGGTTAATGGGTGAATTTTCAAAGTTTTCCCAATAATATTAGGGTAGACGAAGTTACCATCAACTTGTTGGACAATAATAACAATTACAACCACCCACAACATTTGCCATGGACCAATAGTAATGGCCACCAATAATGATGGAAAAATTCCTAAGTATGGACCAACATATGGAATAACGTTGGTAATCCCTGCCACAATCCCGAGTAACAAGGCATATGGTTGGCCAATAATTAAATAGCCAATACTTGTAAATACGGCAATAAACAAGCATTCAATCACTTGGCCGTTAATATATTGCGCAATCGTTTTTGACATTTTCTTTAATAAACGTTCAATCGCATCGGCCTTGCTAGGTTCAAAGAACTTTTTAATACTTGGTAAGAACTTATCCCCATCATTAAGCATGTAAAAAACCATAACAGGCACGGTAATGGCCGTAATCGTAATACTAGTTAGCATGCCAACCACAGTCCCAATACCGTTAGCCGTTCCCAATAAAAAGCCTTTCGCGTATTTACTAATTTGCTTTTCTAATGAACCAGTGCTGACATTTAGATCAAGCCGTTTAATCCATTTAGTATGCAGTATATGGTTCACTTGCTCTTGTAGCGTGCTCGTGAACGATGGGATATTCGTTAGTAGTTTAGAAACTTGCGTGATTAATTGTGGAATCACTAACATTAAAATCCCAACAATCAACAGTAACACTGCTAACATTACCAAAGCAACTGCTAACGTATGTGGTAGTTTATGCTTTTTAACCTGAATCTTTTCAACTAATTTAACAATCGGATTTAAAATATAAAAAACAAAGCCCGATAAAATTAATGGTAAAAAAATCGTATCGATAAAAATCCCAATCGGTTTAAAAATAAATGAAATTTGTGTACAAATAAAAATAATTACTACGACAACAAGTAGTTCTAATGACCAGAATAATATTTTGGAATCACGTAATTTATTGAACATGTCTTTATCCCCTCATAGTTCTATTACTACTAGGTTATCAGAGTTAGCACTCCGTTACCAATAAAAATACCCCTAAAGTCGTTGCCAACTTTAAGGGTATTTTTTAAATGCTATGCTTTTGCAGCATCTTGATCTTTTTTAATTTCTTGTTCAGCCCAGTTACCGGCTAAATTTTTCTTTTGTAAGTGATTCATACCAAGCCAGAGAAGTCCTAAACTTACAACCATGATGAGGATAAGCACCCCAGCTGATTGCATAATTTGAACGCTTCCAAGACCACCTGTTAAGGCTTCACGTAACCCAAGAATTGAGTACGTCATTGGTAATAATGGACTAACAAAATTGTAGAAACCACTTTGAACTTGTAATGGGAAGGTCCCACCGGAACCACCAAGTTGGATCATCAATAGGACCATGGCCAAGAAACGACCTGGATTGTCAAAGGTCATCGCCAAAAACATTACTAAGTACATTGCTGTTAATGCGAAGAGACATGCCATGAAGAAGGCTTCAAATGGGTGATCTGGGTGAATTCCACCAAGATACATCAAACCAACTTCAATAACACCCATCGCAATGGCAACAATCGCACCAATACTAATCTTACTTGCAAACCAACCAGTCGTTGTGCCACCAAGTTCGTAACGTCGACGAATTGGGTAGATAAAGTTAAATACCAATGCCCCAACGTACAATGCTAATGAAAGCACGTATGGTGCCAAGGCATGACCGTAGTTTGGCACGTAACTATAGTGCGTGTGGTGCAAGGCGGTTGGTGTGGCAAACATTTTAGCTGTCTTATCAGTGAATGTGACGTTGTTAATTTGCTTAGCACCATCTTGTAAGGCAAGCGTTAACTTACCTGAACCATCTGATAATTGACCAGCTCCATCAAGTAATTTACCTGAGTTAGCGTTCAATTGGTTGGCCCCGTTAGCTAATTGGTTAACCCCATTGGCTAATGTTGGTACCTTACCATTTAATTGACCAAGGCCACTATTCAATTGGTTAGCACCACCGGCAAGTTGGTTTACACCACCGGCCAAAGCTGGCACTTTACCATTTAATTGACCAAGACCACTATTTAATTGGTTAGCACCACCAGCCAGTTGGTTTACACCACCGGCTAAGGCTGGAATCTTACCGTTTAATTGACCAAGACCACTATTCAATTGGTTAGCACCACCAGCAAGTTGATTTACACCACCGGCTAAGGCTGGAATCTTACCGTTGAGTTCGTTGGTTCCGGCCACTAATTTTTGACTCCCTGGTGCCAATTGTGTAAGGCCATTAGTTGCTTTAGCAAGGCCCGCATTTAATTGCGCCGCTCCACCATTTAATCCAGTTAACCCTTTGTTAACTTGATCAAATAAACTAGTTTGGCCAGCACCGACCCCGTCAATACCTTTACTCAATTGATCAATACCACCACTTAAGTTATCTAACTGAGTAGGCAATCCGTTTAAAACAGGCTCAACAAGCGCCATATCATTTTGAACCGCTTCATTCATAGTAGCAAATTGGGGTTCCAATGCTTTTAGTAAAGCACCTGTTTGGGCATCAGAAATACCAACTTGTTTAGCCGCACTGCTAATCACGGTTGCTAAGCCACTAACTGCCTTAATTTGTTCTTGTAAATCTGCAATCGCCGCTTTTTGTTTATCGCTCAAGTTCGCACCAGCAATTCCAGCTTGGAGTTTCTTAACCCCAGCTTGGAGACCCGCAATCCCATCCGTTAAGGTTGGGGCATTGGGATCCTTTGATGATCCTTGTTGTGCTTTAATAGCAGCTTGGAGCTTATTAAGCCCTTGTTGTAACGTGGCACTACCTGCATAAGCAGCTGGTAACCCCGTTTTAGGATTATTAAGTTGGCTGATACCACCTGCTAATTTGGTAGCCCCATTATTTAATTGACCAACGCCAGCTGATAATGGACCAACGTTTTGTTGTAATTGGCCTAATCCGTTAACGAGTTGACCTGAACCATTCGTTAATTGGCCAACGCCAGCTGATAATGGGCCAACGTTTTGTTGTAATTGGCCTAAACCATTAACTAATTGGCCAGAACCATTCGCTAATTGACCGACACCAGCTTGGAGTGGACCAACTTTACTTTGCAATTGGCCTAAACCGTTTGCAAGTTGACCGGCACCACCAGCAAGTTGGTTAACTCCACTAGCAAGCGGACCGACACCTTGTTGTAATTGGCTAACACCAGAACCGATTTGGCTAACCCCGCCAGTATACGTTTTAAGACCGCTGTTCAATTGGTTAGCCCCGTTATTTAACTTAACCGAACCATCGGCGGCTTTTTGGAAACCAGCACCCGCTTTTTCAACTTGAGCAAACATCGCCTTAGCATACGCTTGGGTGATAGCACTCTTGATCTTATCGTTAACTGCTTTGGCCCCTTGTTCTGAGATAACACTCCCAATATAGTTCAATGAATCATTTGTTTCATACGTCAAATTCATCTTCTTAGGATTTTTATCTAGTAACGTTGTGGCATTTTTAGAGAAGTTTTCGGGCACAATAATTGTTGAATAGTACTTCTTGTCCTTCATCCCTTCTGCTGCTTGTTGTTTAGAAACAAAGACCCACTTTAAGTCTTTATTTCCTTTAAGTTGATCAACTAATTGTTGACCAGCTGCAATTTCTTTTCCATTGAACTTAGCGGCACGGTCTTCATTAACAACCGCAATCGGCAAGTTACCAGTACTACCGTATGGATCCCACACTGAACGTAGGAAGAAGATACAGTACATAAATGGAATAAACGAAATCGCCATCAAAGAAATCATTAACACACGATTACTTTTAATCGCGGCAAACTCACTCTTAATCATCTTCATCTCAATGCCATCCTTTATTTAATCTAAGCAATAGTCTATAATAAATCATAAATGAACGCAATATACAATATTTGACATAATGTTCAATAAATGTAAAAAACTGTTTGAATTTATGTTTGAATATTTGAAAGGAAGTCAGTATGCGCCAAAATCAACGTGTCCAACAAACCCAGCAAAAGCTCAAAGATGCTTATATTACCCTCTGTGATCGTGATGGCATCAACAACGTTACCATCAGCAATCTCGTTAAAGAGGCCAATCTTAGTCGTGGAACTTTCTATGTGAACTATAAAGATCTCGATGCCTTATTAGAAGAAATCCAAACTGAATTATTCGCCAACATTCTTAGTGAGTTTCAAACTAAAATTAGCGACAACTCAATCTATAACGAAATTTTTGTCCAAAATAATTCAAATGATAGTGTCTATTTATCATTTTCAAACGTCTTGAATTACATCTACAATAATATTCGCATGATTCGCGTCCTCGTGCTCAATGCTGAAAATCATGAAGTCTTAACGCGGGTTAAACACCTTATTGAAAAGTATTTTATGGAAAGTGTTCACAATAACAATGGCCATATGACCCCCGAACTCCCCGATGATTACGCCCGGCAATTATTAGTTGACTGTCTCTTTAGTATTGTCATTCATTGGATTAAAAAACCAAACCCTGAGTCTCCTGAAGAAGTTGCCCGCATTATTGCGGCTAGTCGGCGCTTAGCTCCACAAAATCTAATTATTAATCCAACTGTCTAATATTTAACAACTAGTCTTAATATGTTTAATCATACCTAAAATCGGTAAATTTTAAAAATAAATAGCACCCATTTTCGTGATAAAAATGGGTGCTATTTATTTTATCTATTTAGAAATTAATTACTCGCGTATCATAGTGATCGGCATATAAATCAATCACCCGCACACCTCGTGCTAATTCACCATACGTATTGTAACCAGTCACATTACCATAACTTAGTTCAACACCATCAACGCTACTACGGTAATTGTTTTCATGGTCATGGCCAACGAATAAGGCCTTCACATTTTGTTGCTTGATAAAGGCATAGAAGAGACCTGAACTATACCAACCAGAGCAAATCTTTTCACCCTTCATACCTTCAAGGATATTATCTTCCGCCAAGTAGTATTCAAACAATGGAATGTGCATAAAGGCCAAATCAGTCGCAGTTGCATCGCGCTCAATCGCTTGATTGTTAAACCACATCACTTGTTCCGGTTCTAAGGTAGCATAACCTTCTTTAACGGCGGAATTAAAGTAATCACCAGAATCCCAAACAAAAATCCGGTTACGAACTTGATCATCTTGGTAAACATCAAGCGTGTAATTTTCACGATCGTTAATCACGAATGCATTTTCCTTGGTGGCTGGATTAGCCAACATGTTTTCGTAGTTGCGTAAATCCGCACGACTAAAGTTACCTTCTGTATCGTGGTTACCATAAGTTAAGGCAACTGGGACCCCGCTACGGTTTAATACTTTAAATAATTCTGCTAATGATTCTTTGGGTGCTTCATTGATTTTACCCCAGATTAAATCCCCGGTAACCATAATCAAATCAAAATCATTAGCAGTTAATACTTGTTCAATCCCCGCTAAAGTTCGTTCGTCTTCTTCCTTTAATGGAAATGTTCCCAAGTGAATATCAGTAATTTGACAAATCTTAAAAGCAGCATCTGCCGGTACAGTTAACTTCATGTTTAGTTCCTCAACTCTTATAAATACATTTCTTGATCGAGATAGACATTGTACCCCTGATCAACAGCAGCAACAGCATGGGCATCGGCCCCATAAACCATTGGAATTCCTAGCACAAGCGCTTCGCGAATGATGTCAAAAGTTGGGGATGGCTCGGTTTGTGTTGCACGGGGAATCCCTGACATATTGCAATCTAACATCACGCCTTGGGCTTTAACTAGTTGCAAGATTTCAGTTACTAAGGCACTCGTTTGGGCATCACACCATGTTGTTTCATTTGGAAATTCATTACGCCATTTACGATACAACGTAATGTGGCCAATCCGCCCTGGCTTATTCTCAACTTGCCATTCAATCGCTTCCTTAATCGTTTCTAAATAAGCATTAGCAACCCCAAGTGGGCTACCATATTCCGCTAAGACCCCATCTATAAAGTCTTCGGCACTGTCATCAACGGCGCGTAATCCATCTTTAGTTGGTAAAAAGTGCACTGATAAAATCGCATCATCAATTTGATCAGCATATTGGGCAAGTGCTGCCGCCGTATATTCGCGACCAAGCTTCAAGTAGTCAAACTCAAAACCCGTTAAAATCGTAATTTGATCAGCATACTTAGCCTTCAAAGCGGCCAATTCAGCAAAATACGCAGGTAAGTCTTCCGGCTTCATACATGCCGTTGTAATGGCGTGTTCCGCGCCTGTTACATTAGCATAAAATTCTGGGGCCATCGGAAAATGTTCCGTCACCGTATACGTCTTAAAGCCTGCTTCAATAGCTTTTTGAATAAACAGTTCCACATTTTCACCAGAGCCATGTGGGCAAAATTCAGTATGTGTATGACCGTTCCAAGTCCGGCGATCAATTTGTAAAAGACGTTCTAAATTCATGCTTTAACCAACTTTCTTGATTTCTGTAACCTTGAGATACACTTTAATGTGATCATTAATCGTAAAGTTAATGTTTTGGTTCATGCATTCCGCTTTAACAATGTGTCCAGTTGCCGTCTTCAAACTGTACTCAACGCGGTTACCTAAGACCGCCATCTCAACAACTTGCCCTTCAATTGGTGCATAACCATTTAAATCAGCTGGCATCACGTGTTCCAAAAGTTCCGGACGAATAATGTATTGGCCGTCTGGTTGAGCAGTTCCTAAGCCAAGTTTACTTAAATCAGTGCCCGTTAAAACATTATGGTTACCAATAAAGTCCGCCACAAACATTGTTTTAGGATTAGTGTAAATATCCATCGCTGAGCCTTGTTGTTCTAATTCACCTAAACTCATGATTAAAACATCATCAGAAATTGCCATCGCTTCCGTTTGGTCGTGCGTCACAAAAATCATCGTAATTCCAAGTTCTTGTTGGTAACGTTTAATCTGATTACGTAACTCAACCCGCGTTTTAGCGTCAAGGGCACTTAAAGGTTCATCCAACAGTAATAATTTAGGTTCTAAAACCATTGAGCGGGCAATGGCTACCCGTTGGCGTTGACCACCTGATAAATTAGCAGGATAGTAATCACGTCGTTCCGTTAAACCAATCACAGCTAACATATCCGTAACAGCTTTTTCAATTTCAGCCTTTGACTTCTTTTGTACCCGTAAACCATATGCGATATTATCAAATACCGTTAAGTTAGGGAACAACGCATATGATTGGAAAATCATGCCAATATTTCGTTGGTTAGGTTGTAAGTTCGTAATATCTTGGCCATCTAGCATAATTTGACCAGCAAACGCTTGGTTCAAACCAGCAATTGCCCGTAATACGGTGGTCTTACCACTACCACTAGGTCCTAAAAACGATGTTAAAGTCCCTTTCTTAATATTAAAACTCAAATCCTTAATCACTGTGTTGCCATTAAAGCTAATATTCAAATGACTGACACTTAAAAAGTTGTCCGTGTTAACCATAACTTGTTGTTACTCCTTTGTAGACCGTTTTTGACTTGAAACTATCTTAATTAAAATAAATGCAATGATACCAAGGAAAATGAAGAAAATAATTGTCAGCACACTCGCTGCATTTCCGTTGGTGTTCATTAAGCGGTACATGTAGATCTTCAATGTTTCGTATTGACCAGTTAAGAAAATATTGGTAATTACATATTCGGTAAAGGCGGTGGCAAAGGTTAATAATAATCCAACCATCAAGCCGGCCCGAATGTTTGGTAAGACGACCCGAATAAAGGCCCCTAGCTTACTATCACCGAGTAATTGGGCTTGTTCAAACATGCCGCGGAAGTCATCCCCCATAAAGGCATTGTTCAAACTTTGATAGAACGCTGGTAAACAAATTGCGGAAATCGTCAAAATCAAAATTAATAATTTAGGTACTGGTATACTACCGTACAATTGCACTAACCCCGTTACCAAAACAATCCCAGGAATTGAATATGGCAAAATTGAGAGATACCGTAACTTTTCTTTTAAATTTGGATTGTAGACATTAGCGTAAAAGATTACCGGCAAAAAGGCCAACATTGTCACTAAAACGACCGCAACAGCCAAAATTAATGAACGTAACGTTGATGGAATAAAATCCGGATCCGCCGTTAACACGCCATACCACTTAAATGTTAATCCGCTTGGTAAAATCGTTTTAACCCAAACCGTTGAAATTGAATAAATAAATGTCGCCACAATGGGCCCAAGTAAGAATATCGCAATCAAGATAATAATTAATCGCGGTAGCCATTTATCGACACTGTGTGCTTTCATACTACTTCCTCTTTCTGTTGATGATTCGGTTACCAGCTAACACAAGGATGGCCATCACAGCAGCAAAGATTGTTGCTAAGGCACACGCAAGTGGTACGTTGGCATTAAGTGAACCGTCAATTAACGACCCAATCACGATGGGAATTGAAATAAAATTATTCCCAGTTAAGGCATACATCGTTTCGTATGTACCCATCGCATTGGCAAATAAAATAATAAATGTTTCGATAATGTTTGGTAGCAAGATTGGTAAAATAATGGTCTTAATAAAGAAAGAGCGGTTTGCGCCCAATACTAAGGCAGCTTCAAACCACTCTTTCTTGATTTCTTTCATTGGTGCATAGAGGAACAAAATTCCCAGTGGCACTTCAAAGAAGGTGTAGGCCAAAATTAAACCTTGCAGTGAATAAATACTAAAATTACCAAGAAAGCCAATGTGCAATGTGTGCGCTAAGGCTTTAGCAATTCCGGCATTCCCAAAAACAATAATTAATGAAAATGCTAAAGGGATTCCTGCAAAACTTGCTGCCAAGTTAAACAAAATAATTAAAATGTTTTGTGTCCGTTCAGCTAACCGCGTAATCGCCCAAGCTCCCAAAATCGAAATTACTAACCCAATGATTCCCGCAATTAATGAAATCCATAAACTGTTGAAAATCGCCATCCGATAGTAGTTCTGGCCGAAAATGGTCGTGTAATTACTTAATGTAAAACCACCATCCATGCCTTGAAAACCCGCAATTACCATGACAATAACTGGTAAAATTAATCCAATTAACATCACCAAGCTAAACGGAAAAAATAACTTGACCTTTGAACCCATATTTCACGCTCCTAAAATTACTTACCTAATACTTCTGATTGCCACAATTGGGCTAACTTAAGTGTTATTGCGTTCCAAGCATCAGCGTCCTTAACGTGGTAAACGTCCTTGTAATCGCTGTCTGGCAACAATTGGGCAGCAATGTCAGCTGGTAACTTAACATCAGTCCGGATTGGACGAGCAAATCCTTTGGCCAAGTTAATTTGACCAGCATCTGACAAGATGTAGTTACGAGCTAATTTAGCAGCATTGGGGTGGGCAGCATTTTTGTTAATAACTTCAGCGTAACCACTCATTACTGATCCATCAGTAGGAATCGTAATCTTGTAACGACTGTTATCACCGATCAACTTACGGTAGTTAAGGGCGTTAAAGTCCCAAACGATAGCAACTTGCGTTTCACCCTTTTGAAGGTTTTGCACCGTCAAGTTGTTAGTTGATAAACGGTGTTCTTTTTGTAATTTTTGGAAGAACTTAATACCAGGTTGGATGTCTTTTTCGTTACCACCATTGGCAACCGCAGCTGCAAGCACCGCATATTGTGATTGTGCAGCCGACGTTACATCCCCAAGGTCAACGTTGTATTTACCATCAGCAAGTTGCTTCCATGTAGTTGGGGCATCACTTGCTTTAACGTTTTTAGTATCCGTAATGAAAGCGATGGTTCCTGTGTAACCAGCTGACCAGTAACCTTTAGAATCTTTAGCCCAGGCAGGAATTTCATCCCAGTACTTAGTTTTGTATGACATCAAGAGGTTTTGCTTAACGGCAGTTGGGGCCACGTTGATCCCAATATCACCTAAGTCAGCCGCATTGGCAGTTTTACCAACTGATTTGAAGTTTTGTAATTCTTGAGCACTAGACATATCAGTATCTTGGTGCTTCAAGCCATACTTGTCCTTCAAGTCGTTCCATGTACCAACCCAGTTAGCCCATGTATCAGGCATCCCAACAGAACGAACCATACCTTCTTTTTTCGCATTTTTAGTGATGGTTGTTAAGTTATCAGAAGTCGCTGAGTCGCTCCCTTTTGTTGAACAACCTGCCAATAAAGTACCAGTTAAAGCCAAACTTAAAACTAAAATTCCAGATTTCTTGCCAAATCGCATCAGAAAATCCCCTTTCATTCAATATCCATAACTATACGGGGTTTATATTTAGATTTAAGACATGAAGCTGTAAAGCTTTGTATCAATTTTATTGGTATTTTTTACTTTAACAGCTATTACAAATTGCTTTAAAGCACTTAATAGTCCCTTGTAAATCCCTTAATAATAGTAATTTGTCAAATAATCTGCTCAGAAACCGGCCTTTTTCAGGACCTCCTTGCATATCGTTTATGTAACACATATTTACTTTCCATTTACATATAGCGTATATAAATTACTACTTCTGCCGTAATAGGCTTGCAATAAAAAAGAGCTTCTTGAATTTCGCAAAATCCAAGGAGCTCTTTTAATATTTATACTTCAAGACCATTAAATACCGCAACCGCATCACCAATTGTTTGTTCAACAAAAGCTGGGGCTGGAATTCGTTCCAAATTAATCGCCACCACTTGGGCATTCGGTTGGGCGTATTCTAATAAACCGGCAAACGGATAAACGACAAAACTTGTCCCGACAATAACAATCAAATCAGCGTCATGCACCCATGCCATCGCTTGGTTAACGCGGAATGGAATTTCACCATATAAAGTAATATTAGGTCGTAATAAAGCCCCATCAGCCCGCCGCATTCCGGCTTGGTATGCTTGGTAATCTACATGCTGATTATCTGTCGGCGCGTAAATATCATAGATGTTACCATGAAATTCAATCACGTCTTCCGCCTTGGCGTCGGCTTTTAAATGTAACCCATCGACATTTTGCGTAATGATTTTAGCTTTACCTTGCTGCGTTAAAGCGGCCATTTTAGTATGAATCACATTTGGTTGGGCCTCTGGATAAAACATATTATCCATAATAAATTGATACATTGCTGCTGGTTCATCGCGTAATGCATCAGTACTTAACAAATATTCTGGGCGTAAGGTTTGGTTGTGGTACAACCCATTTTTCGATCGATAATCGGGGATCCCTGAAGCTGTCGATACACCGGCTCCCGTCATAAAAACAATCTTTTTCGCTGCATTAATCCGTGCTTGTAAATCAACTGCCATTGGTCACTCCTTAATTAATCGTTGTCAGCTTCGCTAGCTTCTTCTTCACGTAATGTGTATGGCATAGCAATGCTATCAAATAATTCTTCAACCGTCATATCATATAATTGTTTGAACCATTCCGTTGAACCACCCGTAACTTCTTCAGGCACTGAAATCACAAAGCCGTTTTGACGATCTAAGCGATTCAAACCAACAAAGGCGCGTTCGCCAGTCTTTTTATCCAACATTTCTGAATGGAAGACCTCAAAAATTTGGCGCACTTGCATTCCGGCTTGGCGTTTTGAAAGGACACTAGTTAACGTGGCGTATTCGGTTGCGTGTAATGCTGGCATGTGCCAAATTGCCATTTGTTCATCAAAGGCTTTGAACAACTTAACAATCGCCCGGCGCATACTAAATGGTGAATTGATCGGCTTTTTAGTAATAACCGCATTGATGTTTTTGGCCGCTTCGTATGCTAATGGGTAATCTTTCCGGAAGCTGGCCATGTACTTACGTTTGTCATCATCTTCACTATAGAAGGCAAAAGCATCTAATAACGTTAATAACCGTAAGGCGGCTTCATCATCATTTTTAGGACCTTCAACGGTTAATGTTGCTGTCACCCCTGCCGCATAGGCTTCGGCAACTTCGGCTGTCATTAAACCGTGCTTGCGTTGTTCTTGAACAATGACTTGGTGTGCCACAACGTCATACAAACGCGTCGTCATACTCATCATTTGTTCGTTTAATTCTTGGTCATCAAATTTTAAATCAAACATCACTTGGGGAAAGCCCGTTAATGACATTAAGATGTGCATCAATTCGTGGGTCGCCGTGTAATCAGGGGCGGTTACATCCGTCACTTGAATTAATAAACGACTGCCCATCATGTCACGACTCGCTTGATTATACGTGATTTGACCACTCTTTTCGGCACCCAAGCGCACCATGATTTCACCAGGGAAGATATCATTGATTTGCTTTAAAAGTTGTTGTGTTGCTTGTCCTAAACGTGCTTCTGTCATTTATTTTTCTCTCATTTCTGTTAATAATTGGCGTGCTGTTTGCATATCAGCATGCGCCGCTTGTTGTAGTTGGGTTACTAAAACTGGTACTTCCGCAATCGTGGCACCCACGGCTAAAGCTAAGGATTTTAATTGTAGTTGCATATGTCCTGCCTGAATACCACTAGTCACTAAAGCCCGTAACGCCGATAAGTTTTGTGCCAAACCAACGGCCACAATTACTTGTGCTAACTGACTAGCTGAATCCACATTTAGTAATTTGTGGTTCGTTTGCACTAGCGGCACAATACTAATTGAGCCACCGACAATTCCCACCGGCATTGGCACCGTAATTTCACCATATAACGTAGTGTCATCACACGTCCAAGTTACTAAATTACGATATTGACCATCCCGAGCCGCATACGCATGCACCCCGGCACTAATGGCGCGCCAATCATTGCCACTAGCCATCACAACGGCATCAATCCCATTCATGACCCCTTTATTTTCAGTCGTCGCCCGGTATGGGTCACGCTGGCTAAATTGGTTAGCTAGCACAATACGCTGTGCAATGTCGGCGGCTTCAAATCCAGCTTTCGCAATAGCTTTAAAGGGTAACGCAACTTTAGCCGTTACTAATGAACTCGTCGCAAAATTAGATAAAATTGCCATCACAACATTACCAACTTGCTGGGCTTTAAAATAACCGGCAACCGCTTCACTAATCGTGTTGACCACATTTGCTCCCATAGCGGCTTGCGTATCAATGTGCAAATCAACTGATACAAAACCAGACCCCAAATCACGGGTGGTAATCCGCTTTAATCCACCCCCACGTTGGGCCATTGATGGATGTGCAGCATTTCCAAGGTCAATTAAGTGCGCCGCTTGGTTGGTAACTAACGTCTCAATGGTACTAAAATCAGCGTCATTGATTAAAACTTGCCCGATCATTTCACGTGAAACATTCGTTGTGTGAACGCCCCCACCCATATTAATCATACGGGCTCCGTTAGACGCCGCCGCAATAACGGATGGTTCTTCCGTCACCATCGGTACTTGATAGGCATCGTCGTTGATGATGATATTGGGCAAAACCCCTTCCGGTAGAGAAAAACTCGTGATATAGTTTTCAATCATTTGTTCATTAATTGCTGAATAATTGTGGTTGAGTAATGCTTTTTCACTGGTACTTAAATTAGTATTAGCATCGATTGCTGCTAAGCGCTGTTGCCAGTTCATTTGATGAAATTTCATAATTTGCCTCTCTTTTGTCGCTATATATTTTATCATGTTTACTAATGTCCTAGCCACATGGAACTGCCTTGATTCCGTGCTTCCTAGTTTTTTAACCGCTAAATTGCTAAAATAATAAGTAACATTGACCTTTTTAGGAGGCACATATGAAAATTACCATTGGGGTTTATGCCCACGTTGACGCCGGCAAAACGACTTTTAGTGAAGCGCTCTTATATGAAGCCCAAACTATCACTTCGCTTGGCCGGGTCGATAAGCAAAGTACACTATTAGACTACCACGCGATTGAACGGACTAAGGGAATTACCGTTTTTAGTGATACATCGCATTTCAGCTACCTTGATCAAGCATTTCAATTACTAGATACCCCCGGCCATATTGATTTAATGCCGGAAATGGAACAAACCTTACCGGTCGTTGATGTCGCGATTTTAGTTATTAATGGTAATGATGGAGTTCAAAGTCATACCCTGACGTTATCCCGCATGTTAAAAAAACGCGGCATCCCCACCTATATCTTTATCAATAAATTGGACAGTCAAACGAGTGATTTACAAGCGTGTTTAGATGGCATCGCTAACTATTTAACCTCCGATAGTTATTACTTAACTAGTCGCGCTGATTTAAATAGCACAACTTACTGGGAATGGTTAGCTAACTATGATGAAACCATGCTCGAAGCAGTGCTCGCTGAAACGGCTACTCCGGCCTTAGCTTTGGCGGCAACCCAACGCGTAATTGCTAGTGGTGAGGCCCTATTAATTATGGGTGGCAGTGCTTTAAAGCAAGTTGGGATTAGTGATTTTATGACGTTAATCGCTGAAACTACTGTCGTGCCAGCTGTCCCTAATCCGAATGATTTTGGGGCATATGTATATAAAATTATCTACAATGATAAAAATGAACGGGTCACCCTTTTAAAAATCACGAGTGGCCAATTAGTACCGCGTACGAGCATTGTTATTGGGGATGAAACCGAAAAAATTAATGAACTCCGGCGTTATTCGGGCGCACAATATCAACAAATTGAGCATGCTGAAACTGGTGATATCATTGGGGTAACTGGATTAAAATCAACCCAGATTGGGATGGGCCTTGGTAATTTCATACCAGATTTTACCGTGGCAAAAAAACCAATGTTACGGGCCACGATGACTTCACCGCAGCCGTTTGACACTAATTTTTATCAAGTAATCCAACATATCACCGAACAAATGCCGTTAATCGAGCTCCATTTTCCCAAAGACACCCGCATGATTTATATTGATTTTGTTGGTAAAATTCAGCTGGAAGTTTTCCAAGATTTATTAGCGCAAATGACGCCGTTTCAAGTTGATTTTTCAGAATATACCGTCTTATATCAAGAAACGATCACGGATATGGTCATTGGTTATGGTCACTATGAACCGATTGGTCACTATGCTGATATCACTTTAAAATTAAGTCCAAGTGATCAACCTGGCCTAAGTTTTAGTAGTGAAGTGTCTTTGGAACAACTATATAAACAAGCTCAAAATATTATTGAAGATAGCTTGTACGCACGCCCCCAAATTGGCGTCCTGACTGGTTCACCATTAACTAAAATCCACGTCACCTTACTTGCTGGTAAATTAAGTCTCTTGCATACAAGTAAAGGTGATGAACGAGCGGCGACTTGGCGTGCTATTCGTCAAGGTCTCGAGCAGGCCCAATCGCAAGTCTTGGAACCATGGTATGCGTTTGAAATCATCGTTCCCACCGACTACATGGGCCGGGTTTTAGCGGATATTCCTAAACTACATGGCCAATTTAATCCGCCAGTGATTAATGGGGATGTTTGTACGATTGATGGTCAAGGACCCGTCCGCGATTTTGCCCAATATCCAGAAGCGTTAGCATCATTGTCAAAAGGAAAAGGCAGTATCCAATTTGATTTTTATGACTACTTACCTTGCTACGATGAAGCAGAAGTTATCGCGGCTATTGGTTATGAAAAAGATCGCGATTTGGATTACCCTTCAAGTTCAATTCACTTTAAAAAGGGGGCTGGCTATGAAGTTAAGTGGCAAGAAGTCCTTGCCCGCCGCCAAAGTTAACTAAGCATTGACAGTAAAACGCCACCATGGTCGAAGATTTTTCTTCAGCCATGGTGGTGTTTTTCGTTAATAGCTACTTTTTGGGCACAAAAAAAGAACTAACCAAACGGCCAGTCCCACATACCTATACTACATATCAAATATATCTTATACACTTATTGTACGCTTTTTTATCGAGTTGTGAAGCAAAAAAATTCAAAATTTCAAGAATTTTTATTTTAATTTTTCACGAAATATTTTTTATGTAATAAGTAAATCAATAATAATTTTTTGGTTATCAATATTCATCAATAACGTCTTCTTCAATCAATAACAAGGCATATTCCAAGTTATTCGCATACTCACCTAAAACCTCTAAACTGAGGCGTTTTTCAAAACGTTCCGCCCGCTCAACTTGATATTCAATCAATTGAATCATTTGTTGCAAAAAATTATTGGGGCGTATCACGAGAAAATTTTTCAAATGAATAATTTCATTGGTTATCTTAAATAACTGCATATCTTCACATTCAGCCGGGTGCTCAATAGTATATGTATACCATTCGCTACGTGGGGTCTGGATGACAGTTGCAATCTGTTGCTCGATTGTCGCTGCAAAGCGCGAGTTAAGCGCATTGCTAAAGGTATTTTCAAGTGTAAACCGGCCATCTGTTTCAGCTGTTAGATACTGCCGTTCAAAATCATAGGACTTACTGCCAACTTGTGTATCGCTAGTCGTAATTCGAATTGGTAAATACCCTTGTAATTTTAAGATTTCAGCTTTTCGTACATTCGTCGCTAAATCAGACACCCGCCGATACAATGGATCTTCAATCCCCGCTTTTTCAATTGATGACGTAATAATTTTTTGTAACCGGCCCGTGACAATATTAATGACTGCCTTGGCAACATAACTAAACGTGCCATCACTATTTTCACTAACCCAGATAATGCGATCGTGCGGGCTTTGCATATATGATGGATCATAACCTAGTGCTTGCGCTTGGTTGATCTTTTTATCAGTTGCGTATAAGCGCGCCGTATGGAGATTAGCTTGATAGCGATATAGCGTTGCTAAATCAAGTAATTTACCCGCATTTTGATAAGCCATTAAATCGGCTTCAATTTTATCCGCAATGCGACGTAATAATGGCATATCACAACCGGCTAGTTGATTTTTAAATAACAGTAATTCATTAATAACTTCCGCGGTAATTTCTTCAGGATCGTTAATAAAAACGCCGACCGCGGCATTTTGCTCAAGTAAACCATAGATTAACGCTTTATTTTGTTTTGGATGGAGCGTATTTTCAATCGTATATGGTCCGTGAATAACAGTAGCCAAATAATCCGTTAAACGATATGAAAAACCACGCGTACCAGCTTTGCTATAGCCTGGCCGATTATCAATTACGAGCGGCTCAAACCCCATTTCGATTAATGGCAAATATAAATCTTCTTCATTAGTTAATTTAGGTAGCATCATCGCTTCGTTTGATTCGACAAAAGCCCGCCGAATATCTGTTGATTCAAGAAATTTAACTTGCCCCGTGATAATCCCAATCGTTGCATAGGTGATGAATGTACGCCCATTTTCGGTTTGGCGCGTCCAGACAATTTTTTTATTATCTGCAAGAGCTCCAATTGCACTATTCAATTTTTGTTCAAATGCTCGCATGCCTTGGTCACCTCCCCTTCGCTTTCTCCATAGAAACACCTTAGGAGAAATTTATTTTTATTATACTAGTATCTACCCCTAACGTAACCATTAATTATACTAAAAGTGGCTAGGATAAGCTTATTTCCTAGCCACTTTACTGTTTATTAATTTTTATTGCCTAAATATTGCATTATAAGCGGGTAAAATCAACTACTTTACGGCCCGTAATTTGACCAGCCATCATGTCTTTAATCGCGTCATTAATGTCAACGAAATCAATTTTTTCAACAATTGGGTTAACTTTACCTTCGGCGCCAAATTGGAAAGCTTCTTTTAAATCAGCGCGTGTACCAACAAGGGACCCCCGGACTTCAATCCCATCTAAAACCGTTTTAGCAATATTTAATGCCATATCACCTTGTGGTAATGCCACGGCTACTAATTTACCCATAGGCCGTAATGAAGCAATTGCTTGGTCAAAGGCAGCGGCGTTAACGGCGGTAACTTGTGCATTGTGGACCCCACCAGTTAAACGTTGAATTTCACCAGGAATATCAGCGACATTGTGCCGATTAATTAAAATATCAGCCCCATTTTGTTTGGCTGCAGCTAATTTATCGTCATTCCCATCAATGGCAACGACATGGGCCCCAAAAACATTGTGGGCATATTGAACAGCCAGATTACCAAGGCCACCAGCCCCGTGAACAGAAACCCATTCACCAGGTTTAGTTTCACCAACCTTAAGTGATTTGTACATCGTTACCCCAGCACAAGTAATTGATGACGCTTGCGCGGGATCAAGGTCTTCGGGTACTTTAACGGCATACTTAGCATTAACGACCACTTGTTGGGCCATCGCACCATCAATGGTGTAACCAGAGTTGCGGACATTGCGACAGAAAGTTTCATTACCAGAAACACAGTAATCACAAACCCCACAAGCATCGTAGAACCAAGCGATTGACACGCGATCACCGACTTTTAAGTAATCTGACGCGCCATCAGCCAACTTGGCCACGCGGCCCACCCCTTCATGGCCGATAACACGACGAAAAGCCCCATTACGGCTCCTAAGTTCATTCGGGTTACCAAAATCACCATTAGCACAGTGAATATCTGTGTGACATAAACCACAATATTCGACATCAACGAGGGCTTCACCAAATTGTAATGCTCGTGGTTGCCAATCTTCTAAAATATCTACAAAACCATCTGGGACTTGACGTACAACTGCTGCTTTCATGACTTTTGCCTCACTTTATTGTGTTTATTTTCTTCTAATTTCTCAACACAAACATTGTACAATATTTCACATTAAAAAGATAGTGAAAAGAGTCACAAAAGATAAAAAAGCTAGCCTAAGCACACAGCTTAAACTAGCTCTTGATTATGCTAAATATTGGTTACGTAATCCGGCAATGACATCACTTGATAAGCCTAAGCCATCATTAGCTTTAAAGTAATTCGCAATTGAGCCAAAATGCTCCTCAATCGTTGCAAAACTATGTTCCAAATATGATTGCTTAACATACAGCATCGTTTCAATCACAGAAAGCGCATCTTCTGTTAGCCCTGTCTGCCGATAATTAGCAATAATCGCATCATTAGCAACTTTCCGTGCTGGATTTGTGGCTAAATAATCTTGCATAATTTGGTTAGGTGTGACTTGAAGACTAACTAATAGTAAAGCAGCAGCTACACCAGTCCGGTCTTTACCCGCAAAACAGTGAAAAATTGCGGGCCCTTCATGCGAGACTAACCCATCCAAAAAGTTATGCAATCCTTCCCGACCGCTTTGAGATAAGACAATTTCGCGATACATATCTTTCATCACATCATCGGCTTTTTCTCCATCAAAATTAGATGCAAATACTTCAAGCGACGCTGAATGACCACCAGCATCGCGCATTAAATCAATATGATAGTAATCTACTCCGCTAAATTGATCATCAGGTTTGTCAGTAATTTCCTTATTACTGCGAAAATCGTAAATTTGATTAATCTGATAATTTTCAAAGAGCAATGTGCGCTCAGGGGCGGCAATATCAACTAGCTCGCCACTGCGAAAAACTAGATTGGGTTTCATTTTTTGTTTATTGATAGTTGTAAAATCATTTAAACCACGAAAGTTAACTAGTGTATCCATTCGTCAAACTCCTATTATTTAATCTTGAGCGGGGGCTTCGTATGCATCAACCAATTCATTGATTTGCGTAATAAATTCAGCAGCAAAAATTGGATAATCTTCAACTAATCCTAACAAATCAGCGATATTATCACCTGCAATTGTATCAAAGTACGTAATTTCAGCAATTAATTGCTTATTACTTTTATCATCATCACTAATTTGACTAAATTGTGTAACTTTAGCTTGATATGCTGTCATCGCAAGGTCATTGACTAATGGTTCCGCCAATTCACCACCCCGTTCAATAATTGTTGCTTCCATAATTTTGAGGGCCGCTTGTAGCGTTATAATTGTTGTCTCTGCTAAGGTTTGCCGTGCATTCCGATAGGCAAGCGTTGTTTGTTTGTCCATTTTATAAACCTCTTTTTCTTTATCATCAAATTATAGCGTTAAACACAATTAAAATACCAATGCTATTTACATAATTAGCATATCAATTTGTTGCATTTACAAACCTTTTACAATATTGTTACCTATATGTTATTAAACATAATAGATTAAACTAGTATCATAAACATCAGACGTTTAAAAGGTTCATTATATAATATATCTAAAAGGAATATTTAGCTATGAAAAAAATTATTCAAATATCTGACTTACATCTCACTTCCGATGGTCAGCTTGATGCCTATAACCAAAAAACTGATCCGTATACTAAATTACAACAAATCTTTGATGATATTGCATTAAAGTATCCTGATATTGAATTAATTGCCCTTACAGGGGATCTTATTCATGAAGGTGTCGCTTCAGATTATACTAGATTAAAAACTATTATTGATACTCAAAAAGAAAAACTTGGTGTTAATATTCATGTAATTTTAGGTAATCATGATCGAACGCCAGCATTTTTCGAAGGTTATTTAAACCAAGCACCACAAGATGAATATTATTATGTTATCAAAAGTGATACGACATCATACTTCTTTTTAGATACAAAGTATGATGCTAATGAACAAGGTATGTTATCTTCTAAGCAACTTGCTTGGTTACAAGAAGAACTAGATAAAGATACTACCACTCCTAAAATATTATTCACACATCATCCTATCTATGGACTTTCAGTCTTACATCGTAATGATAGCCTAATTATTAATAGCGATCAGCTATATGAAATTATTCAAAATAAAAATGTCATTGGTGTTTTATCTGGCCACCTTCACTTTACTACTACTAATTATTACAATAATATTTTGAGTATAACTGCTGATTCTAGTGCTTATCACATTGACTTGACTGATCAACGCTACGCATCTTTTAAAGATTCTATTAGCTATAATGTCATTACTTTTAACGAACATAGTTTAGGTGTTGAAAACGTTTATTTACGTTACGATGCTAAACCTTGTTTACAATATTCTTTTGCTGACAATACTTTTACCATTCCAAACGATTAAAAATAAAAGCCTCATGGAACCCGGCTTGGTTCTATGAGGCTTTTCACTTCAAAAAATAGGTCACATCTATTTTTGTTTATTAACTTAAAAGCATTGAAAAGTGCAGTGTATACAACAATGATTTAAAATCTTTACATATTAAATACATCATATCTATTTTTAATTTACAATCATTTAGTATAGTTAATATTATCAATTAGCGCACTTGATAATTGATATTTAATATAGAAAATAAACTGTTTATACGTTGCACAACTTTGGGAGATTATTATGATTACATTATCAACTATCACTGCATTTTTTATCGCTCGTAAATTTAAAAATATCGTGGCATTTGTAAAAGGTAAGTTTAACATCGGTGGGACAGAACTAGAAAAGTAATTAGTAATTATTTCTTTTCACTAAACTTAGGAGCTTAAAAAAACTGTGTTAATTACCATATCAACACAGTTTTTTCTTTTATCTACCTTTTAAATTAACTTTATGGAGAAGCACCATGCAAAAACTAAAGGAAAGCCAGCTATTATTTCTACCATTTTTAATAAATAAAGGCTTTCTTGTCATTCCTTATTTATTAATTGTTTATTTTAGAGATGTTTTTGGTATTACTTTACTTGTTCCGTTTATTATTTTATCTGAACAAGTTAATCGCTTAAATTTATCATATCAACTAAATTTTAAAAATCGCCGCCACCATTATTTACTATTAATAGTATTACTAACCGCTTTTATTTTATTACTGACCGCATTAATACTTCCAAGTATTAGTAACCTAGGCTTTGCTAATATTCTACTAGTCTTGCTAACGATATTAGTACCGATTCTTATTCTAGTTCAATATTTAATGCCAAATTTGAGCCACCGTCCTTCAAAACAGGTCCGTTTACTTGTTTTTACCAGCGGGGTCGTTAGTAATTATTTATTTATATTTTTACCAATATATATCCATTTATCATTAAATACATCTAGTTTAATAAACAAGGTTTATCTACCATTACTAATTGGTACCGGTGTCGCCGTCAAGTTAAATTGAGCCAAAAATAGTCAATAAAGTTGAGCCACATTGATCTAAAACGGTCAATAAAATTGAGCCGTTTCTTCCTTTTTAATTTTTAAATAT
>NZ_CAKKNT010000023.1 GCF_918814755.1 Periweissella ghanensis | reverse complement strand
GAGTGCTCGCTAATTTATTCACTTTTTTCAAAATAAAAAAATTCCAGATGGAAATGATACTCATTTCCATCTGGAATTTTTATTTAAGAGGTAGTTATGTCACAACCCCTTATTTTTAATGTTCTTTTACATATTGTTTAAAGAGACTAAACGCCGTCAATACTGCAATCAAAATAATTAACCAGTTTAAAATATTAAGTGGTAATTGCTTAACAATTTTAACCGCCACAAAAACCCCAATCACACCACCGACAATAATACCGACAAAGCCCCGCCATTGGACGCGATCCATTTTAATGAATTCACGACCTGAAATTGACATAATCATGGCTGCATCTAGCATCATCACCGGAAAGGCGATGGTTGGATTAACCCCAATTAACGTAAAGAAAATTAACTCTGGGGCGTAATTGCCTAATCCAATCGTCATTAAATTGCCAATCATGAAATTAAATAAAATCCCTAACGGTAGTAGCCATCCGTGTAAGCCATGGGCCGTATCAGCACTAAGCACCGTTGGGATAAAAAACATGCGATAGACAATAATTGCCGCCGCAATTACTAACGCACTCCCAAGAGCTAAGCGTACAATTTGCACATTCCATTTTCTAGTTACATGTGGCCCAACATAGGCCCCTAAAATAGCAGCAAGTGTCATGGGAATTAATGTTGTGATTTCAATTTTAACTGCCGTAATAAACAACAAGGCCTCAAACATCACCGGAATTGCATGTACAGCATTTAAGGTTCCCGGTAATTTCGCATCATCTTCTGTAAAATGTGCGATTTTAAATAATCCGGTTGTCGTTGCAAACGAACCAATCCCTAACGTATCCCCTAGATCAGTTATGAAACCAATTAAGGCCCCTAAACCAAATGATTGAAAGAGATTAATTTTGCGTGTATACGCAGTTTTAATAATAAGTGCAATAAATAAGAGCATGGTTACAATAATAACTAACTGAATTAAATGTAAGATGATTTTTTGATCCATATGAAGCATCCGTTCTAAAAATATTATATGTGTCCTTAACAAGGTCCGCTTAAAAATATGTACAAAAAAATCTCACATGAATGCGGCCCGACATTGCTGCCATTCAAGCTAGACTTAGATAGCGAACTATCCATCATCATGACGCTTTATACCATCATTCATGGAGATTGATTTGATCTACAAGTAGAATTTAATTGGAGTCAATGAGATTAGTCAACGAGTTCCAAGACAACCATTTGCGCGGCGTCACCACGACGTTGAACTGTCTTAAGAATTCGAGTGTAACCACCATTACGTTCAGCGTAATGTGGTGCCAATTCATCAAATAACTTTTGCAAAGCAGTTTGAACTTTGATGTTATCGCCGTCTTCCTTCACATCAGCAACAACGTTACGAACGAACGCAGCAGCCTTACGACGAGAAGCCAAATCACCATGCTTACCAAGTGTGATCATCTTGTCAGCAGTCTTACGAACTTCCTTAGCGCGAGCTTCAGTAGTTACGATACGACCATTAACAAGCAAGTTAGTAGTCAAATCACGTAAAAGTGCTTTACGTTGTGAGCTAGTACGACCTAATTTACGGTAACTCATGAATGGATACCCTCCTTTTACTTAAAATTCTTAGTCTTCCTTACGGAAACCTAAACTTAATTCTTGAAGCTTGTGTTGAATTTCTTCTAATGATTTACGACCAAGATTGCGCACCTTCATCATGTCAGCATCTGACTTGTCGGTTAACTCTTGAACAGTGTTAATTCCGGCACGTTTCAAACAATTGTAAGAACGAACTGAAAGGTCCAATTCTTCAATAGTCATTTCTAACATTTTTTCTTTGTGCGTTTCTTCCTTTTCAACCATGATTTCGGCGTTCATAGCAGTGTCTGTCATTTCAACAAACATTGCTAAGTGTTCAGTCAAGATCTTGGCTGCAAGGCTAATCGCTTCACTAGGAGTGATTGAACCATCAGTAGTAACATCCATTGTCAACTTGTCGTAATCGTCACGTTGACCAACACGGGTGTTTTCTACTTGATAATTCACTCGTTCGATTGGGGTATAAATTGAATCAATTGCTAACACACCGATTGGTAAATCGTCGCGAAGTGCTTTACTGTCATCAGCTGACAAGTAACCACGGCCACGGTTAGCAGTTAGAGTCATATGCAATGTTGCACCATCGGCAACAGTTGCAATTGCTAATTCTGGATTCAAAATAGAAACATCAGCGTCGCCAAGGATATCACCGGCAGTAACTACCGCTGGACCTTGAACATTCACTTCTAATGTTTTATCTTCATCGCTATCGATGCGCAATGAAACCTTTTTCAAATTAAGAATGATTTGCGTAACGTCTTCTACAACACCATCAACAGTAGTAAATTCGTGCAAAACACCATCAATTTGGACTGAGCTAATTGCAGCACCTGGAAGTGATGATAACAAAATGCGTCGAAGTGAGTTCCCTAATGTTGTACCGTAACCGCGTTCGAGCGGTTCGACAACGAACTTACCATAGTTGCTATCTTCTTCAATCTTGTAAATGTTAGGCTTTTCAAATTCGATCATGCTTATTGTAACCCCTTTCAAAACGCGTACGTTGTATAATTGATTCGATTCCTAAAGAGAATTGAGCTAATTCCCAAAATATGAATTTCCTCGACTAGACACGACGACGCTTTGGTGGACGAGATCCATTGTGAGGAACTGGTGTAACATCTTTAATTGCTGTTACTTCTAAACCGGCAGCTGCTAAAGCACGAATAGCTGCTTCACGACCTGAACCAGGTCCTTTAACAGTTACTTCAACAGTCTTCATTCCGTTTTCCATTGAACCTTTTGCAGCAGCTTCCGCAGCCATTTGAGCTGCGAAGGGAGTTGACTTACGGCTACCCTTGAAACCAAGTGAACCGGCTGATGACCAGGCAACAGCGTTACCTTGTACATCAGTAATCATAACAATCGTGTTGTTAAAAGTAGCGTGAATGTGAGCCACACCGGCTTCAATATGCTTCTTTACACGACGCTTGCGGTTTGTACGACCTGCCATGAGATATAATCCTCCTTTTCTTTAAAAATTAATTACTTCTTCTTACCAGCAATTGCCTTAGCTGGACCCTTACGAGTACGAGCATTGTTCTTAGTGTGTTGTCCACGCACTGGAAGACCCTTCCGGTGACGGATACCACGGTAAGAAGCGATTTCTTGCAATTGTTTGATGTTCAATGATACTTCACGACGAAGGTCACCTTCGACTTTGATGCCGTCAACAACGGCACGGATAGCATCTTCTTGATCAGCTGTTAAATCGCGTACACGAACGTCTTCAGAAACCTTAGCATCAACTAAGATTTGTTTAGCAGTTGTGTTACCGATTCCGTAAATGTAAGTCAAGCCAATGACAATACGCTTGTCACGTGGCAAGTCAATACCTGCAATACGAGCCATGAAATTTACCTCCATATATTTTTTGAGAGCTTTATTATACACCTGAAAGTGTATTAAGGTAATTACTTACCTTGACGTTGTTTGTGCTTAGGGTTTGCTGAGCAAATAACCATAACACGGCCGTTACGCTTGATCACTTTACAGTGTTCGCACATAGGCTTAACTGATGGACGTACCTTCATAATCTATTCCTCCTATTCGGTTAACTGATTATTTAAAGCGATAAGTAATACGACCTTTAGTAAGATCGTATGGTGACATTTCAACAGTCACCTTGTCTCCAGGTAAGATACGGATGAAGTTCTTCCGAATTTTACCAGAAACGTGAGCCAAAATAACATGTCCGTTTTCGAGTTCTACTTTGAACATTGCGTTAGGCAAAGTTTCTTTAACAATACCTTCGATTTCAATAACATCACTAGCCACGCTAAATTCCTCCTTGTTGTTTTATCTTAATTATTATGAGTTTTAAAACCTAAATCATAGATTACTTAATTACCTTAAGCTGAACCCGTTACTTTAACTAATGAAAACTCACAATTAAAATAAGTCAGTCGCAAATTTGGCGAGCATTACAGTGATTTTAAAATTTCTTGTGTGTCAGCAAAGACAACATCGATGTCACGGGCGCCATCAATAGTGTGAAGCAAGCCCTTACCATTGTAAAAATCAATCAATGGCGTGTTCATCTTGATGTTAACTTCAAGACGATTTTTAATCGTTGCTGGAGTATCGTCAGCGCGACCACGTGCAAGCAAGCGGTCGGCTAACAATTCAGGTTCAACATCAAAGTTGATCACTGCTGTTAAAGGTTTGTTAAGTTCCGCTAAGATTTCGTCCAAAGCATTTGCTTGAACTAAAGTCCGTGGGAAACCATCAAGCATGAAACCATCCTTAGTGTCTGGTTGTGCTAAACGATCCTTAACAATCCCAACTGTAACTTCGTCGGGAACCAATTCACCTTTATCGATGAATTTTTTGGCTTCCAATCCCATTGCAGTTTCATTAGCCATTGCCTCACGGAAAATATCACCAGTTGAAATGTGCGGAATCGCAAATTCCTTGATAATCTTTTCTGCTTGGGTACCTTTACCTGCACCAGGCAAGCCCATAAGTACTAAATTCAATGCCATGATTTATTCTCCTTCTCTGATGAAACCAACATATTGACGCTTCATCATCAAGCCATCAAGTTGGCGAATCAATTCAATAGCAACACCAACTACGATTAGTAAGCTGGTACCACCAAGACCAATTGACTGGTTTAAGCCCCACACGTTAGTTGCAATCAATGGCAACAACGCAATGAAACCTAAGAATAGTGAGCCTACAACTGATAAACGCATTAACAACCCTGAAACCCATTTCTGAGTTTCCTTACCCGGCCAGATTCCCACAATGTAAGAACCTTGCTTTTGTAAGTTTTCTGACAACTTTTCAGGGTTAACTTGTACGAACGCGTAGAAGAATGTGAATAACACAATCAATACGGTGTACAAAATTGATCCTGCAGTAGTTTGCATACTAAAGATGTTTTGTAACACTTTAAACCAAGTTGTATCACTATAGTTACCTTGGAAGAATAACAAGAATGTCTGTGGTGTCGCCACAAATGAAGAAGCGAAGATGACGGGGATAACCCCTGAAACGTTAACCTTAAATGGTAAGTAAGACGAATCTCCTGACCCAGTTGAACGTCGAGTGTATTGCATTGGAATCTTGCGAATTGCTTGTTGCACAAAGGTAACAAACACAACAACTGCAATAATTGCAATTGTTAACGCAATGATAAACAACCACCCTTGCCATTGTGAGCCCGCAGGAGCTTGCACAACTTCTTCTTTATAAATCTGATAAACACCAGCAGGCATCCGTGCAATAATCCCAGCAAAAATCAACATTGAAACGCCATTCCCAAGTCCTCGCTCAGTGATCATTTCACCAAGCCAGGTAGCAAACATCGTTCCAGCGGTAAGAATCAGACCAATCATAACATATGTTTGGACATTCGGTGTTTTAACAAGTCCCATTGAACTCAATGAGTTGAAACCTGCTGTAACTCCGATTGACTGAACAAACGCTAACACGATGGTTAACCATCGTGTCGCTTGATTAAGTTTACGTCGACCAACTTCACCTTGCTTTGACCATTCCACAAATCGTGGCACAATGTCCATCTGGAGTAATTGAACCACGATCTGTGCAGTAACGTAAGGTGAAACCCCCATTGCGAACAATGAGTAATTAGTCAACCCACCACCACTGAAAATATTCAAGATGCCAACCAAGCCCGAATTCGCAATATTTTGAATTGCATGGGCATTGATACCAGGAACGGTGATATAAGCACCAATCCGGTAGATAATCAAAATACCAAGTGTGAAGAGCATCTTGTTCCGGATGTCTTTGACTTTGATGGCATTCTTGATTGTTGTTAGCATTAGAGTACCTCTACAGATCCACCAGCAGCTTCAATAGCTACGACAGCTGAGTTTGAGAACTTGTTAGCTTTAACAGTCAACTTCTTAGCCAATTCGCCATTTCCAAGCACTTTGATACCAGATTTTTCGTTTTTAACGATTCCGGCTTCAACCAACAATGCTGGTGTAACAACAGCACCATCTTCGAACTTGTTCAAAGTGTCAAGGTTAACGATTGCGTATTCTTTGCGGTTAATGTTAGTGAAACCACGCTTAGGAATACGACGGAAAAGAGGCATTTGACCCCCTTCAAAACCAACACGAACCTTGCCACGAGCCTTTTGACCCTTTTGACCACGTCCAGCGGTTTTACCGTTACCAGAAGAAGTACCACGACCCACACGGTTACGTGTTTGACGTGAACCTTCTGCAGCTTTTAATTCGTTCAACTTCATTAGGTAGGCACCTCCTTATTTTTATTAGTTTTTTTTAATTACTTAGCTTCTTCAACAGAAACCAAGTGAGCAATCAAGAATACAGCTCCACGAGTAGCTTCGTTGTCAGGCTTAATAACTGATGAGTTAACCTTGTTTAAACCAAGGGCCTTAACGATCGCACGTTGCTTAGGAAGACGGTGAGCAGCACTCTTAACAAGTGTAATTTTTACATTAGCCATGTGTAAATCCTCCTATTAATCAGCAAGGTGTTCCAATGAAACACCACGTAAAGCAGAAACTTCTTCAGCCTTCTTAAGTGACTTCAAGGCTTCAAACGTTGCGCGAACAACGTTAACTGGAGTACTTGAACCAAGAGACTTAGAAGTAACGTCGGTAACACCTGCAAGTTCCATAACGGCACGAACGGCACCACCGGCAGCAACCCCAGAACCTTCAACGGCTGGTTTGATCATGATGCGACCACCACCCCAGATTCCGAGAGTTTCGTGAGGAATAGTTGTAGCAACAGTTGGAACTGCAATCAAGTTACGCTTAGCGTCTTCAATTGCTTTACGGATTGCTTCAGGAACTTCCTGAGCTTTACCAGTACCAAAACCAACGTGACCATTCTTATCACCTACAACCACGAGGGCTGCAAAGCGAAGACGACGTCCACCTTTAACAACTTTGGTAACACGGTTGATAGCAACCACGTTTTCTTCTAATTCACCAAGAGTTTTTGGATCAATATATGCCATGTTTTTTATTCCTCCTTTCCTTAGAACTTAAGGCCGTTTTCACGAGCTGCTTCAGCAAGAGCTTGTACACGGCCGTGGTATAAGTAACCACCACGATCAAAGACAACGTCTTCGATACCAGCCGCAACAGCGCGCTTAGCAACTTGAGCACCAACAAACGCAGCCTTTTCAGACTTAGTTGTGCCAGTAACGTCCTTGTCAAGTGTTGAGGCACTTGCTAACGTCACACCCGCTACGTCATCAATTACTTGAGCGTAGATGTTTTGGTTTGAACGGAAAATGTTCAAGCGTGGGCGTTCAGCAGTACCAGAGATTTTTGCGCGAACGCGGCCGTGGCGACGTTGGCGAGTTTTGTTCTTATCTGGTTTTGAAATCATTTGAGTAACCTCTATTTTCTAATCTAGAAAGATATACTAGTTAAGTAATTAATTACTTACCAGTCTTACCTTCCTTACGACGAACTTGTTCATCAATGTAACGAATACCTTTACCCTTGTAAGGTTCAGGTGCACGAACTGAACGGATTTCTGCGGCTAAGTCACCAACAGATTGTTTTGAAACACCAGAAATGATCACAGTAGTTGTGTCAGGTGATTCGATTTTCAACTCAGCGGGAGTTTCGAATTCAACAGGGTGTGAATAACCCACGTTCAATACGAGTTTAGTACCTTGCATTTGGGCACGGTAACCAACCCCAACAAGCTTCAAAGTCTTTGAGAAACCTTCGCTTACACCTTCAACCATGTTAGCAAAGTTGGCACGAGTAGTACCGTGCATTGCCTTCATACGGTTATCGTCTGATGGACGAGTGAAAGTTGCTTCGTTTCCTTCGATGTTCAAAGCAATGTCTGAACTAAGTGTACGAGTTAATTCCCCTTTAGGACCTTTAACAGTCACAGTGAAACCATCTTGCTTAACTTCAACGCCTGCTGGAATTTCAACAGTCTTATTACCAATACGACTCACGAGTAGGTACCTCCTTTTTTTAAATTTTTTATATTACCAAACGTAAGCGATAACTTCGCCACCAATTTTCTTGGCGCGAGCTTCTTTATCTGTTACCACACCTTCAGAAGTTGAAATGATGGCAATACCTAAACCATTCAACACCTTTGGCACAGCATCGGCCTTAACGTATGAACGCAAACCTGGTTTTGAAATACGCTTCAAACCAGTGATAACGCGTTGCTTGTCAGTACCGTATTTAAGGAATACACGGATGATGCCTTGTTTGTCATCTTCAATGTATTCAACATCGCGAATGAAACCTTCATTTTTCAAGATTTCCGCAATGTCCTTTTTGATCTTTGAGGCAGGAGCTTCGACAACTTCATGTTTTACCATGTTCGCGTTACGAATACGTGTCAAAAAGTCTGCAATAGGGTCAGTCATAGACATTGATGTTTACCCTCCTTCATCATTAATATTTTTAAAGTTTTTGTGTTAATAAACTGTGCTTACCAAGAAGCTTTTTGCATACCAGGAATTTGACCTTTGTGAGCTAAATCACGTAGGCAAATCCGGCATAAACGAAACTTACGGTAAACACTGTGTGGACGTCCGCAACGTTCACAACGAGTGTATTCTTGAACCGCGAACTTAGCTGGGCGCTTGTTCTTGGCTACCATTGATTTCTTTGCCATTTATATTATCTCCTAAATTACTTAGCGAAAGGCATACCCAATTGACCTAACAATTCACGTGATTCTTCATCAGTGTTTGCAGTAGTAACAATAACGATATCTAAACCACGAACGCGGTTAACGTTATCAAAGTCAATTTCAGGGAAGATTAATTGTTCACGAATCCCAAGAGTGTAGTTACCACGACCGTCAAACGCTTTGTTTGAAACACCGTGGAAGTCACGAACACGTGGAAGTGAAACAGATACCAACTTGTCTAAGAAGTCGTACATGCGTTCTCCACGCAATGTAACCTTAGCACCGATAGCCATTCCTTCACGAAGACGGAAGCCGGCGATTGACTTCTTGGCGCGAGTTACGAGTGGTTTTTGACCTGAGATCAATGCCAATTCAGCAACTGCTTCATCCAAGTTCTTTGAGTTTGATACAGCATCACCAACACCCATGTTAAGCACGATCTTGTCGAGCTTAGGGGCTTGCATTGATGAAGTGTAGTTAAATTTTTCAATTAATGAAGGTTGAACTTCATTAACATATTTTTCTTTTAAACGATTAGCCATGAAAATGATTTCCTCCTTTCAAGTCAAAATTATTAGTCAAGGTTCTTGCCTGACTTTTTAGCATAACGCACTTTTTTGCCATCTTCAACCTTGAAGCCAACACGAGTTGGTTCGTTAGTAGAAGGGTCGAGCAACATTACGTTTGAAACGTGAATAGGTGCTTCGACATCAATGATTCCACCTTGTGGGAAAGCATTGCTTGGCTTTTGGTGCTTTTTAACGATGTTGATACCTTCAACAACAACACGGCTTGAAGCAGCGATAGTCTTTAAGATCACGCCGTCCTTACCTTTGTCCTTGCCTGCGATAATACGAACTTTATCACCAGTCTTAACAAACATTTGTAGCGCACCTCCTTTTTTTAGAATGATGGTTTTTTATTATAATACTTCTGGTGCGAGAGAAACGATACGCATGTAATCATTTTCACGCAATTCACGGGCAACAGGTCCAAAGATACGAGTACCTACTGGGCTCTTGTCATCCTTAACAATAACAGCGGCGTTTTCATCAAATTTGATGTATGAACCGTCTGCACGGTGTACACCTGAAACTGTACGAACGATAACGGCTTTAACAACGTCACCCTTCTTTACAGTACCACCAGGGATAGCTTGTTTAACGGTAGCAACGATCATGTCACCAATGTTGGCGAACTTACGACCTGAACCACCAAGCACCTTGATAGTCAAAATTTCACGTGCACCTGAGTTATCAGCAACTCGTAAACGACTTTCTTGTTGGATCACAGTTAGTGTCCTCCTTCCATCCAAAAATTAAGAATACGAAATATATTATTTAAAATATATTAGATAATCACAGCTTCTTCAACGATTTCAACTAAGCGGAAGCGTTTAGTTGCAGACAATGGACGAGTTTCCATGATCTTAACAACATCACCTGTCTTAGCTTGGTTGTTTTCATCGTGAGCTTTGTACTTTTTAGTGTACTTAACGCGCTTACCGTAGATTGGGTGGTTTTTGTAAGTTTCAATGGCAACAGTAATTGTCTTATCCATCTTATCTGAAACAACTCGACCTTGGTAAACTTTACGGGCGTTACGTTCTTCACTCATGCTAATGGCCTTCCTTTCGTATTCTACTTGTTCAATTCTTGTTGACGAAGGACCGTCTTGATACGCGCAATGTTCTTACGAACTTGTGCCAAACGGGCAGTGTTTTCAAGTTGGCCTGTTGCTAATTGGAAACGCAAGTTGAAAAGTTCTTCTTTGTAGCCCTTTTCTTTTGCAACCAATTCAGCAGCGGTTAAATCTTTAATTTCACTTGCTTTCATTCTTATTCACCCTCCACTTCGCGGGTTAAGACTTTAGTCTTAACTGGCAACTTGTGTGAAGCGAGACGTAAGGCTTCGCGTGCGATTTCTTCTGAAACCCCACCAATTTCGAACATAACCTTACCACGCTTAACAGGGGCAACCCATCCTTCAGGGGCACCTTTACCGTTACCCATACGGACACCAACACCCTTAGATGTATATGATTTGTGAGGGAAGATCTTGATCCAAACCTTACCACCACGCTTCATGTAACGAGTCATAGCAATACGAGCTGCTTCAATCTGACGGTTAGTGATCCAGCTTGAAGTAGTCGCTTGTAAACCGAATTCACCGAAAGTAACAGTCTTGCCACCTTTGGCTTCACCACGCATCTTACCGCGGTGTTCACGACGGTGTTTTACACGTTTTGGTACAAGCATCTTATTTCCCTCCTTTGTTCTTAGTTGGGAGAACTTCACCACGGTAGATCCAAGTCTTAATACCTAACTTACCGTAAGTGGTCATTGCTTCGTCCCATGAGTAATCAATGTCAGCACGCAATGTGTGCAAAGGAACAGTTCCTTCAGTGTAGTGTTCGATACGGGCAATATCTGCACCGTTCAAACGACCAGCGACTTGCGTCTTGATACCCTTGGCACCGGCGCGCATTGCACGTTGGATTGCTCCACGCATTGCACGACGGAAGGCAACACGGCGTTCCAAGTCGTTTGCGATTTGTTGACCAACAAGGTGGGCATCCAAATCAGGCTTTTTAATTTCAACAATGTTGATGTGTACTCGCTTACCAGTCAATTTGTTTAATGATTGACGGAGAGTTTCAACTTCTGAACCACCTTTACCAATAACCATTCCTGGCTTGGCAGTGTGGATTGAAACGTTCACGCGCTTTGCAGCACGTTCGATTTCAATACGTGAGACAGAAGCATCAGCGAGCTTTTGTTCGATAAATTTACGAATCCGTAAGTCTTCGTGCAAGTAGTTTGCAAAATCTTGGTTGTTTGCGTACCACTTAGCATCCCAGTCACGGATAATACCAACACGGAAACCGGTTGGGTTAATCTTTTGACCCATTTGCTAATACCTCTCTACTTTTTTTCTGAAACCACAATAGTGATGTGGCTTGTACGTTTGTTAATTGGTGATGCAGAACCCTTCGCACGTGGACGGAACCGTTTCATAGTTGGTCCTTCGTTTGCGAATGCTTCTGACACTACTAAATCTTCTTGATCTAATGAGAAGTTGTTTTCAGCGTTTGCTACTGCAGACTTCAACACCTTGTATACATCTTCAGATGCACCACGTGGTGAGAATTGCAAGATTGCAAATGCTTCGGCAACACTCTTGCCGCGAACAAGGTCGAGCACTAGGCGGACCTTACGAGCTGCGACACGTACAGTTTTGGCAGTAGCCGTTGCTGATGTGATTTGTTCAGCCATGTTGTTTGTCCTCCTTTAATTACTTACGACCAGTTTTTTTGTCGTCACTGGCGTGACCTTTAAATGTCCGAGTTGGTACAAATTCACCTAATTTATGACCAACCATGTCATCTTGAATGAACACGGGAACGTGCTTACGACCATCGTAAACGGCGATTGTGTATCCAATGAAACTTGGGAAAATTGTTGAACGACGTGACCAAGTTTTGATAACTGATTTCTTTTCAGAATCAGCTTGCGCTTCGATCTTCTTCAACAAGTGAGCATCGGCGAATGGGCCTTTTTTAAGACTACGAGCCATCGTATGTCCTCCTCTTCTGGATTAGTTTTTTTGATTAATGGTTAATTACTTACCTTTACGACCGCGAACGATGAACTTAGTAGAACGTGCGTTAACGTTACGAGTCTTCTTACCGGCAGTCTTCTTACCCCATGGAGACATTGGAGAAGGACGACCAACAGGCGCTTTACCTTCACCACCACCGTGTGGGTGATCGTTAGGGTTCATTACAGATCCACGAACGTGTGGACGTTGACCCTTCCAACGGTTACGACCGGCTTTACCCCAGTTAATCAATGAGTGTTCTGAGTTACCAACTTCACCAATTGTGGCGCGGTTAGTAGCAAGAATCATACGAACTTCACCAGAAGTAAGACGTACAAGTACGTACTTACCTTCTTTACCAAGTAATTGAGCTGAAGTACCAGCTGAACGAACAAGTTGTCCACCCTTACCTGGCTTCAATTCGATGTTGTGAATCAAAGTACCTTCTGGAATAGCTGACAATGGAAGGGTGTTCCCTACCTTAATATCTGCATTCACACCTGATTCAACAACCATACCTACCTTAAGACCCTTAGGTGCAAGGATGTATGCTTTAACCCCATCAGAGTAAACGATCAAAGCGATGTTTGCAGTACGGTTTGGGTCGTACTCAATAGCTTTAACAGTTGCTTTGATGTCGTCCTTAGTACGCTTAAAGTCAATAATACGGTAAGCGCGTTTGTGTCCACCACCACGGTGACGAACAGTCATGTGACCGTAAGAATTACGACCACCAGACTTTGATTTTGATTCCAACAAGCTCTTTTCTGGCTTTGACTTAGTGATTTCAGCAAAGTCTGAGCTGGTCATGTTACGACGACCGTTTGTTGTTGGTTTGTACTTAATAATAGCCACTATCGATTCCTCCTATATTAGATTTTATTCTTCAGTGAATAATTGAATTTCTTTAGAATCTGCTGAAAGAGTAACGATAGCCTTCTTACGCTTCTTAGTGTAACCTGAGAAACGACCTTGGCGCTTTAATTTACCCTTCACGTTTGCTACGTTGATTTTAGCAACCTTAACTTCGAAGATTTCTTCGATAGCTGATTTAACTTGCGTCTTAGTAGCGCGTGTATCAACGTCGAATGTGTAACGCTTGCTATCTAAACCAGCCATAGTAGCTTCAGTAATGATAGGGCGTAAAATGATATCGCGTGCGTCCATTATGCAAGCACCTCCTCAACTTGAGCGAGTGCTGATTGAACGATGAGCAACTTATCGTTGTTCACAACGTCCAAGACGTTAACGCCCTTAGCAGTCATAACAGTTACGTTAGTAAGGTTACGAGCTGATAAAGCTGCGTTTACGTTTTCATCATCAAGCACTACAAGTGTCTTTTCGTTTACATTCAAGTTGTTCAATACAGCTTTGAATGCTTGTGTCTTTGGTGCGTCGAAGCTAAGTGCGTCAACTACAACCAATTTGTTGTCAAGAACCTTTTGAGAGAGGACTGACTTAAGCGCCAAACGGTAAACCTTCTTTGGCAACTTGTATGCGTATGAACGTGGAGTAGGTCCGAAGACGATACCACCACCACGCCATTGTGGTGAACGGATAGAACCTTGACGGGCACGACCAGTACCCTTTTGACGCCATGGTTTCTTACCACCGCCTCGAACAGCTGAGCGGTTCTTAACGGCGTGAGTTCCTTGACGGAGTGACGCGCGTTGCATAAGAACTGCGTCGAAAATAGTGTTGTTGTTTGGTTCGATACCGAATACGGCAGCGTTCAATTCAACTTCACCAGCGTTTGATCCGTCTTGCTTAAATAAAGCTACTTTTGTCATTAACTAATTCCTCCTCTCTGAATTACTTGCTCTTTACTGAGCTCTTAATAGTAACAAGTGACTTGTTAGCACCTGGTACGTTACCCTTAATCAAGATAACGTTGTTTTCAACATCAGTACGTACGATGCTCAAGTTTTGAACAGTACGCTTGTTGTTACCCATGCGACCAGGAAGTAACTTACCCTTGAACACACGGTTAATAATTGCACCGAGTGAACCAGGACGACGGTGGTAACGAGAACCGTGAGCCATAGGACCACGAGATTGACCATCCTTCTTAATGTTACCTTGGTAACCATGACCCTTAGTGATACCAGTTACATCAACTGCTTCGCCTGCTTCGAAGATATCAACTTTGATTTCGTCTCCAACAGTAAATTCCCCTTCTGCGCCGCGAATTTCACGAATGAAGCGCTTAGGGGCCGTGTTTGCTTTCGCAACGTGACCTTGTTCAGGTTTGTTTGAAAGAACTGCGCGTTTATCTTGGTAACCAAGTTGAATTGCTTCGTAACCATCGTTTTCGATAGTTTTAACTTGAAGCACAACGTTTGGAGTTGCTTCAACAACAGTTACTGGGATAAGTTCGCCGTTTTCAGTGAAAACCTGAGTCATACCGACCTTACGGCCTAAGATTCCTTTGGTAGTCATGACTAACCTCCATGTAATTTGTTAAAATAAAATTTTTTAAAGCTAAATCAGATCAAATTATAATTTGATTTCGATGTCAACACCGCTTGGTAATTCAAGCTTAGTCAAAGCATCAACTGTTTTAGCAGTTGGGTTAACAATATCAATCAAACGCTTGTGAGTGCGCATTTCGAATTGTTCACGTGAATCCTTGTGCTTGTGTGGTGAACGTAACACCGTGTAAAGAGTACGTTCAGTAGGCAATGGGATAGGACCTGAAATTTCAGCACCTGTCCGCTTTGCTGTTTCCACAATCTTTTCAGCAGATTGATCAAGAATCCGGTGTTCGTAAGCCTTTAAGCGAATACGAATCTTTTTGTTTGCCATTTTTAATTCCTCCTTCGTCTATTTTCTAATAAGACTAGCTCCATGGGAGTTACCGTCATACGAGTCCGTGGCAACGTAACCGCGTGTGTCGCAATCTTCCACATCATAGCTGAATGTTGATACATCAAGATCGGAGGATAATTTCTTAGCCTCGTCTCGCGTACTAGAATATAATACCGTATCCTTTGCAGAAACGCAACACATTTGTGTGCTTTTTTTAAATAAATTTTTACAGTACCTTTTTTAGGTTTTAATTACGCTATACTATAGAAGAAAACCTTCCATTTTTAATTATAAAGGAGGCCGCTTATGGCTAAAGCTTTACTTATTATCGACTATACTAACGATTTTGTCGCCACTGATGGGGCCTTAACTGTTGGGGCCCCTGCTCAAGCGTTGGCTAATAAAATAAATCAACTTGCGCAGGAATTTTTAGTGGCGGACGATTATGTTATTCTACCAACTGACCTTCATAATGCAAACAATCCGTTCGAACCCGAAGCAAAACTTTTTCCACCTCATAACTTAGCGGGTACATGGGGCCGGCAATATTTTGGTGAGCTAGAGAGTTGGGTCCAAGCTAACAAATCTAACGAACATGTCTATGTCTATCCTAAGAATCATTATAATAGCTTTGCGAACACTAATTTAGATAATTACTTACGTGAACGCAACATCACCGAACTTCATTTCGTAGGTGTCTGCACGGATATTTGTGTCTTGCATACCGCGGTAGCTGCTTATGATTTAAATTATCATGTCACTGTGCATGCTGATGGCGTTGCTACTTTTGATCCTACAGGCCAAGCGTGGGCTTTACGCCACTTTCAAAACAGCTTAGGCTTTACTGTGGTCGATTAGTAACTGAATTGCGTAAATAAAAAACCGTAGCCACGGGCTACGGTTTTTTATTTTTAATTAGTGACGGTTCATTTTAAACTCTAAATACAAATCATTGTATTGTTGGGTTTTATATTGACTTAAGTTCGTGTAAACTTGGTCACCCTTAATCATGTCATCATCCGGATAAAATTCCTTTTGATCCGTAATTGATTTTGGTAGTAATTTTTTAGCTGCCCAGTTAGGCGTTGAGTAACCAATGTATTCAGCGTTTTGCGCGGCATTTTTAGGTTCATTAATAAAGTTAATAAACTTATAGGCGGCGGCCACGTGTTTGGCATTCTTAGGAATTACCAGATTATCAAACCACAAGTTGGTGCCACCCTTAGGAATGACATAGTGTAAATGGCTATTTTCAGCAATCAT
Organism: Periweissella ghanensis; assembly: GCF_918814755.1. GTDB lineage: Bacteria > Bacillota > Bacilli > Lactobacillales > Lactobacillaceae > Periweissella > Periweissella ghanensis. The sequence continues at coordinate 15,307 of NZ_CAKKNT010000023.1, read as the reverse complement.
TTCAGAAGCATCACCTGAATATCCCACCGCAATTGCGGCTTGATCTTGCGCCATATACATTTTAATTTCATCAGCAGCAATTGCTTTAACATTTGGTGTCAACGCATCTAACTTACCTTTAGCCGCTAATAAATCAGCATTGCTGGTAGTATTCACTGATTTGTGCATTGAAATTAAAGCAAATCCAAAGACATCCCGGGCGTCATCGGTAAGCATAATATCATTACGGAATTTAGGATTCCACAAGTCATTCCACGTTTGGACATCTTTAGCTTTAACATACTTATCATTATACGTAATTCCCAAGGTACCCCAGAAATATGGTACCGAATAAGCATTATGCGGATCAAAGGCCCGGTTCATAATAAAGGGATCATAGTATTTAAGCGTGGTTAATTTACGATGATCTAACTTCTGTAATAAGCCGAGTTGTTTCATCTTTTGGACCGTGTAATCTGATGGCACCGTAATGTCGTAACTGGTCCCACCTTGTTGAATTTTCGTCAACATCGCTTCATTACTATCAAAGGTATCGTAATTGACTTTAATTCCCGTCTGTTTTTCAAATTTGGTAATTAAAGCGGGGTCAATGTAGGCCCCCCAATTATAAATGTTTAAGACTTTGCCACTGTGGCCGTCACCAGTTGCAGCACTTTGTGCATTTTCAAAATGTTTGGCTCCTAATGCTAACAAACCGGTTGCTAACAAAATCCCTAACGCTGCGTAAATTAATTTTTTCATCCACGACCACGCCCTTTCTTACTTTTGCGCGTAGTGTTGTGTTGGTTAATAAAGAAGTAACCCGCTACTAGCGCTAACGAAATCAAGAACATCATGGCTGATAACGCATTAATTTCCAAGCTCACTCCTTGCCGGGCCCGTGAATAGATTTCAACCGCTAATGTTGAAAAACCATTCCCGGTCACAAAGAAGGTTACCGCAAAATCATCCAATGAGTACGTAAAGGCCATAAAGAACCCTGCCGCAATCCCTGGTGTTAAGTAAGGCAAAATAACGCGGGTGAGCACTTGCCAACTATTAGCCCCTAAATCTTGGGCAGCATCAATTAATGAACTATTCATTTCATTAAGCTTTGGCAAGACCATTAAGACAACAATTGGAATTGAAAAAGCAATGTGACTCATTAATACCGAGCCAAATCCTAAACTCAATCCCAATAAAGTAAAGAAGATTAAGAAACTGGCCCCGATAATAACATCGGGTGATACTAATAAAATATTGTTCAATGACAATAATAAATTTTTCAAAAATGAATTGCGGACACTAAATATTCCTAAGGCCCCAAACGTTCCAACAATTGTCGCTAATAACGATGATAATAACGCAACTACAAACGTATTCAAGACAATTTGCAACATCCGATCATCGGCAAACAATTCGCCATAGTGGACTAATGAAAAACCAGAAAAATTCTGCATATATTGTCCAGCATTGAAAGAATAAAAAATTAAATAAAAAATTGGGCTATATAAAATTAAAAACATGATTACTAAGTAAACATTTGCCCAACGGCTTTGTTTTTCAACCATTATTTACGCCCCCGTTTCTTGCGTTCACGCGTTAAGGCCATCGTGATAATCATCGCAATAATCAAAACGACCCCAATCGTTGAACCTAAACCCCAGTTTTGGGTTACTAAGAAGTGTTCTTCAATCGCTGTCCCTAACGTAATCACACGATTACCACCAATTAAGCGGGTAATCATGAATAATGATAGTGACGGAATAAAGACCGCTTGAATCCCTGCCCGAATTCCATCAGCAGAAAGTGGTAAAATCACGCGGCGGAACGTTTGCCATTTAGTGGCCCCTAAATCATAACTGGCATTAATTAAACTACGATCAATTTCATTAATTGAGTTAAAAATGGGCAAAATCATAAAAGGAATTTCAATATACGCCGCTACGAGCACAAAACTAGCTTCTGTGAACAATAACTGTTGGGGCGCAAAACCGAGTAATTCAATAAAATGATTAATAGAACCATCCTTTGATAACAATCCAATAAAGGCATAGGTCTTTAAGAGTAAATTAATCCAGGTTGGTAAAATAATTAACAACAACCAGAACTGCTTATATTTTAAATTACTTAAAAACAAAGCCGTTGGAAAACTAACAATTAACGTAATTAAGGTAATCAAGAATGCATACCAAACCGAATTAAAGGTCATCTGTAAGTAAGTTCCTGATCCTAAGAAATCTTGATAGTTAGCAAGCGTAAAGTGATGTGAGATTGAAAGAAATGATTCCCCTAACATCAAAACAATTGGCGCACCAACAAACAAGATTAGCCATAAGCTATATGGAATGAAATAAAATAACCGATTCTTCAACTCACAGCCTCCTTATTCTTCATAGTTTTCTAAACGCGCATCAAAATCATCTTCTGATTCATCAAAACGCATAATGTGAATATCTTCCGGATCAAACGTCAACCCTTGTCGCGAATTCAATACTGATGGATTAGTTGCTTGAATACGCCATTCATTGTTGTCATCATCATGGGCACTAATTTCATAGTAATCCCCACGGAATGATTGGGCATCAATCGTCACAATTAACTTACCATTTTCTGGCGTCGTTAAATCCAAATCTTCCGGTCGTAAAACAACTTCGACACGTTCATTTGGTCGCATACCCGCATCAACATTTTCAAATTCTTTACCAGCAAACATTACTTTATAATCTTCGCGCATCACTCCATCAATAATGTTACTTTCACCAATAAAATTAGCCACAAAGTGATTGATTGGTTCATCATAAATATCAACTGGCGTGCCATTTTGTAAAATCTTACCTTCATTCATCACAAAAATCCAATCCGACATTGCAAGCGCTTCTTCTTGATCATGTGTGACAAAAATAAAAGTAATCCCTAGCCGTTGTTGTAATTCACGTAATTCATATTGCATATCTTTACGTAATTTATAATCTAAAGCTGACAATGGTTCATCGAGTAATAACACTTCTGGATCATTAGCTAATGCCCGAGCAATTGCCACCCGTTGTTGTTGTCCACCTGATAATTCATCAATACTGCGATCTTCGTAACCTGCCAGTTGAACCATTTCCAACATTGTCGTTACTTTTTCTTTAATTTGGGCTTTATTAACCCCTTTTAAAGTCATTCCAAAAGCGACATTCTCAAATACATTCATATTTGGAAATAAAGCATAGTTTTGAAAGACCGTATTAACTCGCCGCTTATTAGCAGGCACATCATTAATCCGTTTACCATCAAAAATAATGTCCCCGCTGGTTGCACTTGAGAAACCCGCAATCAACCGTAAAATCGTCGTCTTACCACTCCCTGAAGGTCCGAGTAAGGTATAGAATTTTCCAGCCTCAATTGTTAAGTCAACCCCGGTTAACACCTGGGTTTCTTCATAACTTTTCGTAACATTCTTAAACTCAATAATTGTTTGCGTCATTTAACCAGTTCCTTTTCGTATTTTTTGTTTAAAAGTTAATAATAACTGATATAACTTATTTTAGATACTTTTATGAGAATAAATCAAATAAAAAAGCTATCGCATTGCTGCGATAGCTTTTTAGGCGAGATGATTATTCACCATCTTTACCGTTCTTTTTGATAATATCTTCTTGGATGTTCTTAGGAACAGCTTCGTAGTGGTCAAATGCCATTTGGAAAGTACCACGACCTTGCGTTGATGAACGTAAAGTAGTTGCGTATCCAAACATTTCTGACAATGGAACCTTCGCGTGTAACATCATAACGTTACCACGTGATTCTTGACCTTCAACAAGTCCACGACGAGCTGAAACGTGACCCATAACATCTCCCAAGTTATCTTCAGGAACAACGATGTCAACCTTCATGATTGGTTCAAGGATAACGGCACCAGCTTCCTTAGCGGCGTTACGCAATGAAAGTGAAGCGGCAATCTTAAAGGCTGCTTCAGATGAATCGACATCGTGGTATGAACCATCGTACAATTTGGCTTTCAAGTCAACCAATGGGTAACCAGCCAATGGACCAGCATTCATTGCTTCCTTCAAACCAGCTTCAACAGAACCGATGTATTCACGAGGCACAACCCCACCGACGATGGCGTCTTCGAATTCGAAACCTGCACCTTCTTCGTTTGGTGAGAATTCAACCCAAACGTCCCCGTATTGACCCTTACCACCAGATTGGCGTTTGAAGAATCCACGAGATTGAACAGTCTTAGTAAAGGCTTCACGGTAAGCAACTTGAGGAGCACCAACAGTTGCTTCAACGTTAAATTCACGCTTCATACGGTCAACGATGATATCCAAGTGAAGTTCACCCATCCCTGAGATCAAAGTGTCACCAGTTTCTGGGTTAGTTTCGGCACGGAATGATGGATCTTCTTCAGCAAGCTTTTGCAATGCGTTAGACATCTTATCTTGGTCGGCCTTAGTCTTAGGTTCGATAGCCAATTGGATAACTGGTTCTGGGAATTCCATTGATTCAAGGATCAATGGACGATCAACAGCAGTCAATGAGTCCCCAGTAGTAGTGTCCTTCAAACCGATAGCGGCAGCAATGTCACCTGAGAATACTTCATCAATTTCAGTACGGTTAGTTGCGTGCATTTGAAGCAAACGACCAACACGTTCACGTTTGCCCTTAGTAGTGTTAAGAACGTATGAACCTGATTGTAAAGTACCAGTGTAGACACGGATGAAAGTAAGACGACCAACGAATGGGTCAGTCATAACCTTAAATGCCAAGGCAGCAAATGGCTTGTCATCATCGGCAATCAAGTCAACTTCTTCTTCAGTATCTGGATCAGTTGAAACATATGGCTTAACTTCAAGTGGTGATGGCAAGTAGTCAACAACCGCGTCAAGCATCATTTGCACACCCTTATCCTTGTAGGCAGAACCTGCAAGAACTGGGAAGAATTCTAAGGCCAAAGTAGCCTTACGGATAGCAGCCTTTAATTCGGCAACTGTGATTTCTTCACCTTCAAGGTATTTGTCCATAATGTCTTCGTTAACGTCAGCAATTGCTTCGATTAATTCGTTACGCTTTTCTTCAGCTAATTCTTGGTAATCAGCTGGAATTTCGCGCATTTCCCAAGTTTCACCAAGGGCATCAACTGGGTATTCAGCTTTCATTTCAAGCAAGTCGATGATGGCTTCAAAGTCATCTTCGGCACCGATTGGCCATTGAACAGCCTTTGCGTTAGCTTGCAAACGTTCGCCAAGTGAGTCAACTGACATTTGGAAGTCAGCACCCATCTTGTCCATCTTGTTAACAAAAACAACACGAGGAACGTCGTAAGTAGTTGCTTGTCGCCAAACAGTTTCAGTTTGTGGTTCAACCCCTGCAGCACCATCAAGAACGGCTACGGCACCATCAAGCACACGGAGTGAACGTTCAACTTCGATAGTAAAGTCAACGTGACCTGGAGTATCGATGATGTTAACACGGTATGGGTTTTTGTCAAATTGGTTGTGGAAACCGTGCCAAACAGCAGTAGTAGCGGCTGATTGGATTGTGATACCACGTTCCTTTTCTTGATCCATGAAGTCCATTTGTGAAGCCCCATCGTGGGTTTCACCGATCTTGTGGATTTTACCAGTGTAGTATAAAACACGTTCAGTTGTAGTAGTCTTACCCGCATCGATGTGGGCCATGATACCGATGTTACGAGTATGGTCGAGCGGGTATTCACGCTTGTTTGCCATTTTGGTTATTCTCCTCTGGAAATTTTAATTATACAATACGACAAAATGTAAAAATATACAACAAAATTGACTATCAAATTTTATATGATAGCCAATCCTGAAATCTTACCAACGGTAGTGAGCAAAGGCACGGTTGGCTTCCGCCATCTTGTGAGTGTCTTCACGTTTCTTAACAGATGCACCAGTGTTGTTAGCTGCATCCATGATTTCCTTCGCAAGACGTTCGTCCATAGTGTGTTCCCCACGCAAACGAGCGTAGTTAACCAACCAACGAAGACCAAGAGTAGTACGACGGTCAGGACGTACTTCGATAGGAACTTGGTAGTTAGAACCACCAACACGACGTGCTTTAACTTCAAGCACTGGCATGATGTTGTTCATAGCTTCTTCAAAAACTTCTAATGGATCGTTACCAGTAGTAGCTTTGATAGTATCAAAAGCTGAGTATAAAATAGTTGAAGCAGTTCCGCGCTTACCATCTAACATAAGACGGTTGATCAAACGAGAAACAAGCTTTGAGTTGTAAATTGGATCGGGCAATACTTCGGCCCGTTTTGTATAACCTTTACGTGGCATATTACGTTACCCTCCTATTAGTTTTTAGGTTTCTTAGTACCGTACTTAGAACGGCTTTGACGACGGTTATCAACACCAGCAGTATCAAGCGCACCACGGATGATGTGGTAACGAACCCCAGGTAAATCCTTTACACGGCCCCCACGGATCAATACAACAGAGTGTTCTTGTAAGTTGTGGCCTTCACCAGGAATGTAGGCAGTAACTTCGAACAAGTTTGAAAGACGAACACGCGCGTACTTACGTAAGGCAGAGTTAGGCTTCTTTGGAGTCATAGTACCAACACGGGTAGCAACACCACGTTTTTGTGGGGCTGGTGTGTTAGTTTGCACTTTCTTTTGGCTGTTGTAACCAAAATTCAAGGCAGGTGAGCTAGATTTAGTTGTTCGGCTCTTACGTCCTGAACGAACCAATTGGTTAATTGTAGGCATCTAAAATGCTCCTTCCCATTTTCGTTTGTTTTATAAGTTTTAGTCCACACATCCAGGAGTATCATTTTTTAAACAAAAAAATAATCCCGAAAGATATGGCTTTGCTGATGGCCCTTCGAGGCAGTCAGCACGGCTGAAATGGTCGCAACCATCAGCGATAACTGTCCTGTAAAAAGCACAACTATAAATATATCACTTGGCACCCTTAACGTCAACAAATTAATTAATTTTTTTGCTATTTATTGCAACCCCCCGTACTTTACTAACTAGTTTACTTATTAAGGAGCTCAATTATGCAAACCATCTTTTTTATGATTGTAATCACGCTCATTAGCGCCTGGGCGTTATGGGATTGCTATCCAATTAGTCCTAACCTAGTGTCCGCACCAACTACCACCCGCCTATTATCCAATAGTACGCTACTTTCTTGGCCACTTGTTACTACATTATTGCTGATTAGTAATGGGTTAATGTTGTTACTTAAAACGCATTTGCATTCATATCCGATCACTTTAATAACTTTGACCCTGCTCGTACTTTGCTTGCAAGATTTAGTAACTAGCTACGTCAACATTATTTTTGCCTGGGGGCTTTTAGGTTTACTGATTTATCATCAACTTCCTAATTTAACCATTTATCAGCTTAACACCCTCGGTTGTCTGAGCTTAATTCTACTAATTTGTATTAACTTTGAGATTCTTGGGAGCGGTGATTTACCAATCATCTTAATGCTCCACCTTGGATTGCCTGCCTTAACTTTTAGTTATTTATTAATTTTAGCCGCTAGTTTAACGGCCGGATGGTTGCTTATCGCGCGGCGGCGGGCGGTGCCTTTTGTTCCAAGTCTTAGTACCGCCTTTTGGAGTTTATTGGTGTTAGATTTTATATAGCAAAAAAGCCTTGGAAAACGAGTTTTCCAAGGCTTTCTTTATTATCTTACTTTGATTCAGCTTCAAGTTGAGCTTCGATGTCAGCAATTGAGTAGACACCTTCAGCAGTTGCTGATGGTGTAGCAATTGTTTTTGACTTAATGTCACGGTATTGTTGCATACCAGTACCGGCAGGAATAATCTTACCGATAATAACATTTTCCTTCAACCCGATCAATGGATCGTTCTTACCACGAATAGCGGCATCAGTAAGCACACGCGTTGTTTCTTGGAATGATGCGGCTGACAAGAAACTGTTAGTTTCAAGTGAGGCCTTAGTAATACCAAGAAGCACTGGACGTGCCGTTGCTGGAATACCACCCTTGATTACTGTTTCAGCAACAGCATCGCGGAAGTCGTTGATATCCATCAAGTTACCTGGAAGTAAGTCAGTATCACCCGGATCCATCACGCGAACTTTACGGAGCATTTGACGCGCCATAACTTCAACGTGTTTATCTGAGATTTCAACCCCTTGCAAACGGTAAACCTTTTGGATTTCACGTAAGATGTAGTTTTCAGTTGAAAGTACATCACGCACTTGAATCAAGTGCTTAGGATCAACAGAACCTTCGTTCAACGCATCCCCACGGTGAATGTGATCACCTTCGCCTACACGCATGCGGGCTGATAATGGTAATGTGTATGTCCGGCTGTCAGTATCACCAGCAATCGTGATTTCCTTAGTCCGTTCAGCTGGGTTTTCCTCGATTGATTCAACAATCCCAGTAACTTCAGTAATTTCAGCACGCCCTTTAGGGTTACGTGCTTCAAAAATTTCTTGGACACGAGGAAGCCCTTGAGTGATATCGTCCCCGGCAACCCCACCGGTGTGGAAGTTACGCATTGTAAGTTGCGTACCAGGTTCACCGATTGATTGCGCAGCCACAGTACCAACTGCTTCCCCAACTTCAACTTCATCACCAGTGGCCATGTTACGTCCATAACAACGTTCACAAACCCCGTGCTTAGTGTTACAAGTGAAGGCTGAACGGATAGTTACCATTTGGATACCAGCTTCAACAATTGCTTTAGCTTCATCTTCTTGGATCATATCGTTAGCTTTAACAATCACCGCACCAGTTTCTGGATTCTTGATTGACTTCATTGCGTAACGACCTAAGATACGGTCATAAAGTGATTCGATTACTTCGTTTCCTTCCATAATGGCAGAAACGTCAAGACCACGGTCAGTACCACAGTCAACTTCACGAATGATAACGTCTTGGGCAACGTCAACCAAACGACGAGTCAAGTAACCAGAATCGGCAGTCTTCAAGGCCGTATCAGTCATCCCTTTACGAGCCCCGTGGGTTGAAATAAACATTTCAAGCACTGAAAGACCTTCACGGAAGTTGGCAATGATTGGCAATTCCATGATTCGTCCGTTAGGCGCAGCCATCAAACCACGCATCCCGGCAAGTTGAGTAAAGTTAGAAATGTTACCACGCGCTCCTGAATCTGACATCATGAAGATTGGATTATTTGAATCGAAACCTTCAATAAGCTTTTGTTGGATTTCATCCTTCGCAGCGTTCCAGATTGCAATAACACGTTCGTATCGTTCATCGTCAGTAATCAATCCACGACGGAATTGCTTAGTAACAACCGCAACCTTTTCGTGGGCGGCATCAACGATTTCATTCTTTTCTTTTAATTCAGTAACGTCGGCAGCCCCAACAGTTAAACCTGAAATAGTTGATTCTTCATAACCTAAGTCCTTCATACGGTCCAAGAGTAATGAAGTTTCAGTAACCTTGTAACGCTTGTAAACTTCAGCGATGGCATCAGATAAGAAACCTTTCTTAAATGGTGCTACAACTGGTTGGTCGCGCAAGAATTCTTTCAAGTTAGTACCTGGTGCGATGAAGTATTTATCATCAACCCCAGTTGTTAAAGCAGCTTCAGTTGGTTCGTTCAAGTAGAAGAAGTCGCCTGGTAAGATGTTGTTAAAGATTAATTTACCAACAGTCGTTACCAAGATCTTGCTACGTTGGTCAGCAGTAAATGGCTTATCTGCTGGGAAGCTTGAAGTTTGCACCCCAATCCGAGTGTGCCAGTGGACATACTTGTTTTGGTACGCGATTTGGGCTTCGTTAAGATCCTTAAAGATCATCCCTTCACCTTCACGACCAGCTTCTTCAGTAGTTAAGTAGTAGTTACCGATAACCATGTCTTGTGATGGCGCAACGATTGGCTTACCATCTTTAGGCGCCAAGATGTGACCAGCGGCAAGCATAAGCAAACGAGCTTCGGCTTGCGCTTCATCAGACAATGGCACGTGGATGGCCATTTGGTCACCATCGAAATCGGCGTTGTACGCTTCAGTAACCAATGGGTGAAGACGCATCGCTTTACCAGAAACAAGCACTGGTTCAAAGGCTTGAATCCCTAAACGGTGAAGCGTAGGTGCCCGGTTCAATAGAACTGGGTGTTCCTTGATAACATCTTCCAAGACGTCCATAACATCATCATCACGACGATCGATCTTACGCTTAGCATTCTTAATGTTAGAAGCTAATTCACGTGAAACCAATTCCTTCATGATAAATGGTTTGAACAATTCCAACGCCATTTGACGTGGAAGACCCATTTGGTTCATCTTCAAGAAAGGACCAACGTCGATAACAGAACGACCAGAGTAGTCAACCCGCTTACCAAGCAAGTTTTGACGGAAACGTCCTTGTTTACCCTTCAACATGTGTGAAAGAGATTTCAATGGACGGTTACCTGGACCAGCAACTGGACGACCGCGACGACCGTTATCAATCAAGGCGTCAACAGCTTCTTGAAGCATCCGCTTTTCATTTTGAACAATGATACCAGGGGCATTAAGATCTAACAAACGCTTCAAACGGTTGTTACGGTTAATAACCCGACGGTATAAATCATTCAAGTCAGAAGTTGCAAAACGGCCACCTTCAAGTTGCACCATTGGTCGTAAATCAGGTGGAATAACTGGAATAACATCCATTACCATCCAGTCAGGACGGTTACCTGATTTCAAGAAAGCTTCGATAATGTCAAGACGACGAACGGCACGAGTCCGTTTTTGTCCTGAAGCTTCTTTTAATTCGGCTTTCAATGCTTGTGCTTCCTTAGCCAAATCAACATCAGCAAGTAATGTTTGAATAGCTTCGGCACCCATAGCAGCGCTAAATTCGTTACCGTATTCAGCCTTTAATTCACGGTATTCACGTTCTGAAAGTAATTGCTTCTTTTCAAGTGGTGAGTTACCAGTTTCAGTAACTACGTATGAAGCAAAGTAAATAATTTCTTCAAGTGAACGAGGACTCATGTCAAGCACAAGACCCATCCGTGAAGGAATACCCTTGAAGTACCAAATGTGCGTTACAGGGGCAGCAAGTTCAATGTGTCCCATACGTTCACGACGTACTTTAGCACGCGTAACTTCAACTCCACAACGGTCACAAACAATACCCTTGTAACGAATACGTTTGTATTTACCACAAGCACATTCCCAGTCCTTGGTTGGTCCAAAGATGCGTTCGTCAAAGAGTCCATCTTTTTCAGGTTTTAAAGTCCGGTAGTTAATTGTTTCAGGCTTCTTAACTTCACCATAAGACCAGCTGCGAATTTTGTCTGGTGATGCCAGACCAATTTGCATGCTTTCAAACTTATTAACATCAATCAAAGGATTGACCACCTTTCATTATTCTTGTTCGATTGTATCAGTTGCCGGCTTCGCTGTTTCAGTATTTTCAGCAGCGTGTTCAGCAGCATACTTAGCAAGGGCGTCAACGTTTACAACGTCATCGTCGTCTTCGTCCATATCACGGAGTTCAATTTCTTCTTTATCTGCATCCAACACCTTCATATCAAGACCAAGTGATTGCAATTCTTTTACAAGCACGCGGAATGATTCTGGAACTCCAGGTTGTGGGATTGGTTCACCCTTAACGATCGCTTCATAAGTCTTAACACGACCAACAACGTCATCTGACTTGTAAGTCAAGATTTCTTGAAGAGTGTAAGCAGCCCCATACGCTTCAAGGGCCCAAACTTCCATTTCCCCGAAACGTTGTCCACCAAATTGCGCTTTACCACCAAGTGGTTGTTGCGTAACAAGTGAGTAAGGTCCGATTGAACGGGCGTGAATTTTATCATCAACCATGTGGGCAAGCTTCATGTAGTGCATTGTCCCAACGGCGATACGGTTATCAAATGCTTCCCCAGTACGACCATCGTAAAGGACCGTCTTACCATCAGCTGGAAGACCAGCTTCACGAACAGCGTCCCAGATATCTTTATCTGTGGCACCATCAAATACTGGTGAGGCCATGTGAATACCTAATGTCCGAGCAGCCATCCCCAAGTGCAATTCAAGCACTTGACCGATGTTCATCCGTGAAGGCACACCCATGGGTGAAAGCATGATATCAATTGGGGTACCATCTGGCATGTACGGCATGTCTTCTGATGGCACAACGATTGAAACAGTACCCTTGTTACCGTGACGTCCCGCCATCTTATCCCCAACTTGAATCTTACGTTTTTGGGCGATGTAGACACGAACCATCATGTTAACACCTGGTGAAAGTTCATCACCGTTTTCACGAGTGAAGATCTTAACGTCTTGAACGACCCCTCCACCACCGTGAGGTACACGAAGTGATGTATCACGAACTTCACGAGCTTTTTCACCAAAGATGGCGTGAAGCAAGCGTTCTTCGGCTGATAATTCCGTCACACCCTTAGGAGTAACTTTACCAACTAAGATATCACCATCTTCAACTTCGGCCCCGATACGGATAATACCCATTGCATCAAGGTCTTTTAATTGTTCTTCCCCAACGTTAGGGATTTCACGAGTCATTTCTTCAGGTCCAAGCTTTGTGTCGCGGGCTTCTGATTCAAATTCTTCGATGTGAATTGAAGTGTAGACATCTTCACGAATCAAACGTTCGTTCAAGATGATGGCATCTTCAAAGTTGTAACCTTTCCAAGTCATGAAGGCAATCAATGGGTTTTGACCCAAGGCTAATTCACCTTGTTCCATTGATGGACCGTCAGCAAGGACTTCATCGGCATCGACCATTTCACCAACACGCACAATTGGGCGTTGGTTGTAGTTCTTACCTGAGTTTGAACGACGGAACTTCATCAACTTGTAAGTGTCTAATGAACCATCTTCGCGACGGATACGAATTTCGCGACCGTCAACGTATTCAACTTGACCGGCATGCTTAGCAATCATGGCAACCCCTGAATCGTGGGCCGCTTTATATTCAATACCAGTACCAACAAGTGGTGCGTGTGGGTTAACCAATGGCACCGCTTGACGTTGCATGTTGGCTCCCATCAAAGCACGGTTTGAGTCATCGTTTTCCAAGAAAGGAATGTTGGCTGTCGCCACGGCAACTACTTGCTTAGGTGAAACGTCCATGTAATCAACGTTTTCGATTGAAGTTTCAATATTGTCATCGGCATCACGGGCCATTACAGCTGATTCAACAAATGAACCATCATCATTCAATGGTGTGTTGGCTTGCGCAATAACAAAGTTATCTTCTTCATCAGCAGTTAAGTAATCGATTTTTTCAGTAACCTTGTGATCATCCCATGAAACACGACGGTATGGTGTTTCAACGAATCCGTAACGGTTAACCTTTGCATATGATGAAAGGGAGTTAATCAAACCGATGTTAGGACCTTCAGGAGTTTCAATTGGACACATCCGGCCATAGTGCGTGTAGTGCACGTCTCGGACTTCATATCCGGCACGGTCACGCGTCAAACCACCAGGTCCAAGCGCTGAAAGACGACGTTTGTGTGAAAGTTCTCCAAGTGGGTTAGTTTGGTCCATGAATTGTGACAATTGTGATGAACCAAAGAATTCCTTGATTGAAGCAACCACTGGTCGAATGTTAATTAATTGTTGTGGGGTCACTGTTTCGGCGTCTTGAATTGACATCCGTTCGCGAACCACACGTTCCATCCGTGATAAACCAATCCGGAATTGGTTTTGTAATAATTCACCAACTGAACGGATCCGACGGTTACCCAAGTGGTCAATATCATCAGTTGCGCCAAGACCTTCTTTTAAGTTAAAGAAGTAGTTCATTGATGCGATAATATCGGCTGGAGTAACTGTCCGCGTTGTTGCGCCAATGTGGCCGTTACCAATTACCAAGAGTTCCTTTTCAGGATCGTTTGGTGATTCAACTTTAATTGTTTGAATCGTCATTGGTTCAGTCACAACGGCATCTTCAGTTGGATAGAATGTTGTCGCCTTGAAATCTTCCTTATCAAGGAATGGTGCCAAGTCAGCCATTACATTCTTGTCAATCTTAGTACCCTTAGCAGCAATAACTTCACCAGTTTCTGGATCAGCTAAAGTTTCAGCTAATGTAAGACCAAGTAAACGGGTCTTTAAGTTCAACTTTTTGTTGATCTTGTAACGACCAACTGGAGCTAAATCATAACGTTTTGGATCAAAGAAACGTGCTGTCAACAATGAACGTGATGAATCAGCTGTCTTTGGTTCACCTGGACGTAGACGTTCGTAAATGTCTTTCAAGGCTTCTTCAGTACGTGATTCAGAAAGTTCTTTGTGAACATCCTTTTCAAGGGTGTTCATCAATGAATCGTATGATGAGCTAAAGATTTCCAAGATATCGCTATCTGAAGCAAATCCAAGCGCACGTACTAATTCAGTCAATGGAATCTTACGAGTCCGGTCAATACGGACGTATGCCACATCTTTGGCATCCGTTTCAAATTCCAACCATGCACCACGGTTAGGAATTACCGTTGTACCGTAACTTGGGCGGCCGTTTTTGTCGAGTTCTTCATTAAAGTAAACCCCAGGAGAACGAACTAATTGTGAAACAATAACACGTTCTGCCCCGTTAATAATGAAAGTACCTTGGTCAGTCATTAATGGGAAATCACCAAAGAAGACATCTTGTGACTTGATTTCGCTGGTTTCGTTGTTAATTAAACGTAAAGTTACGTGTAATGGAGCTGAGTAGTTGGCATCGTGTTCACGTGCTTCTTCAACTGTGTACTTAGGTTCCATTAACTTGTAGTCAACAAATTCCAATGATAATTTTCCTTGGAAGTCTTCGATCGGAAGAATGTCGTTAAACATTTCCCGTAACCCCTCGTCTAAAAACCATTGATATGAATCTGTTTGAATTTCGATTAAGTTAGGCAAATCAAGAATTTCTTTGATTCGCGCGTAACTGCGACGGGTACGGCGCTTGCCGTTTTGAATTAAATGCCCTGCCAAAATTGGTCACCTCATCTCAAATTTTTGCCCTACGTTTACGTCCTGAAATATTACATTATGATTACAAATCACTATATAACCAAATTCAAGGCATAAAAAAGACAACTTGCAGCTTTTTCCGAAGCTCCAGTTGTCTTAATATACAGGTTTCTGCGGACAATATATCACAAAAGCCATTTTTATTCGTAGTTTGTTCTCTATATATGTTACTAAAAATTCCAACTTCTTGCAAGTAATACTTGACATTTATCGCAAAAAATATTATTTAGCAAAAAGTTATGCCAAAATCCATACTAACAGGCCAATAAGGGGTTGTGACATAACCCTATAAAAAAAGGGCCACTAAATGAAATTTTAAATTTCATTTAGTGGCCCTTTTAGATATAATCAAAAGAAAAAAGCATCGGGTGCAAC
>NZ_CAKKNT010000022.1 GCF_918814755.1 Periweissella ghanensis | reverse complement strand
TTAGCCAATTTTTTTAATCGTATTCGATTAGAATTGGCATAAAAAAAGACCCTAAATCTTTTACGATTTAGAGTCTAAAAACTCAATATCAACATCATTTGACAAAGAGCCCAAAAATCCCGACCGAATTTCTTAAATTCAGTCGGGATTTTTGCATTTTATACCGTATCTATTTACCTTTAGTCACACGTTGTTTAAAAATCAAACAATGACAATTGATTTTCATCTGGTAATCCGTCTAAAACGTGGTGCGTCGTCATAAACTCAATTAAAGTTGATGATACTTTACCACGCAATTTCAAATCTTCTTTTGAAATAAATTCTTGATCGGCCCGGGCAGCAATAATTTGCTTCGCCACATTATCACCAAGCCCTGGTAACGCATTAAATGGTGCAATTAAAGTATCACCATCAATTAACCAGTCTAACGCATCTGATTTTTCAAGGTCAACCATCGCAAACTTCAAACCACGTTCAAGGGCTTCATTCGCCAATTCTAACACGGTCAAAGTTTCTTTATCTTTGGCTGAGACATCGTTACCTAATTTATAAAGTTCATTGATCGCGGCTTTAACACTATCTTTCCCATTAGCCATCGCGACAACATCAAAACTATCCGCCCGCACAGAGAAGTACGCACTGTAGTATAACGTTGGGAAGTACACCTTAAAGTATGCCACCCGTAACGCCATTAAAACATACGCCGCGGCGTGGGCTCGGGGGAACATATATTTAATCTTCAAACAAGAATCAATGTACCATTCTGGGACCCCGGCTGCTCGCATTTCGGCTTGGTATTCATCACTGACCCCTTTACCTTTACGCACTTTTTCCATAATTTGAAAGGCTGATTCAGAGTCCATCCCATAGTTGATTAAATCGGTCATGATTTTATCACGGGTCCCAATAACATTGGCAATCGTGGCCGTTCCATCTTTAATCAATTCATCAGCATTGCCAAGCCACACATCGGTCCCGTGAGATAGCCCAGAAATTTGGAGTAATTCTGAATAGTTTTTTGGGTGCGTTTGTTCCAACATCCCACGAACAAACCGGGTTCCAAATTCGGGAATCCCTAATGTTCCGGTTTTTGAATAAATCGCATCCGGACTAACACCTAACGCATCCGTCCCCGAGAAGAGACTCATAACGCCTGGATCATCCATTGGAATCGTATGGGGATCAATCCCCGACATATCTTGAAGTGTACGAATCATCGTTGGATCATCATGACCCAAAATATCAATTTTTAAGATATTATCGTGAATTGAGTGGAAATCAAAGTGGGTTGTTTTCCACGTTGCGTTAATATCATCGGCTGGGAATTGAATGGGTGTGAAGTCGTAAATATCCATGTAATCAGGCACAACTAAGATTCCGGCTGGGTGCTGACCCGTTGTTCGTTTAACCCCGGTCGCCCCTTTTGCTAACCGTTCAACTTCCGCTGAGCGTAATTCGATTTCGGTTTCACGTTCATACGCTTTAACATATCCAAAAGCCGTCTTATCAGCAATTGTCCCAATTGTTCCCGCCCGGAAAACATTATTTTCACCAAACATCACTTTAGTAAAGTTATGGGCAATTGGTTGGTAATCACCTGAGAAGTTCAAATCAATATCGGGAACCTTATTTCCTTTAAATCCAAGGAACGTTTCAAAGGGAATATTTTGCCCATCCCCAACCATGCGAATATGACAGTTCGGACAATCTTTATCGGGTAAATCAAACCCTGATTCATATTCCCCTTTGGTAAAGAATTCACTGTGTTTACATTCAATACACCGGTAATGGGGTGGTAAGGGGTTAACTTCAGTAATCCCAATAAAAGTGGCGACCACAGATGAACCAACTGACCCCCGTGAACCAACCAAATAGCCATCTTTATTTGACTTAGCAACTAAGCGTTGCGAAATTAAGTAAATAACTGAGAATCCGTTGGAAATAATTGATTTTAACTCTTTATCGATTTGTTTTTGCACGACATCTGGTAACGGCTTGCCATACAATTCCCAAGCAGTCTCATACGTTCGCCGTTCGATTTCTTCATCCGCTCCTGGCATATTAGGCGTATACAACTGGTCTTTTAATGGCTTAATATCTTCAATCGTATCAGCTAACGCATTAGGTGCATCAACCACGATTTCATGAGCCACTTCAGGGCCAAGAAAACTAAATTCAGCTAATAATTCATCGGTCGTTTTAAAGTATAAATCTGGTAGTGTCGTTCGATTAAGCGGGTTCGCCCCCCCTTGTGATTTAACAATAACATCCCGATAAACGCGGTCTTCGGGGTTAAGATAGTGTACATCCCCCGTTGCCACCACTGGAATATCCAGTTCATGGCCAATTTGGACTAAATTAGCTAAAATTTCTTCTAACTTAGCTTCATCAGCAATTAATTCACTTTCAATTAACGGTGCATAGGCCGCTTTAGGTTGGACTTCAATATAATCGTAGTATCGGGCTAATTCTTTGGCCTTTACCATCCCTTTTTGCATAATTGCTTCAAAGACTTCCCCAGTATTATCACCAGTTCCAATCAATAAACCTTCGCGATATTGATTTAGCAATGAATGTGGCATCCGTGGGACCCGGTAAAAGTAACTAATATTGGCCGTTGAAATCAACTTAAACATGTTTTTGAGACCAGCTTGGGTTTTAGCTAAAATCGACACGTGATTAGGGCGCGCATGCTTCCATGAATCATTATCTGTCATGTGTTCATTTAACTGATCATGGAATGTAATGTCATATTGCTCTTTGGCAGTTTGCAAGAACAACATGTTTAATTTACCCGTCGTTTCCGAGTCAAAAATGGCCCGGTGGTGATGTTCCAAATTAACGCCAAATTTCTTCGCTAAAGTATTCAAGCGGTACCCTTTTAAGTCCGGGTATAAAAAGCGCGCTAACGTTAAGGTGTCAATCACTGGATTTGTAATTGGACCAACTCCATGGCGGTCATAACCTGTATTCATAAAGCCCAAGTCAAACGTCACGTTATGCCCAACTAAAATCGCATCACCATAAAACTCACGGAATTCACGAAAAACTTGCTCTTCCGATTTTGAACCTTGAACCATTGAATCCGTAATTGACGTCAAATTAGTTGTCGTTTCTGACAAATGAAACCCAGGATCAATAAATTCTTCAAATTCGGCAATCACATTCCCTTTAACCATTTTAACGGCGGATAATTCAATCACTTTATCATAAATCGCTGATAACCCAGTTGTTTCCACGTCAAAGATAACATATTCGGTATCAGGTCCATCCAATGGGACATGTTTTGGATTAATCCCAATTTCAGCCCCATCACTAACTAAATTAGCTTCAACCCCATAGAGCATTTTAATGTCATTTTTCTTAGCCGCTGCAAAGGCGTCGGGAAAGGCTTGCACCCCAGTAGTATCAGTAACAGCAATTGCCCGATGTCCCCATTTACTAGCTTGTTTAACTAAATCACCAATATTATTAGTGGCATCCATCGCTGACATATTTGAGTGCACATGTAATTCAACACGTTTATCATCTTCAGGAGCCGTATCTTGCCGGCTTTGGTGTTCAACGACTTGAATATCATAAATATTAATCACTAAGTCATGTTGATACGTATCTTCTTGAACTGAACCACGAATTCGGACCCACATGCCTGGTTGAATATTTTCAAAAAATTTCGTATCGTCATCATCACGTGAGAATTTTTTGGCTAAATATGAACTTGAATAATCGGTTACTTTAAGTGATAATAACTGCCGTTCTGAACGCAATACCCGGACTTCTGAATCAAAAATGTATCCTTCAATCACTACTGAACGTTCTTCTTGATTAATATCAATCATCCGGGTAATTTCGGCATCATCAGCAATTCGGCGACCTAAAGCTAACTTCGCATCGCCATTTTGACTGGCCGCTTGCATCTTAGCTTGGGCTTGTTGGGCAATTTCACGTTCTTTAAGCATTTGCGCTTCACGTAATTGTTGAGTGGTCGTTTCATTTAATTCTGCATCCACCAATACTTCAAACGTGACATCAGTAATCCCTAGTCGGCGATAGGCATCACTAATGGCTGCTAAACCCGTTTGATGAAAATAATTTGCCGCAATTTGATTTTGGACCTTTAATTGTAACTTACGTCCTTGATCAACTGTGGTGGCAGCCACAATCATTTGTTGCATACCACCTGACAATTCGGCAAATTGAACCACAAATGGCCAATACGTCCAGACTGCTTCATGGGCTGGTTGTACAGCATTGGCTAACTTAAAGTTCCACTTTACTTTGGCAATATTGTTAAAGGCCGTTTGTAAATTAGCGACAAATTGGGTCAATACTGGTAATGACCATAAACTTTGCGTGGCAAAATTAAATTCCCAAACTTCCGAAATTTCATGCACAACGACACTATCAATTTGTGCTGCTTGATAAACCGTGTGATCGTTGTTGGCTAAGTTAAGTTGCTCAAGTAACTTAACGAATAATTCTTGTTTATTTAAACTCACGTCGTAACCCTTTTCTCTTATCCCAATATCTGGCTAGAAAACAAAAAAGCAGCCGAGGGCCACTTTTGCATTATTTTCCAGATAAAATATCATCAATTATTTTAACTTCACTTGCAGATAACGTCATATTATCACTAAACCGGATATTATCTAATAAGTGATTAACACTTGACGCACCAATAATTACAGATGGTACGCGTTCGTCTTTAAGTAGCCATGCTAATGCTAATTGTGACAATTGTTGCCCGCGTTCATGGGCCAAATCATTTAACGCATTCAATTTAGCAACCACCTGGTCAGGCCCTTGATCAAGCATTAATTTATTAGACCAGTGTAATGGCATATCAGCTGGAATGCCATCAAGATATCGATCAGTCAACAGACCTTCCGCTAACGGGCCATAGGCAATCACCCCAGCACGGTGTTTAGCCGCTGCTTCTAATAAACCATCAGCTTCAATTTCACGATTTAACATATTATATGACACTTGGTTACCAACAAATGGCGTACCGAGTTCTTCAAAGATTTCAGCAATCGCATTAAATTGAGCCGTTGTATAATTAGAAACCCCAACGTACAATGCCTTACCTTGCCGCACTAGTAAATCCATACTTTCCGCAACTTCACGGACATTAGTTTCTGGATCAAACCGGTGGGCATAAAAAATATCAACATAATCTAAATGCATGCGTTGCAATGATAAATCTAATGCTTGTACCATCGTCTTTTTAGAAGTAAATTCACCAAATGGTCCAGGCCACATGTGAAAACCAGCCTTAGTGGTAATAACTAACTCATTTCGATAAGGCTTAAGGTCCTTTTCAAAGACCGCCCCAAAAGTTTCTTCGGCACTACCGGCAGTTGGCCCATAGTTAGAAGCGTTATCAAATGAAAAAATTCCATTATCAAAGGCTTTTAAAATCACTTCACGGGAATTACTAAGTGGCTTTTCATCCCCTAAATTACGCCATAACCCAAATGATAAGGTTGGTAAAATCATCCCCGTGTCCGCAACGCGACGGTATGGGAGCTTTTCGTATCGATCATCTGCTGCTGCAAAAACCATCAGTTTCCTCCAATTATGCCCGCTATTGCTTGGCAAGTTTATTTTTTACTTTCACGTACAATTTCAGCATCCAAAAGCTTAATTAATAAACGTTTCCGAGCACGCGGACGCTTCGTAGCTTCAGTATAAATCGCATGTTTTGCTTGGACCAATTTAAGTTCAGCTTCGTAGTTGGGGTTAATCTCCGCTTGCATCGCTAAATATTCATCTAAATTCATCTAATTTTCCTCATTGATTCATCATGTTTTTGGTGATTGCATCTAATTTTAACTAAAATTATACTCCGGACCAATTTCATCATCATTAACGTTTACAGTTAGATGATAATCACTAAATAACCACTCGTCACGTTCATTAACATAGTAGTTAATACCATCTTTTTCAACTAAAATAACGGGATTTTTAGGTTGGTCATCGCGCGCCATTGCTACTGAAAAACCCTTATGAACATTGGTTGCTCCATAAGTTTTACCATAAAACCGCACGCCATTACCTGGCACTAAACTCATTTCATTTTGGAACCATTTACTTGCTTGATCTGTAACCGTCAATTGCATTTATTTGGCCTGCTTTCATTAACATATCCTGCAATCTCTCTCATGTCAGTATAGCACATTCTGATTTTTAGAAAAATAGTTAATCTAGCCTTGATTTAAGCACACCCACTTTACCTTAATTATGGCATGATTTCTGTTAAAAAAAGAAAAGGTACTTGTCATGACGCCATTTGCGTGCTACATTAATCTTGCTATATTTATAAAAAGGACGTGAACTCATGGCTGAAGATAAACAATTTCCAATGACCCTTGATGGTAAGGAAAAGCTTGAAGCAGAATTAAATGATATGATCACCAACAAACGTGGTGAAATTACAAAACGGATTCAAATCGCTCGTTCATTCGGGGATTTATCTGAAAACTCAGAATACCAATCAGCAAAGGACGAACAAGCCTTCGTTGAAGGTCGGATTAAGACCCTTCAAAACATGTTGCAATACTCAGTTATCATTGATAGCGATGCCATTGCATCTGATGAAGTTTCAATTGGTAAAAACGTTACCTTTAAAGAACTTCCTGATGAAGAGCCTGAAACTTACTCAATTGTTGGGGCGGTTGAAGCCGATCCTTTGAGTGGTAAAATCTCAAACGAATCACCTATTGCTAAAGCCCTTGATGGTCACAAAGTTGGCGATAAGGTTAGTGTACCGCTTCCAAATGGTGCTAGCATGGATGTTGAGATTCTTAGCGTTAGCGTTAACTAATTAACATTTAAGCCACACAAAAAAGCCCTAGATTGCTCAAGTCTAGGGCTTTTTTAATTGTGTGAATAATCCGAAGAAACCTACAACGTACGCTTGGCGATAGAATTCTTTTGGATAAGCTTATTCTAACGCATTCGCTTAAATAATTAAATTATTTTATCAGTATAGGATGTAAATTTTATATTAATAATTTACATCTTAGCAAAGGCATCTTGCGTAATCGCTTTTAATGTTTTCGCTGACGCTTGCATTCGTTCATTTTCAGCCGGTGACAAAGGAATCTCAATCACTTTGGCGACCCCTTGAGCATCAATAATTGCCGGTGTCCCAATGTAAATATCATCTAACCCATATTCACCTTCTAAATATGCCCCAATTGGCAAGACCACCCGTTCATCACGTAAAATTGCACGGCTAATCCGAGCAAGTGACGTAGCAATCCCATAGTAAGTTGCCCCCTTACGGTTAATAATTTCGTAAGCTTTATGGGCCGTTTGATACAGAATTTGTTCTAAATCATCATCTGATAAGTTAGCATCCTTAGCAAACGCCTTTAGTGGTCGACCACCAATTTCGGCTTCATCATAATTAGCAAATTCTGAATCACCATGTTCCCCCAAAATATAAGCGTTAACTGACCGTGGATCAACATTGAATTGCTTACCTAAAGCCACCCGTAACCGTGAGGTATCAAGCGATGTTCCTGATCCAAACACGCGGGTTTTTGGTAGACCAGAGAACTTTTGGGCCGCATAGGTCATAATATCAACTGGATTAGCTGCCACAACGATAATCCCATTAAATCCTGAAGCCATCAATGGTTCGATGATTGATTTCATAATTTTTAAATTCTTATCGACTAATTGCAACCGCGTTTCACCTGGTTTTTGCGGTGCTCCAGCTGTAATAACGACTAATTCAGCATCTTTAGCATCAGCATAATCACCACTGTAAATGTTTTTAGGGGCGGTAAAGGCGGTGGCATCTTCCAAATCTAAGGCATCCCCTTCGGTCTTATCCTTAAAAACATCGACAATTACTAATTCTTCCGCCAATTGTTGTTGCACCATTGCAAATGCATAGGCTGAACCAACGGCCCCATCACCGATTACAACTACTTTACGTCCTTTTAAAGCCATTATTAAATCCTCCTATTGATAGTTATCCATGTGTGTAAATCATTGCTTTTTCCCTCTTATAGTAAAAACTTAGTTCTACACTACTTTGTTAAACTAAAAATCCGATTTTATGGTCTTTCTTATGGAACCGGAATTGCCTGGCCAAGCGCCAATGAAATAATATATTTTTGATCAACTGGTCGGTGCATAATTTTTGCTAATGCGACCGCATATAAATTAAGTTGTCCTTGATAACGTTCTACTAACACTTGACTTTGCCCATGTGGTACAAAGTCCGTCTTGTAATCAAACAAAATTAATTGATCGTCATCGGTCACAAAATATCCGTCCATGATACCGTGAATCAAGACCCGCTCGTCACCTCCCGTGTATCCGTGATATAGTTCCCGTGCGTACATCAACATACTAAATGGTTGTTCGCGCTTAACTGCCGCTGCTGATTGCTTGAGCAACTCACCAAACGGTGTTGCAAACAATTGCACTAACGCTGTAACTTTAATTTGATCTGCTACATCTTGTGTTAAGGCACCAGTTAAAACTAATTTTTTGATACAATCCCTAATGGTACTTTCATCAATAACTTGTTGTAAGTCCAAAGCTTGTAAGACTAAGTGCGTCGCTGATCCAACGGCCAAACTACTTGGTTGCGTTAATTGTTCCAGGAATTTGGGCGTTGCAAAATCCTCATCAACCAAGCGATTAGCCTCCGCAAAACCATTGGTTGTTAACTTAATTTGGGCATGCACCGAATTATCTGGATCTTCAAATAACCGCTTAACTTCACTCACACTTTGATAAGCCGTTGTTTGGGTGGCAATTTGATGCGGATATTGATAAGCGAGCACCGCTTGGGCTTTTGCAATTTGTTGTACATCATCGACATTGATTGTATCAATCTCACTATGCGTTACTGTGCTAGTGGGAAGCGTCATTTGCGCACTATTTAATGCTAGTACTTGGGAACGGTCATATGTGTGGACTACGAACTGACTTTGATCATCTTTAAGCGCCGGCAAGGCTTGAATTTCTATGTCGGTAAATAATTCACTTGGAAAATTGGGATGACGTAATAAGGCCAGACCAATTAAGTCCATGAAATTATTAACCCCTAAACGTGTTAAATCATCAATAAATAAGGTACTTTGCTGATTACTACCAAGCCAACGACTTTGTAATTGTTTGCCACTATTATATGCTCCAACTAGATATAACTGTTGTTCGGCCCGTGTTAAAGCGACATACAAGACCCGTAATTCTTCGGCCCATGCTCGTCGTTTAGCTAAATCTTTAATATAAGCCTGTTGTGGTAAATCAATTTGCAAACGTTGCGTAGGCTCTAAATATGGCATCGCAATACCAGCTTGGTCATCAATTAATAGTCCCTTAGTCAAGTCTAACACATTAAACTGATGGGTGGCATCCAGAAGAAATACAATTGGAAATTCACGTCCTTTTGAAGCATGGATTGTCATTACTTGGACTGCATTTTCACTTGTATCAACCGCTGCTGACGCCAAATCTTTTTCATTTTTACGAAGCTGTTCAATATATTGAATAAAACTAAAGAGGCCCACATAACTACTCGTTTCAAAAGTTTTGGCACGTTCATATAAGGCGTGTAAGTTAGCTTGACGTTGCAAGCCCGCTGGCATCCCCCCAACATATTCAAAGTAGCCCGTTTCTTCATAGATTCGCCAAATTAAATCAACTAATTGGTTTTGGGTTGCCAATTGTCGCCATTGCTGAAATTGCTCAAAAAATGGGGCTAATTTTTCATAAATACCGACCATGGCTGGTTCGGTAATAATCATTGATTTATCGGCATACCCTTGCATAAATTTAGTAACCGCCACATAAAAATTTCCTTGCATATCTTGGGTCCGAATACGCGCTAAATCATTCTCACCTAACCCAACAATCGGTGAACGTAAAACAGCCGCTAAGGGAATATCTTGATTCGGATTATCAATAATTTGCAGCAAGCTTAGCATAATATTGATTTCAACCGTTTGAAAATAATTATCAGCATCATTCACAACAACTGGAATACCAGCCGCTTTGAAAATTTCGACTAATTTCAAATTCATTTTCCGCGTCGGTTCTAAAATCGCAATATCGCCCCAATTAACCGGTATCATTTGTTGGGTTTCTTTATCAAACCGCTGACCACCATTAAGCACTAGTTCCTTAATTTTTTCAGCCATAATCAAAAGTTGGGCACTCGTTTTATCATTATTTAATTCTTCAAGATCATCAGCTACTTCCTCACCATCGGCTGGTATTTCAGGCGCCCCATGCCCATCTGCATCCTGGTCTAAATAGATTAATAATTCGGCGACTGGTGGCACATCTTCATAAACTTTAGCTTGATAAACTAATTTCGCACTGCCATCATAATCTAAATCACCAAGCGTTTGATTCATAATCTGGGTAAAAATCATGTTCGTAAAGCCAGTCACATTCTTATGCGACCGGAAGTTTTCTGGTAAAATAATCCGTTCATTTAATGGGGCTGGTTGGGTTTGATCATCCCAATTTTGATACGCTTGATACTTCGCCATAAAAAGACTTGGATCAGCTAGTCGGAAGCCATAAATTGATTGTTTAACATCCCCCACCATAAACATGTTATGGCCATTACTTAAACTTGTGAGCAATGTTTCTTGTAACGGATTAATATCTTGGTATTCATCAACCATAATTTCACGATACCGGGCTTGCAACGTTTTAGCGGTCGCGGGATCTTGTAAAATTTGCAAGGCAAAATGTTCTAAATCACTAAAATCAAGCACTTGTTTTTGGCGTTTAAACTGACTAAATTGCGTATTGAAATCTTTCACAATCGCAACTAAATTTGCCGTCGCCGTGGCCACTTTAGCGGTCACAGCTAATAAACTTGTCTCATCAAGTAAAAAATAATTGGCTTTAATGGCTTGCAATTGTTCCTTAGCTTCTTCCCGATAGCCCTTGGCAACTTCCATGGCTTCTTTGACTAATTCGTCAGTGTCTTTATTACTGCGACCAGCAATTGCACGCCATTCTAAGAGATTAAAGCTTGCCCGTAACTCATCCCATGAACTTGTGGGATCGTTAAATCGCGCTTGTAAATTAGTTAGTTGGGTTAATTCATCGGCAATAAAATCGGCTCGTTTTTTGGCATTTTTATCATCACTATAGGCTTCAACTTCCGCTAAGGCAGTCGCTAAACTATTTTGGGCCCGTTCTAACCGCGGCAAGATTAATGGGCGTAATTCATTTTGATAAAATGCTGATTGCGTGTAATGCCCATCAATTAGATAACGTTTAGCTAAACCATCTAGCCACGCATCCATATCCGCTCGCGCATTCGCAAAATTATAAAGCCGTAAGACGGTCTCAGCCATCCCCTCGTCGCCTTTTTTAGCAAATAATTGCACTAACTCTGGAAAGGCCGCATCATTTGCATAGCGCTCTTCAAATAACGCCGCTAAAACTTCATTTTGCATCATTTCCGCTTCGGCTGTGTCTGCTAGCAACCGAAATTGGGGATCTAAATCAATCACATGGTAGTAGTGTTCGATTAAGCGTAAAGCAAACGCGTGCAACGTCGAAATATTAGCCGTGGGTAAAATCAAAAGTTGCTCTTGCAAGGCTTGCAGCCGCTCATTATCAACTGGTGGTTGACTAGCAGTTTCAATTCCTTTTTTCAAAGCAACTTCAATTCGGTCACGCATTTCTTTGGCTGCGGCATCAGTGAAGGTCACAATTAACATTTGATCCAAACTGACTGGATTTTCGGCCGCTAATAATTTTTGAATTACCCGTTCTACCAAGACCGTTGTTTTACCAGATCCCGCCGATGCAGAAACTAAGATATTATGATTAGCATGCGTAATGGCTGCTTTTTGATTAGAAGTAAATTCAGGCATTTCCACGCTCCTCTTGTTCTTTAGCTAACAGCGCCAAAACATCACTGGCTTTGAGGCTATTAAGCTGATTATATTTATTGTCAATTAATGCATCAAAGCTCATCACGGGCTTAAATGGAGAATATTGTAAGGCTGTTTTTTGGTTACTCCAACGCACAGGTGCAATCGGAAATTCCCCCGCTAAAATCGCTTCCCCAGCGCTCGTCAAGTTCGCAATATTATGGGCTAATAGCAATTCTAAATCTTCCGGTAAGATTAAATCACCGGTTTTATTTAACTGTTTTTTCGTATTAAAACTAAAGTTGTAGTGCTTGGCTTTGCGGTCGTCTTGGATTTCATCATCCAATGATAATAAGAAATCTTCATCTTTTACTAATAGACCGTTATATTTAAAACTCAAAGTCCGTTTTGCTTGTACTAAATCAAGGCTTGCGGCCGATAAAATATCATCAATTGGGCCACCAAAATCACTTAACTTAAGTTTAGGATCGTCAATATGGGCAAATAATGCTCCACCAAGATTGACGGCTTGGTTAAATTTGTCGGCATTAACTTGAACCACGTTTAAATACGTTAATAACTGTAATGCTAACCCATAATAGGCATCCCGATAATTGAACTTCTTTTCACCTGATTTATAATCAATCACATTCACAAATAAATCTTGTTGCACAAAATCAGTATCAACCCGGTCAATTTTTCCACGAACATGCATTTTACGATTATTACTTAATGTAAACTCCAAGGGAGCCCAATCGTTTTCTCCATGGCGGAATCCAAAGGGAACTTCCGTTGCAAAGGGACGACTATTATCCAGATTGCTAGCATGCGCTAAGTTCCCAAATACTTGGACTAACGTATTAACCAGTTGTTTTTGAATAAACTGTAAGCGCGCTGAGCTCTTTAAAATTTTAAAAGCTGGATCAGCTAAAATTTGATCAGCCGCTTGGTGGACTAACCCTTGGAGTTCGGCAACTGGAACTTGCCCGGGTTTCTTATCTTGGTTAATCAAAAGTTTCATCACTTGGTCTAAAACCGCATGATAAAACTGACCCGTATCAGCGGGGCTCAATTCAAAGACTGGTCGTTCCCGCAACCGTAACCCATATTCTAAGAAGTACGCAAACGGATTTTGGTAATATTTTTCCAATTGTGAAATCGAAACATTTAACGTTTCACCAAAAATTTGTTGGCCAATGGCAGGTAACAATTGTTCACTTTGGTTACTGTAATTAACAGCCGCAAAAATTTTATCGGCTAATGGCTCGACATTTCGGACATAATTTTCCAACGCTTGCCAATTACTTGGTAACGGTTGCTCTTCGTTGTGGGCTTGGCGTTTAAGATTCCCGATATGATTCAACGTGGAACGTGGGGTCCCAATAAATTGGCGTATATCACGGCCAGCTAAGGCCAACTGGGGCTGACTACTTAGGGTTTGAATTGGTAAATCAAACGCTCGCACTAACCGTCCAATATATGGGGATAACTTTTGAATTTGCCCATCAGTATTACGAACCGGATAGCTTAAAATCAAGCTATCTTTGGCCCGTGTCCAACTTAAATAAGCTAGTAACGGTTCTGCCGCCATCTGTTCACGACTCGTATCACGTAAATACATATCCTTATCCAAGACATCGCGGTATTTTTCAAAATCCGTGCGATCTTGGTCATTTAGTAAACTATGATTTTGCAATTGAGCTGGTAAGTTCAGCCGCGTGCCTCCTAATACCATGACAACCCGATAATTATCATTTTGGGTAATTCCCATTTCTGAAATTTGCACTTTATCAATGGCTGCTGGAATCCCCGCAAATTTACCACCACTAAAGCCGGCTGCTAAAACATCACTAAAAGTTTTGATATCAAATGCTTGGGGCCCCATTAAAGTGACAATTTCATCAAACGTTTGCATCAACATCTGCCAAACTTCTTCTGGTTGCTTAGCTTGAACTAAGTCTTGGTTTGCTAACGCTGTTTGCCGCCATTCTTTTAAGACATCCAAAATCCCGTAATCTTGTAACCATTTATATAACACCATAACAGCATCTTGATTAGTTTGGACCTTTTTTAATGCCTGGCGAATATTTGTTAAAGCTGTTGCAACAAAAGTCCGAATATCGTTGATTTTTTGATTAATTTCCGCATCAACCGAAATCAATTGCCAATCATCTTCGCTCCCTGTTGAACGCGTATAGACCCAATCTTCATCCCCTACCCATTCGCTACGCCGTGGATTAAACGCCAAGATATAATTTTCAGTGACGTCAAGGGCTTGGCGAAAAGTCAATTCATCCATCGAACTAGGACGTAACAATTGCGTTTTAAGCAAACGCATTAGTGGATAATACTGAAAATTATCCGTCGTTGCTAAATCCAATAATGAACGCATAAATTCAACTAACGGGTGATTAGTCATCGCAAAATCCAAGTCAGTGAAGACCGGGATTTGATAACGGGCAAAAATTGGGCCAATCATCGTTTCATATTGATTCAAATCGCGGGCCACAATTAAAAAATCCCGATAACGATAACTCGGGTCAGCTTGGACTTTTTGGCGAATTAAGCGTGCAAATTGCTCAACTTCGGTTTGCAATGATTCTGCGGCAAACACTTTAATCGCTTGCTGAGCTGCGTGCTTTTCTGCTGCTGTACCCAACACTAGCTGGCCTGTTTTATGACTATCTATCCAGATGCGTTCATAGGCCTTAATTCCATCACTAACCGGCCGTTTAGTTGTTACGAGCTGCTTGTGCACATCCACACCTTGTAACTTAGCAAAATTTGTCAGTTCTTGAATTAAAATTTTAGTCCGTTTGAACAAGTCGCCGAGTGGATTAATTGTTAAACTATCCGTAACTAAAGCTACTGTGACATCGGTTTTTGAAATTAGCATTTCTAATACGCGGCGTTCTGGAATAGTAAATGAAGAAAAACCTTCAAAATAAAAATGCATGTTCGCGAGATTGGCCGTCGTTAACCAATCAGCAAAGGCGTTCAATAAATCCGTATTAGTAATTAGTTTGTTAACAACTTGCTTTTCCACGATATTCATAATGATTGTTAAATCGTGCATTTTAGCATTCAATTCATAATCAGCCCCCGTCGCTGGCAGTAATTCGGCCAAATCTTGGGCGGTAATTTTTGATAAACGCAACTCACTAATTTGATTGGCTAATTGGTCAATAAACCCCGGTTTTTGGCCAAGTCGTTGAAATAAAATTAACTCATCAGCTGCTTGACTCAATGCTTGACGCACTAACATAAACAAGCCGGTATTACTAATTCGTTCTCGCTGATAAACAGCGGTGTTAGCCATAAAATACCAGACAAGCCGTGAAATTGAGAATACTTGGAGCTGACTTTCAGCAATCACTTGCGTATCCGCACCATCTAATTGCCCATACCGCGTTAATACATCAACTTCGGCATCAAATTTAATATGGTTTGGTACCAAATAAAAAATTTGTGCATCCGGTTGGATCACAGCACGCTCTTTAATCATTCCTAGTAATGCTTGACGATGATCATACTGAGCTTCGCCATATAAAAATTCTAATGTCATCGGATCCTCCATTATTTGATTACATATAGGTTTTTTAAAGAAAAAACGACCCAATACCGTGATTAGATCGTCCCTCTTTCGCTCTACGCTGTTAAGTTGAATGTAAAATGTAAATCAGGAATTGCTGTCATTTGCCGGTCATAATATTGGACGTCATATATTAAGCCATTTACGGTTACAATCGCATATGTCCCGCCAAGGTAAGCATATTGCCCACGTGGTTGACTAATTGAACCAGGATTGATAACTAACATATTATCAACAACTTCAACCCCGAGTTGGTGGGTATGACCAAAAGTGACAATTTGGGCATCGACAGCTTTAGCGGCCAAAATCAATTTTGTTAATGAATAATTAACGCCAAATAAATGACCATGGGCTTGAAAAATACTTTGATCACTAGTCCGATAATGGTTACTCGACTCATATTTACGATCAAAATCCATATTACCTGCTACCGTGATGACCCCATCAAAAACACTATCATCAGCTGGTAATTCAGAATCGCCATTATAAAAAATCTGGGTGACAGCTTCTTTATTCGCCTGAAATATTTTTTGTAAAATTGCGCGGTCACCGTGGGCATCACTAATAAATAAGTATTTCATTAAGCGGCCCACCATGCATCAAATTGGGCTAAAAAGGCGTCAATTGCCCGGCGACGATGGCTAATTAAGTTCTTCTCTTCCGCACTAGCTTCTCCGAATGTTTTACCTAATTCTGGTGAAAAGAAAATTGGATCATACCCAAAGCCCCCAATTCCACGAACTTCAAAGGTAATATAACCTTCAACTTCACCGCTTACGACTAATTCTTGCCCATTAGGCTTAACGGCCGCAATCGTTGCATGGAAGCGGGCTTTACGTTCTTCAAATGGTAGCTGACCTAATTTACCAAGTAATTTCTCGATATTAGCGGCATCATCATGATCCCCTGCATACCGTGCTGAATAAATTCCAGGTTCATCATTTAATGGACTCACCATCAAACCAGAATCATCTGAAATAACCGGATAAGTCTGCATTAAATCAGCAATGGTCCGGGCTTTAATCAATGCATTTTCAGCAAACGTCGTCCCAGTTTCAGCAATCTCAATGTGTTGATCTAAGTCGCTTAAGCCTAATACTTCAATCCCTTTTGGAGCTAATAATGCTTTAAATTCCTTTAATTTACCGGCATTGTTAGTTGCTAAAATAATTTTTTTATCACTCATAGTGTTATTAATCCTCCAATTTAAGTCCCGTTGATGTCATTGCTAAGTGTTGTACATTTAAATCATCATTATTTAACCAGCGACTAGCTAACGTGTGAAACGCTGTCACATCACCAGTTGTATAATACTCGTCTTTTGCACGATTGATTGGGTCAGAGTTGCTAATATTTAACTCATCAAGCATTGCGGAAACATTTTCAATCGCAACTGCTCCTGAATTAACCAAAGTTACCTTTTCACCCATTACCTTGCCAATTGTTTGATCAAGCAATGGAAAATGAGTACATCCTAAGACTAACGTATCAATATCCTTATCGGCAAAATACGCTAACTTATCGGCAATTAAAGTTGCCGCGGCTGGTGAATCTGATTGATTGGCTTCCACAATTTGAACAAACTCCGGACACGCCAGTTGTGATACACGCACGGCATTATCCTTATGTTCTAATGCCTTGGCATAAGCTTCTGATTTAACGGTCCCAGCCGTGGCAATCACCCCAATTTTTTTATTATTAGTAGCCCGTAACGCGCCTCGGACCCCCGGTGCAATTACCCCAATTACGGGGATATCTAATTTCGCCCGTAAATCAGGTAGTGCCGCTGCGGTAGCCGTATTACAAGCAATTACCAACATTTTAATATCTTTTTTTACGAGAAAATCAACCATTTCCCAAGTATATTTCAGCACTTCTTCTTTGGGCCGGGGGCCATATGGCATCCGAGCAGTGTCACCAACATAATAAACAACTTCATGTGGCAGTTGACGTAGCGCCTCACGAGCGACCGTAATCCCGCCAATCCCTGAATCAATGTAACCAATTGCTTGTGATGTCATTTTCTTACCTCTAATCATGATGTTATTAATTATATTATACTTTAATCAAGCATGTTTTTAGTGCTTTTTTAGTTCAAGTTATTATTTAACTATAATTACGATTTCTTACATTATTTTTACTAACAATGTGTGCTAATTTTTGCTAAAATTATATTAATTAACTATTGGGAGAATTCGATGGACGCGCATACTTATGATAATTTAGTTGCTGCAACTGGAGCACCAACCCCATTTGCAATCAACTTGTTACGAGACATTCTAATTCCAGACATTTTACAAGAAGATACGTCTAGCATTTCTTACTGGGCGGGTAAAAATTTAGCTCGCACTTATCAAGTATCGCTTGATCAAGAATTAGCAATTTTTTTCTTAAATGCTGGTTTTGGTGAGTTAACAAAACTTTCCGAAAAAGGCAATCAACAAATTTGGCAACTTAGCGGTGATTTTGTCAAAAACCGCTTCCTTGCTAACCCAACGCGACCTGATTTTAACCTTGAAGCAGGCTTTTTGTCACAACAAGTTGAACAAGCTATGCCCGTTGTAGCTGAAGCTAATTTTGAAGTTGACCTCAAAAAGCAAATTGTTCTAATCAATGTCCAAACCGAAAGTAATATTGAAACTGAAGCCTAACATTACCACGTCAAATTATAGTTAGCATAAAATATGAATATCCCGACTGTAATTTTTACATTCAGTCGGGATATTCGTATTTTGTAGCCTATATAACCACCTTTGGGCGCGCTTTTTTCCATTACCGCTTTAACACTAACGCTACATAGGAGTTATCACATGTTATTTAGTATTTCAAAAAATGAATGGCTATCAAATTTAAAAAATGATTTTTGGGGTGGCATTGTAACCGCAATTGCTTTAATTCCTGAAGTGATTGGCTTTGCAATTATTGCCGGTATTAATCCAATCAATGCCCTATATGCAGCCGTTATCATGGCATTGGTCACCTCATTTACCGGTGGTCGCCCCGCGATGACGTCTGCGGCAGCCGGATCAATGGCCTTAGTATTAGTGAGCATGGTTAAAACTCATGGTATGCAATACATGCTTGCTACAACCATTCTTACCGGTCTGATTCAACTATGGCTTGGTTACATCGGTATTCACAAAGTTGTTCGTTATATTTCAAAACCCGTCATGTTAGGCTTTGTCAATTCTCTTGCCATTTTAATTTTACTTGCCCAACTTCAGCAGCTCCCACATCAAAATATCGCCACATATATAATGGTCATTAGTACGATTATCTTAATGTATGTCTTGCCACGAATTACTAAGGTTATCCCACCGGCTTTGATAATCATTGTTGTCATGACTATCATCACACTCTTTGTCCCGGTTCATTTACAAACCGTTGGTGATCTTGGTAATCTAACAGCTGAGTTACCGCATCCTGGGTTACCACATGTTCCATGGAATTTTCACACTTTAACAATCATTTTACCAACCGCAATAGCTCTTGCAATTGTTGGCTTAACCGAGTCTTTGTTGACTTTACCTTTAATTGATCAACTCACACAAACAACCGGTGATAGTCAACGCGAGGCTAAAGCTCAAGGATTAGCAAATATGGTCGTTGGTTGGTTTGGTGGGCAAGCGGGTTGCGCCATGATTGGACAAGCCGTTATTAATGTTAAATCTGGTGGTCGCCAACGTTTCTCAACCTTTACGGCGAGTATTGCCTTACTATGTATGATTCTTTTTCTAAAACCGCTAATGGTTCAAATCCCAACTGGGGCCTTAATTGGGATTATGATTACCGTCGCTTTTACTACCTTTGATTGGTCAACATTAAAAGCAATTGCCGTTCAAGAATTAACACTTATTGAGATTGGCATCATGCTCATTACGATTGCATTAGTTGTTAAAACACACAATTTAGCCATTGGAATTGTGATTGGGATGCTTTTAAGCGGTCTTGTAGTCGCATTAAACTTAACAAAAAACCGTAAGTAAATAACTGGCTAATTAAAAAGGGAGTGTGACAGAAGTCGGGCGATATCGAGAAATACACTAAATAACCGCTTTGAAGAAAATTCTTCAAGGCGGTTATTGTCTTATTTCGAATATATCGGACTTCTGGAACCCTTTTTGTGCTGTTAATACCACATTTACAGCTTTTACTGACGTTAATTTAAATAACTTTCCGTTCGTATGGATCAGTAGAAATCCCACGCGATAAAATCAACTTAGCCCATTCTTTAGCACTGAAAAGACTGTGGTTTTTGTAGTTACCACAACTTTCAATTCCGGTTCCAGGGACATCTTCCCACGTAATTACATCGGCAATTTCTTCTAATGAAGATTTCAAAGCCTTCGCAACTGCTTCGTTATCTTGTTCACCCCACATAATCAAGTGAAACCCTGTTTGACAACCAAATGGTGAACAATCAATCACACCCTCCAAACGCGTCCGTAAAAGGCCGGCCAAGAGGTGTTCAATTGTGTGTAAACCCGCCATGCCGATGGCTTCTTCATTTGGTTGTACCAAGCGTAAATCAAAATTAGTAATTTTATCGCCAACTGGGCCATTTTCAACAATAATTTTGCGGACGTATGGCGCCTTAACTGCGGTATGATCAAGTTCAAAACTTTCAACTTTTGCTTGTGGCATAAAATAATCCCTCCAAAAAATTCACATTAATTTTTAATCTATTAGTATCATACTACAAAACTAACGCGAAGAAATACCAATTCTAATAATATTATGATAAGTTTACCTTAAAATATAGCCGGTCTACTTACCTGTCAAGCAGAGCCCGAAATACACTAAATAACCGCTTTGAAGAATTTTCTTCAAGGCGGTTATTGTCGTATTTCGAATATATCGGACTTCTGGAGCGCGTTTTGGCAGCAAATTACTACCAGAAAAGCGTTATGTCACAACCCCTTATCGACATATTTACACATAAATTAGGCTTCTAAAGTACATCTTACATGGTAACCAATTAGTGCTTAAAACTTACTAAAACGAGCCATCCGATGAGCGACAAGTGCTTCGCCATCTAACGCTTGATACTTGGTAAGTGTGGCCGTTAATTCAGCCCGTAGTGCACTTGCTAAGCGGTCAAAACGCTTTTGGTCAGGAATAACCTTTTCAATTACTTCATTAGCTAACAAGTCTTTGGGTGTTAAACCTAGTAATTCAGCAGCTTCATCACTGCGACTGGCGTCTTTCCATAAAATGGCCGCAAATCCTTCTGGGGAAAGAACTGAGTATGTTGCATGTTCAAACATCCAAACTTCATTAGCAGTTGCTAAGGCAAGTGCTCCACCAGAACCACCTTCACCGTACACAATCGCAATCACTGGAACTGTTAATTGCATACTTTGTAAGATACTTTCGGCAATCGCTTGCCCTTGGCCCATTT
Organism: Periweissella ghanensis; assembly: GCF_918814755.1. GTDB lineage: Bacteria > Bacillota > Bacilli > Lactobacillales > Lactobacillaceae > Periweissella > Periweissella ghanensis. The sequence goes on along the minus strand of NZ_CAKKNT010000022.1, from coordinate 11,938 downwards.
CTTCAGCTTCTTTACCTGGATACGCTCCTGGCGTATTAATTAAGGTAATGATTGGTCGATTAAATTTAGCCGCTTGGGCCATTAAGCGTTGCGCTTTACGGTACCCACTTGGCAATGGTGAACCATTATGTTTTTGAACTTTTTCAGCAAACTCAACACCTTTATCAATTGCAATCACAGTTACTGGCGTACCATCTAAAAAGCCAATCCCACCAATAATGGCAGGATCATCGTAACTTTGACGATCACCATGTAGTTCAAAGAAATCCGTCACAAGGCCATCAATTAATTGACGCGCTGTATACCGGTCTTCACGGGCCAATTTAACAGTTTGAGCGGCTGTTAGTTCACGTTTAAAAATATTCATTAAGCTTGACCTCCATGTTGCTTGACGAGCATGTTAATGACATTAGGTAAGTCTTGACGCGCAACAATTGCATCAAGGAAGCCACATGTTTGTAACATTTCAGCTCGTTGGAAGTCGGCCGGTAATTTTTCATGTAACGTTTGTTCGATCACCCGCCGACCAGCAAATCCAATTAACGCATGGGGTTCCGCGATAATCACATCCGCTTGCATGGCAAAACTAGCCATAACCCCACCAGTTGTTGGATCAGTTAGGACCGTCATGTAAAACAATCCTGCTTGGGCGTGTTTAGCAACAGCTGCGGATACTTTAGCCATTTGCATGAGGGATTTAATCCCTTCTTGCATCCGTGCACCACCAGAAGCGGTAAATAAAATTACTGGTAACTTTTCTTTTAACGCAACTTCAAACAAGCGGACAATTTTTTCACCCGTCATTGAACCTAATGAACCCATGATAAAGCTTGAATCCATCACCCCTAAAGCAACTTTTGCATCTTTAATAGTGGCAATCCCGGTTAAAACTGATTCATGTAAATCCGTCAAGGCTTTAGCTTTTTCAAGCTTTTGGGCATACCCAGGAAAAGTTGGATTGGCTAAAGCTAAATCATGATCAATTTCTGTAAATGAAGAGGCCAATAATTTAACCCGATCATGTGCTTTTAAGCGAAAACCATAATTACATTCTGGGCACACTTTTAAAGCGGTCAATGAACTACGGTAAATGGCATTATGACAAATCGGACACTCAATCCACAAACCATCAGGAATTTTATCATTGATTGTCTTACTGTCAACTTGTGGAATGGCATGTTCTTTATTAAACAGTTTCATGTTCACTTACCTCAGCTAACCATTGTGGTAAAAATTCATTTTCCAAATACTTAGTATTAACGGCCCCAGTTTTAACATGTTCATCTTGGACTAAGGCTTTTTGGAAATTGATATTAGTTTTGATACCACCAAGGACAATTTCATCAAGCATCCGGTGTAAACGCGTTAAGGCCGCTTCACGGTCAGAACCACTAGCAATTAACTTCCCAATCATTGAATCATAGAATGGTTGCACAACAGCACCAGTAAATAAATCAGTATCAATACGCACCCCATTACCACCATTTGGTAAGTATAGGTAGTCAATTGGACCAGCACTTGGGGCAAAGTTTAACTCGGGTTGTTCGGCGTTTAAGCGAACTTCAATGGCGTGCCCTTTGATCTGAATATCATCTTGCGTTAATGTTAACTTCTCATTAGCAGCAATTTCAACTTGCAGCTTCAATAAATCAAGCCCCGTAACCATTTCAGTAACCGGGTGTTCAACTTGAATCCGCGTGTTCATTTCCATAAAGTAGAAATTACCTTGGTTATCACGTAAGAATTCTAACGTGCCAGTCCCACGGTAATCAAGGGCGTTGGCCGCTTTAACCGCCAATTCACCAAGGTAAGCCCGTTTTTCAGGTGAAATACCCACAGCGGGGCTTTCTTCAAGAACTTTTTGGTTGTTACGTTGTAATGAACAGTTTCGTTCTGGTAAGTAAACCGCATTGCCAAAATTATCACGTAAAATTTGGACCTCGATGTGTGAAACGTCAGTTAAGACCTTTTCAAGATACATCGCGCCATCCCCAAATGCTTTTTTAGCTTCATTTTGCGCTTCTAAAAACTTGGGTGCTAATTCACTTGCCTCATCAATTAACCGCATCCCCTTACCACCACCACCGGCAGCAGCTTTAAGTAAAACGGGGTAACCAACTTCATCCGCAACTTTTTTAGCTTCATCAGCATCGTGAATAAAACCTTTTGAACCTGGGGTCACCGGAATACCGGCTTCACGCATGTATTCACGAGCATTGGCTTTATTTCCCATCAAGTCAATTGTTTCAGGTTTTGGACCAATAAACGTCAAGTTTAAATCCGCCACCATTTGCGCAAACATTGAATTTTCTGATAAGAAACCATACCCAGGGTAAATTGCTTCTGAACCAGTAATCACTGCCGCACTAAGGATGTTCTTCATATTTAAGTATGAATCTGTTGGTTTAGGACCCCCAACACAGATTGCTTCATCTGCTAACTGTACATGTAAACTATCAGCATCAGCCGTTGAGTAAATCGCAACGGACGCAATGTTCATTTCTCGCAATACGCGTACCATCCGCGTGGCAATGTCACCACGGTTGGCAATCAATACTTTTTTAAACATTCAAATATACCTTCCAAATTATCCGATCACAAAGGTCAATTCTGCATCAACAGCCTTTTTAGTGCCGATGTAGGCAATTCCTTTTCCTTGTCCAATATTACCACGGATTTTATCTAAAGTGACTTCAAGTCGCAATTGTGTCCCTGGTTTTGTCATCTTTCGGAACTTGGCGGTCTTAATTCCACCAAAGTAAGCTGTTTTACCTTCAAATTCAGGCATTGAAAGTAATGCCACCGCCCCAGTTTGGGCAAGGGCTTCAATCACAAAAGCCCCTGGTAACACAGGATCACCTGGGAAGTGACCAACAAAAATTTCTTCATTAACTGAAACGTTTTTAATTGCCGTACAAGAAACCCCAGGTTCAAGACCAACCACTTGGTCAATCATTAACATTGGGTAACGGTGTGGGAGAATTTTTTGAATTGCAACTGAATCTAAAATAACTTCTTCTGACATTTTTATTTCCTCTTTTTTAAAAAAAATGGGCTGATCGTCACCGAGCACCCCATTATATTTTTAATCGCGAACGACTTTGAACAACGGCTTGTCAAATTCAACGATTTCTTCATTTTTAACTAACACGTCGGTAATTTTTCCACTAAATGGTGCCTTAATTTCGGTCATCATTTTCATTGCTTCAATAATTGCGACGGTTTGGCCTTTAGTAACTTCAGTGCCAACTTCAACAAAAGAAGCGACCCCTTCACTAGCTTGTAAGTAAACACTTCCAACTAATGGCGCTTTAATGTATTCCACATTTTCAGCAACACTAGTTTCCACGGCAACTGCAACGGGTGCACTGGCCACGGCGGTTGGTGTTGCAACAGCTACTGGAGCAGCACTTGAAGTAACAACTGCTTGATGTTCATTCTTGCTTAAAGCTAAATGAAAAGCACCATCTTCAATGTTCAACTCACGAATTGAACCGGCTTCAAAATCGGCAATTAATGCCTTGATATCTGCTAATTCCATTAATCATCCCACCGTTTCATTGCGATAACGGCATTGTGACCACCAAATCCAAATGAATTTGAAATCGCGATTTTAGCCGCAGTATGCTTGTTAGAATCATCAACAAGGGGAATGTTAACAACAGGATCTTTTTCTTTTAAGCCTACGTTAACTGGTAATTGACCTTTAATTAAACTCATCGCTGTAATTACGGCTTCAATCCCACCAGCAGCCCCAAGCAAGTGACCAGTCATTGACTTAGTTGATGATGTCAACACACCACTTTCTAAACCAAATACGTTTTCAATTGCTTGTGCTTCAGCACTATCATTAGCACCCGTTGCTGTACCATGCGCATTGATGTAATCAACGTCACTTGGTTGGATATTCGCATCCCGCAATGCTTCTTGCATCGCACGGGTTGCTCCTTCACCATGGGGTTCAGGAGAAGTCATGTGAAAGGCATCCGTTGTGGCACCAAATCCAATAATTTCTCCTAAAATTTGCGCACCACGAGCTTGGGCATGTTCAAGTTCTTCAAGTACAAGGACTCCAGCCCCTTCACCCATGACAAAACCATGGCGGTTGGCATCAAATGGAATTGAAGCATCTTCAACTTCAGTTGCGCGTGATAATGTACTTAAAGCATCAAACCCTGAAATCCCAATTCGGTTAACAGACGCTTCTGATCCACCAGTAATCATGGCATCAGCATAACCAAGACGAATCCGGTTATAAGCATCCCCAATCGCATTAGTCGCACTTGCACAAGCAGTTACCACAACGGTTGAGATATTTTGGGCGTGAAAACGTAACGCCACGTTCCCAGCCGCCATGTTAACGATTGATTGTGGCACAAACATTGGTGACACGCGGGCCATTCCTTTGTCGTGCATTTTAATAACTTGTTCTTGAATAGTCGTCAAACCACCGATTCCTGAACCAAGAATCACTCCTAAGCGAGTGCTATCAATATTTTCATCTGACAAACCACTTTGGTTCATCGCTTCAGTGGCTGCGTGAACCGCATATTGTGAAAATAAATCCATCCGCTTAGCTTCTTTTTTACCAACATATTGGTTGGCATCAAAGTCTTTAACTTCTCCAACAAATTTAACTTCAGTTTCGTTATCAGCAAATTTAGTAATTTCACCGAATCCAAGCTTACTACTAAAGATACCGTCAGCAAATTCCTCAACACTATTTCCAAGTGGAGTAACTGCTCCAAGCCCAGTAATTACAACTCGTTTCATCATTTATTACCTCTATCCAATCATTCCACCGTCAACTACGATTGTTTGACCTGTAATATAGTCATTTTGAGCTAAGAAAATAGCAGTTTCGGCAATTTCTTGAGCTTCACCAAATCGTTTAAGGGGAATTTGTTCTAAAATTTCTGTCTGTACTTTGTCACTTAAAGCAGCTGTCATATCAGTTGCAATCATACCTGGTGCAATTGCATTAACCCGGATACCACGCATGGCACCTTCTTTAGCTAATGTTTTAGTTAAACCGATAATACCGGCTTTACTTGCGGCATAATTTGCTTGACCAATGTTTCCACCGATCCCAACCACACTACTTAAGTTAATAATTGTTCCCGCCCGTTTTTTCAACATTTGCTTGAAAATTGGTTGCGTCAAATTGAAAGTTCCAATCAGATTTGTTTGAATGACATGCATAAATTGCGCTGGTTTCATCCCCATCGCTAAGCTATCATCAGTAATTCCGGCATTATTAACCAAAATGTCAACAACTCCAATTTCCTTAACGGCTGACAACAATTCCGCTACGGCTTCTTCACTAGACAAATCACCTAGACAAACCGCTGGTTGGTGTTGATAGTCAGCAAATTGGGCCAAAATCTCATCACTCGGTTGTTTACGACCGTGCAAGATAACTTGGGCGCCAGCTTTTGCAAATGCATGCGCGGTTGCCAAGCCAATGCCACGGGTTGAACCGGTTACGAGGACGATTTTATCAGTTAACTGCATATTCTTCTCCCATCACCTTTTGTAATGATGCAAAATCATAAATACTAGTGCGTTCACTATCTTTTACCGTCTTACGGGCAAATTTAGTTAACGTATTATCTGGGCCAAATTCAACAAATTCTGCAATCCCTTGTTCAGCCATCAAAGCTAAATCTTGGGCAAAGAATGTTGGATTTACTAATTGATCAACTAGTACTTGTTTAATTGTTGCTAAATCAAAAGGTGCTTTTGTTGTATTACTAAATACAGTAAAAGCAGGTTGCTTAAAATCAACTGCCGCTAATACTGCGGCAAATTCTGCCTGCGCACTTGCTAATAATGGTGTGTGAAAGGCCCCGGCAACATTCAACGGAATAACCCGCTTAATGCCTGCTTCAATCAACGCCGCACTAGCTTGTTCAACGCCAGCTGGGCTTCCACCAATTACAAGTTGTTGCCCACTATTATAATTAGCTGGGAAAACTTGTTCACCATTTTCACGAATTTGTGCCAAAATATTTTCCACTAAGGCAAAGTCTTCGGTCATTACCGCCGCCATTGTCCCAGGGAGTGCTTCAACTGCCGCTTGCATTAATTGGCCCCGTTTAGCAACTAAACGTAAGCCATCAACAAAGTCTAAGGCCCCACTAGCAATTAATGCTGTGTATTCCCCTAGACTTAAACCTAAGGCAGCAGTTGGCACTGTAAATTGATCTTTTGCAACTTCATATAATCCAAACGAATGCGCGACAACAAGTGGTTGCGTGTACTTTGTCGTTTTTAACGCTGCTTCATCTTGTAATTTCGCCAAAACATCATAACCTAACACCGTCGATGCTAAATCAATAATTGCGCGGTACTTTGGAAAATTTTCATATAAATGAGCTGACATGTTAACGTTTTGACCACCCTGGCCACCAAACAAAAATCCAACTGGCATTAATAAAACTCCTTTTACTTGTTGTTAAGTAATTCGTTAGCTTGTGACCATACACGATCTAAGATCTCAGCTGCGGTTGGTTCATCATTAACCATTCCTGATACTTCACCGGCCATGAATGAACCATGTTCCGAATCCCCAGTTTGAACGGCTGTTCGTAAAGCACCGTTACCTAATTGTTCCAATGCTTCCATATCTGGTTCTTCTTTAGTAGATTCTGCTTTTTCAAATTTAATAAAGTTTTTTGACATTTTATTTTTAAGAACTCGCGCAGCGTGACCAACATATGAACCAGTAACTAAAGTATCCACGTCCTTAGCTTTAAGCACGGCATCTTTATAGTTACGGTGAATGTTTGATTCTTGCGCTGTTAAGAAGCGCGTTCCCATTTGAACACCAATCGCTCCAAGCATTTGGGCCGCAGCAAGGCCACGACCATCTGCAATCCCACCAGCAGCAATAACCGGAATGTTAACGGCATCAACTACTTGTGGTACAAGGGCCATTGTTGTTAACTTACCAATGTGACCACCTGATTCAAGCCCTTCGGCAATCACGGCATCCACACCAGTTCGTTCCATAATTTTAGCCAAACCAACAGATGGCACAACAGGAATAACTTTGATTCCAGCTGCATGTAACCGATCAATGTGCTTGGCTGGGTTTCCGGCACCAGTAGTAACTACTGAAACGCCTTCTTCGATAATTGCATCAAGCACTTCATCCACGTGACGGTTAAGTAACATAACGTTAACCCCAAATGGCTTGTTAGTAATTGATTTGGCAATTCGAATTTGCTCACGAGTTTGATCACCATTAAAGTGACCAGACCCAATAATACCAAGCCCACCAGCTTCGGACACTGCAGCCGCTAAATGACCATCAGCAACCCAGGCCATTCCGCCTTGAAAAATTGGATACTTTAGGCCGAGTTCTTGGTAAAACGGATGTAATTCTTTCACTATTAGGACCCCTTTTTGATATTATTCAGCAGCGTTCAAACGTTCGTTAATAACGTTAACTAAATCTTGAACAGTTTGCACGCCATCTTCAACGTCCAACTTGATGTCAAATTCGTCTTCAACTTGGTTCATCAATTCAAAGATGTCCAATGAGTCAGATTCGATGTCGTTACGTAAGTCAGTTGCAGGAGTGATTTCGCTTGCTTCCAAGTCGAATTGGTCTGCCAAGATTTCAGTTACTTTTGCTAAGATTTGTGCTTCAGTCATAATATTAATTCCTCTTTTAATTTAATGTATTTTTTTAATAAGTGATTACAGTTGTTCCAAGGCTAAGGCCGCCACCAAATCCAGTGAAGACTAATTTGTCACCGCGCTGAATGGCTTGGCTCTTAATTAGTTCATCCGCTAAAATTGGAATTGAAGCTGCCGAGGTGTTCCCATAATTGGCAATATTTGTTGGAAATTTTTCCAACGGTTGTTTGAGCTTTTTAGCAATTTGTTCAACCATGCGGCCGTTGGCTTGGTGTAGTAACACCTTATCAATGTCTGCAAGGGTTAAGTTCGCATTGTTAAGTGCCTTAACAATTGATGTTGGTACTTGCCGAGTGGCGAAGTTATATACATCTCGTCCGCTCATGGCAAAGTATGGTTCTGCTGGGGCAATTTCACCTGCAAAGGCATTCTTATTGGCAATTTTACCAGCGCGAATTGCTCGGCTATCTTCACCAAACGTAGCTAGATCAGTTGCATGGATGGTACTTACTGCGCCCCCTTCAACTAAGAAGCCCCCAGCACCATCCCCGAATAATACGGCTGATGTACGATCTTCCCAATCGATTAGTTTTGATAATACATCGGCCCCAATAACGAGACCACGTTGGCCGTCTGCAATCATTTTGTCAGCGACGGTTAAGGCATATACAAACCCCGCACAAGCCGCATTGACATCTAATGCAAAAGCATTTGTGGCCCCTAAAGCGCCTTGAACTTGGGCTGCTACCCCGGGCGTCAAATAATCTGGTGACATGGTTGCGACCAAGATAAAGTCAAGTTCAGTCGGCGTTAATTCAGCTTGAGTTAATAGTTGTTGGGCAACTTTTAAAGTTACATCACTCGTATTTTCATCAGTCACGATATGGCGCCGTGAAATACCAGTTCGACTATTAATCCATTCATCACTTGTATCCATGTAATGGGTCAATTCTTCATTTTCCACAATCCGTTCGGGTACATAGTGTGCTGTTTCAAGAATTCGAATTCCTGCCATTTTTATTATCTCCGCAGAGTTACATGGTTATTTACGGTTTAAGAATTTTTGAACATTGGCAATTCCTTGAAGCATTGCATCAATCTCATGATCATTCATATCACTTGTTAGTGCTTGAACCATCCGTTGATGAAAATTTAAATGTTCTAAGAATATGGCATGTCCTTTTTCAGTTAAACCAAGGTGTGTGATTCGGCGGTCAGTTTTGCTCGGCATCCGCGTAACATACAAATGAGCCACCAACTTGTCGATAATTTTAGTCATCGACCCAGGTGATAAACACATGGTGTGGGCAACTTGTGAAACGGTTTGATTTTCATCAAGTGAAATGGCCTCAATGGTATGCATATCGCGAAGGCTTAAATCTGCAAAGCTGGACTTAGAAAGATCACGTTCCTCAACCCATCTAACATCGTTAAATATCTTTACTAACTTTGCATTTAAATCAGCTAATTCATTCATCATAAGACTTTAATTCCTCATTAATGCAAAGAAAATACTCAAGTACGTAGTTTAAGCGGTGGTGTTTGGTGCCACAATAAACATTAATTCCGCACTTGTTGCAACTTTACCGTCAACCATTGCCTTTGCAGAAACAATTCCCATGTTGGCACGTTGTTTTACAAATTCAATATGTAACTTCATTACATCCCCAGGTTTAACCATGCGTTTGAACTTCGCATCATTAACCCCACCCAAGTAAGCCGTCTTACCTTTAAAATCAGGTGATGAAAGAATAAGGATTGAAGCAGCTTGTGCTAACGATTCAATAATTAACACCCCAGGCATAACTGGATTACCAGGAAAATGGCCTTGGAAAAACTGTTCGTTAATTGTTACGTTCTTGGTTGCGATAATTGATTTACCAGGTTCCATTTCGTCAACGTAATCCATGTAAAGAATTGGATAACGGTTTGGAATGAGATCCATAATTTCCTGTGCATTTAAGACTTGCAAATAATTATCCTCCAAAATTATTTCGAACATGAAAATATTCGATGTTGAAAGAATATTATATATACCGTTTATTGTCAACGGTGTTAACTAATTTTTTTTAAACACTTTTGGCTAAAGTGTTGATTTATTAATGTTTTACGCCCCAAAAAAAATTTTTTTATTTTTATAAATTGCTTGTAGAAAATCATTTTGTTAGCTTTTAAAAAGTTAAAAATTGCTACACAAAAAGTCGGCGATAGCAAAAAATAGTAGCAAAAAAAGCTAGGAAAATAATTTTCCCTAGCTTTTTTGATCGTATTTATTCTTTTGGACAGACTAATACGAAGAATTTACCAAGATGCCTTTTGCACCCCAGGAATTTTACCTTGGTGTGCTAATTGGCGAAAATTAAGCCGGCTCATACCAAATTTACGCATATAAGCATGCGGACGTCCATCAAGTAAATCACGATTGTGCACCCGGACTGGCGATGCATTACGTGGTAATTTTGCAAGACCTGCATAATCACCCGCCGCTTTTAGGGCTGCGCGTTTGGCCGCAAACTTGGCCACCGTGGCTTCAATTTTCTTAGCTTTTGCAATTTTTGATTTTTTTGCCATTGTATCCACTCCAAATTGATTGATTTTAAGTAATTAGTAACTTTTCTTGGGTCAATTACTAGTAAATATTTAAATATCTTCAAATTTTTTTGGATAACTTAGTCAACAAAAATATTATAACACTTAAACTTACAAATTGTAAGTAAAATAATTACGATTTTTGGTATATGGCTCTAATTCAAAATCAGCGGCCGTAATAATTTGAACTTGCTGCTCAGTTAAGGCTTGGCGAATCATTGTTCGTACAATTTCCGTTTCTGGCACCACGCGAACCAAACCCGTGGCCTCATGTACAATACTCCAAAAATTATTTTTATTAACGCTTAAAGCTTGATAGGCTTCAAATTGAGCTAAATAATCTTTAATATCGGCTTGAAGTTCACTTGGATTTTTATCGCTATCAAGACCATACATAATTCCATCAATGGTTAACCATTGTGCTGCATGCAAATCGGTAACAACTTTAAACCCTTGTTTTTCACACGCCCATGCGGCAAATTTTTCGGTATCATATAAAGGAAAAGAAATATTTACACCCGTCATTATACTTGCCCTTCTAAAATTAATAAGCCCACACTATTTAATTCTGCTTTACGTTCGGCAACATTAATTTGCTTAAATAATTGGGTACTTTGTAACCAGGCTTCCGTTACTTGATCACCAACCGCCACGCCAGTTTGTAAGTTAAGGCGTAATTGATAACGCGAGGTTAATTTTGTACCATGATCAGTTAAAATACAAAGCACTTCTTGCGTATCTTGGGTCCGAATGTCGACATACCAATTACCATCCACCGCATATCGCTTAACATTTAATTCAACCGAGATGGCCTCATCGCCTACTGGATAGGTTAAATCATCGAGAATTTCAGTAGCAGTCATTTGGTCTTCAACACTACCTACGCCACGATCATTTTGATTACTACTATGTCGAGCATCACCACCGCCATCTGCCATGCCTAAGTCCGGATTTTCTCGTAATTGGGCATCTCGCTCAAAAATTAACCGCGTAAAGCCACTAGTTGGGCGTTCAAGTACAAAATTAACCGATAAATCACGTTGCTTGGTCATATCATAACCACTTTGCTGTTCAACAAACGCAACAAAATCTGGTGTTAATTGATATGATTCATTAACTAATGGACGAACTTCACCTGGTTGACCGACTTTTTCCATAAAAAATGGGTGCTTAACAATAATATTGTTATTCAAAAAGAATTTAATATATTCGCCTTGGTTGCTTGCAAGGGCAATAAAATCATCAGCAATTTTTGATTTTAAAGGGACCGTCACCTCATTAGCTAATGTTGGTTGCTCATCATCTTCATCAACCGTTACTAAATTTACGCACCAATTACCATTTTCATAGCGCGTAAAACTTAAATTAAATGGTTCACCGCGAAACCGATAATTAGGGGCTGCTTCAGCTCCAAATTTTTGTGAAAATTCACTTAAATCCATGTAACATCTCCTCATTTCAAGTTATTTCTTCTATTATAACGAAAACGGCCTCTTAATGGGGGATTAGGTTATAAATACACAAAAACGGGCGTGTGACAAAAGGCGGGCGCTATCGAGAAATACACTAAAAATCCTCTATGAAGAAAATTCGGTTCTACACTATTTGATGTTGATGAGTAAAATCATCGACATCTTTTTTTGCAAAAAAAATAGGACACCGTATGTCCTAGTGCTAAAATTAAGTCGACGAAAACCAAAGA
>NZ_CAKKNT010000021.1 GCF_918814755.1 Periweissella ghanensis | reverse complement strand
TCCCTGCGAGGATAGGACGTCGCCATGCTTATATTATTCCGGCATAGCTCAGTTGGTAGAGCACCTGACTGTTAATCAGGTTGTCGACGGTTCGAGCCCGCCTGCCGGAGTTAGTTAAAAGCGATGTATTCCTTTGGGAACATCGCTTTTATTGAACCAATGCCGCTTTAGCTCAGTTGGTAGAGCATCGGTATCGTAAACCGAGGGTCAGGTGTTCGAGTCACCTAAGCGGCACTAAGAGGAAATAAGGTATCTGTATGTTAATACAGATACCTTATTTTTGTAGTAAGCATGAGAAAATAATTAAAAGCAATTAAATTTTTAGTGATAAAATGATACAATTATTAAGCATTCCGGTTAGCTTGAGACAAATGGAGGAAACAGATTTTGGAAATGAAACAACAAACAACATTTTTAGGCCAACCGCGTGGCTTAGGAACCCTGTTCTTTACCGAATTGTGGGAACGCTTTAGTTATTATGGTATGCGTGCGATTTTACTATATTATATTATTGCCAAAGTGAGTGCTGGTGGCTTAGGCATGAATCATTCAATGGGGCTAGCGATTGTTTCAATCTATAGTTCAATGGTGTATCTTTCAAGTATTTTTGGTGGCTTTCTGAGTGATCGGATTTTAGGTGCGTGGCGGACAGTGTTTATTGGTGGTGTTTTAATCATGTTTGGCCACATTACCTTAGCGTTACCGTTTGGTCGGCCAGCTTTATTTGTTTCAATTGCCTTGATTGTCATGGGGACAGGGATGCTCAAGCCAAATGTTTCTGAAATGGTCGGTTCGTTATACAGTTTAAACGATACGCGCCGTGATGCTGGTTTTTCAATTTTTGTTTTTGGAATTAATTTTGGGGCGTTTATTGCGCCATTGTTAGTCGGTCAAGCAGCTAAAATGTTTAACTATCACATTGGTTTTTTACTGGCAGCCATTGGGATGTTTATTGGCCTCATTGTTTTTCATACTGCTAGTCGTAAAAGCTTGAGTAAAGCAACGTATTATCCAACTGATCCGATTCAACCAGAAGATATACGGCCATTAATATTTAAGTCAATTTATGGCTTAACGGCGATAATTTTAATCATCATTCTAATGTATCTGTATGATGCTTTGGATTTAAAAGCGATAATTTTGTTACTTTCGATTCTTGCGGTAATGGTGCCCATCGTATACTTTGTAACAATGTTAACCAGCCGTAAAACGACGCATGAGGAACGTTCACGAGTGCGGGCATATATTCCACTATTTCTCGCAGCAATGCTTTTCTGGTCAATTGAAGAGCAAGGAGCAGCCATTTTAGCCTTATTTGCCCATGATCAAGTCCGCTTACCAATTTGGTTGAATGCTGCTTGGTTCCAATCATTAAATCCAATGTTTATTATGTTATATACCCCAATTTTTGCGATTCTATGGGTTAAGTTAGGGCAACGTCAGCCTAAAACACCAACTAAGTTTGGAATTGGCTTACTTTTTGCGGGAATATCATTTTTAGTAATGGCCCTCCCAGGTTTTTTATTTGGGATTAATGGCTTGTTTAGCCCATGGTGGTTAATTTTAAGCTGGGCGTTAGTTGAAATTGCCGAATTGTTAATTTCACCAGTTGGGTTATCAGCTACGACTAAACTGGCTCCCCGAGCTTTTCGTTCACAAATGATGAGTATGTGGTTTTTATCAGATGCAACTGCTTCGGCGATTAATGCCCAAATTGTCCAGTTCTATACGATTAATACCGAAGTTCGTTACTTTACCGTCGTTGGGAGTATTACCTTGTTAGCAGGGCTATTACTATTAACGCAAGTCAAAAAGATTAGTAATGCCATGGTGGGGATTGATTAATTGTAAAATATCAAAGATAAATAAAGGTGTGATCTTGGCAGTTTCAAGCTGTTAGGAGCACACTTTTTTATTACAGCCGGGGTTAAGCTATGATTTTTAAATTAAACAAGTATCACGTAAATAAATCAAAAAAACAAAAAAATAGTAAAAAAAGTATTGATATTTAATCAGAGTTACTGTAATATAGATTAAGTTGATTGGTACTTATTAATTAAGTTTTGAAAGATAAATTTGATAAAAGTTAACAATCCTCTTGACACAGTTAATATTAATAAGGTATACTTATTAAGTTGATTGCTTTGGGGGAATAGCGAAGTGGCTAAACGCGACGGACTGTAACTCCGTTCCTTCGGGTTCGTAGGTTCGAATCCTACTTCCCCCATTTATTGGGCTATAGCCAAGCGGTAAGGCAACGGTTTTTGGTACCGTCATGCGCTGGTTCGAATCCAGCTAGCCCAGTACTTATATGCACGATAATAAAAACACCTACGATTTGTTCGTAGGTGTTTTTATTTTATTTTTGATAATTGGTATATAAATTGGTATAGTAGAGATATTAATAAACAAGGAGGCCCGAATTTTGAAAATTGGGTTTATCGGCGGCGGTCAAATGGCGCAAGCGATGATTAGTGGCTTACTAAGTGCTAATCCAGATCAAGTAATTAATATCCATGGTGGTAGTGCGCGTACCCAGACGTATGCGCAAGCTCACGGTTTAAACTACTTACCAACTAACCAACAAGTTGCTAGTGAAAGTGACGTGATTATTTTGGCGTGTCTACCACAACATTTACCAACGGTGGCAAGTGAAATTAAAGCGGTTTTAACTAAGCAAGTAGTAATTTCGGTGCTCGGTGGGGTTTCATTGGCGACTTTAAATGCAGCTTTAGGCACAACTGTTGCAATTAGTCGGGTATTACCAAATACACCGGTCAATGTGAATGCGGGGACGTTAGCTTATATTCATAATGCACCATTAATGGCCCAACCAGCGAGCCAAACGCAAGTTGAGGACTTATTAAAACAATTAGGCGCAACGTATTTAGTTGCAGAAACACAATTTAGTATTTTCAGTGCCTTAGCTGGTTCAAGTCCGGCTTTTATTGATTTATTTATTGATGCGATGGCCCAAGCTGGGGTTAAGTATGGGTTACCTAAGGATCAAGCGGTGGCTATTGTTACTCAAACAATGCTTGGGACGGCTTTACAAGTCCAAAGTAGCACCCAAACACCACGAGAATTAGCAGCGGCCGTGGCATCACCTGGTGGTTCAACAATTGCGGGTTTCTTAGCAATGGAAGAATACGGGTTGCCAACTGCTATCGTTAAAGGAATTGATGCAACCGTTGCTAAAGATCAAGCGGTTGATTAGTGCATATAAATTTGGAGGATTGATACAATGAGTAAAGTTATTCGACACACCGATATTTATACCGGCGCAAATGTTATTAAAGATGGGTTTGTCCGTTTTGGCAGTACGATTGAAGCCGTGGGTACCATGGATGAATTTAAGTTATTAGCGGATGATGAAGTCACTGATGCACATGGCTATGTGCTTGTCCCTGGATTCATCGATGTTCACACTCACGGTGCGTATGGCTTTGACACGATGGATGGTAATGCTGATGAAATCATGCAAATGGTTAATTTAATTGCTAAAAATGAAGGGGTTACCACGATTTTCCCAACAACCATGACCCAATCAAATGATGCAATTGCTAAAGCGATGGCTGCCGTTAACCAAGTGGCTCAAACGAATAAATTAATTGGTGGGGTTCACCTTGAAGGACCATTTGTTAACCCCATCTACAAAGGTGCCCAACCAGCCCAATATATGCAAGATCCATCAGTTGAATTGTTGACGCAATGGAATGAACTTTCTGGTAATCGAATTCGATTAGTTACATATGCGCCAGAACGCCACCAAGCACGTCAATTTGAACAATTTGCACTAAGTCATAACATTGTGCCATCAGTTGGCCACAGTGATGCGACGCGCGCCCAAATGCAAGCATCACATGCGACCCACGTAACGCACTTGTATAACGCTCAACGCGGTCTTGGCCACCGTGAACCTGGGGTTACCGGGCATGCGATGTTGGAAAAGAATATGTATGCCGAATTAATCGCAGATGGTTTTCACATTGTACCGGATATGATTCGGTTTGCGGTAAATATTAAAGGCAGTGATCGTATTGAATTGATTACGGATTCAATGCGTTCAAAAGGGATGCCAGAAGGAATTTCTGAATTGGGTGGTCAAAAAGTTATCGTTAAAGATAAGCAAGCCCGGTTGGAAGATGGTCACTTAGCTGGCTCTGTTTTAACATATGATGATGCTTTCCGAAACATCATTGATTTTGCACAAGTTGATATTGAACAAGCAGTTCTTATGAGTTCTGTAAACCAAGCCCGTGAATTTGGATTAACGCAAAAAGGTAGTATTAGTGTTGGTAAAGATGCTGATTTTAACTTATTTGATCGGGGCTTGGATTTAAAAGCAACCTACTCATATGGAGAATTGCTATCTAAGTAATAAGCGAGGTTTCTAACATGGGTGCACCAATTTATTTACAAATCCATAATGAATTAAAACGCCAAATCGAATTTGGTAAATACAAAGTTGGCGATAAAATTCCAGCGGAACGTGAATTAGCCGTTGAATTTGGGGTTAGTCGTATGACCTTACGGCAAGCGGTCCAAACTTTGGCTGATGAGGGGATTTTAGAACGGCGGGTCGGTGATGGTACGTACGTTGCTAATCAAAAAGTCCAAGAAAAAATGTCTGGTATTACCAGTTTTACGGAATTGATGAAAGCCCAAGGTAAAACGCCTAGTAGCAAAGTAATCGCTTATCATAATGCGGTCCAACCATCCGTAAGTGAGATTGAACAATTGGGCTTAACAAATGGTGAACGCGTGTTACGGATGGAGCGAATTCGTTATGGTAATGATGAACCCATTTCATTAGAAACGGCAACGATTCCAAGTCGGTTAGTGGAAAAGCTTGATCGAACCACGATAACAACCGGCTTGTATCAAGCTTTAAAGACTCAAGGCTTACATGTTGGCCATGCCCAGCAAACGGTGACCGCCCAATTGGCAACGGAAAAGGTTGCTGAGTATTTAGGGATTCGCCGTGGGGATGCGATTTTACATTTACGGCAAGTTTCATTTTTGACTGATTCACGTCCATTTGAATACGTTCGCACTCAGTATGTTGGGGCACGCTTTGAATTCTATTTAGAAAAATAACAATAACAAAGAGAGCGTGACAGAAGTCGGGCGATATCGAGAAATACACTAAAAATCCTCTATGAAGAAAATTCTTCGTAGAGGATTTTGTCGTATTTCGAATATATCGGACTTCTGGAGCGTGTTTTGGCAGTAAATTTCTACCAGAAAAGAGTTTTGTCACAACCCCTTTTTCTTTTGATTATAGCTAAAAGGGCCACTAAATGAAATTTTAAATTTCATTTAGTGGCCCTTATTTTATAGGGTTATGTCACAACACCTTTTACTTTATTTATGGCTGGCAATTTTAGCTAAAAAGTCACCCACAAATTGAATAATAAAAATGAAAATAATGATGAGCAAGGTAGCGACAAGGGTGACATCAGATTGGAAACGGTTGTAACCAATCGCAATCGCCGTGTTACCCAAACCACCAGAACCGATGGCCCCGGCCATGGCAGTTAAACCGACTAAACTAATTAATGTAACCGTTGAAACCCGGATTAAATCAGCTAAAGCTTCACGTAAGTAAACTTTAAAGATGATTTCAGAAGTCGTCGCCCCAAAGGCATGGGCGGCTTCAATAATCCCACCATCAACTGAAATAAGCGCATTTTGCACTTGGCGCGCGTAGAAAGGAAAGACCCCTAATGATAATGGCACAAGGGCGGCATTGACTCCAATTGTTGTATGCACTAAGAATAAGGTGAACGGCATAATAAAGGCTAATAAGATAATAAATGGAATCGCACGGAAAATTGAGACAATTTTATCAAGAATCCAGTAAAGCGGGCGGTTAGGAATAATCCCGTCTTCGGCAAATAAAACCAAACCAAACCCAAAGATTAAGCCTAAAATTCCCCCAACAATTGCGGAAGTAAATGTCATGTAGAGCGTTTGATAAATTGCAAGCCCCCAACCTTGATCAGTTGACCAGCCAAGCGAAATCACGTTTGGGAATGTTTTTGTAATCCAGTTCATTAGGCAAGTGCTCCTTTCAAGATGCTAACTTTAACGCCATTGGCTTCAATTGAGGCAATGGCCGCTTTGATATCAGTTGATTGACCACTAAGAATCGTAATCAAGGTTCCAACCGGAGTGTTTTGTAAGATTTCAACATTTCCAAATAAAATGTTGGCTGAGACATTAAAGTCTTTAAATAAGGTTGAGATAAGTGGTTCGTCTGTTGATGAACCTGCATATGAGAGTTGGACTAAGACGTCCGGACTTTGTAAGTTTTCGACGATTGTTTGGTTTTGAACTTTACGTAAACCATCTTCCAAGTTAGTGGCGGTATCAATGAAGTCCTTAGTGAGTTGCTTTTGGGGTGCTGTGAAGATTTCAAGTAAGCTACCACGTTCGATAACCTCACCATTTTCCATCACAGCGACTTTATTAGCAATTTCCTTAACGGCTTGCATTTCGTGGGTGATTAAAACAATTGTTAACCCTAACTCAACATTTAATTTTTTCAATAATAGTAAAATTGAATTAGTTGTTTTCGGGTCAAGGGCCGAAGTCGCTTCATCCGAAATTAAAATTTCCGGTTCGCTAGCCAACGCCCGTGCAATGGCGACCCGTTGCTTTTGACCTCCAGATAATTGGCTTGGGTAAGCATTGGCGCGATCGGCTAACCCAACAAGTTCAAGGAGTTCAGTGACCTTTTGTTGACGTTGTTCCTTAGATAGTTTTAAGTGGGCAATTGGGAAAAGAACGTTTTGGGCGACAGTCCGTTCGTTCATTAAGTTGAAGTGTTGGAAAATCATCCCAATTTTTTTGCGTTCGTTCCGTAAATCTTTACTACTGATGTACGTTTCGTTACCACCATTATCGCTGGCCAAGTTGGTCCCTTTAACGACCACATTCCCATGGGTTGGTTTTTGGAGTAAGTTAATTGTTCGGACAAGGGTTGATTTACCAGCCCCAGAATAACCAACGATACCGTAGATATCACCTGGATAAATGTCTAGGGATACGTTTTTAACCGCATGGACTGTTTGTTTTTTTTGCTCAAAGATAACATCGATATTTTCCAATTGAATAATTGGGCTTTGTTCAGTCATATTTTTTACCTCAATTTAAATATTTATGTGTGGACATTCGCTACATTTATGTGCGTATTGGTACCTTGGTGAAACTATGTAGCCCGCCAGCAGCGGGACTGATAATCTTAGAACTTAGTATCCCACGCAGGGAGTTCAGTTGCGTAGTATTTTTTGTATAAATTTTTGGTAGTCGTTGTTTGATACAATTTTACCAACTTTTGCAAATTAGGGTCATGAGCTTTATTGGCATTGGCTACTAAAATATTAATCCAAACGGATGATGCTGAGCTAATCGGTTCAACAAAGATTGCTGAATTGGGATTAATCTTACTATCATGGGCGGTTCCGTTATCAATCACAGCCGCCGCAACGGTTTTAAGTTGTTGTGGCAATTGACCAGCATCGACGGGGATGATTTTTAAAGCTAAGCGATTACTAGTAATATCATTAGGAGTTGCTAACGCATCGTGCTTTAGTTTAATAAAACCAATAGTTTGCAACAATGTCAATGCCCGACCTTCATTGGTGGGGTCATTTGGAATGACAATTTGATCACCATGCTTAATGTCTTTTAATGATTTAACACCTTTACCAGGGTAGAGGCGTGTTGGTGCAAGGTACGTTTTACCAATGGCTTTTAACGTGCCGTGATTACTTTTATTCCATTGGTTTAAATAGTAATAATGTTGAAAGGCGTTAACATCAACTTGACCGGTTTGCGTTGCACTATTAATTTGATTACCATCGGTAAAGTGAACAAGCTTAATATTTAAGCCGTCCTTTTTACCACGTTGAATAATATTTGCCCAAATCTCGGCTTCTTCAGTACCGGCGACCCCAACTTTAATCGTATGACCGTTGTTTGAAATAGCACTTGTGGTACCACAGGCAGCTAACGTAAAAGCAATAAATAAAGCAGTGAAAGCAAGTAATAGTTTTCTCATAACATAATCTCCAATTTATTGAAAAGTTATTTAGTAATAAAATTTGGTGATAAGTACTATTTTAATTTGATGTCCCAAGCAGGGATTTCACTCGTTCCGTAAGCTTTCTTGATGACATCTTTGGTTGCTTGCGTTTGGTAGATTGCAACAATCTTTTTGTAAGTCTTGTTGTTGACGTCCTTAGCATTAGCCGCAATTAAATTAATCCATTGGGCAGAGTCCTTATTAACCGGTTCCACAAAGATGGATGCATTAGCAGGTAAGTTGGCATCTTGGGCAGTGGTGTTGTTGATAACGGCAGCTGCGACAGATGTCAATTGACGTGCAGTTTGTGAGGCATCCACGGGAATAATTTTTAATTTAAGCTTATTGTCCGTAATGTCATTTGGCGTTGGTAAAGCCACGTGTTTAAGCTTGAGTAAACCGGCTGTTTGTAAAAGGACAAGGGCCCGGCCTTCATTAGTCGGATCGTTGGGAATCGCAATTTGATCGCCTGCTTTAATATCTTTTAATGATTTAACACCTTTACCAGGGTAAAGCCGAATTGGTGCCAGAATGGTTTTACCAATTGATTTGATAGTGCCATGGTTGGCTTTATTCCATTGGTCTAAGAAGTAAAAGTGTTGAAAGGCATTTAAATCGAGTTGGCCAGATTTTAAAGCAGCGTTAGGTTGGTCAAAATCGGTAAAGTGCACTAACTTAATGTTAATATTTTCTTTTTTAGCGCGGGCGGCGACACTATCCCAAATACGGTCATCGGTGCCAACAACACCAACTTTAACGACTTGGTTGTCAGCTGACTTGCCAGCACCACAGGCAGCTAATGTAAAGGCAGCAAATAAAGCAGTGAAAGCAATTAATAGTTTTTTCATGTTAAAATCTCCCATTCATGTATATAAAATAATAAAAAGTGATTCAAAATAAAAATGAAAAAAGCTCGTTTCTATGTCTAAACATAGAAACGAGCTTTGTCGTGTACCATTCTACTTCAAGTTAATGTTGCCATTAGCTCCTCAATAACGGAAAAATCCGTGTGCGCTGATAATGGACGCCACCCCATCATAGATTTACAAGTTAACGGCTTGCTCATCTATGCCAATCCCAGGCCATCTTCCCAATTGTTATTTGACGCCTTCTCAGCAGTGGGCGCTTTCTGTACAAATAAACTAATTGGTACTCTCCTGATCATTTTGTGTACTTAAGATATGTTAATTATTTTAAATCAGCATCCCAGGCTGGAAGTTCTTCTGGGTAGTACTTCTTAAAGA
This sequence comes from Periweissella ghanensis, assembly GCF_918814755.1. GTDB lineage: Bacteria > Bacillota > Bacilli > Lactobacillales > Lactobacillaceae > Periweissella > Periweissella ghanensis. The sequence goes on along the minus strand of NZ_CAKKNT010000021.1, from coordinate 24,100 downwards.
GGTTTTTTGTTTCTTGGCTTTGGTAGATTTTGATAATCTTCTTGAAAGCTGGGTTGCTATCGTTTTTAGGGTTAGCGGCAATCACGTTAATCCATTGTTTAGAATCTTTGTTAATTGGTTCAACAAAGATTGCTGATTTAGGATCAAGCTTAGCATCAGTGGCAGTGTCGTTGTTAACCACGGCACCAGCAACTGATTTTAATTGAGCTGCTGTTTGCGTAGCATCAACTGGAACAATCTTCAAGTCTTTAGGGTTTGCAGTGATATCGTTTGGTGTTGGTAATGCTTCGTTCTTGATTTTGATTAAGCCAGCTGTTTGAAGAAGGGTTAAAGCGCGACCTTCATTAGTTGGGTCGTTAGGGATGACGATTTGGCCACCTTTTTTAATGTCAGATAACTTAGTAACACCTTTACCACCGTATAAACGAACAGGGGCAATTAAAGTTTTAGCAATTGGCTTTAAATTAGCGTGGTTAGCTTTGTTCCAAGTGTTCAAGAAGTAGTAGTGTTGGTAAGCATTTAAGTCGATTTGACCTGATTTCAATGCTGCATTTGGTTGGTTATAGTCATTGAAGTGCACCAATTGAATGTTAACGCCTTCTTTTTTAGCACGGGCAATGATGTTATCCCAAACTTGGGCTTCTTCAGAACCTTCAACCCCGATTTTAACTGTGTTTGAAGATGAAGATGATTTACTTGAGTTACCACAAGCGGCAAGGGTGAAGGCTGCCAAAACGGCAGTTACAGCAATCAATAATTTCTTTTTCATAATAAAATCTCCCAAAATAAATAAATTTAGATGTTTTGATACTCAACAAATTGAACGTGAAAATAAAAAAACTCGTTCCTATGTTTAAAAACATAGAAACGAGCTTCGTCGTGAACCATTCTACTTTGATATTTTGTTGCCAAAATATCCTCACTAACGGACTTAAAATATCCGTGTGCGTTGGTAATGGTCGCCACCCCATCATAGATTCATAACTAAAGTTATTCACCTATGCCAATCACAGGCCATTTTCGAAAGGGTGTTAAGGGCATCTTCTCAGCAACCGATGCTTTCTGTACAATAACAATCCAATTTACTTTCCTGATCAATTTGTTGTCGTATCAAACTATGAGGATAATATTAAAGCAGAATGAGAAACTTGTCAATAATATTTTAAAATTTAATTTAAAAGCCCTTACAAAGTTCTTACAAGTGATTAATAGCACAAAGTTTAAAATTTCCGGAAATATTGCGTAAAAAATTTGAAAGTACACGTTGTTTATGTGTAAAATAGGCTAAGTAGTATTTATGTATAAAAGTTTATATACGCAATTTTTTGGAGGAAATAACATAATGATGGATTTAGCACTATCTGTTGTTTCTTTAGCACGTTTCCAATTTGCAATGACCACAATTTTTCACTTTTTCTTTGTGCCATTTTCAATTGGGATGGGTTTAGTAGTTTCGATTATGGAAACCCTTTACGTGATAAAGAAAGACGAAGTCTACAAGCATATGACACAATTCTGGGCTAAGATTTTCTTACTTAGCTTTGCAGTTGGGGTCGTTACTGGGATCATTCAAGAATTCCAATTCGGAATGAACTGGTCAGCTTACTCACGTTTCGTTGGGGATATCTTTGGGGCACCACTTGCGATTGAAGCCTTGGTTGCCTTCTTCTTAGAATCAACTTTCATCGGTTTTTGGATGTTTAGTTGGGACAAAGTTAAGCCTGCCTTACACGCAACTTTTATTTGGTTAGTGACAATTGGTTCAAGCCTTTCAGCGCTTTGGATTTTGATTGCCAACTCATTTATGCAAAACCCAACTGGTTTCATTCTTAATAAAGAAACTGGCCGGGCACAATTAGTTAACTTTGCTGATTTAATTAAAAACCACCAAGTATGGTTGGAATTCCCTCACGTTTTAATCGGTGCGTTTTTAACAGCCGGTTTTGTCGTTGCTGGGATGTCAGCAATGGCTCTTTTACGTAAAACTAAAAACACTGACTTCTTCCGTAAGTCAATGAAAGTTGGTTTAATCCTTGGATTAGTAACAACGTTTGGGATGCTCTTTACAGGGGACCGTCACTCACTCTTCTTACAAAATGACCAACCAATGAAGTTTGCTGCTACTGAAGGTTTATATGAAAACGTTGGTGGTAAGAACAAATCAGAACCATGGGCTGTGATCGGTTGGTATAACGAAAAAGAACACAAACCTGATTTTGAAATTAACGTACCATATGTACTTTCAATCTTGGCCCACCACTCACTTACAGGTGAAAACAAAGGGGCTAACGAAATTAGCCGTGAATTACACGCGAAATACGATAAGAAGTTTGGTAAGGACATGAACTACTATGTACCATTTAATGCCATTTTCTACGCTTTCCGTGTCATGGCAGTTTCTGCCGGGGCATTCTTAATGGTTGCCATTGTTGGTCTTTGGTTTAACCGTAAGAAACACTCAGATGAGTTCTTGATGAACCAAAAATGGTGGTTATGGATTATGTCAATTGTGACATTCTTACCATTTGCTGCTAATACTGGTGGTTGGTTAGTGACTGAATTAGGTCGTTACCCTTGGGTTGTTTACGGTTACTTGACAATTGCTGATGCCGTATCACCAAACGTTTCTGCTGGTTCAATGTTATTCTCTAACATTGTTTACTTCTTAACTTTCTGTACTCTTGGTGGAGTGATGGTTTACTACGCAGCTCGTGTGCTTCGTGAAGGACCTGATGATGTCATGAAACCAAAGGCAGTTGTTAAAGACCCATTTGCAGAGGAGGCTTTTAACTAATGTCAACATTACAAATTTTATGGTTTGTCCTTATTGGCATCTTGTTTGCCGGTTTCTTCTTCTTAGAAGGTTTTGACTTTGGTGTCGGAATGGCCGTTAAAACACTTGCCAAAGATGCACATGAACGCGACGCTTTGATTGGCTCAATTGGACCTAACTGGGATGCCAATGAAGTTTGGTTAATTACTGCTGGTGGGGCAATGTTTGCCGCAATGCCAATTTGGTATGCAAGCCTATTTTCAGGTTTCTACATTCCGTTATTCTTAATTTTACTTTCATTAATTTTCCGTGGGGTTTCATTTGAATTCCGGGCCATGGCTAAATTCAACAAAGCAAAAAATGTTTGGGAATGGGCGACAGCCATTGGTTCTTTCATGGCACCATTCTTATTCGGAATGATCTTTACGGCTCTTGTTAAGGGGATGCCTGTTGATAATAGCTTTAATATTCGTGGTCACTTCTTTGACTTTGTAAACTTATTTACAATTGTCGGTGGGGTTGCCGTTGTCTTGATGAGCTACATCCACGGCTTAAACTTTATTCGCTTGAAGGTTGATGGTGAAATCCGTTACCGTGCGGCTAAAGTTGCTAAGGTCCTTTACCCAGTTCTTTTAGCTGGTGAAGTCGTCTTTGCAATCTTACTTTTCATCTACACTGACTTTTTCCAAAACAAGCCAGTAATTACAGTGATCTTATTAGCTGTGATTGTCTTAGCAACAGTTGTTTCATACATTGCAACGCTTAAAGACAAAGAAATTTTAAGTTTCATTGCTACTGGGGTTAACCTTGTTGGTCTTGTTACTTTATTATTTGTTGGTTTGTTCCCACGAGTTATCGTGGCTAACAACCCAGCCCACTCATTATTGATTAAAGATGCTTCAAGTTCACCATACACATTGACAATTATGACTTGGATTGTTGTTTCAATCTTGCCAATTGTATTGGCTTACCAAATTTGGAGCTACTATGTTTTCCGGAAACGGTTAACTGTAGGTCAAGCAGGTAGTGCTCACTAGGCTCTGCTGACCGGATTTAAATGGAGATTTATTTACATGATTGATCGGCGCTTATTTACAATGCCGGGAATTCGTAAAACACTTGGGATGCTTGCAGTGCTAATAACACTGCAAGCATTTAGTGTATTATTCCAAGGAAAATACTTAAGTACGAGTATTGTCACGCTCTGGCAACAAAAACCGTTCGTGGCCGTCCTTCAAGCTTTTGCTTTCTTTTTGGTAGCCTTCGTCTGCCGGCATTTATTGACTGTTTTAAAAAATTACGTTGTTGGCCATTGGGTTGAAAAAACAATTGTTAAATTACGACGCGATGTCTTAAAGAAAGTTGGAGCATTGGGTCCCAAAATTATCCAAGAAAAGGGGACGGGGAATACCGTTACTTTGGCCTTGGAAGGAATTGATAAAACGCAAACTTATTTGATGCTTGTGTTAATCAAAATGTTTGATTTAATGATTATTCCTTGGATTTTATTAGCCTACTTGTTCACGGTTTCATGGCAAGAAGCGACGTTTATGTTAGCAATTTATCCCGTGGTAATTTTGTTCATGGTGATTTTAGGTTACGCGGCACAAGCTAAAGCGGATAAAGAGTATGCGAATTTTATTCGTTTAAGTAATCACTTTGTTGATGCTTTACGAGGCTTACCAACCTTAAAGCAATTAGGTTTAAGTCGGAAGTATGCAAATAATATTCACCGAGTCTCAGAAGATTATCGAGTATCGGTGTTATCAACCTTAAAAATTGCGATTCTATCAACATTTACGTTAGACTTTTTTACAACGTTATCAATTGCGATTGTCGCGGTCTTTTTAGGATTTAGTTTAATTGATGGCACTAAAGCGTTGTTACCAGCGTTAACGATGTTAGTTTTAGCCCCGGAATACTTTTTACCATTACGGAATTTTGCAAACGATTATCACGATACCTTAGACGGTAAAAATGCGTTAGGTGATGTGTTAGATTTATTATCACGGCCAACCTTAGCTGATGATAAAACACTTCAACTTGAACAATGGCAAGCTGACACCCAATTAACTTTGGATAATGTCAAAGTCGCGTATGCTGATAGTCATGATGCCGCCTTAACGATTGAACATTTAGCATTACAAGGTTATCAAAAAGTCGGGATTATTGGGCGTTCTGGTTCAGGTAAATCAACATTATTAAACTTATTAGGGGGCTTTTTAGCACCTGATAGTAATTCGGCGCAACAGATTACACTTGCTGGCCAAGCCGTTGATCATTTACAATTGCAAGCTTGGCAAAAGCAGTTTCAGTATATTCCCCAAACTCCATATATTTTCCATGCAACGTTAGCGGAAAATGTAGCCTTTTATGCTCCTGAAGCATCCGAAGCAGCGATTATCAAAGCGTTAGCGGCCGCTGGTTTAACGGAATTTTGGCAACAATTACCAGCAGGACTAGCAACGTTAATCGGAGAAGGTGGTCAGGCGGTTTCTGGTGGTCAAGCTCAGCGGATTGCTTTAGCACGAGCATTCTTGACGCCAGAACGACGCGTGTTGTTATTTGATGAACCAACGGCGCACTTGGATATTGAAACAGAAATGAATATCAAGCAAGCAATTGTACCATTATTTGCTAATCACTTAGTTTTATTTGCAACTCACCGATTACACTGGGTTAACCAAATGGATTATGTCTTAGTAGTTGAGGATGGTAAAATTGTTGAACAAGGCACACCAAGTGAATTAGCCCAACAAAATGGGGCATTTGTCCAGTTAGTGGCGGATGTTAACCAATTAGGAGGTGTTAAATAATGCAAACGATCGTTAAAATGTTTAATACCGATAAATGGGTCTTGCCGTATTTACGTCGCTATAAAAAATTACTAGCCTTAGTTATTTTTCTAGGCTTTATGACAGTTTTTTGTGGGACCGCATTGATGTTTATTTCGGGATACTTGATCTCACGTTCAGCACAACACCCAAGTAATATTTTGCTCGTGTATGTGCCAATTGTCCTTACGCGGGCGTTTGGGATTGGTCGGCCAGTTTTTCGTTACGCTGAACGACTAACTTCACACAACTGGGTGCTACGGTTAGTTTCAGATTTACGTAAAAAACTCTATTTAAAAGTTGAACAACGAGCAACTACGATTCGCCAAGAAAAGCAAACAGGGGATGTGTTAGCGTTGTTAGCTGATGATATTCAACACATTGAAAATCTTTACTTAACAACGATTTTCCCGGTTGTAATTGGCTGGTTGTTATACGTAGTTTTTGCGGCCTTTGTAGGTTACTTCAATTGGGCCTTTGGCTTATTAATGTTATTGCTTTTTGGGGTAATTACCATTATTTTGCCACTCGCTTCAGTGGCTTTAAATGGAGCCCGGAGTTTTAAAAATCGCCAATTACAACACGAAGTTTATGTTAGTTTAACGGATGGCGTGTTAGGATTAACTGATTGGGTGATTGCGGGCCGGCAAGCAGAATTTGTTGAAAAACAAACGGCTTTAATGAATCAACAAGTTAAGATTCAACGGCAAAACATGCAATTTACCTGGTGGCGTGATTTTGTGATTAATTTAATTGTGGCGGGAATTACCTTTGTGATGCTGTATTTTGGTAAGGTTCAATTTGGGAATTCGTTCTTAGATGTTAACTATATTGCGGCCTTTACATTAGCAATTTTCCCAATGGTCGATGCTTTCCAAGGGATTTCAGCGGGCTTAACGGATATTCCAACGCACCAATCATCATTAGAACGAATGAATGATTATGATGAGTTAACGGTAACGGCTCCAGCAGCCCCCACAATTACGCGTCAAGCGGCCTTAGCCTTTAAACAAATTTCTTTTAATGATGTAACATTTAAGTATACTAATCAACAACGAAATGTTTTAAATGGCCTAAATATGACTATTGAACGTAATCAAACGTATGCTTTATTGGGACCTTCAGGCGCCGGTAAATCAACAATGTTACAATTAATACTTGGTGATTTACAGCCAACTAGTGGTCAAATTAACTTGGATGGTGCTGATTTAAGTACTTTACAAGAATATCGGCATGATCTTTTTGGGGTACTTGATCAACAACCATATTTGTTTAACACCTCAATTATGAATAACGTCCGCTTAGGTAATTTACAAGCCACCGATGATGAGGTTAAAGCAGCGATTGCAGCAGTCGGGTTACAGGATTTAGTTGAAAAATTACCAGATGGCTATGCGACCGTTATGACCGAAGGTGGCCAACGTTTTTCAGGTGGTGAACGGCAACGGTTTGCTTTGGCGCGGATCTTATTACAAGATGCCCCAATTATTATTTTAGATGAACCAACGGTTAGTTTAGATCCAATTACCGAAAACGAAGTCTTAACGATGATTTTCTCATTGTTGGCGGATAAGACGATTATTTGGGTCACGCACCACTTAACCGGGATTAACTTTGCTAATCAAGTTTACTTCTTGGATGATGGTCAATTTACCATGAGTGGAACGCCGCAAGCATTGTACGCTGAAAACGCCCACTTTAAACAACTATTAGATCTCGATACTGGGGTTAACAACTATCAATAATTTTAAAATTAACTAAAGGAGAGTCATGGCAGTTAAAAAACGACGCAAACGTAGGCGTAAAACAAGTAGTAAATTTAGCATACAAGCTTTTTTTGTTGAAAATGGTCAACTTCGGCGTCGCAATACCATGCTCTTCGTGATAGGTGTGGTATTATTATGTGCGGTAGCCGTTCATTGGCAAAATCAACGGCTACCAACTACTAATAATACCGCCACTGCCGCATCAAGTGTCTACCAACAACGGGTAGCTTGGTTGAATTCATTGGCCCCATATGCGCAACAATTACAACGTCAATATGGCGTCCTTGCAAGTATCACATTAGCCCAAGCAGCCCATGAATCAGACTGGAATGGTAGTCAATTATCGCAAAAATACCATAATTTTTACGGTATTAAAGCAGCCGCAGGGCAAAAGTCAATTTTGTTACCGACCAAAGAAGTTATTAAAGGTCGCTGGGTAACGATTGATGCCCCCTTTAAAGTCTATGATAATGTGCAAGGTTCAATGCTTGATCATGCCTTATTGTTAGTCCGTGGGACCAGTGAAAATCATCAGCGGTATCAACAAGTTATTCATGCAAAGAATTATGTAGTGGCATCCAATGCCTTGTATCAAGCTGGTTACGCCACCGATCCAGGGTACGCCCAAAAGTTAATTAAAATTATTGAATTGTATCATTTAAATCGATTTGACCGCTAAAAACTCGTCAAATTTAGGAGGCACTACTATGGCAACACAATTTTATCCAGGCCAAACATTAGGAATTATTGGTGAAGGCATCAATGGTCCCATTTTGGCTCAAACAGCACGTAGGATGGGCTTTCGTGTCGCAGCCTACAGTTCTGATAAGGATGCAGAAGTTTTACACATTGCTGATTTACGGTTTGTTGGCGCCAACGATAATTGGGAACAATTACGTTCGTTTGCTGAAAGTTGTGACTTTGTAACATATGAAAGTCAAAATATTAGTTCCGAAACTTTGGAATATATTAAGCAATATACTAACTTACCTCAAGGAATCAACACGCTAGAAATTTCGATGGATCGTTTAATGGAACGGACGTTGTTTGAAAGTTTGAATATTAATTGTTTACCATATACCACCGTGGTTGATTTGACGGATGTTGTTAATGCCGCAGCCTCACTAGGTTATCCAGTCGTATTAAAATCAATTCCTAAAATTACCGGAATTGAAAAAGAAGTTGTGGTTGAAAACGAAGCCTCGATTGGTAAAGTTGCCGATATGATTGATACTGGGACGTTCATCATTGAGTCATGGCTTAGTAATGTTCGTGAATATTCAGTGGTGGCCGCTCGCACCTTAGATGGCAAGATTAGTACGTATCCTATCATTGAAAATTTTTATCAAGATGGTAAATTATTAAAAACGGTTACGCCGGTTAAATTACCAGATGAAATTGAATTTGAAATGTATCGCATTACGGAACGTTTAGGCGCAAGTATCAATTATCGGGGCTTATTCCAGCTTGATTTTTATGTGACCGCGACGGGAAATTTAATTATTAAACGACTGGTTGCAACGTTAAGTCAAGCTAGTGCGATTTTTGATCAAGTAACGAATGTATCGGTTTATGAACAACATATTCGCGCCATTGCTGGCTTACCATTGTCAGTGGTTACAGCTGCGTGGCCCGCGGTGTTAGTGCCATTTTCTGATATTGATGATGAAAAATTACGCACCCAATGGTTGATCAAAGATAACTGGCATTTTACGTTCTATCATAATGCTGGCCAATTATTGCATGATGTTACGGGGCACTTTGTTGCTACCGGAACGGATGTCCAATCATTATTAGATCAAATTGATGCCACTAAATTTATTGCATCTGCAGAATTAGAATAGTTAAAAAGCCCTTAACCAAAATGGTTAAGGGCTTTTTTGATGTAAATTTAAATATGCGCAATTGGCACACAATTAACGAATATTATCGATAATTTGAGGCCCTTCAGGGTGACCAACAATCAAGGTGTTAACATGATCAAGGAATAATCCATGTTCAACGACCCCGACCATATGAATTAATTCATCACCTAATTTTTTGGGATCAGGAATTGAACCAACTTTTAAATCAATAATGTAGTTGTGGAAATGGGTTAATTTCGGATTACCGTCTTCATCACGCCGAATTTTTGGATCATAACCGGCGGCAATTAACTTATCCACAACGTGTTTGCTACCAAAGGGGATAACTTCAATTGGTAACGGAAAGGCACCTAATGTCTTAACCATTTTGGAACTGTCAACAATCCAAATGTTCCGCTTTGAATTAGAAGAAACGATTTTTTCCCATAAATGAGCTGCACCGCCACCTTTAATTCCTTGGAAGTTTGCGTCAACTTCATCTGCGCCATCAACAGTTAAGTCAATATATTCTACGTCATCAACATTTTTAATTTTGATACCAAGTGCTTCCGCTTGATTTCTAGTGCGATCAGAGGTTGGCACCCCAATAATATTGAGGCCTTCTTTCTGTACGCGTTCACCAAGGGCAGCCACGAAAAACTCGGCGGTCGAACCAGTGCCAAGCCCAACAATCATACCATCTTCGACATATTGAGCGGCTCGTTCTCCAACTTGTTTTTTTAATTCAATTTGATTCATAACTTCAAGAGCTCTCCTTGTGTAAACTGTGCATCTTTTAATTATACATAAAAACCCGAACAAAAGCTATTCGGTATATCGTAATCCTTCATAGGCAGGCGTTAAATCAAAGACTTTTTGCGCAAAACTACATTCCGGTTTGATTTTTAAGTTATGTTGGCGGGCAAAGGCAATTACTTCAGCTAGTAATTGATTAGCAATTCCTTGGCCCCGTAAGCTTGGATCAACAAATGTGTGCGTGATAACAATGGCAGCTTGATTGGGGATTTTTGGGAAATCAATTTCGGCCAAAAGCTGACCGTCAGCGGCAATTTGATAAATGCGTTCTGGTTCATGAATAAATTCCATAATACAGCTCCTTTGTTTGTCGGTCTTAATGTTATGACAGTTATTAATTATATTCTCAAGGTAAAGCGGGCGATAGTCAAATTTAAAATTTACATCTGACCTAAAAATATTCTCAGATATTGGTATAATAGAATGAAAGAAAATAAGAAAAGTGAGAACTGAATTATGAAACGTGGATTTGAAATTATTAGTAAATATGCGCAAGCAAACTTGGATTTACCGCAACGGGCAACCACGCAAGCGGCCGGATATGATTTTCAAGCAGCCGAAGATATGACCATTCCGTCAATTTGGAAGTGGGCCTTTTTAAAAGCTTTGTGGCAAGTTAAGCACACTGAAAAAGTCAGTGAAGCTGATTTGGCAGCGGCCCAAGCAACTTTGAAACCATTTTTAATTCCAACGGGGGTCAAAGCCTTCATGCAACCGGAAGAATTTTTAATGATTGCTAACCGGTCAAGTAACCCATTGAAGCGTAGTTTAGTAGTACCAAATGGTGTAGGGATTATTGACGCTGATTACTACAATAATGAACAAAATGAAGGGGCTATTTTTGTCCAAATTTTGAATTTTGGTTTGCTTGATTGCCATATTGCAAAGGGTGAACGGATTGCCCAAGGAATTTTCATGCCATTTTTGTTAGCTGATCATGATGCAACTACCCTTAAAACAACGCGTAATGGTGGTTTTGGTTCATCAGGAATTAAATAAGGAGGGCTCACTGTGGCTAAAGTAAAAACCCAATTTTTATGTTCTAATTGTGGTTACATTTCACCTAAGTATTTAGGGCGTTGTCCTAACTGTGGTGAATGGGGAACGTTAGTTGAAGAGCGTATTCAACCGGATACTCCCGATCGTAAAAGTCGGGTTAGTCTCGATGGTGAAGTCGCCAAAGTAGCTAAAATTGGGGATGTTTCAACCGAAGATACTCCCCGGATTAAAGTCCAACTATCAGAACTTAATCGGGTGCTTGGTGGTGGGGTTGTGCCAGGTTCAATGGTGTTAATTGGGGGTGACCCCGGAATTGGGAAATCAACGCTTTTATTACAAATGTCAGGCCAATTAGCCCAAACTGGAGGGTTAGTCCTCTATGTTTCGGGGGAAGAAAGTGCTGTGCAAATTAAAATGCGAGCGGAACGTTTAGGGGTGGGGGCCAATGATTTCTATCTCTATCCAGAAACTGATATGAGTTTAATTCGCAAACAAGTGGATGAATTAAAACCTAACTTTTTAATTATTGATTCCATTCAAACCATGCAAGAACCCGATGTCCAATCAGCGGTTGGTTCAGTATCCCAAGTGCGTGAAGTAACCGCTGAATTACTCCAAATTGCTAAAACGAATGGAATTACCGTCTTTATTGTCGGTCACGTGACCAAGGAAGGTTCGATTGCGGGACCAAAAATGTTAGAACACATGGTTGATACGGTGCTCTATTTTGAAGGTGATTTACACCATGCCTATCGGATTTTACGGGCTGTCAAGAACCGGTTTGGCTCAACTAATGAGCTCGGTATCTTTGAAATGCAAACCCATGGGTTAACGGAAGTTGCCAACCCATCGCAAATCTTTTTAGAAGAACGGATTGAAGGGGCCACTGGTTCAGCAATTGTGGTTTCCATGGAAGGAACGCGGCCCATTTTAGTTGAAATGCAAGCGTTGATTACGCCATCTGTTTTTGGGAATGCGCAACGGACGGCTTCAGGATTGGATCGTAATCGGGTATCGTTGATTATGGCTGTCCTTGAAAAACGGGCCAATTTATTATTGCAAAATCAAGATGCCTTTTTAAAGGCCGCCGGTGGGGTCAAATTAGATGAACCAGCGATTGATTTAGCAGTTGCGGTTGCCGTAGCATCATCATATCAAGATAAAGAAACCCAGTTGGGCGATGCCTTTATTGGTGAAATTGGCTTGACCGGAGAAATTCGCCGAGTTAACCGGATTGAAGAACGGGTTGCGGAAGCTGAAAAGCTTGGTTTTAAACGCGTCTTTGTGCCAAAAAATAATTTACAAGGTTGGCAACCAGTTGGTGAGATTGAAGTTGTCGGCGTCGCCACGATTAGTGAGGCCCTTCAGAAGGCGTTTAACGGTAAAACGAGTAAATATCGGATAAATACCGCTGAAAATCAGGAATTTTAACAATTTTTGGTTAACATGATTGCTCAATTAGAAATTAATAGTAAGATAGATTATATAGTTAGTAAGAAAGGATATTTTTATGCGAAAGAAAATCATACAAGCCGCCTTAGTTTTGGTTGGAGGGGCAATCGGTTTACTAGTGCTTCCAAGCTTTTGGCGGTTAATTCATTTTAAGTACCAATGGATTGACAATAATATCACAGACTTTATAATCGGCGCGTTATTGCTATTATTTATTTCCTTCTATTTGGTTGATTATATTGATCGTAAGCTCAGTGATGTTGAACGTTACTTATCAACAAAAAATCCATTAACGTTATTAATTGGTAGTATTACTACCATCCTTGGATTATTAATTGCCGTGTTAATTTCAAGTTTATTTGTTAATTCAAAAATCTTTTTAATTAACACCGTGATTCCGATTTTATTAATGTTGCTATTTGGATATCTTGGCTTTCGATTGGGAACAACGCGAACGGATGAATGGAAGAATTTAATTCCAAGTTTTAATCGTGTTCGGGGCAAAATTGAACCATTACAAGAAGGTGAAGTAATTGGCGATAAGCAATTAGAACCCAATTACCACCACTACAAAATTTTGGATACCAATATTTTGATTGATGGTCGGATTTACGATTTAGTAAAATCAGGCTTTATTGAAGGGACATTACTCGTGCCTAACTTTGTCCTCTATGAAATTCAATATATTGCCGATTCAGCTGACTCAGTTAAGCGGGTTCGTGGCCGTCGGGGATTAGATATTCTCAACAAGCTCCGTGAAGAACAACTTGTGCCAATTGAAATGTATGAAGGTGATTATGAAGACATTAAGGAAGTTGATGAAAAATTAGTCCAATTGGCTAAAGATTTAGATGCCGTCCTTGTGACTAACGATTTTAATTTAAATAAAGTCACAGCCTTCCAAAATATTACTATTTTTAACATCAATGAATTGGTGGGGGCTTTACGCCCACGGGTCTTACCAGGTGAGACCATGCATGTAATGGTTGTTAAAAAAGGAACGGAACGCCAACAAGGGGTCGCTTACCTTGATGACGGGACAATGGTGGTCGTTGAAGATGGTCAGTACTTTATGAATAAGAAGTTAGATGTAACAGTTACATCGGCCTTACAAACTGATGCCGGGCGCATGATTTTTGCAAAGCCCACCCATGCGACAAAACCAATCGAATAAAATGTAAATTTATTTGAGAATTCACAAGAAAAATAAGCGAGATACTTTAAAAATAGGCATTTTTGGTGTATTATCACAAGTGCATAAAAAAATGAAATGAAAGAGGCTAACACTTTGGCAAATAAGAAGCTTCGGGTGCGTTATGCACCAAGTCCAACCGGGCACTTACACATCGGTAACGCTCGTACGGCATTATTCAACTATCTCTACGCACGTCACAATAAAGGAAAGTTCATTATCCGGATTGAAGATACTGATACTAAACGTAATATTGCTGATGGTGAACGTAGTCAATTGGAAAACTTAAAATGGCTTGGCATGGACTGGGATGAAGGTCCAGATAAGCCTGGTGCATATGGTCCATACCGTCAATCAGAACGCATGGACACATACAAACCATTGATTCAAGATTTGTTAGATCGCGGACTTGCTTACGAATCATACAAGACGGAAGATGAATTGGCAGCAGAACGTGAACGCCAAATCGAAAATGGTGAAACACCTCGTTATGAATATGAATTTGCTGGTATGTCAGATGCTGAACGTGAAGCTAAGATTGCCGAAGCAAAAGCAGCTGGTTTAGAACCAGTTATTCGTTTCAAAGTCCCAGTTGGAACTGTTTACAAGTGGAACGATATTGTGAAGGGTGACATTGAAATTGGGGCCGAACAAGTTGGTGGTGATTGGGTTATCCAAAAACGTGATGGAATGCCAACTTACAACTTTGCCGTGGTAGTTGATGATCACTTGATGGAAATTTCACACGTTCTTCGTGGGGATGACCACATTTCAAATACGCCTAAGCAATTAATGATTTATGAAGCCTTTGGTTGGGATGCCCCAGAATTTGGTCACATGACATTAATCATTAATACTGAAACTGGTCGTAAGTTATCAAAACGTGATGAATCAATCTTACAATTCATTGAACAATATCGTGAACTTGGTTACTTACCAGAAGCCTTGCTAAACTTTATTGTTTTACTTGGTTGGTCACCAGTTGGTGAAGATGAAATCTTTAGCTTAAACGAATTTGTTAAGATGTTTGATGAAAAACGTTTATCAAAGAGTCCGGCTAAATTTGATGCTAAGAAACTTGAATGGGTTAACAACCAATGGTTGAAGAAAGTGCCAACTAGCGACATTTTCCCATCAATCTTACACCAATTAGTTGCCGCTGATATGGTTGATACAGCGGAATTAACACCTGAAAAATTAACTTGGTTATTCAAAATGACGGAACTTTACAAAGATCAAATGTCATTTACTAACCAAATTACTACTTTTGCCAAGGATGTCTTCTTTGATATGCCAGCTGAACTTGATGACGCTGCTAAAGAAGAAATTGCTGACACTGAAGATGTTATCAAAGTCCTTGAAAGCTTTGTAAGCCAAGTTGAAAAACTTGAATTCTTTGTAGCTGCTTCAATTGCACCAGCTATTAAAGCGGTTCAAAAAGAAACTGGTATTAAAGGTCGTAAGCTCTTTATGCCAATCCGGATTGCAGCTTCTCATGAAACGCACGGTCCGGCTTTACCAGAAGTCCTTGAATTACTTGGTAAAGAAAAAGTTATGGCTAACGTGAATGCATTAATTGCTAAATTAAAGTAATTTCGGTGCATAATTAAATGCTAGCTGCTTAAAAACGGAGGAATGATTAATTCTTCCGTTTTTTTGTGCCGCTTTAACTTTGATGGCAAGAGCGTTGGACGATATTATGTGCTATGATATAACTTATTAAATTACGCAGTGGTAACGAGTGAGGAGTAAGACACTATGATTCATGTTTTTAATACAATGACCCGTACAAAGGAACTATTTAAAACAATTCAGCCAGGAATTGTTAATATGTACGTGTGTGGACCGACGGTGTATAACTATATTCATATCGGTAATGCGCGTTCAGCGATTGCCTTTGACACTATTCGGCGGTATTTTGAATATTCTGATTACCAAGTTAACTATGTTTCTAACTTTACTGACGTGGATGATAAAATTATTAAAGCCGCCCACGAAGCTGGAATTACCGAACAGGCATTAACAACTAAATTTGAACAAGCGTTTAATGATGATACTGCACCGCTTAATATTAAACCGGCAACGGTCAGACCATTAGCAACCGAACATATTTCTGAAATTATTACCTTTGTTGACGATTTAATCGCTAAAGGGTATGCGTATGAAGCTGACGGGGATGTCTATTTCCGTGCCCGTAAATTTCCCGATTATGGCCATTTAGCGCACCAAAATATTGATGACCTCGAAGTTGGTGCTTCCGAGCGGCTTGATGATGGTGAATTAGCCCGTAAAGAAGATCCAGTTGATTTTGCCGTGTGGAAAGGTGCTGATCCGGAAGTAGCGATTACTTGGGATTCACCATGGGGACCGGGGCGACCAGGCTGGCACATTGAATGTTCTGTGATGGCGATTAAATATTTAGGGAATACGATTGATATTCATGGTGGCGGCCAAGACTTAGCTTTCCCACACCATACCAACGAAATTGCCCAATCAGAAGCGCATACGGGTAAGACTTTTGCTAACTATTGGCTCCACAATGGGTTTGTAACAGTGGGAGACGACAATGAAAAAATGTCAAAATCATTAGGTAATTTTGTGACGGTCCACGATTTATTACAAACCGTTAATCCCCAAGCATTACGGTTGATGATGGCCACAACGCATTACCGCCGGCCACTAGCTTATACGCAAACAGCCATTACAGAAGCAACTCAAATCGTTAAACGGTTGCAAACGGCATACACGAATGTGGCCTTTCGTTTAAAACAAGCGGATACCATGACCACGATTGATGAAGCCATCGATACTCAAGTCGCTCAATTTAAATCGGCCTTTATGCAAGCGATGGATGATGATTTTAATGTCGCCAATGCCATGACGGTGATTAATGATTTTGCCACAGCTTTAAATGTATACGCGAAAGCGGACCATGTTAGCGCGGTTAGTGGCGAACAAGCTTTAGCTGAATTTGCTGATCAAGTAATGGTCATTGGAGTTGATGTCAAGCCAAGCGGGCGAGCAACAGATGATAATAGCTGGATTGAGGCGCAGGTTGCGGCCCGGGATGCTGCTAAAAAAGCAAAAGACTATGCTCAAGCTGATGCAATTCGGGCTGAATTAAAAGCCCAAGGAATTGTCTTAGAAGATACTGCACAAGGAACTCGATGGAAGAAAGAATAACATGGCAAATTACCAACAAATGAACGGAATTGCATTAGCTTATATGGGCGATGCAGTTTATGAAATTTATATTCGACAACATTTATTGGGCAAGGGGATGGTTAAACCAACCCACTTGCACCACACAGCAACCCGGTATGTTTCAGCCAAAGCCCACGCCGCTTTATATCGGTTAATGGAAGCTGATGCAATTTTAACGGATGAAGAAAAACAATATTTTTTACGCGGGCGCAATGCTAAATCACATACCGGGGCTAAAAATACCGATATTGTGAGTTACCGGATTTCAACCGGGGTGGAAGCATTGTTTGGGTACTTATATTTAAGTGAACAAACGGCGCGTATTGAACAATTAGCAGCTTGGTGTATTGAACAAGTTGAATCAGGAAGGACAAAAATAAATGCCATATAATAACGAATACCGTGGTGGTCGGACAAAAACACGCCGGGCCCCACAACGCGACAGTGATAACGCCCGTCCACGGACTAATAAGCGCCCAGAGCGCACTAATGAAAAGCCAGCGGCTAAGCAAACCGTGGCCCCACTAGGTGATTTTATCATCGGTCGCCACCCAGCGGTTGAAGCATTAAAATCAACGGAACAAACGATTAATAAAGTATGGCTCCAAGACGGTATCCACAGTGATGCGATTAGTGAAGTGTTAGCTTTAGCTAAAGAACGGGGCTTAGTAGTGCAAAATGCGCCTAAGAGTAAATTGGATGAACTTAGTGATGGGCAAAATCACCAAGGGGTTGTGTTATCAATTTCGGCTTTTGAATATGCGGAATTAGACGACTTATTTGCCAAGGCCGCGGAAAAAGACGAAGCACCATTCTTCTTGATTTTAGATTCAATTGAAGATCCCCATAACTTAGGTTCAATTATGCGAACAGCAGATGCCGCTGGGGCTCATGGAATTATTATTCCTAAACGTCGGGCGGTGCAATTGACAGCAACTGTTGCGAAAACTTCAACGGGAGCGATTGAACACGTGCCAGTGGTCCGAGTTACTAACTTAGTAAATACGGTTAAAGAATTAAAAGACCGTGGTTTGTGGATTTTTGGAACTGACATGAATGGGACCGATTACCGTCGTTGGGACGCAACTGGTCCAGTGGCCTTAATTATTGGTAATGAAGGCCGTGGGGTGGCCCCATTGTTGAAACAAAATGTGGATGAAATGTTAACCATTCCAATGATTGGTCACGTGCAATCGTTAAATGCGTCCGTGGCAGCTTCATTATTAATCTACCAAGGCTTTAGTTCACGCCACAAATTATAATAAAAATTATAATTTCAATTAAATTAAACTTTTTTCAATTTAATTTAACGGGCTAAAGTTAGGGCTCATCTCGTTTTTCACGGTGTGCTAATCAATAATTATCATTAAACGTACAAATGTTCGATTTATAAAAAGATCGTTTTCGCATATCTTTATGTTACTCAATTGAAGGAGGAACATAGTGATGGATGAATATATTGATGTTGATTTAGTAACGCTTGTTGAATATGCACAAAACGGTGATGAGGCCGCTTTTGCTAAAATTTGTGAACAATTCCGGCCCTTGTATTTTGCTCAATGGACTAAATTTCGTAATTTGAAAATTGAAAAAGATGACTGGTTACAAGAAATGCAAATAATTACTTTTAAGTGTGTGCAAACTTTTAAGCCCCGGCAATTTAATCGGTCATTTGGGAGTTACTTACGATGTGCTATAAATTTTCGGTGTATTGATGAATGGCGCCGCCAACGGGCTAAAAGTAATTTTGAAGATCCACGCTATGCCTTACCGGGGATGATTGATGATGGGATGGCTAAATATAATAATGCCCAAGATTTATTAATTGTGCGCGAAGCAGTCCAACGCTTTATTAGTAGTCGGGTTTCAAAAAAAGAACGGGCGACGCTAAAAGAGTTAGTGACATTCAGCCAAGTAATTGATGCACAGTATTATACACCAGCTGAAATTGTGGCGAATCAACGGTGCTTTATGCGAACCCGTGCACAACTGAGAAAAAAACTTGAAGAATTACTCGAATAGTGATAGCCTATGAAGAGAATTATTTACACGATATTTTCATTATTGTGTAATTTGGAGGTTTCATACTATGGCACAAAAGAAAATCGCCCTTGCATGTAGTGTCTGTGCTTCACGGAACTACACGATTGCGGCAAATCCTAACCGGACAGAACGTTTAGAAGTTAAAAAGTTTTGCAAGTTCTGTGGTGAACACACATTACACCGCGAAACTCGCTAATTATTGGAGAGAAAAATGAAATTTTTGAAAAGTGTTATCCACGAAATGAAAATCGTTACATGGCCAACTGCAAAAGAAAATCGGCGTGACTCAATTACTGTTATTGCCACAGCAATTTTCTTTGCCCTTTTCTTAGGTGGCATCGACTGGTTAATTCAAACTGGTTTAGCATTCTTAGCTAAGTAAATTTCATTGGCTCATGGAGACATGATTTGCTATAATTAGTACAGTTACTGAAAACTTCGTTTGCAACGAAGTTTTTTTTGTTGAAGATTTTATACGGATCGCTACGAGGAGAAAACAATGGATTCAATTGAAAAACAATGGTACGTCTTACACACGTATTCAGGATATGAAAACAAGGTTAAAAACAACCTTGAATCACGTACAGCAACGATGAACATGACTGATTACATCTATCGTGTGGTGGTTCCTGAAAATGAAGTGACCACTGTTAAAGATGGTGAAGAAAAAACAATTATCGAAAATGATTTTCCAGGATACGTTTTAGTAGAAATGGTTATGAGTGATGAAGCTTGGTTCGTTGTTCGTAACACCCCTGGAGTAACCGGTTTCGTTGGTTCACACGGTGGTGGTTCAAAACCAACGCCATTGTTACCAGATGAAGTTGAAAACTTGATGAGTCGTATGGGTATTACAGCTCGCCGTGAAGAAAAGCTTGAGCTTGAACTCGGTGAAACAATTAACATTGTCGCTGGTCCATTTGCAGGCATGCAAGGAGTCGTAACCGCATTGGATGAAGAAAAGCAACAATTAAGTGTTAATGTAGAATTGTTCGGTCGTGAAACACCAACTGAACTTTCTTACAATGACGTTGATAAACTTGAAGAAGTTTAATTTATTAGCCATCACGTGGAAGTAATAAGTTAAATTAGTTGTAACAACCAATGAAAAGTCGGTAGATTCTTTGAATTTACCGACTTTTTTATTGATTTATGTTTTATTTGTAGTTTTAGAGTTATATGGAATATATTTAGGAGAAATAGATGGATTTAACAACTGGATCACCACTGAAGAAAATTATGCTTTTTACGATTCCCTTACTAATTGGGAATTTCTTTCAACAAATGTATAGTTTTTCTGACACATTAGTTGTTGGCCGGACCCTTGGTGAAAATGCGTTAGGGGCGGTTGGTTCAACAGGAAGTTTGCAATTTTTAGTTTTAGGGTTTGCCAATGGTTTGACGGTGGGGTTAGCGATTATCACTGCCCAAAAATTTGGGGCTAAAGATATTGAAGGGGTTAAGCGTAGTTTTGCGATGAGCATTTTGATTACGCTAGTAACTTCAGTAATCGTCACGATTTTAGCGTTAGCATTTTTACCCCAAATTTTACACGCGATGCAAACACCGAAAGTTTTATATGATGACACATACGCCTTTATTTTTGTTATCTTTGCGGGTATTTTTACCCAAATGGCGTATAACTTATTGGCCAACGTTTACCGGGCGGTTGGGAATTCAGTCGTACCGCTTGTGTTTTTGATTGTTGGTCAAGTACTAAATGTTATTTTAGAATTGTGGTTTATCCTTGGTTTTCACATGGGGGTTGCCGGGGCAGGGTATGCGACTGGTATTGCACAACTCGCATCAGCTATCTTATTGATTGTGTGGATTCCACGCCACTTACCAGAATTAGCTTTAACTAAGGCAGATTTTAAGTTAACGAAATTTGATTTTGTAGAACATGCTCGGATTGCCTATCCAGTGGCCTTTCAAACATCAATTATTGCCATTGGTTCGGTTATTTTACAAATGTCATTGAATATTTTAGGCCCTAAAGCTGTGACGGCAACAACAGCGGCTTCAAAAATTGATCAGTTTACCGTGTTGATTTTTATTTCACTCGGAACAACGATGGCGACATATACGGCACAAAACTATGGGGCCAAAGAATTTAAACGGATTTTAACCGGAACTAAATATATTATGCTAGCTGGATTAGGTTCAGCCATTTTATTTGGTGCGATTGAAATTATTTTTGCTGATCCGATGATTGCTTGGTTTATTGATCCCAAGGGGAATGCGGCCATCTTTGATATGGCGCGTAATTACTTCCAAGTCGTGGGAACAACTTATATGATGCTAGCCGTCCTTTTTGTTGTTCGAAATGTCTTACAAGGAGCGGGGAATAGTTTAGTGCCAACTTTAGCCGGAATTGGTGAATTGATTGCCCGATGTTTTGCAGGATTAGTGTTAGCTCCCAACTGGGGATACTTTGGTGCGATGTTAGCCAATCCGCTTGCTTGGACGGCTTCGGTATTAATTATGCTATGGCCGTTTATGAAATTCGTTAACGAATTAAAGAAGTTAAACTTGATGAAAAGGATGGCTAAAGAAATTTAGTTAATTCAAAATTTTTACTTGAAATGTTTAAAAACAGGTGGTACTATACCATAGTATGCTTGTTATAGTATATGTGGGAGGAGAAATCTTATCTCCATTCATACCACAACACGAAACGGAGGTAATGTATCGTGGCTAAAAAAGTCGTAACAGTTGTTAAGTTACAAATTCCTGCCGCTAAGGCAACTCCAGCTCCACCAGTGGGTCCTGCCCTTGGTCAAGCTGGTATCAATATTATGGGGTTCGCAAAAGAATTTAATGCTCGTACTGCTGATCAAGCAGGTATGATCATCCCTGTTGTTATCTCAGTGTACGAAGATCGTTCATTCGACTTCATCACTAAGACTCCACCAGCTGCCGTTCTTCTTAAGAAGGCTGCCGGTGTTGAAAAGGGTTCAGGAGAACCTAACACTAAGAAGGTTGCAACGGTTACTAAGGCGCAAGTCCAAGAAATCGCTGAAACTAAGATGCAAGACCTAAACGCCGCTTCTATCGAAGCAGCAATGCGCATGGTTGAAGGTACTGCACGTTCAATGGGATTCGTTGTTGAAGATTAATCTATAACGAACAGTCGGATCGCGTATGAAAATACGCAAGATCAAGCGGGAGGTGGCGACGCCGTTTGACCGCATTTGCAAGGAGGAATAGCTAAAAATGGCTAAGAAACATGGTAAGAAATATGTTGCTGCTCTTGAAAAGGTAGACCAAACTAAGGACTACACTTTAACAGACGCAGTTGCTTTAGTTAAAGAAATCGATTTTGCTGGTTTCGACGCAACAGTTGAAATTGCTTTCAACTTGAACGTTGATACTCGTCAAGCTGATCAACAATTACGTGGTGCCGTAGTTTTACCTAACGGTACTGGTAAAGATCAAACTGTAGTTGTGTTCGCCAAGGGTGACAAAGCTAAGGAAGCCGAAGCTGCCGGTGCTGATGTTGTTGGTGACATGGACTTGATCCAACGTATCCAAGATGGTTGGTTGGACTTTGACGTAGCAATCGCTACGCCAGACATGATGGCCCAAGTTGGTCGTATTGGTCGTGCCCTCGGTCCTAAAGGTTTGATGCCAAACCCTAAGACTGGTACGGTTACTATGGACGTTACTAAGGCCGTTCAAGAATCAAAAGCTGGTAAGGTTACTTACCGTACTGACCGTGACGGTAACGTTTCTGTTCCTGTTGGTAAGGTATCATTTGATGATGCTGCCCTTGTAGGAAACTTGAAGACTATTGCTGAAACTGTTGTACGTGCTCGTCCAGCAGCTGTTAAGGGAACTTACGTGAAGCACGTATCAATCGCTTCTACTTTTGGTCCATCAGTTAACGTTGCTGTTGACTCATTGTAATCAATTTATTTAAATAAATTGGTTGACCTTTGGCAGGATTATTGGTATTATATTGTAGTTAATTAAATACGATTTCTACCTAAGACTCAGGAGGCGTAAGCCTTAATAGTTAAATCCTGCCGAGGAAGTTTACAACGACTTTATTTCCCTCGGTTAAACTTCGGTTTAGGCGAGGGATTTTCTTTTGAGAAATCAAAATAAATAAGGAGGTAAAAAACATG
The DNA here is from genome assembly GCF_918814755.1 of Periweissella ghanensis. Lineage (GTDB taxonomy): Bacteria > Bacillota > Bacilli > Lactobacillales > Lactobacillaceae > Periweissella > Periweissella ghanensis. The sequence goes on along the minus strand of NZ_CAKKNT010000021.1, from coordinate 1,047 downwards.
AGTGAAGCAACCATCGCCGCTAAAGCGGTTGAAGTTGAAGCAGTTGCCGCTAAGTTTAACGAATCAGTTTCTGCTGTTATCGTTGACGTTCGTGGTTTAACTGTTGAACAATCAACTGAATTACGTAAGCAACTTCGTGAAGAAAACATTGAATTGAAGGTTATCAAGAACAAGATCTTGACACGTGCAGCCGAATCAGCCGACCTTGCAGGTTTAAACGACCTCTTTGTTGGACCATCAGCTGTTGCCTTTTCTAAGGAAGATGTTATCGCCCCAGCGCGTATCTTGAAGAAGTTCGCTGATTCAGTTGAAGCCCTTGAAATCAAGGGTGGTGTTATCGAAGGTAACATCGCATCTGTTGAAGAAATCAACAAGTTTGCTGCATTGCCAAGTCGTGAAGGCTTGTTGTCAATGTTGCTTTCAACATTGCAAGCACCTGTTCGTAACTTTGCATACGCTGTTAAGGCAGTTTCAGATGCAAAAGACGAAGAACCTGCTGCTTAATTAATTTAAATTAAAAACAAAAATTTTGGAGGATTTTACAATGGCTTTAAACAAAGACGTTATTATCGAAGAACTTAAAAACGCTACTATCTTGGAACTTGCTGACCTTGTTTCAGCAATCGAAGAAGAATTTGGTGTTTCTGCTGCTGCTCCTGTAGCTGCTGCTGGTGCTGCTGGTGCCGATGCTGCTGCTAAGACTGAATTTGATGTTGAATTGACTTCAGCTGGTTCAGCTAAGATCAAGGTTATCAAGGCAGTTCGTGAAGCAACTGGTCTTGGCTTGAAAGAAGCTAAGGACTTGGTTGATGGTGCTCCATCAATCGTTAAGGAAGGCTTGTCAGAAGCCGATGCTGCTGAATTAGTTGCTAAGCTTGAAGAAGCTGGTGCATCTGCAGCCGCTAAGTAATTCTAAATTACACTGCTTAAAAGAGTGGTTCTAAGTCAAATGGTACTGATGGACCTAAAAATTGAATAAATCCGTTTATTCGGTTAAGCGACTAGCTCGAAATTCGAGCTGGTCGCTTTTTTGTAATTCATAGCGAA
>NZ_CAKKNT010000020.1 GCF_918814755.1 Periweissella ghanensis | reverse complement strand
TGCAGATTCAACATCAGCATCAACAAGTGCTTCAGAAGCTAAATCAACTTCAATGAGCACTTCAGAAGCTAACTCAGAATCAGCAAGTACTTCAAAAGCTGCCTCAGAATCAGCATCAACATCAGTTGTAGATTCAACATCAGCATCAACAAGTACTTCAGAAGTTAACTCAACTTCAACAAGCACTTCAGTATCTGATTCAGAATCAGCATCAACATCAGTTGCAGATTCAACATCAGTATCAACAAGTACTTCAGAAGCTAAGTCAACTTCAGTATCTGGATCAGAATCAGCATCAACATCAGTTGCAGATTCAACATCAGCATCAACAAGTGCTTCAGAAGCTAAATCAACTTCAATGAGCACTTCAGAAGCTAACTCAGAATCAGCAAGTACTTCAAAAGCTGCCTCAGAATCAGCATCAACATCAGTTGTAGATTCAACATCATCATCAACAAGTACTTCAGAAGTTAAATCAACTTCAACAAGCACTTCAGTATCTGATTCAGAATCAGCATCAACATCAGTTGCAGATTCAACATCAGCATCAACAAGTGCTTCAGCATCTAATTCAGCATCAGCAAGTATGAACCCAGGTTCAGCATCAATCAGTGCTTCTACTTCAGATAGCACTTCAGTATCAACTGTAAACTCACAATCAACAAGTGCATCAATTTCAGATAGCATGTCATTGTCAGTTGTTAACTCACAATCAGCAAGTGCTTCAGTAAGTGACGCACCTGCATCACAATCAGCAAGTACTTCAAAAGCTGGATCAGAATCAGTATCAGTATCAACATCAGTTGTAGATTCAACGTCAGCATCAACAAGTACTTCAGTATCTGATTCAGCATCAGTAAGTGCTTCAACAATTGATTCAACTAGTGTATCAACATCAGATAGCATCTCAGCATCTATGTCTGATTCAAGTTCAGTAAGTGCCTCAACTTCTAAGAGTGGATCAATTTCAGAGACAACATCAACATCAACATCAAGTTCAGTTTCAGATAGTATGTCAATGTCATCTGTAAATTCAGCCTCAACAAGTGCTTCTACTTCTAAGAGTGCTTCTATTTCTGGAAGTAACTCAGTGTCAAACAGTGGTTCAACAAGTACTTCAACAAGTACTTCAGCATCAAACACTGCTTCAACTAGTCAAACTGTTACGCCTGTAGTTATTAACAGCAACAGTAGCAATGGTCAAAACACAACAGCTACTGTAACAACTAATGCCGCTGCTGGTGCAACAACTACATTGCCTAAAACAGACGAATCAGGATCTGAAAGTGCAGCCTTAACTGCTGTAGGTGTTGCCTTGAATGCAATCGGATTGTACGGTTTGGCTAAATTCTTTAAGAAAAACCGTGAAGCCAAATAATTTATTGAATTGGTAGTAAATTCTTCAATAAAATAGCTAGATAATCTCATTTAAGCAAATACAAATGAATTATCACATTACAAAAGACGATTATCCTTAATAAGGGATAATCGTTTTTTTGATGTATTTAAGAATATATTTATCGATTTTCTTATGGTTATATCATATAAAATGTTAAATATTTATATGATATATATAAATTAATCCTTATTGAGACTTATCTTTTTACAAATAGTAAATAATTAAGTATAGTTAAACGCGTACGTAATTTAGTTATTTTGAGATGCATATTAATATTAATTTAATCATGTATTATTGAATATTATGTTGTTTATCTTATTTAATGGATTATCAAATATATAAAAAAATAAAATTTATTAAGACTTATCTTTTTACAAATTTAGAAAAATTGAGTATATTAAAACACGTACATATGCGAATTGTATTTGGGGGGAGATATGAAAGCGAAGAATGAAAAACATTATTTTTCCATTGCACAAAAAGTTGTGGATCAAGCATCACGCTATCAAAAGATGAGTGATGATGAATTAAAGCAACAAACCACAATTTTGCGAAAGGAATTAGCAAGCGGTAAAAAATTGGATGATTTATTAATTCCAGCGTTTGCAACAGTTCGTGAAGCTGATCGTCGAGTTTTGGGAATGGAACCTTATTTCAATCAAATTGTGGGAGCAGTAGCATTATATTTTAATAATGTTGCTGAAATGAAGACTGGGGAAGGTAAAACACTTACAGCTACGATGACCATGTATCTTTATGGTTTAACTGGTCCGGGGAATTTTTTGATTACATCAAATACGTATTTAGCACTTCGGGATGGGAAAGATATTGGCCGAGTATACTCATGGCTTGGCTTAACCGTTGATGTTGGAGTTGCAACGAGTGAATTTGAAGAATCTGCCCGTGATAAAGAAAAAATTTATCAAGCAGATATTGTTTATACCACTAATAGTGCACTAGGATTTGATTATCTATTTGATAATTTAGCCTCGGACACTGAAGAACAGTATATAAAAGAGTTTAATTTTGCTTTGATTGATGAAATTGATGCCGTTTTATTGGATATGGCACAAACCCCATTGCTAATTTCTGGGGCACCACGGGTACAATCAAATTTATATACTTCTAGTGACCGGATGATTCAAAGTTTGCAAAAAGATATTGATTTTGAACAATCAGATGATTTAAAACGAATATGGTTTACAACAACTGGGATTGAGCATATCGAAGAAAAGTTGGGTATAACGAATTTGTTAGGAGCAGAATGGACCAGTGTCTATCGGCATCTGTTGTTAGCTTTACGAGCAAATTATTTATTTTTATTGAATCGAGATTATGTTGTTGAAAATCAGCAACTTGTCTTATTAGACAAAGTTAATGGTCGTAAATTGACGGGAACTAAATTACAAGCAGGTTTACATCAAGCAATTGAAGCAAAAGAGCACCTTGAGGTAAGTTTGGAAACACGGGCCATGGCATCAGTTACGTATCAAAATCTATTTAGAATGTTTAAACATCTTTCTGGGATGACAGGGACTGCTAGCACAGATAAACATGAATTTTTTGAAACATACGGCTTGGATGTTATAAAAATACCAACGCATAAACCGATTGCCCGAATTGATCATCCAGACGAGGTGTATCTTAGTAATCAAGCAAAAATTTTTGCATCACTAGAAGCAGTTAAAGCAGCCCATGCGATTGGTCGGCCCATCCTTATTGAAACCGGTTCTGTTTCAATGTCTGAATTATATTCCCATATTTTGTTGCGTGAAGGTATGTCACATACACTATTAAATGCAATGAGTGTTGCTAAGGAGGCTAGTATTATTAAATTAGCCGGGCAAAAAAATGCCATTACCGTAGCAACGTCAATGGCTGGCCGGGGAACCGATATTAAGTTAGGTCCTGGAGTGGAGGAACTCGGTGGATTGTTAGTTATTGGGACTGAACGGATGGCCAATGCGCGGGTTGATAACCAATTACGGGGACGCAGCGGTCGTCAAGGGAGTCCAGGTGAAAGTATTTTCTATGTTTCACTTGAAGATAAGTTAGTTTTGGAAAATGGTGGTAAACGCGTAAACCGTTTCCGTAGTAAGCTTGCTAAAAAACTAAGTGGTACTAATAAACTAAATGAAAAGCTTTCCGAAAGTCGACTAGCATTAAAAGCCGTAACAAAAGCTCAAAATGTCCAAAAGAATCAAGAAATAATGGAACGCTTTCAGACACTAGAATATGATCAAGTTTTAAAAAGTCAACGTGATACGCTGTACAAGACACGCAATAAAGTCTTAGAAGCAAATGACTATCGTAAAGTTATTGATCAGTCTGTAATAAGTGTGACATTGGACATGATAACAAAGCAAACCTTAACAGAAGAAGAACTATCAGATTTTTACTACAACAATGTTGCGTATGGATTTAAAATTCCAAGAGCGGTCTTAGGAACCCTAAAGAATCGTCGTTCATCAGAATTTTACCAGGCCTTTAAAGAAAGTTTGCAAGATGCAATTGCTGATAAATTAGCATCAATCAATGATGATAGCCAACGGATATACTATGAACGTTTAGTTATCCTAAAAGCACTTGATACCATGTGGATTGAACAAGTTGATCACTTACAACAACTTAAAAGTGTGGTAAGTGGTCGTAATTGGGGTCAACATAATCCATTTTTTGAATATCAACGTGAAGCAATTAAATCATTTGATTTAATGACTAAAGCAATCTTAAAACAAATTCTAAAGAATTTATTACTTGCTGACTTAATTAAGAATGAAGACGGCACTATTGATGTCGTCTTCCCATAAGGCGGGATTTATGAAAAAACACGAATTACTCAACAAAGGCTTATTTACAATTTTTATTTTAGTTGTTTTTACGCTTGGGAAAAATATTTTTTTACCAGGGGTCGATCCTACGCAATTTGAAAATTCATATGAAACAAGTTTTAGCTCATATGTCTTGTCATTAGTTACTGGTGGGAATCTTTCATTACCAACAATCTTTGCATTAGGAATTGGACCATATATGACATCATTGATGATTTGGCAACTTTTACCACTCATCGATAAAGACATTAATAAACGAATGTCAGAAAAACGTCGCGGAACCTATCAAAAAATATTAACCTTATTCTTTGCATGTTTCCAAGGATTCTTTACTTTTCAAACAATGACAGCCCAATTTCCAACGACAGGTAACATTCTTACATGGCGGATTCAAATTGTTAACGTGTTCGTATTGATTGCTGGGGCCATGTTTATTACTTGGTTAGCTGATATGAATGTACGTAAAGGACTTGGTGGGGCAACAATCCTAATTGTGCCCGGATTATTATTTAATTTACCATCAATTTTACACAATTTTGGTGGTCAAAAAATTCATTTCAGCCTTTTGGCAGGCGTTATTGGTTGGATAATTGTATTGTTTTTAGCATGGGTGGGGGTCTTTTTGAACCACTCTGAGTTAAGAATCAATGTCCAACGAACCGGTTTGGATAATGACTTTGCAAATTCTTACATTCCAATTAAAGCAATTCCTGCTGGATCAATGCCGTTAATGTTCGCGTTAACAATTTTTACAATTCCGCAATACTTACTCATGGCAAAGTTGCAGTACAGTAGTCCATCGATTTTGACAAAATTTTTATCATTTGAGAGTTGGCAAGGGGTTTTAATTTACGCTAGTTTAATGATTTTATTGGGAATCTGTTTTGCCTATGTTAATGTTCGGCCTAGTGATATTGCCAAAGATTTAAAGGAATCTGGTGATTATGTATTAGGATATTTACCTGGTGACGCAACTGAACAAATGTTGAATAAACATTTATTATTTATGACAGCGATTGGGAACATCTTTTTTGTTTGTATCACAGTTGTCCCATTAGTTGTGGGATTATGGGTGCCAATGGTACGACCATTATCATTTTTAATGAGTAGTGTAATTATTTTAGTTACGATTATTGATACTTTTATTGAAGAAGTTCGGACAATTTGGGAGCGACGGCACTATTCAATATTCAAACTATAATAAGCACCAAGATGTCTAGGGGGAGAACAATGCTACGATTAATGACCACATGGAACTGGAATGCGGTAGATATTAATTTTGATTATGTAGTTAATTTAGCTAATACACTGACTGATAATAAGGAAGAATTTGAATTAATAAGTACAAGTTATACGCCAGTATTACGCTATCAACTAGAAAGTCAAAATTTAAATAGTGCTAATGTTTGGTCATTGTATGATGAGTTACAGGGGATAACAATCAAGAATGGACAACCAATAACATTGGCTGATCTCGCATTACCGGAAAATGCAGAAATAATATATACACCATTTGGAATTAATGTATATTATTTGGATCAAATATATGCACGCCTTGTGCCGTATAACGATGCAATCCTATGCCAGGTAATTTATTTTGCTAACGGGCAGCAAGATGTCATCGATTATTATGATGACCGCGGCTTTTTATCAAGACGTGATCTTTTAGCCACACCAGATGAACCAGCACAAAGTTTTTACTTCAATCAACAGGGCCAATTAATGCTAAGTGAGCAAGTAACAAACACGGGAAATGGCATTACCATTTATCCGGTTGCGTATAGTAAGTTTAAACAGAAAAACTATGCTACTCTGCAAGCGGTTCTAATTGAAGTGTTTGATAAATACGCCCATTCAATTCAAGAACCATTTATTGTAACGGTTAATGATGTAACACCAACTGAGTTTATCCAAAAAGTAAGCTTAAAGTATCCAATCATACCTTATCTAGAACAAGCAACTTTAAATACCATTGTTGCTGATACGCTTACTAAACAATTACGAGAATTATTAGTCGCAGCCAAAAATGTTGTTATTCCAGAGCAAGAAGCCTATGAAAAGTTAATTGCAATGATTAAGAGCCAAAAATTAGCAATTGACCTTAAAAAAATTAAGGTTATTACACCCTATGCGATCCAACTAGATTTGGGGTTAAGTAATACGCTGGTTGAAACTAACATCTTAGTAAATGCAACTAAAAAAACCGCGGCGGAAACAATCAAAATAATTAAAAGTGTCTTAGAGCTAATGTTAAAAGATACTGATTTAACATTAATTATGGCGGTTGAAAATTCGACGGATACGCAGTTAATGATGACATCTATTAAAGAATATTTGAATGCAAAGTTAGCAATCAATGGTGATAATCCTGACTTAGGATTGATTGAAGAGTATGTCCTAGCTAAACAAGCGAATAAACCAAATCCGGATTTATTAAAAGCAATTCGAGAATTGGAAAAGAAAAATCCAATTGATTACAACAATATGGTTACGCTTGTTCAGACTTTGCATAATATAAGTTTTGAAAAGAACTTAAATAAAGATAAGTGGCATCAATTAATTTTGAAAGCACGTCTTTATGTCGATTTGAACAATAATTTGGATTTATATCCAGCTATGCAAGCCATTGAAACGGGAATCCCGTTATTACTTGCCAAAAAAGTTGAATTTTTACATGAACCAAATAATGGGGCTATCATTCAAACCTTGAAGCAACTTAATCACTACTTAGATAAGTATGTTTATGAGCTAAATGTTTGGAATGATACGCTCGTCTACGATGTTAAGTTAGGTAGTGCATATAGTGATACCAAGCTAATTACTAAGTGGAAGGAGGTTGGTTATGGAAAAGGAAAAGCAAAAAATTAAGGTTATTTGCTTAGGTGATAATGAAGCCGAATTTAGTAATTTTGATCAAAAAAAATCCGTGTATTTTTCAACGGCTAACTTATTTGATGGGATGTATAGCCAGGAAAAATTAAGTGCAATTCTTAAAGCGTGGGCGGATGATAAGATGCTACGGGATGTGCCGATTGCTTTAGGTAAGATTAAGCAATTTAAGCTAGAGCCAGAGTTGTACAAGCAATTGGTCCGATACACGCTGATTTATAATACGCATAATGATATAAGTGATGAGTCACAAGCCTTACTCAATTTGATTGCGGCAGTCCCAGTTGATTTTACTGATGCAACTGCAATTAAGGGAACTTTGAATTATGTTGTATTTGGTCGTCAAAATGGTTTTCGATTATCACCTGATGCCATTGAAATTGCACCACAATTCACAGGGGCAGTACAACGTAAGGGCCATGTGTTAATTTCGGTAACTAGTGATTTTAGCCAGGAAAAAAATGCACAAGTTCTTTCAGTAAAAATGAATAATTACTTACCAAAGAACTCATATTGGGATTACCTACCAGAATACGATATTGAAGGTGAGTTTGCTGAAGATGATATCTATTTCAAAATCTTTTTAATTCAAGAAGGTACGATGGATGTAATTGATACGCACATCGTAACGCAAAAAGAAATCAATGATGCAGGTTATGTTTTTGGTACGGGTGATCGGAATGTTTATCTTGCGACATCAATGTATGTCAAAGGTGGTAAAGGAACAATTAACCTCGGTCAAATCCATGTCCGTCAATCGCACCTATCACACGGTAAGATGATTTTGGGTGGTGATAGTATTAATGACAATAAGCAAAAGGTCGCAGGAGAAATCCTATACTACTTCAATCCAGGTGATTTTAAGCCACCATTGAATGTTTACTTTTCAGGTTATCGGACGTTGGAAGGATTTGAAGGTCAACGAATGATGCATGGAATGGGTTCGCCATTTTTATTAATTGCTGACTCAAGACTTGAAGGGGGCGCCTTTTACATGGGGAATCCCGATCTGGAAAATAAAGTTGTTGAAATCATAAAAAAGACTAGCCGCAGTATGGGTTTTAAAAATGATCAAATAGTCATGTCGGGATTGTCGATGGGAACGTTTGCTTCCTTATATTATGCACCTGATATTCGACCTGCTGCCGTAATTGTGGGGAAGCCGCTAGTTAATATTGGTGATGTGGCGCTTAACGAACGAATCAATCGGCCAGAAGTATTTCCAACGTCTTTAGACGTTTTGATGAATACAATGGGTGAAGTTAGTCAAGAAGCGGCTGAAAAATTGAATAAACGTTTTTGGACTAAGTTTAATCGCGGTGTATTAAAAAACACTAAATTCTTCATATCTTATATGGAAAATGATGATTATGATGAACATGCATTTCCACAATTATATGAAGAATTAAAAAAGCGTTATCCAAATGTCCAAATTATTCACCGGGGATTTATCGGGCGACATAATGATGATACTCCAGGAATCGTAGCGAGTTTCTTTAGACATTATAATTTTATCTTAGAGCATGACTTCGGTCGCATTTCAAAAGATGAGGTTAATTGATGATGACGACAAAACCAATCTTTAAAATTAATTGGGAAAACGCATTTGGTGATAGTTATAATTACGGGTCAACGATTCAGTTTCTAGAAGATAGTGTTGATTTTAGTAATCCATTGATGTCACCGAACTTGGCAATTATGACCTGGTATTCTAAACGAAATTTTTCAAATGATCGTGCATTTCCAACTTTACCAATTTTGGTGCATGGACATGAGTACACAATCAAGATGGATTATAACGTGGAGCCAGCAAATGGGGCTTACTGGGTCGTCAATTTCTATGGTGTTAATAATGAACAAATAGATCATTTAAATTTTGATGATTTAGCGGGGACGTTCATTTATCCAAATGATGCTACGCATTATGAAGTCAGCATTATGAATATTGGACATCAAAAAATTAATTTTAAAAACTTTACATTAGTTGATCACCTAGTGGCAACGCAGGTAGAGATTAATGTAAATGATAAATTTAATTTTGTAAGTGTTAAGCCATTACAAGCACCGAATAAAGTATTAAAAATTATCTTTTCACAGGTAAATGTGGCTAATGAGACATACCAACTTAATAGCTTAGATGAAAATATAATGTTTTGGCGTTTAAATGATTTTGATGCTAATAAATTGGATGATTTACAAATTTTACAATCAATTCGCGAGTGGTGGCATCTACTAGTGCAAGATGATGAACATTTGTCACTTTCGGTGTTAGAGCATATTTTATTTGAAAATAATTCCGGATTGACAAATCATACATTGCAACATGCTCTTAGGCACCAAGTTGAGATTGCATTGAAATTAGATGAATCATCGTTATTAGAACGGGAATTGTATCAAATTGCCAATCAGTTACAAAAAAATCCATGGCTAAAAATAGTCAAAAAAATGCAGACAAGCCACTAATAGGTGGATGTATATAGGGGGAATATAATGAATTTCTTTATTAATAGAGCAATGGGAATCGGTAATTCAGGAGTTGAACATGCTCAGTTTTATCGTGGGGAGTTATTTGATAAAGCAGGCATTCCATATCGTTATGTGTTTGTTGAATTGGTTCGTGAATTACACGAAGCAATGGACGCGTGGAACCTTCGTAATGACCAAGTAATCAATATGTGGGAATACTTCGTGTATGGCGATAAATATCTAGATCATGGACCATTGTATAAGCAAGCTGTTAAATCTGATATGGTGATTGATAGTACAAATACCAATCGGATGTTTACTAGTCAAACTTCATCTGGTTTAACAATCATTGAACATATGGTTAAGTTTCCAGATCCTAAAAAGCCCAATATGTTACTAGTAAGTACGGCACGCGTTGAAATCTTTAATGCACAGACTGGTAAACGTATGGTGATGTTTGAATATGATAATGAACCACACCGTGAGTTTTTGCTTAAAAGTATTCACTTGTTTGATTTTAAAGGCCAACACTTGTATTTTGAAAATGAAGTGTTATTACAAAAATTTTTCTTTGAACAATTAAATGCATATTATGAAGGTAAAAACACGTTCATCATTGACCGTGGTGAGGAATCAGAAGCTGCCTTATATAAAATGCGTGATTTAGGAATTAAAATTATTGAATTAGTCCACGCTGATCACCTTTCTGATCGCAATGATCCTAAACATCCATTATGGAATAACTATTATGAATATATGTTAATGCATATGGATAAAGTTGATCGAGTAGTTGTGGCAACCAAGTTACAAAGAGAAGATCTATTAGTTGATTTTCCAAATGATACGAATAAGATTGTTGCGATTCCAGTGGGGGGGATTCGTGATAAAAAGCCAAAAGCTAAAGTACAAAAGAAAAATAATGGCGTCTTTAAGTTTGTCAGTGTCTCACGATTAGCGGAAGAAAAACATATTGATTTATGTGTCCGCGCAATTGCTAAATTACATGAAGCAGGCCATAAAGTTAGCCTTGATATATATGGTCAAGGTGAAACTAAAAATAAACTTGAAGAAGTTATCTTGGAACTTTCAGCAGGTGATTACATTAAGTTGAAAGGTCATTCAAATCATGTTGATCAAGTTTATCCACAATACGATGCCTTTATTTCTGGGTCTTTCTCGGAAGGATTTGGTTTAACCTACATCGAAGCATTGAATGCAGCGTTACCAATTCTATCTTTCAATGCACGTTTTGGGGCACTTGAACTTATTCATGATGGTGAAAATGGTTTCTTAGCAAGTTTTGATCGCGGAAATGATGATGATTCTGTGGAACAATTAGCTAAAGCCGGCGAAAAGATGTTAGCAGCTAATTATTCAAATTTAGTGCGAAATGCACGCCGATCAGTTTCTGAATTTAAAGACAGTGTGTTAGCTAAAAAATGGGGGGATTTAATTGATGAACTATGAACTTTTAAACATTATTAATACTGGTGATAAGATTTGGGCGGCTAGTAAAGCGCGCGTGGAAAAAAATCAAGGGACGGTCGTGATGTTAGCGCCATCACCAGCCTTAGGTAAAATTGCAGAACAAGAAAATGTTAAAATAACAAGTTTAATTGACCAATTAACTGGACGTTTGGCTTATAAATCATCAAAAGAAGGTTACTTTTTTAATGATTTTCCAACGGTTGATTTAGCTGAAATTACAATGAATCGTGATGGTTCAATTTCAATCATCAATGATGGTTTGACGATTGGTGAAGTATACACATATCCAAATAGCCGACGAATTGTAAAAGAAGTTCGTTATCTGAATACTAAAGGTGAATTGGATTATATTGAGGAATATGCTAGTGATGGCTTCCTCTTTAGCAATCTTTTTTACACGCGTAATGAAGTCCAAGAAATTGATTTTTATGATGAAAATCAATTTGCAGCGGTACGTTACTTCTTCTATCAAGGTAATTTGAATTACATCCGCGTATATGATGTAAAGACGAAACAACTTGTGGCAACTTATGATAACAACCTTGAATTTTACCAAGACCAATTAGCTAAATTGGTGGGACCAAAAGATACAATTGGTATTAATTATATGGGGATTGAATTGTTAGCATTAAAGAACACAAAGTCAAAAAACACATTATATTTAAATGAAGATCCCATTGATGAATCTGGTCACATAAAAGGTAATCTGTATCAAATTTTGACTAATGAAATTGATTATGTACAACATGTGGTCTTAACCGAAGACATGGCCAACAAAATTCCAAAAGATGTGCCACATGATAAGTTAATTATCAATAACTAAGCAGTAACACTAAGATATCCAAAGGGTGGTGGATATATATATGAAATTAAATTTAGATCAAGATATTCAAAGTCGCTTCGATAAAGAACGTGAGGAGGTCTTTGATAAATCCACAGAAAAGAAAAATAAAGTACAAATAATTGTTTCAATTATCGTGGGGGTAATTATCTTATCAAGTACTTTGTATCAGTTTTATAGTTATTTTAGGGGGTAAGCTATATGAAACCTTTGTTAGGATTAAGTCGCGTAGTATTAGAGAGATGTCCAACATTGGAAGTACCTGAGACCAGCGTAATGGCAGTGGGTATTCAGCGTGAGGAAGTTGAAAAAATTCGTAAAGCTAAAGGCATTAAAGTGCAGCGTTTCGAAAGAACATTAAACTTATCGCGGTCAAGATATTATCGTTGGTTGCAATATGAAACTGATTTACCATTGGAATTTGTGTTAGGTATAAAAAAAATTATTGGGCTTACTAATTCAGAATTTTTAAGCTTGTTAGTACCCCATACTGAAGAATTTTTAGATGTTTTATTGGTTACAGCATATCCAGGTACTAATAGTAAACTTGCCAACCGAGGACGTAATCACATATTAGAAGAAGAATTAATGAAGCAAAGTAAGCTAGGCGAGCAAGATGATATCTATCGTTTGATCTTATGCTACTATGCTTTGGAATATAAAGGTCAACATAATTCAAAGAATATCGAGCAGGAACGTTTGGAAAATTACTTTGAAAAAGTTGAAACTTTTTCATTATTTGATGTGATTTTATACCTTGCGTACGTTGATTTTACCATTGATCAGAAAGATGGCTACGGCCGTAATAGTAATTTTTTGTTGGTCAAAGGGTGGATTAAACAACAACTTAAGTATGTTCATGCGACTGACTTAAAAATTGTTTTTGGTATTTGGTTGGATGTTGCAATGTTACAATTTTTTGCTGATGATTTAGCATCAGCAAAAAAGACATTACAAGAAATTCAAAGTTTTTTAAGCGAAATTGGCCATGAAACTTTTGATACTATTTTAGTAAAAAATTTGCTGGAATATATGAAAAATTTCAGTCGACCAAACGATCAAATGCAATTAATTATGGCCTCTAAAAATTTAGTTGAACAACATAAATTATTATTGTCAACTTTTGAATATGATTATTGGACACAGTTATTAGATCAAGATTCATTTGCGGTTACTAATTTAACAACTAAAAAATTAGCGACACATCTATAATTTTAGTTAAGGTTAATGCAACATACAAAGTTACTTTTAAGATACAAGTAGTTTTAAATACAAAAATAAGTCCTTTGAAGAATTTTCTTCAAAGGACTTATTTAGTATATTGCTTGATATTGCTGGCCTTCATGCACGTTGGCAATACATTTGCTGATGATTAAACTTAATTCTAATAATAAATGATAATTTAAAACAAAAAGTACTACTAGCATCGCTAATTGACGATGCTAGTAGTACTAAAGATATAGGAATACACTAAAATTTAGTGTATATGCTTTAGGCACCAAACAAAATCCCCCCGGTATATTTGGTGTGCTGAAGAACATTAGAGAGCAAATAATGTTCTTCAAGCATTTGACGGATAAGGTACAGTATCTCCCCCATGTGCCTCATAAGATAGAAATTGATATAGAATGTATGTTATGTGGCGGTACAGATAATATGTAAGTTAGATATTTGACGAAGTGGAGCGACACTTTGTGTAATATTCAACGTAATATTACCTATATCATTAATCATATAGTATCAATTTAACGTTAAAAATCATATAATTAAATAAGTTAGTAGAGAGAATAAAAAGTTATTGCAAGATTTTAAATGGTATGTCCAAATTATTATAACTAGGGGGTAAAGACCATTAATATTGGTGAACGAATTAAATTACTACGAAAAGTTAATAACCTAACCCAATTAGAATTGGCTGAAGAATTATTTATATCTTACCAATTGGTTTCAAAATGGGAACGGGGGGTGAGTGAGCCCACGGCAGATATGATGTTTACAATTATCGAGAAGTATAATTTAACCATTGATTACTTTTTTGATAGTTCCTCTGACGATCAACGAGAAAAAGAAATCGCAATTATTTTGCAAGCTTTTAAACAAAGCATGGTTGAATCACCAAGTAAAAGACCGAGCTTTGCTAAAATTGCCCAACTTGCCAATAAAAGCCAAGTCGAAATTGAAAAACATTTTTCAACGTTTGAAGATTTAATCTATGGCTTTATTAATTGTGTTGATCAGGATATTGTTTGTCGAATTGAACATAAAATAGTTAAGGGTGCAAGTATTGAAGCTATTTTTATTGATGATTTAGCGCCTATTTTATATGAGAAACATTTTGCGTTAAATTTATTGTATACGCGGCCATACATAAGTGAAGTGTGGAAAAAATTCATAACTAGTCGTTATAAACAAATCATTTTACAAAATTTTGATATGGATAAAAGTGATAGTTTAACAGTAGAATATATTGTGTCAATTTTTACTGTCATGGTATCGGTTTGGATGAGTTCAGAAAATCCAGAATCACTGGAACGTTTTCAAACCCGAATTAAGCGAATGTCACGTGATCAAATTGATCAATGGTTTCCAGCAAAGACTAAAAATTTTGATGAAGAGTAATTATCAATAATTTTTGTTAAAAAGTGTTTTCACATGGGGTGTGAGGGCACTTTTTTAGTGTCTAAGGCTAAATTTGCTATAATTTAATTAGTAGAAAACGACAATAACCACGTTTGAGTTGCAAAGCAGGGGGGCTGACAATGAAAAATCAATGGTTACAAAAAATCGATCAGTATCGACAATTAGGGATTGTGCAAACGAAAAATATTACGCCAAGCGCATGGCAAGATTTAATCGAGGCAGTGCATCATCTAAAGTCCGTTGGTTGGGATCAACCGGCCATCCGGGCTTACTGTCGTTATGCAAAGAACGCCATTGCACTAAAACAGGATGCCAATAGTCAGGGAGAGCAACAGGCAGTGGTCTATGCGATGACATTTTTAGTTGGTTCATCTGTGTATACTAAAATGTTTCAAGCTAGTAATTTACGGGCGTCCGATAAATTACAATTAATGTTTAATCAATTACAAGCTAAGTGCGATGAATTTGGTTTTTTACAATTAGCGGGCCCATTTAAAATTGATCCTAAACTAGCACCGGTGAGTTTATTTTTAACTATTTTACGGCAAACGATTCAAAAGGCTTTTCCACGTGAGACGTTAGATATGTATGCACGCAATAATAAGCCACAACAACTGGATGAGCAAAATTGCGAGTTGGCCTTTAAAGTCCATGCATTTCGCAGTTACATTGATCGCCAATGTATTGATTATATCCGCCAGAATCAAAATGGTGCCACCGATTATGACAAATTACTTGAATATGCCCATGAACGGGGTATTGGGTTAGATTATCAAACGGGGGCCAACTATCATAATCGGTATCATGAAGTATTTACTTTTCCCAAAAATATGAAAGTTCAAATATCACAACATACTAAAATGGTGGAATTTATTGTCGATTTAACGACGAGTGCCTTTGTGAGCGAATGGAATGTTTATCGGATTAATGAAGATGGGACCATTGATAGTAATCCTGGTCATTACAATGTGTTAGAACTGGAACAAGTTGCTAATACGGAATCATTTAATTATGGTAAACCACAGCATCGTTCGCATCGCTTATTGGATATTGAACATCCAAGTGATCCATTATTACGGCGTAAGGCAACTAATTATTGGCGTTATGAAAAAGATTACAATCGTGGTGGACGGTATGTTGATATTGTAAATGTCGGGGGGCATGATGATTTTTTAGCCTGGCAGGAGATTCCTGATGATAGTCGGTTAGCTGCCTATCAGGACTATGTTAAGGAGTGTCGCCAGCTTGAGTTACACCGGGTCTATGGGTTTAATCGCTTTTATTTGCATTTAAATGAAAACATCTAGTTAATCATTGATTGACGCTAGGTTAAAAAACAGCCATAATACGCTTAAAATAAACGGTTCAGGAGAAAAACATGATTAGACTAAGGCGTGCCGAGGATCGCCAACAATTAGAGTGCATTTATTTAACGAGCCGCCAGAGTAGCCCGGTATTTGCAGCAGAACATTCCGGCAAATTAGGTGATTTTGCAAATGATACTGTTGATGAGCTTGTGCTTGTTGCAACTGATGGTGAAAATCTTCAAGGCTTCATCTCAATTTACCAACCAACGCGATTTATTCACCTACTGTTTGTGGCCCCGAGTTTTCAACGACAAGGGATCGGACAGCAACTAGTAGCAGCTGCCTTGGCCACCGCAGCAGGTGATTTTGAATTAAAGTGTTTGAGCCAAAATCAAACGGCGTTAACATTTTATGAACAATTGGGGTGGCAGAAAATACATGAAAACACAGCGGACAAACCATATTGGGTGCTTCGCTATTACCAAAATAACTGATAAAGAAGAGTTGACTGATGCGTATTACAAAATTTCAAATTTGGCTAGGAGCAATTCTAATGGTTATCGGGGCGGGAGCTTTGTATTATCAAAAACAGGCTAATCAACCCCAAACATCAAATTCTAGTGTTAGTTCACAAAGTTCGACGACCAAGCATGCCAAAAAATCTACTAAAGCGGTTATTAACAAACCAAAATCACCGCGGGAGCTGCACTATAATCCACAAAAAATGCAGCAATTATTTAACGAACAACTCGCAACCTATACGGGTGGCCCAAGTTCAGTAGTCCAAGCTGATTTTTATAATTGGGCGGCGCAATATGGTCAAGGTATGGGGTTTGCGGTCACAGATTGGATTTTTAGCCCCACCAATAACACTACATCAGCATGGTACGCTAAGGCGCCAAATGGCTTAATGCAAGTCACGAATGCCGGTGCGTATCACCAATTTAAATTACATTTATTGGGTGGGGTCGTATTTTTTACATCATTACAAAAACAAATTGGCGCCGTGCCTAAGCAACAGCTTCAAACTGGCGGGACATCATATGCGGGCTATGCGCCGCAAGTTAATCTGGCCTTACCAATATATAAATACTTATTAGGGGATGATGGGGTCGTGTATGAGGTTGACAACGCAACAAGTCCATTAGTTGGGTTTGGCCAAGTTGGGCTAAATGGGCAACCAGATGGTCAAAATGCGACGCCAGTTAATGGCCAAATCTTTGTATCACCGGATAAAAATGCCCAAAAAGCGTATCAACAAATTTTAAAGCCGTATCAAGACTAATGCCTAAAGTTTTAACGATAGGCATCGAATAGAGGATGTTTGCAAAAGTTAGCTTAGTGACTTTTGCAAACATCCTTTTTTTATGATTATTTTGTGATAAGCATTGTGAAACCAGTATGATTGCTAGTTTACGGACGTTGATTAATTCGCTAAAATATAATGATAAACTACAATTGTAATCTAGATAATATTAAAATCTGGGTGGACGTGCTTTTGTCAGTAATATAAAAGTAACAAGGAAAATTGGGAGGACAAAACCATGGCCAAAAATAAATTAACTGATGAGCAGATGAAGCAGTTAATTAATGATTTAAAACGTGATAAACCTGCGAATCAAGAGGGTGAACCTGCTACAACAGCAACTGATATGGCAGAAACCATTGGTTCGTATTCACGGCTGCAAGAACAACAAGAGTTAGCAGAAGCGGCAACTAAGACTAACCAAGAAATGGTGTTAGATGATCGGCGGCAAGCAACACGTACAATTACTAAGTTAAAACAAAAACTTAGTGTCGCCGTTATCTTGAGTCTACCGGTAATTGGACTTTCTAAACCACTTGGGATGACGTTGCCATTGTCAATTAATATTCCGTACCAAGCGTGGATTGTCTTAGCACTTAGTACCATTATATATTTATATGGCGGGCTCCCATTTATTGGTGGTGCATGGCGTGAACTTAAAAGTAAAATGCCAAGTACGATGGTATTAACCACTATGGGTCTTACCTTGACATATGGCTATAGTGTCTATGCAACCGTAATGAATTACTTACACACAGGTGATTTTATCAACCCTTACTTTTGGGGCTTAGTGGTCTTAATTGATATTATGCTTTTGGGACAGATTATTGAAAAACAGGCGTTTCTCAAAATTGGTGCCACAACTGATAAGTTAGCTTCTTTATTGCCGAAAGAAGCCCAACAAATTAATGAGCTAGATGAGATTAAAGCAATTGCTGTGGCTGATTTACAAATTGGTGATCAATTAACGATTGCTAAAGGGGCAGTTATTCCCGCCGATGGTGTAATTGTTGCTGGTGAAACCACAACTAATGAAGCAATGCTAACTGGTGAAGCGACCCAAGTCATTAAGCAAATCGATGATGAGGTCCTTGGTGGTTCAATCAACGGTGAAGGCGTCATTACCATGCGAGTAACCCACGTTGGTGCCGATAGTTTTCTAGGCCGTGTGCAAGCGATGGTAATGCAGACGCAAGGTCAAAAAAATACCACGCAAATGACAGCTAACAAAATTGAACAGCGCTTATTTTATTTAACGTTATTACTAGCGGTGGTGGTGCTAATTTTTTGGACGGCGTTTATTGGGATTGATGAGGCGTTACCACTTGTTGTGACCGTCTTAATAATTGCTTGCCCCCATGCACTCAAGTTAGCGATCCCATTAGTAACTGATCGCTTAATGACCCTAACAGCCCAACGCGGTTTACTAATTCAACACATTGAACCATTAGAGCATGCAGACAAACTTAAATATGCATTAATGGATAAAACGGGAACTTTGACAGAAGGAAACTTCAAAATTCGTACGTTAAAATCAATTTCAGCCGAATATAGTGATTCTGATATTTTGGCTATTATGGCAACGCTTGAAAATGGTTCCACTCATCCCTTAGCGCAAGGAATTATCGCGCTAGCCAAGAAGAAAAAAATTGGCTTAATGAACGGTTCAGAAATTGAAAGCCAACCGGGAATTGGTGTAACTGGGGTTATCAATAATCAGCGCTTCGCATTAGTTGCGATTGATTACTTGGTAGAACATGAAATTGCATTTGATCAAAATTACTTTGATAAATTAGCTGATGCTGGTAATTCCGTTAGTTTCTTAGTGACGACTGATAAGGTAGTCGGACTGGTTGCCCAAGGGGATGTTATTAAAGCTTCGGCGATTAAATTCATTCGCGAATTGAAAAAAATGGGAATTACGCCAGTGATGTTGACGGGGGATAATCCAGTGATGGCTCAGCGCGTAGCTAAGAGTTTAACCATTAGTGATGTCAAAGCTCAGTTAAAGCCTGACGAAAAGGCTCAACTTGTCCGCGAGTATCAACAAAAAGGTCCAGTTATGATGATTGGGGATGGGGTTAATGATAGTCCCGCTCTCGCACAAGCTGATTTGGGCATTGCGATTGGGGCCGGCCCAGATATTGCCATTGCAGCGGCCGATGTCGTGATTGTTAAAACAGATCCAACTGATATTTTAAAGCTGCTAGCGTTAGTTAATACCACTAATGCTAAGATTAAGCGTAGTCTTTGGTGGGTAACGCTCTATAACGTTGTGGCTACATTATTAGCCGCCGGCATCATAGTTCCGCTGGGATTAACATTAAATCCAATGATTGGGGCCATCTTAGCAACCATCGTAACACTGATGGTAACGAGCAATGCTACCCGTGTTCGGGCCAAAGAAAATCAGTAGTTTGGCGCTGATATTTTATTAAATAATCGTTAAGCGTAGGGGTAAAAAAATGTTTTATTAAAAACCACTTGAAAAAGCGCTTTCATCCATGCGATAATAAAAGTATTGAAAATTTCAATTTTCTTAATTAAGATTTTTATTTACAGAGAAGGAAAAGTTTAGATTATGGCTAAAGACAAACTCATTGGTGTTGACCTTGGTGGTACAACTATCAAGTTCGCAATTTTAACTGCTGAAGGTGAAATTCAACAAAAATGGAGCGTGAAAACAAACGTTTTAGAAGACGGTTCTCACATCGTTCCAGATATTGTTGATTCAATCAACCACCACCTTGACCTCTACCAATTGGATAAAGAACGTATCATTGGTATCGGTATGGGGACTCCAGGAACGGTTAACCGTGAAAACGGAACTGTTTCAGGAGCGTTCAACTTGAACTGGAGTGCTGAAAATGTACAAAACGTTAAGGCGGATATCGAAGCTGGTACTGGTTTACCATTGACAATCGATAACGATGCTAACGTGGCTGGTTTAGGTGAACAATGGCGTGGTGCTGGTAACAACGCCCAAGACGTAGCCTTTATTACACTTGGAACTGGTGTTGGTGGTGGTTTGATTGCCAACGGTGATTTAATTCACGGGGTTGCTGGTGCTGGTGGTGAAGTTGGTCACATGATCGTTGAACCAAATGGTTACTTATGTACTTGTGGAAACCACGGTTGTCTTGAACAATACGCTTCAGCAACTGGAGTTGTTCACTTGGCCCACGACTTTGCTGAACAATACGCTGGTAAGTCACAACTTAAAGCATTGGTTGATAACGGTGATGAAGTTACTTCAAAAATTGTCTTTGATTTAGCTAAAGACGGTGACTTCTTGGCAAACGAAGTAGTTAACAAAGTTGCTTACTACTTAGGTTTTGCCTCAGCAAATATCTCAAACATCTTGAACCCTTCATCAGTTGTTATTGGTGGTGGTGTTTCAGCTGCAGGAGAATTCTTGCGTAACCGGATTGAAGAAAACTTTAAGCAATTTGCTTTTGCTACAGTTCGTACTTCAACTAAGGTTAAGCTTGCTGAACTTGGAAATGATGCTGGTGTTATTGGTGCCGCATCACTTGCTCGTAACTAAGATAAACCTAAAAAAACTGACTCATCCTTGGATGGTGTCAGTTTTTTATTTGCTAGAATTATGGTTTAATGTAAAAAAATTGGTATAATGGTTGTATTGATATTTTTTTGAGAGGAACTAATAGACCGATGTTATTGAACTTAGTTTTAAGTATTATCATTATTTTATTTGTTGGTTATTATGTATACTGGTACGTAGTAGGCCGACGCGCCGCTAAATATGTTGATGAAGCCCAATTCGGTGAATTAATCGCAGCAGGCCAAGTTATTGATTTGCGTGAAAACGTTGAGTACCGCAATGCACATATCATGGGTGCACGCAATATTTCTTATCAAATGTTTGCGCAAAGTTTGGCTGCTTTACGTAAAGATCGACCAGTTTTACTTTACGATACAACCACACGGCTTTCAACTCGTGCAGCAGTAAAATTACATAAAGAAGGGTATACTGAGGTATACATTCTTAAAGGTGGTTTCACAGGTTGGCATGGTAAAAAAGCATCTAAACACTAATGTTTGGAAGGGCGTTTTGTCAGTTGACAAACGTCTTTTTTTTAGCTTAAAAAGCAAATGAGGTGAGGAAAGTGGAGAAGGTTTTAATAACTGAGGATGGTTCACAAATCACTTATGATTTCTATCCACGTAAGGATACGCAAAACTTAGTCTTAATTCATGGTAATGCTGGTAATCGCCATTATTTTGATGCGCAATTAGCAATTTATCGACGCGACTTTCAAGTGCTAACTTTTGATAGTCGGGCGCATGGCCAATCTAGTAATACTGCGAAAAATCTAACTTTTGAACAAATTGCCGATGATTTAGCAGCCTTATTAACAGCGGAAAATATTACCAAAACCGCGATTATGGGCTTCAGTGATGGGGCCAATGTTGCAATCGTCTTTGCGAAAAACTATCCGCAATTTGTGACTAGCTTAGTCTTAAATGCGGGAAATTTACGGACATCCGGCTTATTGTTATGGGTCCGCATTGTTGATGAGCTTATGTATTGGACGACTAAGATTGTTAGCTTTATCGCACCTAAATTTAGACGCTACGTTCAAATTCAGAAGTTATTAATGCAAGATATTCCAGTTGCCTGGTCAGATTTACATGCGATTAAAGCACCAACGTTAGTTATTAGTGGTAATCATGACGTTGTGCGGTTATCACATACGCGCCGGATTGCCGCTGAGTTACCCAATAGTGAATTAAAAATCATTAGCGGGGGCCACCATTCGTATGGGAAAACATATCCAATTTTATTTGCCAAAAAAGTCGTAGAATTTATTAAATTTAGGGGAAGTAAATGAAGAAAATAAAAGCTTTGTTTCATAAATATTCAAAGTGGTTGGAGATAATTTTCTTAGCAACGGTGACATTAGCCGTGTTTGTAGAAATTATTTCAATTAGTAAATCGATATCGCCGGGTGCTTTAGCCCACCAGTTTGGGAATGTCGCCCTTTGGAAAATTATTGTAGTAATTGTGGTTGGATTACTGGGAGTCTCCCCAATGATTGCCTATGACTACTTACTTAACAAAACGTTACATAATAAACTGACATTTGGTTACTTATTTGAAAGTAGTTGGGTTATTAATACGATTAATAACTTAGCCGGCTTTGGTGGTTTTGTTAGTGTCGGGTTACGCACAGAGTTCTATGGTAAGAAAATCGAAAATAAACAGTTTGCAGCTACATTAACCCGGCTCTTTATGTTTATTATGTCGGGATTGTCATTTTATAGTTTAGTGGCGTTAATTATGGTGTTAACCGGGGTTGCGACTGATTATGTTGGTAATTTTTGGATCTGGTTAGTCGGTGGAACCTTGTACATTCCGTTTGTCTGGGTGACTTCAACGTTAAATAAAAATGTTATTACGACGAAATTTAAACTTCAAGTTACCGGGATTTCTATTATGGAATGGACCGGGGTTGTCGTAACTTTCTTCACCGCTGGTTGGGCCCTTGGGATGCCAGTACCATTTCATCAAGTTTTACCACTGTTAATTGCGGCGACGATTATTGGGATTTGTTCTTTGATTCCAGGTTCGATCGGTAGTTTTGATGTTATTATGATCCTTGGTTTAGGGGAACTCGGTGTTAATCGTGAACTCGCGTTAGCATGGATGCTGTTATATCGGATTGCCTATTACTTTATCCCATTTGCCATTGGGTTAATTTTATTAGTCCACAGCTTTGGAACGACTTTTAATGAACGGTACAATGGTGTGCCTGGTGAAATTCTAATGTCAGTTGGCCACCGGATTGTTAGTGCCTTACTATACTTCTCAGGGGTTATTATGATTTTGTATGCAACTGTGCCAGATGCGTTTACGTATTGGAAATGGTTACATCGCTTGAATCCGTGGTCGGCAAATATCATTTCCGAGTTTCCAAGTATTCTATTAGGATTTATGCTGTTAATTGCCGCACGGGGAATTGCTTCTAAAGTTAAGCGGGCCCTTTATCCGACCTTAGTTATTTTGTTATTTACATTAATTTACATGATTTATCATGAAGTATCATATTTATCAGTGGCTTTTGCGATTATCTTAATGCTATTAGTTTGGTTAAGTCGCAAGCGGTTGTTCCGCAAACAATTTGTCTATTCTTGGGAAGCCCGGACAATTGATGGTTTCATTTGGGCCGGCTTGGTAATGATGTATGTCGTTATTGGAGTATATAGTTTACCAGGAATTAAAAATATTCGGTTCATTCGGCCCCAACACCTTGATTTTATTTTATTCCCATCAATGAGTGTTTGGATTTCAGGGGCCCTTGCTATTGTAATTGTGATGACCTTTGTTTTTTCAATTGAACGCTTCTTTGAAGGTCATCGTATGGTGCCTGGGGAACTAATGGAAGGTAATGAAGGGCGCTTAGATCAAATTATTGCAACCTTTAATGGTAATGCAACTAGTCAATTGGCGTATTTACATGACAAGCGAATCTTCTTCTACCAAAATGCGGCTGGTGAAGATACGGTGGCAATTCAATTTCGACCAGTTAATAATAAATTGATTGTGATGGGGGATTTAATCGGTAACCCGCTTGATTTCCCGTGGGCGATTGAACAATTTATTCATGAGAGTGATGATTTAGGTTATGATCCAGTCTTTTATGAAGTATCCCAAGAGATTGCGATGCTTGCCCATGAATTTGGGTTTAACTTCATTAAAATGGGTGAAGAAGCCCACGTTGAATTACCGGAATTTACCTTAGCTGGTAAAAAACGTAAAGCCGAACGGACGATGTGTAACAAACTCGAACGGGAAGGTTTTGTGTTTAGCGTGGTGCAACCACCATTTGATGAAGAATTCATGCAACGCTTACGTAATGTTTCTAATGATTGGCTACATGGCCGCAAAGAAAAGGGCTTCTCATTAGGATTCTTTAAAGAAAGTTATCTTCAAAAGGAACCGATTGCCATTGTGCAAGATGCGGATGGTAAAATTGTTGCCTTTACGACGGTGATGGATAGTAAAAATGCCGTTGAAATTTCAATTGATTTAATGCGTTTTAATGATGCGGCACCTTCGGGCGTGATGGACTTCATGTTTATCAAGTTATTCACTTACATGCAAGAACAAGGGTATGTTGATTTTAACTTGGGGATGGCGCCACTTGCGAATGTTGGGACGTATTATCGTAGTTTTACGGAAGAACGGATTGCCAATTTGGTGTACCAATTTGGGACTAACTTCTATTCATTCCAAGGACTACGACGCTTTAAAGCTAAATATGCTGATGAATGGCGGGCACGATATACGTCATATTCAAAATCAAGTTTTATCTTGTATGTCATGATTGCACTTTTAGTGGCGGATAATTCAAGCGTTGATTCAGTAACTACGCACCGCTTTGGTATCTTTAAGTACAACCGTAATAATTAAATACGTTAAAATACACTAAACAAGCGTGGGTCATTGCACCCAACTTGTTAGTGTATTTTTTTGTTGTCTGCCAATATATTTGGCCAGGTTAATTTATTGAATTTAACTTCGGGAAGTATTGTAATTTTGATATATGATATACTAATTATTAATATCATAGCGGAGGATTAGCGATGACAAGAGTGTATTTTGTGCGACACGGTAAAACTGAATGGAATTTAGAAGGCCGGTACCAAGGAGCCAATGGGGATTCCGAACTTCTAAATGAAAGTTGGCAACAAATTAAGCAATTGGGAACATATCTTCAGGATCAAGGTATTGTTTTTGACCATATTTATGCTAGTCCGATTAAACGTGCCCGACAGACTGCTTTAGGTGTCTGGCCATATTTAGTTGGTAATCCGCAATTAACGTTAAAGAGTGGCCTCAAAGAATTTGCCCTGGGAACATGGGAAGGTCAGAAATTTGAAGATGTCAAAGCACAATATCCTGAGCTATATATTGGGTTTCGGGAAAATCCGGAACTTTGGAATGGTCCCCTAATTGGCGCGGAATCGTTTGAAGAGGTGATGCAACGCTTTACTAGTACCGTAAAAACGGCCGTGGCTGCTAATAACCCGGATGCTAATCTGTTGTTTGTTTCACATGGCGCTGCGATTACGGCTGGGGTAGGGGCGCTACTTGATGTGCCATTAGGTCAATTACGAGCACGTGGCGGTATCAGTAATACTTCATTAACCATTTTAGAAACCACGGATAATGAACATTACACGGAAATTATTCGTAATCAAACAGATTATTTAGATGCGCCCCAAAATGCAACAGATACGATTTAAAGTAGGTAGAAGGTATAATGGCAGACAAACGAAACGCATTAGCACATGAAGTTGATCAAACGATTACAGCATTGATTGCTAAAATTAACGCTGCCCCGGATGATTGGCGAAATTATAATGATTTAGGCGTGGTTTTGACCCAAATAAGTGACTATAATTCAGCCGAAGAACTGATTATGAAAGCCCTGGGATTGTTTAGTGATAACGATGCCACCGCCAAAGAAACGTTGTTGTATAGTTTGGGGAATGTTTACTATGCCGCCGGTGAATACCAAAAGGCGATGACATATTATCAACAAATTACGGCTGTCGATATTAAGGGTGATGCTTTTATGATGTTGGCGCAAAGTTTTATGCAACAACAGCAATATCAACAAGCCTTAGTATATGGTTTAACAGCGCAAGAAAATTTACCAAATGATGTTGCCGTAAAAGTTCTACTGGGTGATATTTGGTTAGCATTAGGTGAATTTACGCAAGCAGATACGATGTATACACAGGCTCTAGACTATGATGCCCAAAATGTAGTAGCCCTCTTTGGTCGCGGAATAATCGCCTTAACCATGGGTCAGCCTAGTGAAAATTTCTTTGCCCAAGTTGAAACCCTTGATAGCAAGTACTACGCGGATAATAAGCAACGGGTTGATGAAATTGCCACAGTTGTGTACAAGCAACAAAATAAATAGATGAATTACTTTAAAAGGAGTCACCATGAACGATGAATTATCATTATTTGAAGACCAAACGGAGCAACCTTACTTATTAGGTAAAGTTTCGACGATTTTTTTTACGGCTGCAGATAGTTTTTATAAGGTAGTCTTATTAAAAGTGTTGGAAAATAATTTTGATTGGACGGAACCTGAAATAGTTGCCACTGGTTCTTTTGGTGAACTACGCGAAGAAAGTACCTACCGATTTTACGGTAAAGTGGTCCAACATGCTAAATATGGCCAACAATTTCAAGTAACTAACTATCAATCAGAAGGACCAACTACCGAGAGTGGCTTAATTAGTTACTTAGCGGGGGATGCATTTACCGGCATTGGTGAAAAAACGGCCGAACGGATTGTTGATTTGTTGGGGTTAGATGCGATTAATGAAATTCTAGTCGATGCGAGCAAATTAGATGCTTTAAATCTGAAAGCGGACGTCGTTAATAACTTAGTCGAACAATTACGGTTAAACAATGGGATGGAACAAGTTGTCATTGGCTTAAATCAGTATGGCTTTGGTTCAACTTTGGCTACCGCAATTTACCAAAAATACCAGATGGATGCCTTAGCTATTATTCATGCCAATCCATATCAGTTAGCAGCTGATATTGAAGGGATTAGCTTTAAAAAGGCTGATCAGGTCGCCCAAATTATCGGCATTGCAATGGATAGTCCGCAACGAATTGAAGCAGCTATTTTGGCAACGTTAGACCAACAAAGCTTTAATAGTGGGGATGTATATAGTGATGTTAATAGTGTACTTCAAGGAACGCGTCAATTATTAACGGCTGGGTTGCGAATCGAAATCAGCGTCGAACAAGTCCAACAGGCATTATTACAGTTAGTGAAAGATCAACGAGTGGTAGCGGATGGTGAACGGATCTATTTAGCGAGTTTGTATTTGGCAGAGTGGGAAAGTGCCACGCAGTTAATACAAACAGCGCAACAAAAGAACTTAATTACGTATAGTGATGAACGCATTTTAACGACCATTAAGCAAGTCGAAAAGATGTTCAAAATAACATACGATGAATTACAAAAACAAGCCATTATTGATGGTATCAACGCCCCCGTCTTTGTTTTAACGGGGGGGCCAGGTACCGGTAAAACGACTATCGTTAATGGATTAGTGGCCACCTTTGCTTTGTTGCATGAAGTCGATTTAGATGTCAATGCCTACAAAGAAGAGAACTTTCCCATCTTACTAGCTGCTCCGACTGGTCGGGCAGCGAAGCGGATGACTGAAACAACTGGGTTACCGGCCAAAACAATTCACCGTTTATTAGGCCTAACTGGTCGCGAGCGGAATGAAGCCCCCGACGTGGAAGCATTAAAGGGATTATTACTAATTGTTGATGAAATGTCGATGGTTGATGTTTTGCTCTTTAATACACTGATGGGGGCTATCCCAGCTAAAATGCAAGTCATTTTCGTGGGGGATAAAGACCAATTACCATCAGTGGGCCCCGGACAAGTATTTGCAGATTTATTAGCCAGTCAGGCTTTCAAACAAGTTGAGTTGACTCGAATTTATCGGCAAGCCAATCAAAGTTCAATTATTCCGTTAGCCCATGCAATCAAAGACGGCGAATTACCAGCTAACTTAACAATCAATCAACCTGATCGGACGTTTATTGCGGCCCATGCCAATCAAATTCCTGGTGTGATTGAAAAAGTTGTTAAACGAGCCCAAGATAAAGGATTTGCCTTTAATGATATGCAAGTCTTGGCACCTATGTATCGTGGCTCGGCTGGGATTGATCATTTGAATCAAGTCATGCAAGATATCTTAAATCCACTGAATGCGCAGAAAAAGCGCGAAGTTGAATTTAATCAGCAAAAGTTCCGGGTAGGTGATAAAGTATTACACTTAGTAAATAGCCCGGAAAGTAATGTGTTTAATGGTGATATTGGTCAAGTCGTCGGGATTACATTAAAAGCTGACAAGGGAAATACCGAAAAAGTCGATCAATTAACGATTGCGTTTGATGCCGGTGAAATTACGTATCCACGTTCAGAGTGGAAACGCTTGACGTTAGCCTATGCAACCTCGATTCATAAAGCCCAAGGGAGTGAGTTTAAACTCGTCATTATGCCCATGGTGCAACAGTATTCGGTTATGTTGCAACGGAATTTGATTTATACGGGCATCACGCGTGCCAGTGAAATGCTGATTTTAATTGGTGAACCAGCAGCCTTTGAACGTGGTGTTAACAATTTGGGGGCTCATCGGGCAAGTACACTCCAACAACGGCTTAAACAAGTCCAAAATGGGGAAGCCAGTGTTATTACCAATCAAATTGCAATCGAACTAGTTACACCAACGCCGACTAGCGCGGGACCGACAATCGAACCGATTAGTCAGCCGGTCAGCGTAGCAGTGACTAATCAGCCCCCAGTAACATCACCAAAGGGGAGTATTAGTGAACAGTTAGCGGCTAATACTTCATTGAGTTTATTTGATGAACCAAGTAATTATCAGGAACCCATGGTTGAGGCCAACGGGCATCCATCGGCAGAATTGGCTGAACCAACGCCGATTTTTGGTACGATCTTAACTGCCAAGATGGTGGAAAATGAAGAAATTGATCCGATGATTGGGATGAATAACGTCTCACCATATGATTTTGTTGAAAAAGTTGACTAAGTTAGTTGCAAGACGCCGTTGAGCTTGCGATAATTATAATTGTTATAATGTGAAATTGAGGTAGGAAAATGTCAGAAGAAAAACAGGTTAAGCTTTTTGCGCTTAATTCTAATTTACCATTAGCCCAAAAAATTGCGGAAGAATTGAACGTTTCAATAAGTGAAGCAGAAGTAAACCACTTTGCCGATGGTGAAATTCAAATTCAAATTGGTGAATCAGTACGTGGGGCAGAAGTCTATGTAATCCAATCTGTTGCTGATCCAGTCAATACATCATTGATGGAATTAATGATTATGGTTGACGCTTTACGTCGGGCTAGTGCTGCAACAATTAATGTTGTGATGCCATACTACGGTTATGCTCGTCAAGATCGTAAGGCTCGTTCACGTGAACCAATTACGGCCAAACTAATTGCGAGCCTCCTTGAAATGAATGGGGTTGATCGGTTAATTACGATTGATTTACATGCTGATCAAGTTCAAGGATTCTTTAATATCCCAATTGATCACCTTTTAGGGGCACCATTGCTTGCTAATTACTTCTTTAGTCGTAAGTTAGTTGATGATGATGTCGTAGTTGTGTCACCATCACATTCAGGGGTTAGCCGTGCCCGAAAATTTGCTGAATTACTTAAAGCACCAATTGCGATTATTGATAATCGAGATGATGCCAATGATGAAGCTGGACCATCATCAATTATTGGGGATGTAGCAGGTAAGCGCGCAATTATCGTCGATGACATCATTGATACTGGACTTTCAATGTCTGCATCATCACAAGCCTTGGCATTTGCTGGTGCTAAAGAAGTTTATGGTGTCGCAACGCACGCGGTATTGTCAGCTGATTCAGTGGCTATCTTACGTGATGCCCCAATTAAAGAACTTATTACGACTGACACAATTAATGTGCCGGATGAAAAACAATTTAGTAAATTAACCCAGTTAACTGTGGGACCATTATTTGCCTTAGCAATTGAACGGATTCACAATAACCAACCAATTGAAGATTTACTACGTTCAAAAGATAATGAAGATGTCCAATTATAAAATATTTTCTATTTTATAGTTGACCTTAATTATAATATCTGATAAGATAACCTATGTTGTGTTTCACGTTTTTAACGTGTTGCTACAACCGCACGGATCACGTATTTAAGCATAGCGCGTGTTATGGCGAGTCTAAGAAAAACACAAAGGAGGTGCACAATATGGCTGTGTACGCAATTATTGAAACTGGCGGCAAGCAATACAAAGTAGAAAAGGGTGATGCCATCTACGTTGAAAAGCTTGACGTTGAAGCAGGTGAAAAAGTTACTTTTGACAAGGTTGTTCTTTACAAGAACCGCACTGCAAAGATTGGTGAACCATTCGTTGCTGGTGTTAAGGTTGAAGGTACTGTGGAAAAGCAAGGCAAGCAAAAGAAAGTTGTTACTTTCAAATACAAGCCTAAGAAGCACATGCACACTAAGCAAGGTCACCGTCAACCATACACTAAGGTTGTTATCGATGACATCATTGCTGACTAATTCAATTTTACTAAATCAAAATTAAACTAAATCATGGAGGTGCTCAAAATGTTATTGAACATGGAAAGCCTTACAATGTTCGCCCACCACAAGGGGGGTGGATCATCTGCCAACGGACGTGACTCTGCTGGTCGTCGTCTTGGAACTAAAGTAGCTGACGGTCAATCATTGACTGCTGGTTCAATCATCTACCGTCAACGTGGAACTCACATCTACCCAGGTGTGAACGTACGTCGTGGTAACGATGATACTTTATACGCCGTTGCTGACGGTGTTGTTAAGTTTGAACGTAAAGGCCGTGACAAGCGTCAAGTATCTGTTTACACTCGTGAACAATACAACGCAATCATTGCTAAGTAATTGAACTTTGTGAAAAAGTCGTATTTCCTTAGGGATTACGGCTTTTTTTGTTCACAAACTTTTTTATGTTTTTTGCTTTTGGGGGCAATTGGGGGCGCGAGAAAAACTTTAGGAGAATTCCAGCGCAGAAAGTGCAATATCATTTTGATTTTTCTCTTCCTCTGTGAGCATGTGAGCATATACTTCAAGTGTGATTTTGGTATTTTTGTGGCCAAGTCGTTTACTTACATATTGGATTGAAACGCCGTTGTGTAACAAAAAAGAAGCATGCGAGTGCCGCAGCGCATGAAAGTTATGATATTCAATGTCTACATCATTAAGTGTCTCACGCAGGTCACGAGCCAAGGTGCTAGGGTGTGGTTTCGCAAATATATCTTGATGACGTACCACGAAAGGTTTAATGGCATTCATGTATTGATCCGTCATGGTTAGAACACGATGCGATTGCGTATTCTTTGTATCAGTTACTTTTTGGATTGCACGAGAATAAGATTTACTAATTGAGATGGTGTTTTTCTCAAAATTAAAATCAGAGTAAGTAAGTGCTTGAATTTCACCTAAGCGAGCACCTGATTCTAAGGCAGTTAGATATAGACGGTTAAGGTCATTATCGATGTTTTCGTACAAGTAATCTGAAAAACGTTTGAATTCAGTAGCTGAAATAGCAGAAACAATACGCTTTGCTTTTTCTGCCCGGGGCTTAACTCGTGACCAAGTGTCGAACCGAACTAGTCGGTCAACTTTGGCATCGATTAATGATGCTTTGATATGGGCCCATAACATACGAGTTGAACCTAATGAATGGGTTAAGCAAAATTCATCTAAGCTCTTTTGCAACTTAACGGTTGATAGGTTAGATAGGGTAATACCATTGAAATACTTATTGATGTTCATCATAGTTGTTTGGTACATCTTAATTGATGATTCGCGTAGATCAGCTTTTTTATAATTTTCAAACCAACGTTTGAAATAATCTTCTAAACTCATAGTTGACTCAAAAATTAATTCACCGTTATTTGCTGACGCTTCAATTTCAGTTGCCCAAGCTTCTGCTTCACGCTTGAGATTAAATGTTTTGGTTACTCGCTTACGAGCACCGGATTCTGTTATCGAAACAGCTGCACGCCATTTTTTCCTCTTTTTTCAAAAGTTGCCATAATAAAAAGCCTCCTAGTATAGTAGTGATACTTAAATAAGGGGCTTACATATGCTATAATTATAAACATAAGGCCCTGTAGTAGGGGTATTAATTTCATAGACATCACACAAACTTTCGACGGGGCGTGTGGTGTTTTTTATTTGTTTATTTTCAAGACTTCAATGACCTCTGTACATACGCCCGAAGAGGGCATTTAATTAGTTTGAAGTCTTTGTTTTTCCTATAACTGTGTTACCGCCAGAAACTGTCAGTGAAACTCCTGAACCTAAGTTAGAATTAACATTACTCCAGACAAGAGTTTTTGTTTCAGTATTCAATATTGAATATACAGTCTTAACAGCAGGTTGGCCGAATTTTTTAACTAAGTCAGACACGTTCATAGTTCCATTTGTTGTAATTGCGTCATAGTCTGCTTGACTAATCTTGGCACCACTGATAATACTTTTTGCACTGGTAAGAGATTTTGAAGATAGAGAACGTTTATCGCCTTCACCACCGAATGATAATGACATCGTTGTATAATCCCCACCTAAGTTGCTCCAAGTATCCATTTCTACAGTTTGACCTTGAATGCTTGAAGATGTTGTTGAATTCGGCTTACCGAATATTGATTCAACGTCTTTGTAACTCGTACCGCCGTTACCGTTGTTTGACATATCTCCAACTTTTAAATTGTTGAATTGTTCTGATGTAATTATTTTTTTGTTTGATGATACTTTGGAATTAGATTCCTTGTTGACAGGTTTATTTTTATTACCTCCACCAATGCTACCACCAATAATTAGCACTAAAACAACAATAACAATCCAAAACCAAACACGTTTGTAAAACGGCTTCTTTTGAACATAGGTGTTCCCATTCTCATCAACAATCTTCTTTGACATTATAATTCCTCCGCAGCTTTTAGCGTGGTTCAGTTTTTGCACGTATATTAAGATAAAAATAATTATATTATATATTCTTAATATACGTAAATGTTTCTGAATAAATTATAATGAAACAATCTATCTAAATTTGGTGGTAATAACTATTTAATGTTTATTTATAATTGCATTCTCAATCGCGATTTTTAATTGAAGAATATCCTCTTTTTCGGTTTTTATGAACGAGATAGTATTTTCGTCTTTAACGGCATCAGTTACTCCACCTTTAGTGTCTTGAGAGCCAGGATAGTTTATTTGAAGATATCCAACAGTAAGACCTGGTTCTTTTAATTGATAGGCAGTTATTTCACGTAATAAAATTGATTTTTCGCCATCTAATCCTTGTAAAATGGTATTAATAGCTCCACCACGAGCAATTCGGATAAAATTAGCATCCAAGCGAACTGTCGTTTTACTAGACTTAATGTAAAATGTTTTTTCATCGCTTGATTCTGGAAATAAATTAATAACTTGTTTTGAGTCGCCAAAAAGTCCCATAAATATACCTTCTACAGCTTTTTACGTGGATCAGGATTACACGTTTATTAAATACTAAGATAAGATGTGACTGCTAAACTAAAGTGAGCCATTTTTAGTCAATAAATGTATACCAAAAATAATCAATAACATTGAGCCACCTCAATCAATTAAAATTAAGAGTATTTAATTTTAA
>NZ_CAKKNT010000019.1 GCF_918814755.1 Periweissella ghanensis | reverse complement strand
ATAACAAACGAATTAAAGAAAAATTGGATGGCATGAGTCCGGTTGAATTCCAGAATCATGCCATCCAATTAATCGCTTAAAACATCACTCCAATTTATGGGGGTCAGTTCAAAGCCTTATTTTTTGCTGTTTTTTATATTTTGGGGAATTATCATATTTTTAATATCATTTACCGTTATGATCTCGGTGAGTGGATATCAATGCTCTTCTTACCGCTATGTTTACTAGGGTTTTACCAAATTTTACATCAAAACAAATTTAAAGGAATTTTTTTGTTAGCACTTGGTGAATCCTTCATTTTATCAACGCATGTGCTATCATTTATCATTAATGTTGTAACCTTAGCTTTTATTTGGCTAATTTATACCCTTTGGAATCGCCAAAATTTCATTAGTAAAACGCTTAAATTTATTTTAGCAGCCCTCCTAATTGTCTTAATGAACCTAACATTCTTAGTTAATTATTGGGAACTACACAATTTTATTCAAGAGCCACAAAAATATTCATTAACTAGCGTAACCGTTAATTATACGCAACTACTAATTAATAGTTTAAATAATAACGTTGTACTATCTAATAGCTTGGGGTTACTGTTTATTTTTATCATCGGTTATATTACAATTAACTTTAAAAAAATACCCACGCTCTACCGAAATGTTTTTTTAATTGGTGCCACCCTTTCAGTTATCGTTACTAACTTTATCCCTTGGGATTCGTTTAATAACACCGCCATTCAAATAATTCAGTTTCCAACGCGTTTTATCGGTATTACATCACTTTTTGTAGCTATTTTTGCGGCTTTTGCTTTTACCCAAATTATTGGACAATATCAAGGTAAGTTACCTAACCGTATTTTCATTACTATCTTGTGTGCATTCATCGGTATTCAGTTTTTAACCGAGTTTACAGCGATTAATAAATTGACTATGAATGCCCAAAAACCACCTATTAGTTCCAATTTAAGCACACGTGAATTAATTAATAGCAAGCAGTCAACATTACCGCGCAGGTTAAAGTTACACAATTCAGATATTCCGCGCTTTGTTAATGGGACTGGCATGGATGCTAATATGACTGATTATTGGCCAATGCACAGTTCAAAGGAACGCATTTCGATTATCACGCAAAAAATAAATAGTACGCATGGTGGAGCGACCTTT
Organism: Periweissella ghanensis; assembly: GCF_918814755.1. Classification (GTDB taxonomy): domain Bacteria; phylum Bacillota; class Bacilli; order Lactobacillales; family Lactobacillaceae; genus Periweissella; species Periweissella ghanensis. Next base: position 32,379 of record NZ_CAKKNT010000019.1, on the reverse strand, counting down.
AGTAAATATCCTGTGCAAAGAAATAATATTGTCACGGCTACCATTTTAAATTCTAAACACAGCCATACGCTTGACGTACCAATCTTGAACTATCAAAATCAATACTACCTTTATGTCAACGGCATTGCGACCAGTTATACGGCGTCAAAACGTGGTACTATCATGTTTAACACTAATGCCCAAAAAATAAACCTTAAGTTAGTTCCTAAAGCCACCGCCCGTTATAATATCTTAACGAGCATTAGTTTAATAATTGTCATTATTAGTAGCATCGCTTACTTTAAACTAAAAAATTATTAAAACTTGTTCTTACAAGCAACCTAATAAAAAGCCCTAAGAAAATTTTTCTCAGGGCTTTTTTTGTATTTAAAAAATAATTAGTCTTTAAAGCGGTTATCATACATTGCATATGACATTAAGTTTGGCCGCACCTTTTCACTTAATTCACTCAAATGATACCGGCCAGTGATATTGTAAATTGATTGATTATTAATCACAAAAATTTGATCAGGGTTTTTCGTAACTGTAGCTAAAAAATGATCAGTATCATCGGCTGGAATCGTCTCCGTTATTTTGACAATCCCAGTTTGCGGTTTATCATTAATTTGCACAATATTAGGGGCAATAGCCACCGTATGTAAGTACATATATTGGCCATTTTGAAAAATTAAGCCACAAAACAGCATACTTAAAATAACTTTTGAGCTATTAACCTTGGTAGTCATTAAGGCCAACAGTAAAAATAAATAGCAAAAGAATAACGGATATAAATACCGGGCAATTAAGATTGGATGATTTAATACCATAAAGATAAGCCCTAAACCATATAGACTTAAAATTGCCAATAATAACAGACATAAAATTTGACTAATAACGGCCCAACGTTCCACCATAAATACAAATAGTTGCATTATTACCAAAACGATACACATATACATGCCAATATTAGCCGCATTTACGGTCTGCTCGCCCCCAGTCAAATTGAACAAAGCCTGACTTGAAGCGATTGGTGTAATCCAAAACGCTTTCGTAACTGAAGTAACTTGCTTAAAGGCGACAAATGACCATGGTATATACATCACAATATAACTAATTAAACCAACCGTTAATTCCAACACTACTTGCTTTTGTTTATTGATCTGGGCAAAAATGATAAATCCTATTAATATCAGACCACAACTTAAAGCAGTAAAATAATGGGTATAGGCCCCCATTTCAGCGAGTAAGATGGCACCAATAAACCATCTTACTCGTAAGGTTTGTTCATACTTTAATAGCATGAAAATAAACCAGGCAATAAAAGTTCCTGCCAATTGATACATTCGAATTTGATTGGAATACATTAAAATCGAAGGTGCTAATAAAAATAGATTATACGTCCAAATATTGGTTTTAATTGCCAACAATTTGGCAACTTTATTCATCCCAACTAAGCCCACAACCAACATAATTAATGAGAATAATCGATAACTGACAATTATTTGATTAGGTGTCAACTTTAAGATTTGTAAGGGCATCGTTACGAATTTTAATACTAAATAATAGAGTGGTGGATGAACATCTAAGGCATCGTAGCGAATGATATTGCCATATGTATTTCTAAGTAACCCAATCGTAAACGATTCATCACGAAAAATTGTATTTACAAAATTATTATTGAAATAAACGATAAAATTATTAACATTGATGGCATTGATAATATAAACCATGGCAATTACAGCAAATATTATATACCCAACGCTGTTTTGTATTTTTTTAATAATCGACTCCTCCCCAAATCAATAACGTTACTTATAAATAGTATCATAAGTTTAATTGAATACAAATTTCGTTTTAGTTACAAATATTTAAAATTTCAAGGATATTAAAAGGGGGTGTGACATTACTCTTTCCTAGTGGTAATTTGCTACTAGAACGTGTTCCAGTAGTCCGATATATTCGAAAAATCCTCTACGAAGAATTTTCTTCATAGAGGATTTTTAATGTATTTCTCAATATCGCCCGACTTCTGTTACACTCCCCTATTTTAGTTTATCTGCGGCGCGCCGCAATAAAGGATTTTTCACCGTGTAGTAACTTCACAATCTCACGTGTTGCTTGGCTACGCTTCATCGGTTCAAATCCGCGCATTAGCACTTTGATTCCGGGTATTAAAGTTAAAATACCCATGCCCAAGGCCATCATAACACTGTATGGTCGTGATTTATCATACATTACCGTTGGATAGACAATTTTGACTTGCTCCGCCGGTAATTTTGTCGTTAATTGTTCAACTTGCTGTTTAGCATGCATATATGGTGCCATAAAGAATGGTCCCCGATTAGCTGAAATAAACATAAATTTAGGCCGCTTTTCGGTCGGTAAAATCGTTAAGTAATCAATAATCACTTGGGCTGGCCGAAAAATCCCGTTGTGATAAGTAACGTGATGCTTCCAGTTAGGCAATAAAATGCCAATGCAATCAATAACCCAATCGGCCGCTTGGACACTTTCATGCCAATGGGCATCGCGTAATAAATCACTTTTAACCCAGTCTACTGTTGCAGGCTGCTTATCAGGTTTAGCACGGCGTGAAATGATGGTTATTTCATTTGCCGGATCCTTTAATAATTGTGTTACAATGCCTGTTCCTAAAAAACCTGAGCCACCAAAAATAACCACTTTCATACCAAACCCTCCGAATATAATTTTGTAACTCCATTATACCTGTTGTTAGTAAAATTAGGTTACCTTAACATCGCATTACCGATTAATTATCCTTCGACAATCTGGGTATCAAATTTCCACCGATAGCCAACACCGATATCAGTCCCGATATACTGCTCATCGTGATATGTGCCCAGCTTACGGCGTAGGTTAGCAATTGTTACCCGCAACGTCTCATTTTGCGTTGGTAACGTTTGAGCACCCCAAACATTCTTAATTAACGTGGCATAATCCATCACAACTTGCGGATTTTGTAATAAGCTACTTAGTAAGGCATACTCATTTTTGGTCAAATGTAATTCTTGCTGCTCTTTATAAACCATCTGTTGTTCTAAATTAATTACTAACGCTCCACTTTGATATGTGCCCCGACCATACCCAGTTATATGATACGTCCGTTTCATAATCGCCATTACCCGGGCAACTAATTCAGCTTCTTCAAAGGGCTTGGTAATATAATCATCGGCCCCATTGCTAAATAACGTTAATTTATCATTAATTTCCGTGCGAGCAGTCAACACAAGCACGGGAACTACGGTTGACTTACGTAATTGCACTAATAATTCGGCCCCATCAATATCTGGTAACCCTAAGTCTAAAATAATTAGATCCACTTTTGCTGCTTGTAACATGGTTTGAGCTTGCGCGCCATTAAAGGCTTGCAAAACTTCAAAGTTAGCCGCATGCAAGGTCAATTAAGAATGTCTTGAATGGATTGATCATCTTCAATGACTAGCATCGTTTTTTTAAGCATCCCTTGACTCCTTGATTGGTAATGTAATAATCACTTGTGGGCCTGTTTGCCAATTACTAAACGTCAATTGACCATGGTGCAAGTGTATGATTGTTTGGCACAAGAATAAACCAATGCCTAGACCCCGTTTTTTATCTAATTTTTGACTATTTAATTCCGATTGGATATGCCCCAACTTTTGCATCTGGTGTTCAGAAAATAATGCTCCATAGTTTTGGATTACGATATCAACCGTCGTTGAATGGGGGCGCACCAAAACATTAACGACCTGACTGCCATCCCCATGCTTTTGAGTATTATCAAACAAATTTATCAAGACTTGTTGAAATAAATTATTATCAATATCTAACCAAATTAGCTGCTCCGGAACTTTAAATTGCATTTTAAAGCCTGGATTGATCCATTTAAATTTTTCTTCAGCTGCAATAATTACATCTTCTAATACTTCCGGTGTGCGCTTTAAAGTAACCTTACCTTGGCTAATTTTAGTAATTGTCAAAATATTGGCAATCATTTGGACTAACCAGTTGGCTTCTTTATTAATATTTTTTAGCAATAATTCCTCATCCGTCGTCAAATTATCCCCGGTTAATAAATGATCCGTGCTTGCAATAATACTCGTAAGTGGTGTACGTAGATCATGTGAAATCGACCGTAATAAATCACTTTTTAATTGATTATTAGCACTATCCAAGGCAATCTGATGTTTTTCTTGCTCCAAATAATAATTATCCAAGGCTAAAGCTAACGGAAATAAAAAAATACCTAATTCCAAGCGCTCTCGATAGTTAAATTCCCGCCCATTAACAACTAAAACCGCTAAGGGCCGTTGCTTAAAGCTAATTGGTAAGTAAAATAATTTACGGCCACTTAAGGTTTCCGTACCATTTCCAGCGGCTTGATTATGGTGCCAAACCCACTGAATTATTTCATGGTTATTCGCGTCTACCATAAATGCCTGTGTCTGTGAATGGTGACTAACAACTGCGTGATTACGACGATAATAAATTTGCACGTGATGGCCAAAATATTCACTTAAAACATCGGCTAATTTTTGACTCATCGCTTGGGGTTCACTTAAACCAATTAACGTTGTACTCAAATCTGATAGCATCGCACTACGCTTGGCTTCTTTAACTGAATATTTCATTTGTGCCGTCAATTTTGAAGTTAAACCACTAATTATATTAGTCGTCACAATCATGATCAAAAAGACAATTCCGTAGTAACTTTGCGCAATTTTTAATGAAAAAACTGGTTGCACAAATAAATAATCAAATAATGCCACACTAACTAAACTACTAATAATCCCCGCCAAATAGCCCTTCGTAAACCGTGATATTAACACCACCGCACTAAAATAAACCATAATTTTAATCGAATTTTCGGCTAGTAAACTATGCAACATTAAATTAACCACGGTGGCTAACATTAAAAAAGTTGCCGCAACTACAAAATCCGTCATCTGCACTTGCTTCAATTTATTACGAATTGGTAACCACCGTGCTTGCCATGTGGTTGGTTGCGTGATTCCTGGAATAATTTGAATATCAACAAAGGGAATAGCGGTCATGATTTTATCTTCAATATTTTGTTGAAAAATACCGCGCCAAGTACGTTGCGTATGCTTACCAATCACTAAATTAGAAATTTTAATTTCCTGCATGTACTGGATTAAAGCATCACTAACTGAAGTCCCAGTTAGCATGGCAACTTCCCCACCCAATTCTTGGACCACTTTTAAATTCGCTTTTAAGGTTGCACTCGGCAAGTAGTTTTCATGCGTATTGACATAGACCGCCGTCCAAGGGGCATCAAATGCTTGTGCCTGCCGATACGCCCAATGAATCGCATTAATCGCATTGGGGGATTCACTAATAGCGACTAAAAAATGCCGTGTTTGTTGCCCTTGTTGCGAATTATGTTGACTAACTTGACGGGTAACTTGCTGTAAGGCAATTTCGCGTAATTGTGTTAGATGTGCCAATTTAAAGAAATTTTGCGCCGCTAATTTAGCTTGCGATTTACGATATATTTTCCCGGCTTCTAACCGATTTAACAATACCCGCGGCTCAATATCAATTAATTCGAGGTTATCAGCATGCGTAATAAAGCTATCCGGCACGGTTTCCTTGACGTCAACATTCGTAATTAATTTAATTAATTCATGTAAACTTTCCAAATGTTGGACATTGACGGCCGTATAAACTGAAATCCCTGAAGATAAAATTTCTTCAATATCTTGATACCGTTTCCGATTCCATGAACTACTATTGGTATGTGCCAATTCATCAATAATAACGACATCTGGTTGTCGAGCAATGATATTTTTTACTGATAACTCAGTAATGACCGTATCCCGATATTGATGATCAATACCGGCCACAACTTCAAATCCAGCGACTAAAGTCTGGGTTTCAACCCGTTGATGCGTTTCGATATACCCAATGACAATATCCACCCCGGCTTCTAATAAGGCATGGCCTTCTTCGAGCATCCGATAGGTTTTACCAACCCCCGCCGCATATCCTAAAAAAATTTTTAAGCGACCACGTTTTGTTGCCGCAGCATTAATTTCATCTAGCCACGTGCGGGCATCTTTAACCATTTTCAACCTCGATTCTTACTTAACACTTGCTTGTAATGCCAAATTTGCTTTAACTACATTAACGGCTGGTGTGCCTAATAAATTATTAAACCAACTAGTAGTCGCATTTTTAATAATTGTTTGGACTTGGGTCGGACTTAAATTATTCGCATGGGCAATCCGCGTAACTTGGTACTTAGCCGCCGCGACACTAATATACGGATCACTTCCACTGGCTGAACCTGTTACTAAATCAACCGGAATTGGTTGTCTATTAGTTGGATCAAGGGCACGCAATTGAACAACTCGTTTGGCAACTGCCGCTTTTTCAGCACTACTGTTGGGGGCTAAATTGCTGGCAACATTCACCCGACCAACAAATAATTTAGGGTTAATAGGATCCGTCGCAATCAATTTTGAACCGGTAACATGCTGGTGTTGATAAATCAAACTACCATTGGCGGATTGCTGAAATACCGTTTGAGCGACCACTGTGGTGATTCCAGTATAGACTAAGGTCCCCATAATTAGACAGCCCAAAATAATAGCTGCTTGTTTAAATAAAACTTTCACTTTAATTACCTCATTTTACTCCAAGTAAAGTTAATCCGATATCAAAAATTTTAATTACGATAAATGGTAAAACTAAGCCACCGAGTCCGTAAATCAATAAATTTTGTCGGAGTAATTGGTTAGCATTCATTTCCTTATACTTAACGCCCCGTAATGCGATGGGAATCAAGGCAATGATGATTAACGCATTGTAAATCAACGCTGAGAGAATCGCCGTTTTAGGGCTCGTTAAATGCATAAAATTCAAACTACTTAAGCGTGGATATACGCCGACAAACAAGGCCGGTAGAATCGCAAAATATTTGGCAACATCATTAGCCACACTAAAAGTGGTTAATGCACCCCGCGTCATTAAAAGTTGTTTCCCAACGCCGACAATTTTAATTAATTTAGTTGGACTTGAATCAAGATCAATCATATTTCCAGCTTCTTTGGCCGCAACGGTTCCCGTATTCATAGCGACGGCCACATCGGCTTGGGCTAAAGCTGGCGCATCATTGGTCCCATCCCCAGTCATGGCAACTAGGTGGCCATTTTCTTGGTATTCTTTAATCACTTGTAATTTTGATTCAGGCACTGCTTCGGCAATATAATCATCTACCCCGGCTTCAGCGGCAATGGCTGCAGCCGTTAGCGGATTATCACCAGTAATCATGACGGATTTAATCCCCATTTTACGAAGAGCTTCAAATTGTTCTTGGACCCCTTCTTTGATGATATCTTTAAGATGAATAACCCCTAATACGTCACCATCGGCAACCACAACCAATGGCGTACCACCATCTTTAGCAATTTGTTCGGCAATCGTACCGGTATCAGTTGGCCAAGCGTGGTGACTACTTTCCACAAACGATTTAACTGAATCCGTTGCTCCTTTACGGTAGGCATGGCCAGCAAGGTCTAATCCACTCATCCGAGTTTTAGCCGTAAAAGGAACAAATTCTGCGTTAGTTGTGTCATAGTCAGCGGCAGTTAACTTAAATTGTTCGGCCACTAGTTCAACGACACTCCGACCTTCCGGGGTACTATCGGCAATTGAAGATAACAAAGCACTCATTGCTAATCGTTGAGCATCAACGCCATTAACCGGATATAAAGCCACCGCCCGCCGATTTCCTAAAGTAATCGTACCAGTTTTATCTAGTAATAAAACATCGACATCCCCAGCGGCTTCAATCGCCCGACCACTCTTGGCCATGACGTTTTCCTTGTTTAGCCGGCTCATCCCTGAGATTCCAATAGCTGAAAGTAATGCACCAATCGTGGTTGGGGCTAAACAAACTAGTAAGGCCGTTAAATTAGTAACTGAAACCGTTTGATTAGCAGCGTGATTAGCAAAATTACTAAACGGATAAAGCGTGGCGACAACAATTAAAAAAATAATCGTTAACGTCACTAATAAAATTTGCAGTGCTAATTCATTCGGGGTCTTTTTTCGTTGCGCCCCTTCAATCATATTGATCATTTGATCAAGGAAACTTTCACCGGCTTTAGCGGTAATACGAATTGTCAAAACATCTGATAAAACCATCGTCCCACCCGTAACCGCACTCCGGTCACCACCAGCTTCACGCACAACTGGTGAAGATTCACCAGTAATGGCACTTTCATCAACTGCTGCCGTACCTTGAATGACTTCCCCATCCATCGGAATTTGTTGACCAGCAGTCACTAGGACAACATCCCCCGGCACTAATTGACTTGAAATGATTTCTTCTGTGGCTTGGGTCGCTTCATTTGTAAGGCGATATGCCACGACATCTTGTTTTGATTTTTTTAAACTATCCGCTTGCGCTCGACCGCGACCTTCAGCGATGGCATCGGCGTAATTGGCAAATAGCACGGTTAACCACAAAATTATCGCAATACTAAATGTATATTCCCCATTACCAGGGTTAACGCCCATAAAGCCCGCCACGAATAATAAACTAATTAAAATGGCCCCAATATAGACCACAAACATCACCGGATTTTTCACTTGAACCCGTGGTGAAAGTTTTTTGATTGCTAAAACAACATTTTCCATGTTACTACTCCTAAATATCGCTCATTAGCCTAAAAAATCGGCAATTGGGCCAAGTACTAGTGCGGGCACAAAGTTTAACGCCCCAATTAATAAGATAATAAAAATTAACAAAACACCAAATAAAACGGTATCTGTTCGTAATGTACCGGCGCCCTTGGCAACCAATTTCTTCTTAGCCAAACTTCCACCCATTAAAATCATTGCAATTAATGGCACAAAGCGCGTTACTGTCATCGATAAACCACCAACTAAATTAACTCCAATTTGGTTAGCGTTAAAACCAGCAAAAGCTGATCCATTGTTATTGGCCATTGATGAAAAGGCATATAGAATTTCAGTAAAACCATGCGCACCGTGATTAGTTAAGTTGGCTTGAATATGGGGTAAGTTAACCCCGATGGCCGTCCCAATTAATGACAGAATTGGGGGAAATAAAATGGCTAATGAGACCATTTTCATTTCATATGGTTCAATTTTCTTACCTAAATATTCTGGTGTCCGACCAACCATTAAGCCACTAATAAATACCGTTAAGAGGACAAAGGCCAACATCCCGTACAAACCAGAACCAATCCCACCAAAGATAATTTCACCTAATTGAATTAATAATAAGGGAATCAAACCACCTAAAGCGGTAAAGCTATCCAAGTTAGCATTAACTGAACCACTTGATACCGCCGTTGAAAGCGTCGTCCAAAGACTTGAATTACCAATGCCATTGATGACATTCTTGCCTTCTAAGGCACTGGTTCCCGTCACACCCGTAAATTTAATTCCGGTGTGTAATTCGGCTAAAGTTGTCCCGATAATCGCTAAACTCAAAAATATTAACATCACAGTGAAAATTAATCGGGCTTGGCGTTTTTCCGTAAACCGACCAAACGTCACAACTAATGCGGCTGGTATTAACAGAATAGCAATCATTTCAAAGAAATTACTTAGCGCATTCGGGTTGCTAAAAGCAATCGCTCCGTTAGCCCCAAAGAAGCCCCCACCGTTACTTCCAAGTAGGGAAATGGCATATTGGCTAGCGGCTGGTCCAAGAGGAATTAGCGTCCGACCGGCTTGAATATTAGCATGTAAAGTTTGGACCCCACCACAAGCAACAATTATGATGGCCAACACTAAAGCCAGTGGCATTAAAGCGTATAAAATAAAGCGGGTAATATCTTGCTAAAAGTTCCCTACGGTTGTCGCATGCGTGTGTTTAAAGCCACGCATAATCACTAATAAAGCCGCCACGCCGACTGCTGGTGATAAGAAATTTTGCGTAGTCAAGGCAATTATTTGCGTTAAATATGACATCGTGGTTTCACCACTATAGGCTTGCCAATTAGTATTGGTGACAAAACTAACGGCCGTATTAAATGCTAAATCCCATTTAACGTTGCCAACATGATTCGGATTTAACGGTAACCATTTTTGTAGTAATTGTAAGCCAAACACAACGATAAAACTTAAACTACTAATACTAATCACCGCACCAACATACGTTTTAGCCGTCATGGCAGTTGGTTGGCCCTCATGGTACCCTAATCCGCGATAAATTAAGCGTTCAAGTGGTTGTAACACGCGGGTTAACCAAGTCCGTTCACCATTTAACACCCGATAAATATAATTTCCAATTGGTATTGCTAATAAACAAATAATTGCAATAATTACGACATCGCGAACCCAAATCATGCTCGATCACCTCGCATTAAAATATAAAATAAATAAGCAACTAACCCGACAATGCACCCAAAGCCAAGCCATAAAAAGATTACCATTGCTTTTGTTCCTCCAAAAATTGATATAAATTATCCTAACAAGTGTGATGTTAAATTGGTGTAAAAAAACAGTTCCGTTCACTAATTAATTCTTAAAAAAATTAATAAATAATTTAACATCATCCCTAGAGTATGCTAAAATGAATTTTACCTTAATAATGTAACAGGAGTTTCGATATGCAGCGAAAGTGGCTTCTTACAATTTTGACAATCATTGATTTTACAGCTGTCATTTTAGTGACACATCCACTTATTGACATGTTCAAAAATGGCTTGCAATCGGATAGTGCTTTAAAGGCCGGTTTAATTATTGCAATTACAGGTTTAATCAATTTAACCTATGTCCGTGAGTAATTAATATACAAAATAAAACCACTTTAACGTAATTAAGCGTAAAAGTGGTTTTTAATTAGATTTTTTTTATAGAAAACATCAATTATCCTTTGTATGTTACAAAAATATAGACATTCGCAAATTACTCAGTATACTAAAATTGATAAGCATACTTTTAATAGTGAGGAATTATTTAATGTTCAAGCATCTAGAAACATTTTTTGCCGTCTTTGAAGGCCGTAGTTTCACCAAGGCTGCTGAAAAACTTTTTATTTCACAGCCCACCGTTTCTGTACATATTCGCCAACTTGAAGCTGAACTACATATGAAACTTTTCGAACGTAATGGTCGATCAGAAATCGTACCCACAGCTAATGGTGAAAAATTATATCAAAAATTACTCTTAATGCAAACCGAGTGGCGTAAAGCTATCTTTGAAATTTCACAAGAGCAACAACAAAAAAGTGTCCTCCGAATTATTACCACAGAACTTGCTAGTAGTACTTTTTTGCCAGACATTATTGCACTTATTAAGCAAACCGTCCCAACTTTAGCTTATCAAATCACCATTGCTCCCAATGACGAACTTTTCAATAAATTAGATACTAAACAATTTGATTTATTCTTGTCAGAAAAAGCTATTAATCATCTTAACTTTGAGTGTATTCCCGCGTTTAATGATGAATTGATTTTGGCCGGTGATCTGCAAGCTACTGAATGGATTGTGCCTAATTTAAACCATCCTGATTATCCATTTTTCCAAACATACTTCCGTGAAAAAGATTTATTTATTGATGATTCAATCAATGTTAATGATGATTTCACTCGGTTAAGTTTGGTGGCCCACCACGTTGGTAAAACTATTATTTCTAAAGCGTTAACCACTAGCACGCTTCCTACAACTAAACTTGATGCCCTATATTCACGGCCGATTTACTTAGCTTACCCAACCCAAGCAACCGATGAGATTATTTCAAATGCGATTACAACGATTGCTGCTAAGTACCAATAAATCCTTGACCTACGTTAGTTGTTAAAAAATAAAAGGGAGCGTGACAGAAGTCGGGCGATATCGAGAAATACACTAAAAATCCTCTATGAAGAAATTCTTCGTAGAGGATTTTGTCGTATTTCGAATATATCGGACTGCTGGAGCGCGTTTTGGCAGCAAATTACTACCAGAAAAGCGTTATGTCACAGCTCCTTTTTGATTCTATTAGAATTTGAAGGCTTCGTCAATTAGTCGATATTCTTCAGCCGTTAATTGTAGATTAGCACTCTTTGCGTTACTTAATACTTGCGTCGCAACCCGGGCCCCTGGAATAACCGCAGCAATCGCTGGATTGTGTAAATACCAAGCTAGGAGTACTTGCGCTACCGTCGCTTGATATTTACCAGCAATCGGTTTTATTCCATCAAGAGCCGTCAAAATTTGTTGATAACGTGGATTTTGGAAGTTTGGACGACCAAATTGCCAATCACCTTCACTAAATTGTTGATCAGGTGTGTACTTGCCAGTTAACAAACCTGAAGCTAGTGGAAAGTATGGGACAAATGAAATTTGATTAGCACTTAAATATGGGAATAAATCCGTTTCTGCTTGGCGTTCAACTAAGCTATACGCATCTTCAACCACATCAACATAGCCATCAACATTCGCTTCTTTTACTTGGTCAATACTAAAATTAGAAATTCCAATCGCCCGAATTTTACCGGCTTCCTTTAACTTTTGCAATGCCCCGACCGCTTCTGCTTTAGGGGTCGTTTCATCCGGAAAATGAATATAAAAGATATCTAAGTAATCGGTTTGGAGGCGGCGTAACGCATCATCAACTGACTGGGTTAAAAAGGTCGGCGTATTATTTAATTGTAATCCTTTTTGTGGATCATGAGCTGCTTTCGTGGCAATTGTTACTTTTGAACGGTCATAATCACGTAAAACTTGGCCAATTAAATTTTCAGACTGCCCCAAGCCATACATAAAAGCTGTATCCAATAAAGTAATCCCACTTGTCAAAGCTGCTTTTACAACTTCAATTCCATCTGCATCCTGTAAGTTAGGAAATAAATTATGGCCCCCAACTTTATTCGTTCCGAGACCTAATTTGGTCGTGATAACATCGGTTTTTCCAATTTTAATTTGTTCCATTAACATCTTCCCCGGCTTTCTTTACTGATAACTACATCGTAATTATAACCGTTTAATGTTAAAAGAGGTTAAATTTACCTAATTCAAACACTTATTTAACAAACCACGCCCGCCATTTTATTTCGGCTGGTAGATTAATAATAATTACCGCCCCAAGCGCTAAAATAGTACCAATTGCTTGCCAAAATTGAAAGCCAACATTCAGTAAAATAACCGCTAAAATCGTCGCAGTTAGTGGTTCAAACGTCCCTAACATACTAACCATGGCTGGTGATAAATAGTTCAAACTCATTAAATAACAAACATACGATAATAAGGTCCCAATAATGACAATTGCCACCACATAAGCCGCGGCTTGAACGTCAAAGTGCGCCGGCATTTTCCAAACTGGATGTTGGAAATTTGAAAAAATTCCGCCAATAAGCATGCCCCAGCCAACAATTGGTAACGGTGAATAACGTTGCAATAATCCCCGGGGAATTAATGTATATGCGACGGTTCCAAGCGTTGAAATTAAGCCCCAATAAATGGCCGCTTTGGGCACAACTAATTTTGCTAAATTACCATTTGTAATTAATAAAAAGACCCCGGCTAGTGAGATTATAATCGCAATTACTTCACTAACCCGTGGTAAAACGCGTTTAAAAGCTAATAATGCCAACACAATAATTGCTGGTGCTAACGCTTGTAAAATCGTACCCACCGCCGCATTACCATAGTAGACTGAAAAAATAAATGCGGTTTGAGATATGTAGACACCAAAAATTGCAAATAAAATTAATAAGATAACGTCGCGTTTATTACGCCAAATCGAAAATATCGGTTGTCGTTTAATACTCAAGTAGCCGAGTAAAATTATGCCAGTAAAGAACATCCGCACGGAAACTAACCATTCTGGTGCTACTGCAATATGATTAAACAACAAACTCGAACATGCCGCACTGATTCCAAAAAATGTTGCCCCTAATGCAGCTAACATTATTCCTAGATATTTTGAATTCATTTCATACTCCAAGTAGTTTAAAAATTTATAACAATAAGCATTATACCAGTTAAAGGTTTCCCAATGATACGTTTTATTAAAGTAAATTTACATAAAAAAAAGAAAAGATCATCAAGACCTTTCCTTCATAAAATTAACATGTATAAATATGTTAATCCTTATCAAATTTTTCTTTAACGTCTTCAACAACATCTTCGACTTTGTCTTTGATTTTGCCAAATACTCCTTGGGCCTTACCTTCTGCTTCACGGGCAGAATCGCCAGTGACTGAACCTTCAACCTCTTTTGCTTTGCCGACTACTTTGTCTTTTGCATTTTCGAGCTTATCTTCTAAAGCCATAATTATTCCCCCATCTTAATGATTATTTTATCAATATTGAACAATATTATTATCGCATTTATTACCGTTAAACCCAATTAATATGCTCAGGCCTTTTTTTGATGGGCAACATATTCATCAATTAAATACCCCATAACAAAACTGTCGTGGTAACGACCTTCTGCAAAGAAATGGTTTCGCAGACGGCCTTCTTCAATAAACCCTAATTTTTTATAAATATGGACCGCCGCTGCATTATCAACATCGACATATAAGTATACTTTGTGCATGTTGAGAACTTTGAAGGCGTATTCTACCCCTTTTGCAAGTGCTTGTTGGGCTAAGCCTTGTCCTTGAAATTTACTATCAACAATAATTTGAATTTCAGTATTACGGTGTAAATAATCAATATACATTAATTCAACAACACCAGCAAATTGGCCGTCAACATCAATCACAAACCGGCGTTCTGATTGATCTAAGACGTGTTTATCATACAAGATTTCTAATTCATCAAATGATGTGTATGGTTCTTCAAACCACAAAGCCATCACCCGACGGGCATTTTCTTGACGGTAAATATATTGCAAATCGCGTTTTTCCAATGGGCGAATGATCATAATTAACTCCTCTTAGATAATTTGTTAATTAACTGTTGCTTATTTTAAACCACAATAGCTAACCTTCAGAATTAGTTTACTTAATTAAAATAAAAACAAATATAAAAAACCTTAAATATTACACGCTTAATTTACCACTATTCACAACTATCGTCAAATGGTTAACGTTTTACCAAAAATTAATGATTTAACCTTTGACTATTACTGACCAATTAGGTATATTTAACTCAATCAACAAGTACTTACTTTATGTAAATAAAAAACCTCCTACCCAACAACTAGTAGGAGGAAATCAACATATAGTTAGCTTGGAGACTATCTAGAGTGTGACTTGGTCACATCTATAATATAGCATTTCGGAGGCTATGCGCCAAATATTTAGCTTACACATTTGACTTTAGCAAACGGTGCTCCAATTTTAGGAGGAAGCTCATGACTTCAATTTACGATTTTACTGTTACTGACGAACAAGGCAATGCCTACCAACTTGACCGGTATAAAGGTCAACCAATGATTATCGTTAATACTGCTACTAAATGTGGACTCGCACCGCAATTTAATGAACTTGAAACCCTTTATAAAAAGTACGCTGACCAAGGGCTAGTTGTGTTAGGTTTTCCTTCTAACCAATTTAAACAAGAAGAAAACACTACTGCCGCAGCGGCTGAGGCTTGTCGTATGACTTATGGAGTGACATTCCCCATGCACGATATTATTCAAGTTAACGGTGATAGTGCTAGTCCATTATTTAAATATTTGAAACACGAACAACCTGGTACCTTAGGTTCAGCAATTAAATGGAACTTTACGAAATTCCTCGTTGATAAAGACGGCCATGTTATTAAACGTTATGCACCGCAAACCGAACCAAGTAAAATTGAACCCGATCTACAAGCCGTTCTTTAATCCCCAAAATTTACGTAAATCCATGCTATAATCAGGCTGTTAACTTAAACTAGTAATGGGGGATTTAAGTATGGAAAATACGCATAAGGTTTTAGTTGTTACCTCTGAAAATATTGCTAATTACCGAATTGTCAAAACCTTTGGCGAAGTTTTTGGTCAAACTACCCGGTCACGAAATATTTTTTCAAACATTGGTCAACAATTGAAAAGTATTGTTGGCGGCGAAATTCGCGGTTACACTCAACTCCAAGATGATGCCCGCTTTGAAGCACTCGCACGTATGCAAGCCCAAGCCGCTGAGTTAGGTGCCAATGCGGTCATTATGTTCCGATTTGACACCAGTTCTAGTCAAATCGGGGATTCAGTGGCCGCTTATGGGACTGCCGTGCGCATTGAGCCAATTAATTAAAATAACTAAAAATAGAATATCCCGACTGAGTTTAAAAATGTGGTCGGGATATTCTATTTTAATTACTACTTTTGGGAATTCGCTCAGCTAACTGATATTTCAATAACCATGCCCACGCTTCTAACACAAAAATAATCGCTAACAATAATAATTTATAGGCTTCCACCATCGTGGTAAAATACTCAACCATTAAATAAACCAAAAATAAACCGATAATCGAAAAATTGTAATAACACAATCCCTTGGAAGTAACTACTTGCTTTGTCATATGTTTACATTTTATTCCTTGATTTAAAGCCCCTAACAACGTAATACTACCGATTAAAACTAATCCAAGTGTTAATAACCACATTCTGCTAGTACTCCTTAATTGAAATTATTATTTTTCATAATATCCTTTTTTTAATTACTTTAAGTATGAAAAAGTTAAATTTAAATAAAAAATTATTATTTATTCGCTGTAAATTTACAAGTCAGCCATTGCGCATTCATGTTACAATTAAGTTATATTTTCAATTTTGAGGTGCTTTTAATGTTTAGCAATTTAAAATCTGGTATTGTTGCCGCCGTTTTATTAGGAATTATTTTGGCATTTTTAGCAACTTTTGCCATCCTTCCGCTAAGTGATCACGGCACGCAAATTAGCCTCTTTGAGCTTCTTTTATCCCTAACAGCCATTGTGGGCTTTGGGTTAGTCGCCACCGGTTTACAATCCCGTTTATTCCCTAAAAATGGTAGTATTTTAGTTATTATGGCGATGTCAGTTACCTTTTTGATTGTGAGTTTATTACTCCGGTTAATTAGTAACTAAATAGCTGGCAACTAACTACTAAATAACCCCCTTGAAGAACGCTTCTTCAAGGGGGTTATTTGTGTGAAAAATGTTATCGCTAACCTTTTAGTCTGTCAAATTTGAATTAATACTTAGAATAAACCGGTAATTTTACCGTTTTCGTCAATATCAATATTATTGGCCGCTGGAACTTTAGGCAAACCTGGCATCGTTAAAATGTTACCCGTCATGGCCACAATAAAGCCGGCACCAAGCTTAGGGACAAATTCACGAATATGAATTGTAAAGTCAGTTGGGGCCCCTAAAGCTTTGGCATTATCAGATAATGAATATTGCGTCTTAGCCATTACAACCGGCAATTTATCCCACCCTTGGGCCGTAAATTGTTTTAATTGTGTTTTGGCTTTTGGCGCTAGTTCAATATCACGACCACCATAAATTTCAGTGACGATTTTTTCAATTTTAGTCGTTAATGCATCTTCAGCCGCGTAAAGTGGCTTGAATTCCGCAGCTTGCTCACAGCTATCAACGACCGCTTGAGCTAATTCAAGGGCCCCTTGACCACCTTGACCCCAGATATTAGCTAAGACTGCTTTAACCCCAAATTGTTCAGTGTAGGCTTGCACTAATTTAATTTCGGCATCAGTATCCGCTGTAAATTGGTTAATCGCTACGACAACTGGGACATTATAGCGTTGCATTGATTGAATATGCTTACCTAAGTTAGCCACCCCAGCTTCAAGTGCGGCCAAATCTTCAGTGTTTAATTCCTTCAATGGTTTACCACCATGCAATTTAAGGGCCCGAATTGTAGCCACAATCACAATGGTGTCCGGTGTTTTACCAAGTAAGGGTGTCTTGATATCAAGGAATTTTTCTCCACCAAGATCAGCCCCAAAGCCACCTTCTGTAATGGCATATTCACCTAATTGGATGGCTGCGCGCGTAGCTTGAATTGAGTTTGTACCTTGCGCGATATTAGCAAATGGTCCCCCATGAATAATTACAGGTGTGTGGGCCAATGTTTGGACCAAATTAGGCTTAATCGCATCTTTTAATAGGACCGTTAGTGCGCCGGCAACACCTAAATCAGCGACCGTTACTGGTACCTTATCATAAGTATAACCAATCACAATTCGGTTAATCCGAGCTTTTAAATCGGTCAAATCAGTTGAAAGGGTTAAAATTGCCATCAATTCAGATGCAACGGTAATATCAAAACCATCTTCGCGGACAACCCCACTGGTTGGACCACCCATCCCGATCACAATAT
Organism: Periweissella ghanensis; assembly: GCF_918814755.1. Taxonomy (GTDB): domain Bacteria; phylum Bacillota; class Bacilli; order Lactobacillales; family Lactobacillaceae; genus Periweissella; species Periweissella ghanensis. Next base: position 14,159 of record NZ_CAKKNT010000019.1, on the reverse strand, counting down.
TACGTAAGGCACGATCATTAATATCTAAAACACGTTTCCAAAGAATACGACGAGGATCAAGATTTAACGTATTACCTTGGTGTAAGTGGTTATCAATTAAAGCCGCCAACGTATTGTGGGCTGATGTAAGGGCGTGAAAATCACCCGTAAAATGGAGGTTAATATCATCCATTGGAATTACTTGGCTGTATCCACCACCAGTCGCGCCACCTTTCATCCCCATAACTGGGCCAAGTGATGGTTCCCGTAAGGCGATGACCGGTTGTTTACCAATCGCTGCTAAGCCATCCCCTAATCCAACGGTAACGGTAGATTTACCTTCACCAGCTGGCGTTGGGTTGATTGATGTTACCAAAATTAATTTACCATTTAATGGTGCGTCTTTTCGGTTTGACAAGTCTAACTTAGCCTTGTATTTACCGTATTGTTCGATTTCATCTTCAGTTAATCCGAGTTTTTCAGCAATCTTGACGATTGGTTCAATCTCTGCGGCTTGCGCGATTTCAATATCTGTTAACATGTAAGACTCCTTTACGAGCTGAAATTATTTTCCAAGTGCTTTGGCGCCAATATCATGACGGTATTGCAATGAAATATCAAGCTTATCTAAGTAATTATATACTACCTGTTGCGTTTCAAAAACACTTTTTGCATGACCGACAATGGTTGCAACCCGGCCACCGGCTGTTTGTAATTGACCATCAACTAACTTGACCCCAGCATAATCAATTGCTAGGGGGGTTGGCACAGCCATCGGTACCAAATAACCAGCCAATGGCTTGGTTGGATAACCGGGAGCTGCTAAGACCACCCCTAAATAAATGTCTGTTGCTTGCCACGTCGCTTGGACTTGCTTACCCGTAACGAGCCCATCAATTAATTGATAAAAATCACTCGTTAACTGAGGTATCACAACTTGGGCTTCGGGATCACCAAACCGGACATTAAATTCAATTACTTTTGGACCATTAGCCGTTAAAATTACACCAGTATACAAGATTCCTGTAAATGGGGTTCCTTCGGTGGCCATCGCATTGAGGGTGGGCTTCACTAACGTGGCAACGGCCGTATCAATTATCGACTGACTAATATGTGGTACGGGACTATAAGCGCCCATTCCACCGGTGTTAGGGCCACGATCACCATCTAAAAGCCGCTTATGATCTTGGGCAATGGGGGTTGTGATAATTTGATTTTTCCCAACAAAGGTAAAAATTGAAAATTCTTCACCGGCTAGAAATTCTTCGACCACGATTTGGGCATCAGCTTGCCGGGCATAAGCTGCTTGTAAAAATTGTTCAGCAGTCGCCATATCTTGACAAATGGTTACCCCTTTACCAAAAGCTAAACCATCTAATTTTAAAACAAGTGGCAACGATTGTTGATGGATATAGTCACTGGCGGCTTGATAATTCGTAAAAATTGCATATTTAGCAGTTGTAATTTGATATTTAGCCAATAAATTTTTGGTAAATGATTTCGATCCTTCCAACATCGCCGCGGCTTTAGTTGGCCCAAAAATTTTTAAATTCGCCGCATTAAATGCGTCCACTACCCCGGCAACAAGGGCATTTTCCATCCCCACAAGCGTCAACTCAATCGCATTAGTTTGCGCAAAAGTTACCAACTCAGCAATGGCATCCACGGCAATATCAACGGTTGTAATCGTATCCGTCACCATTCCCGGATTTCCTGGGGCCACAAAGACATGTTCCACGGTTGGACTACTAATTAACTGTTGGGCGAAAATGTGCTCGCGGGCACCATTACCAATTACTAAAACTTTAGCCATAATACCCTCACTAGTGTTTGAAGTGGCGGTTCTTTGAGAATACTAAGACCACCCCTAACTTGTTCGCCATATCAATTGAATCTTGGTCTTTAATTGAACCCCCTGGTTCGACAATGGCGGTAATACCGTTTTGAGCCGCAAACTCAACGGAATCACCCATTGGGAAGAATGCATCCGAAGCTAACACCGCATCCACAAACCCTGGCTTGGGTTGGGCTTTAGTCACGGCAATTTTAACTGAATCAATCCGATTTGGTTGTCCTGCCCCAACCCCAAGCGTTTGTTGGGCATTTGCGACCACAATGGCGTTTGATTTGACATGTTTAACGGCTCGTTGAGCAAAAACCATCGCTTCTAATTGAGCTGGGGTTGGTTGGGCCTCTGAAACAATTTCAAAGTCCGCGATATCTTCGGTTACCAAATCACGATCTTGCACTAACAGCCCCCCTAATACTGATACCACATCTTTAACTGGGGCAATTGCTTGATCCATTGGTAATGCCAAAATGCGTAAGTTTTTCTTCTTAGCTAAGACTGCAAACGCTTCATCAGTGTAGCTTGGGGCAATAATAATTTCTAAGAAAATTTTGTGCATTGCTTCAGCCGTCGCTAAATCAACTTCCCGGTTTAAGACGACAATCCCGCCAAAAATTGAAATGTCATCAGCTGCAAAAGCGCGTTCCCAGGCTGTGAAAATCGTATCTGCTTGGCCAATACCGGCAGGATTCATATGCTTGACCGTTACCACGGTTGGGCGACTATTAAAGTCCGCGGCAATCCGCAAGGCCGCATCGGCATCGCGTAAGTTGTTATATGATAACTTCTTACCGTGCATAATATCGGCACTTAAAATTGAATACGCTTCGGGTTGTTGGCTAACATAGGCCGTCGCTTGTTGGTGCGCATTTTCACCATAACGTAAAGTATCAAATTTTTCATACCCTAATGCTAAGTTGTCTGGAAACTCCTCTGTTGCTAAGTATTCACCAATTAAAGCGTCATAGGTAGCCGTGTGTTGGAACACCTTGGCAGCATATGCCCGCCGAATTGTTGGCGTTAACGCATCGTTGGCTAATAATTCAGCGGCTTGTTCATAATCCGCTGGATCAATAATTGGTAAAACGGCAGCGTGGTTTTTAGCTGCTGAACGTAACATTGATGGCCCACCAATGTCAATTTGTTCAATTGCATCGGCAAAGGTAATATCTGGTTGCGCAATAGTTGCTTTAAAAGGATATAAGTTAACAACAACCACATCAATTGGTTGAATATCATGGGCCGCAATCGTTGCCATATGTTCAGGCACATCACGCCGAGCTAGTAAGCCCCCATGCACTTTCGGATGTAAAGTCTTTACTCGCCCATCAAGCATTTCTGGAAAGCCAGTTACTTCATCAATTGAAATTACTGGTAATCCTGCTGCGGCTAAGGTTTTTAAAGTTCCACCAGTTGAAACTAGTTCAAACCCTTGTGCTTGTAGTTTAGTGGCAAATTCGACAATACCAGTTTTATCAAAAACACTCAAAAGTGCTCGTTTCATGATTGTGATTCTCCTTTTAGTTGTGCTTAATTAATTGGGCTAAAGTTGTAGGATATAAAACATGCTCAAGGGCATGAATTTTTGTAGCTAAAGTCGTAATCGTATCAGTTGGTTCAATTGTGACGGCTTGTTGGGCAATGATCGTCCCACTATCAATCCCGCTATCAACGTAATGAATTGTCACCCCAGTTTGGGATACTTGGGCTGCCAAAGCATCGTCAATGCCATGCCGGCCAGGAAAGGCGGGTAATAATGATGGATGAATATTAATTATTTTATTAGGATAGGCCGCCAATAATGTGCCGGTGATAATGCGCATAAAACCCGCTAAAGCAATTAATTCCACCGCATACTTTTGTAATTCCGTAACTAAAGCAGCTTCGGCTAATTCTTTCGTGGCAAAATCTTTATATTTAAGGTGAAAAACGGGAATATTACGCTCAACCGCCCGTTGTACGACAGGCGCACTAATTTTATCGACCACTAAAACTTCAATTTGGGCATCTAACTGGTCGTTTGCAATCGCATCAGCAATCGCGACAAAATTTGAACCAGTTCCGGAAGCAAATACCGCTAACTTAGTTGGCATAATTCAAAGCTCCTTGCATGGTTACTTGGTGAGTATTGTCAGGTACGACTTGCCCTAAAACGCTGACCGTTTCACCATGGGCGCTTAAATGGGCCATAACGTTCGCCACATCAGTTGGGCGGACAATTAACGTAAAACCAATACCGAGGTTAAAGGTCCGTAACATTTCCGTAGTTGATAAGCCACCTAATTGGCCAAGCCGTTTAAAGATGGCCGGGATTTGCCAACTTTGACTATCAAGTTGAGCACCTAAATTAGCACCAAGGGCCCGGGGTAAGTTTTCTAATAGTCCACCACCCGTAATATGCGCAGCTGCGACAATTAAACCTTGTTCAATTAATGGTAGGACTGCTTGAATATATAGCTTAGTAGGCGTCAACAAAGTTGCTTGGTCCGTCATGCTTAAATCCGCCCATTGTTTAGCTTGATCGGTTAATAATAGTTTACGGACTAATGAGTAACCATTTGAATGTAAACCACTCGATGCCAAACCTAAAATAACGTCGCCAGCTTGGACATTGTCGGGATTTAATAACTTGGCTTGATCAGCAATACCCACAGCAAAACCAGCTAAGTCATAGTGATTCTTAGCATATAAATCTGGTAGTTCGGCTGTTTCACCGCCAATCAAAGCCATTTGGGCTGCTTGGCAAGCTTGGGCAATTCCGGTAACAATTTCCGCAACTTTGGCTGGTTCAACCGTATTAATCCCCATATAATCAAGCATGAATAATGGTTTTGCGCCTTGAGCTAAAATATCATTAGCCACCATCGCAACTAGATCTTGGCCAATCGTGGCATGTTGATTGGCCGCAATTGCTAATAATAACTTTGAACCAACTCCATCAGCTCCAGAAATCAAAACTGGTTGCTGATAGCCCGTTGGTAATTTAAAAAGGCTCCCAAATCCACCTAAACCAGCTAACACATTGGCATTTTGCGTTGCGTTCACGGCCCCTTGCATCAATTCAACGGCTTTATTGCCGGCCGCAATATCTACTCCGGCTGTAGCGTATGCATCTTGCATGTTGGTTCCTCCATGTAATCAACTAAGTGGGCATCTTCAAAGGCTTGCATTGATTCAGCATAATCATAAATTGGTGATGGATAATGACCATCAAAGTACGCAGTTGTCAAACCAGTCCCGCTTGCTTGTTTTTGTAAGCCAATCGCATCAACTAAGCCATCCACACTTAAGAAGGCTAAACTATCGGCTTCAATTTTAGCGGTCATTTCGGCTAATGAATAATTAGCCGCCATGAGTTCTGCTGTTGTTTGCATATCAATCCCATAAAATGAAGGATATTTAAAGGCCGGCGAGGCGATCCGGACATGGACTTCTTTGGCACCGGCTTCACGGAGCATTCGAACAATATACATTGACGTAGTCCCCCGAACAATCGAATCATCAACCAAGACAACCCGCTTATCCTTGACCACGCTGGAAACCGCTGAAAGCTTCATCTTAACCGCGTGTTCACGGCGTTCTTGCGTGGGTTCAATAAAAGTGCGCGCAATATATTGATTCTTAACGAGTCCCATTTCATTTGGTAAATGTAATGCTTCGGCAAACCCAGAGGCCGCTGACAAGGATGAATTAGGGACCCCGACAACAATATCCGCTTCAACTGGTTGTTCCGCAGCTAAATTAGCTCCCATTCGTTTACGAGCCGTATGAACATTGACACCATAAATATCCGAATCTGGGCGGGCAAAATAAATATATTCCATTGCATCGATATGTAAATCCGTCGCTTCGGTGTAATGATCAATTTGCATCCCCGTATTATCAATTTTAATTAATTCACCTGGTTGCACGTTACGAATTAATTTAGCCCCAACAACATTTAAGGCAGCACTTTCACTAGCTGCGACATATTGACCAGTTGGTAGTTGACCAATTACAAATGGCCGGAAACCGTGAGGATCTAACGCCGCATACAAAGCATCGGGCGTTAACAATAAGAAAGCAAATCCACCCCGTAATTGATTAAGGGCTTCTTTAACTTTGGCGGTAAATGTTGGTGCTTGTGACCGACGAATTAAGTGCATTAAGATTTCAGAGTCCGAAGTTGATTGAAAAATTGCCCCTTGGTCTTCTAATTCACGTCGTAATGTTACTTGGTTAGTTAAGTTACCATTGTGAGCTAACGCTAGTTGACTATCACTAAAGTGGGCTAATAGCGGTTGAATATTTTCAATACTATTTGAGCCCGATGTGGCATAACGGACATGGCCAATTGCCGAAGTGGCTCCCATGATGTCACGCAACCGATCACCTTTACTAAAGACATCAGCTAACAAGCCTAAGCCGCGTTCTTGCCGTAAGCGGCCATCAATATTAGCCACAATCCCCGCACCTTCTTGGCCACGGTGTTGCAAGGCATGAAGGCCATAGTACGTCACTTCAGCAGCTTCCTTTGTCCCCCAAACTCCAAAAATTCCACATTCTTCATTTAAACCATTCACTGCGGTTTGCATTACTTTAGTAACCATCCAATTGCTTCTTTCCAGCTTGTGTAAGCTTCATTTTCTAAAATTTCAGTTGTCCCATCAGTCGTTGTCAATTTAAAAGTGCCATTATCCGTTACTTGGCCCACTAATTGCGCGGCAGTCCCCATATGTGCTTCAAAAGCAGCTTGATGGGCGGGATTAATTGACACAATAAACCGACTTTGGGTTTCACTAAACAATAAGGCGTCACTTAAATTAACGGCAACATCAAAGCCTAAATGTTGATCAAAGGCCGCTTCGGCTAAACCAACTGCCAAGCCACCTTCAGATAAATCATGAGCGCTAGTGATTAACCCAGCTTGAATGGCTGATAAGACAAGTTGTTGGTTCGTTAATTCTGCTTCGGCATCAAAGGCAAATAATTGGCCGTTGATTGTGCCCGTTTGCATTTTTTGAATTTCTGAACCATTAAAGGCCGCCGTCGTTGTCCCAACAACATAAATTGCATCGCCAGCTTGTTTGAAGCCTTGGGTCGTAATCGTTTGGTTATCAGTATGGAGCCCGACCATGCCAACCATCGGTGTTGGATAAATCGCTTCATCGTTATATTCGTTATATAGCGAAACATTTCCAGAAATCACGGGCGTGTTTAAGGCTTGGGCCATCTGATTGATTCCAGCAACAGATTGAGCTAATTCATAATAAACTTCTGGATTGTCAGGATTACCAAAATTCAAGCAATCCGTAATCCCAATTGGTAAAGCCCCAGAAGCAACAATATTACGGGCTGCTTCAGCCATTGCCATTTGGCCACCAACAAACGGATCTAGATACAAGTAACGACCATTGACGTCAGTTGTCATTGCTAAGGCTTTCTTCGTGCCCCGAATGCGCACAACCGCGGCATCACTACCTGGCCGGACGACTGTGTTAGTTTGAACCATTGAATCAAAGTGCCGGTAAAGGCTAGCTTTAGACGCAATTGTTGCTTGTTGTAAAATTTGTAAAAATGTTTGTTTTAAATTATCAATTTTTGGTACAAATTGTTCTTTGGCCGCGTTTTGTAAACGTTTAGGAGTAACGGCTGGTAAATTATATTTCGGTGCCGTTGTTAAATCTTGGGCATCGACTTGCGCCACAATTTCACCATTGAAATCAAGGCGATACAACCCATCATCGGTCACTTTTCCAATCACAACCGCATCTAACCCATATTCGGCAAATAAGGCAATCGCTTTGGCTTCACTCCCTTTTTTAATGACTAAGAGCATCCGTTCTTGTGATTCAGACAACATCAATTCGTATGGTGACATATTGGTTTCACGTTGGGGCACTAAATCAAGGTTTAAATGCACACCCATACCCGCTTTTGAAGCCATTTCAGCTGATGATGACACTAAGCCAGCGGCACCCATATCTTGAATACCAATCACATCTTCTGGATAGCGTTTAACAATCGCAATCGTGGCATCCATAACTAACTTTTCTGTGAATGGATCCCCAACTTGAACCGCAGAACGATCAGATTCTTCTTCATCAGAGAAGGCTGCTGAGGCAAAGGTGGCCCCATGAATCCCATCACGGCCAGTTTTAGCACCGACATACAAAATTGCGTTATCAACCCCTTTAGCTTGGCCAACTTTCATCGCATCTTGGTCAAGTAAGCCAACCGCCATGACATTAACTAACGGATTACCAGCATAAGTTTTATCAAAGGCAATTTCACCACCAACCGTTGGAATTCCAATCGCATTACCATAACCAGCGATACCAGCAATGACTTCATTAATTAAATACTTAGTCCGTTCGTTATCAATTTCACCAAAACGCAAGCTATCTAAAACAGCGATTGGTTGGGCCCCCATTGAAAAGATATCGCGTAAAATTCCGCCGACCCCAGTTGCGGCCCCTTCATATGGTTCAACCGCTGATGGGTGATTGTGACTTTCGGCCTTAAAAACCACCGCTTGATTATCACCAATATCTAAAATACCCGCACCTTCACCAGGGCCTTGGAGGACGCGTTCATTTTTTGACCAAAATGTGCGTAAAACTGGTTTTGATTTTTTATATGAACAGTGTTCACTCCACATCGCCGCAAACAAACCCGTTTCGGTATAGTTGGGTAAGCGGTCGAGCTTTTGACATACTAATTCGTATTCCGCATCCGTTAAGCCCCATGGCAAGTAAATTTTTTGATCGCGAATTTCAGTTGGAGTTGGTTCTGTGTACGTGTGCATCATGCCTTAATGGCCTCCTGTTGGTTTACTAAACTAGCAATAATTGAACTAAAGAAAGCCCGTCCATCGACATTGCCCAATAAGGCATCAACGGCACGTTCGGGGTGGGGCATCATGCCAAAGACATTCCCATTAGTATTCGTCACACCGGCAATATCGGCGATTGACCCGTTAGGATTGTCAGTATATGTAAATAAAATTTGTTGATTGGCTTGCATGGTCGCTAACGTTGCCGCATCGACATAGTAGTTTCCTTCACCATGGGCGATGGGGAATTGATTGATACTCTTAGTAAAGGCATTGGTAAATTTGGACGTCGTATTAACCACTTTTAAGCCCGTAACATCACAGATAAAACCTGGTTGGGTGTTCGTTTGTAAGGCCCCTGGTAACAACCCGGCTTCGGTTAAAATTTGGAAGCCATTACAAATGCCGACAATTATTTTACCTTGTTGATCAGCAGCTTTAATGGCTGCCATCACTGGTGCAAAGCGCGCAATGGCCCCCGTTCGTAAATAATCGCCATAGGAAAAACCACCCGGAATAAAAATCGCATCATAGGCGCTTAAATCAGTTACCGTGGCTGGTAAAATTTCAGTTTCAATTTCAAATTCATCAACCAAGGCATGGTACATGTCTAAATCACAGTTAGAACCAGGGAACGTAATCACAGCAGCTTTCATTAATTCACTCCTATTCAGTAATGGCTTCAATTTCGTAACGGAAAACTTCCATATTGACGTTGATTAACAACTTTTCACTAAATGCTTGTACTTCTTGTTCAACACTTGCCAAATCGGTCCCGGCTAATTTAATTTCAAAGTATTTACCCATAACAACATCTTGTACCCCGTTAAAGTCCATGCGTTGTAAAGCATCTTTGACCGTTTCACCTTTCGGATCAAGAATTGATGGTTTGTAAGTCACGTAAATTTTAGCTAAAAACATGTGTTGTTCTCCTCAATTATTTTTCTGTAAATAGGGTTGTTAAGCGATCTAAAACAGTTTGGTAGCCCACCGTGACATCACCAAGATTATTACGGAAAACATCTTTATCCAATGAATGCCCGGTTGCGTCATCAATCAAACGCATATTATCGGGTGATAATTCATCAGCTAAAATTAACTGGTGATCGGTTGTGTAGCCAAATTCTAATTTAAAGTCGATTAAAGTGATGCCAATTTGTTTAAAGACGTTACTTAATAACACGTTGACGATATCCGCTTGACCACGTAGCGTTACTAATTCAGCTTCAGTGGCAATCTCTAAAGCCGTAATTTGTTCATCGTTCATAAATGGATCATCAAGGGCATCATCTTTGAAATAGAATTCATGAACATTTGGTACGAGATGTTTCATCTTAGGGGCATTGTATTTCGTGACAAAATGTCCCGCTGCATAGTTACGAACCACGACTTCAATCGGCAAAATTTTAACTTGTTTCACAAGTTGTACTGTCGGTGAAAGCTGTTCTAAATAGTGATTAACAATCCCTTGCTTAGTTAAATACTTAAATAATAAATCGGAAATGGCACTATTTAATTGCCCTTTATTCGCAATTTGTTCTTTGCGTTTTCCATTGAGCGCCGTTGCTTGATTCGTATATTCCACCCATAAAACTTCTGGTGTATCGGTGCCAAAAACATTTTTAGCTTTTCCCGTGTATAAAAGCGGACCCTTTTGCATTTGTTTTACTCCTTATTTTCTGCTAACCACGTTAAATTTTGGTTGATATTAGTGTTACCTAAGACCGTATAGTGCCCTAATTTACGACTAGGTCGAATTTCGGCTTTACCATAATCATGAAAATGCCATTCTGGATGGTGACTTAATTGGGTGCGGGCTTGGACCAATTGATCACCAAGTAAATTATGCATTAAGGCTGGTTGTTGTAAGGTTAATGCCGCAATTGGTAACCCCGCAATACTGCGAATATGGCCTTCAAACTGAGACACATTGACCGCTTCAATTGAATAATGGCCTGAATTATGGGGGCGTGGTGCTAATTCGTTTACTAGCACTTCGCCATTAGCTGTCACAAACATTTCAATCCCTAACACGCCACGTAGTTCAAATGCTTGTGCTAAAGTTTGCGCAATTTGGTGGACCTTTCCGGTCACTGCATCACTAACGTTGGCCGGTGCAATGGTGGTTTGTAAAATATGATTAGCATGTATATTTTCGACAACGGGCCATATATGAACCGTTCCTTGACCGTCAATCGTGACCATCACCGAAATTTCTTTTTCAAAACTAATCCGTTTTTCTAAAATTGCGGGCGCCGCTTGATATAATTCCGCAGCGGCTTTAATATCTTCCAGCGTGTTAACATCACATTGGCCGTGACCATCATAGCCCCCAGTGGTAGTCTTTAAAATTCCTGGTAAACATTGGGCAATTGCTTGCGGTTGTTCTGCGATAGTCGTCGCCGAAATTTCAATAAAGTTAACGGTTGGAATTCCTAATGACCGTAAATTATTTTTTTCCACGAGGCGATTACGGGTTAAACGTAATAACTCCGTGCCTTGGGGTAATTCCGTGAATTGTGTGGCCGCCTTTAACGCCGCTAAATCAACATTTTCAAATTCATATGTCAAAACATCAACTTGCTTAGCAAACTCAATTAAAGCGGCTTGGTCATAATAGGCGGCGAGCATTTGAAAATCACTAACTTGGCCAGCCGGTGAATTCGGTGTGGGATCAAGAATACCCACATGATATCCCATGCTTTTGGCGCTTAAAGCTAACATTTGCCCTAATTGACCGCCGCCGATAATCCCAATCGTTTGCGGTGGTAAAATCACTTTAGTCATCAAGGAGAGCCTCACTTTCAATTGCACTAGTGGTTTGTCGTTGCCGGAAAGTTGCCAAGCGGCCGGCCAGTTGTTCATCGGTAGTTGCCCCAATTTGGGCTGCCAACAACGCAGCATTTTTAGCCCCTGCTGAGCCGATGGCAACAGTTGCCACCGGAATACCAGCTGGCATTTGCACAATTGATAGCAATGAATCTAGACCACTAAGTGCCTTAGATTGGACTGGGACCCCGATTACTGGCAATGTCGTATTAGCAGCGAGCATGCCTGGTAAATGGGCCGCCCCGCCAGCCCCAGCGATAATCACATGATAGCCATTATCGCGTGCTGATAAGCCAAATGTCTGTAGTTCGGTGGGCATCCGATGTGCTGAAATTACATGCTTCGTAAATTCAACGCCTAATTCGGTTAAAACCTCTGTACTCAACTTCATTGTTGGCCAATCTGATACCGAACCCATGATAACCGCAACTTTCACTTCATCTCTCCTTTTATCGTTCGTGTTTTTTAACAACAACTAATTAATAAAGCTATGATAACTAAAAAATAAAGTAAAATCAATACATTTATGTTTATAAATTTAGATATAGTTCGTTTTTTAATGAAAAAACGTGTAAAAAAACGCCAAAAAAGGCTAATCTTCCGTAAAAGATTAGCCTTTTTTAATTTTTATTATTTAATAAGTTTTAGTTTAAGCGACCAGCAAAAGTTGGTGCTCCCATGTGGTTAACATTAACTCCGACACGTGGGTTAACGGCATTAATAAAGTTACCATTACCTAAAGAAATCGCCACGTGATAAGCACGACCACGACCACCCCAGAATAAAAGATCACCAGCTTTAGCATCGCGAACATTAATTGGTCGTACAACTAGTGACATTTGTGCAGCTGTCCGTGGTAAGTTCTTACCAGCACCATTTCGGAAAACATATTGAACAAAACCTGAACAATCAAACCCACGTGGTGTAGTACCACCCCAAACATAGCGTGTGCCGACAAAACGACGGGCATAATTAGCAACCCCAGCATATTTACTTTGCGTGTTGTTAAATTGACTTGCATGCGTTGTTGTGTGGGTTGTCGCCATAGTTGTGACGCTAACTCCTAAAATCACAGCGATAGTTAAGAATAATGTTCGTAGTTTTTTCATTTTATAATCTTCCTTTAATTAATTAATTTTTTCTTCGTTTTTTTATAATATAGTTATAGTACTAAAGAAAAATGACAAAACGATTACAAACATGCAACATTTCCACACATTTTTTACGATACAATACAATATTCAAACTCTTTCATTCGCATTTTTAAAATCATTCTGGTATAACTAAGCCATATACTTAAAAATATTATTGATCGGAGTAAATCATGCGCAAAAAAGATTTAATCTTTGTCTCAATTGCTATCATTCTGGTGTTTATCTCGCTAATTAGTTGGGTGGTTAATAAACCTGAACTGGCTATCATTGCTAGTAATGGTGGTGTCGTTTTATTAACAATTGTCTATCTTTGGAACAATCGCCACGAATACTAACAAAAAAAAGCCCTTAATTCTTACGAATTAAGGGCTTTTTTTCAGTAATCAAAGTCAAGCTAGCTTAACTTAATTAATCCATCGAATGGGTTTAAATTACTTAGTAAACTTAGCATCGTGGAATTTCTTCATGATGCCAGCTTTTGAAAGAAGGTTCTTTACAGTATCTGAAGGTTGAGCACCGTTGTTCAACCAGTTCATGATGCTTTCTTCTTCCAACTTAACTTCTGCTGGTTCAACCAATGGGTTGTAAGTACCAACAGTTTCGATGAAGCGACCATCACGTGGTGAACGTGAGTCAGCAACAACGACACGGTAGAATGGGCGCTTCTTAGAACCCATACGTTTAAGACGAATCTTAACTGCCATAATATAATTTCCTCCTGTAATTTATCTACGAGTAATAATATACCAAATAAATCAACACGTGTAAAGCTTTTTTACTTTACACGTGTAATTTTTTTTAATTTTTTTGCTAAACAACCTTTATTACCCCTAATTTAGCGGGCTCCAAAGGAAGTTGATGTGGCCAAGGCACCCATAATGGCCCCAATACTGGCACCACCAATGCCACCACCACCGCCACTAGGGGTTTCCATTGTCGGTAGGACTGCGCTTGGACTAGGACTATTAACTGGCATTTTTTTAGTAAGCTGGTCTGCTTTACTAAACCCGAGCTTGTGTTGAATGGTGGTCATTATTTGTTGGCCCCGGGCCAAATAACTTGCTAGCGGCTGCTTATTTGGTGTTTGACTATGCGTTTGCTTTTGAGCGGGCTGTTGGCTAAGTGTGCGTTTGTGGGATACAACAGCCTGGTTATTTGAGGCCCTCCCAAGCTTGTGGTTGCTTGATACGTCCTGATTAAGCGTTGGTGCTAATATTTGGCGCATAAGGTTATTTACATCGAGTAGGGCTTTATTTTGCGCGGGCATTTGTGTGGGTTGTTCATTAGTTTGACTTATTACTTGTGGCTCATTTGGTAACAGCTTATTGTTAATAATCTCCATCTTCGCCTCATTTGCATGTGCATTCACTGGAACCACATTAAACGTTAGCTGCGTATTATTAGCAGTTGTGTTACTAATTACAAAGGGGTTGTGACATAACCCTATAAAAAAAGGGCCACTAAATGAAATTTTAAATTTCATTTAGTGGCCCTTTTAGATATAATCAAAAGAAAAAAGCATCGGGTGCAACCA
>NZ_CAKKNT010000018.1 GCF_918814755.1 Periweissella ghanensis | reverse complement strand
ATAACAAACGAATTAAAGAAAAATTGGATGGCATGAGTCCGGTTGAATTCCAGAATCATGCCATCCAATTAATCGCTTAAAACATCACTCCAATTTATGGGGGTCAGTTCACTGGTCTTTTTACTAAATAACCGCATGTAAATGTTTCACACTCTCTATGCCGATCATACCATTATTTAGTCAGATTTATTCTGTGTGTGTTGGAAGTGTGATTATCATTTTAACCACAAAGCAAGAACCGCTGCCTAAGAGCGGTTCTTACTTAAAACTATACTGGTTACAGTATTACTAAGCTAAATTTATCTTAGTACCAGTTGTGTGATAACCAGAATTGTTGAGCAGCAACCCATGAACCGTAACGTGATTGAACGTATTGGTTAGCAACGCGTTCTTGGTTAGCTGGTGAGTAGTCACCACCAAGGTATGAAGCTGAAAGTTGGTACATACCGATGAATTGACCGTTACGGGCGTTGTAGTTGTTACCTGATTCACGTGAAGCAATCCATTGCTTAGCGGCAGCATTAGCAGATGACATGTTAGATGCTGGAGCTTGTTGTTGTGCTGGAGCTTGAGCGGCAACTTGTTGTTGCACTGGAGCTTGTTGTTGTGCTGGGGCTTGTTGTTGTTGTGCTGGAGCTTGTTGAGCTGGGGCTTGTTGTGCTGGAGCTTGTTGAGCTGGGGCTTGAACCTTAGCTTGTTGAACTGGAGCTTGTTGTTGAACAGCAGCCTTTTGAACTGGAGCTTGGTTGTTAGCTGATGGAATAGTCAACTTTTGGTTAACAAAGATCAAGTTAGCATCAGTTAACTTGTTAGCGTTAACGATTGCTTCGATAGTTGTGTTGTTTTCAAGGGCTAATTTTGAAACAGTGTCACCTTGGTGAACAGTGATGATTGAGTCGGCGTTAGCAACAACTCCAGTTGAGATCATAGCAGCAACTAAACCAGTACCAGTTAAAATCATTTTCTTCAAATTATTCATGTGTATTTTTTCTCCTCTTAATACAAGTGATGTTTTTCGTCTATTTATCGTTTTATATTATCCGGCCATCAATGTGACCCGTCTTTTTTTCATTGATAACTTCGATACCTCGTTGCTATCAATCAACAAACTATATATTACTGGGAATTTATAACAGCCAGATAGCTATCATGTAACAAGCGGCCCCTTTTTCTGTCATATAAGCCCCAATTTATGTAATACGGCTGTAATATAACTTTTTTCATTAAGCCAAATGCCTATTATGCCTAGGCTCAACAAAAATATGTATACCCCCTTAACTATCTCGGAAAATATCCCTAAATTTGGCAAAAAAAAGTTAAAAAAAAGCTTTTTAGTCCTGATTTGTATAAAAAAAGCTGTAAAATTCATTGAATTTTACAGCCGTGTGACTAATATTTCCGTAATGCAACTTGCGTAACTAGATGATTGGGACCTTTTTCTACTATTATATCGGCCAAAGCACGCGCCGGTATGATACATTCTTTTAAATTCCGTTCATTCACTGCATGCCAAACTTCCTCCGCTAGTTGCCTAGCAGCAAGTCGATCAGTAATAAACTTATGGTAATAACTTGCTGGTTCATTTTCAGCAGCGTCAACTAAACGCTCAAACCGTTGCAAGAACCAATTCTTAATTAAAGCGGTTGGCGCATCAATATAGATAGTTAAATCCATTAAATCAATCGGTGCTAAGGCCTGCCCTTGCCGGTGTAAAGCATTGACCCCTTCTAAAATGACAATATCGGGCTGCCCAATCATTTGGACTTGGTAAGGTAAGATATCGTAATACTCATGTGAGTAGACGGGCACCGTAATATCCGCATGGCGTTCCTTGACCGCTTTTAAAAAGGCAATCATTGCTTCTATATTATATGATTCTGGAAAACCTTTCCGATCAGTTAAACCACGGTTCGCCAAAATTTGATTATTATATAGGAAGTTATCGGTTGTCACGATTTCAATTTGGGCTTCTGGCAACGCTTCTGCCAACAACTGTTTAATCGTTTTCGCGCTCGTTGATTTACCAACCGCTACACTCCCTGTTAAGCCAATAATAAATGGTTTAACTTTGCCTATTGGTTGTCCCAAGATATCCTGCCACATTATTTCTGCGGCATGGTTATGCTCCATTTTAGTAATCACAAGGGGGACGAGTGCTTGATAATCCGCTTGTAGCGTCGCTGTCACTGGCGTCTCCCAAGCATACTTAGCCATAAATTCCGCTCCAATTGCGTGCCATTTATCAGCACGTAAAACGGTGTAATTTACATTTGCCACCGGTTATTCTACCTCGTATAAGTCCGGATTCACACGATCAAGTAATGGGGTCACTGGTCCACAAGCTAATAAGGTTAATTCGTGCATGGCCCGTGATGCAATCGTGTAAATTAACTGACGTTCACTTTCTGATGGGTAATTAGTTACTGAGATATCCCAGGCGACCACCGCATCAAATTCAAGTCCCTTTGCCAAGTATGACGGTACAATAATCACACCTGGTACCAAACGTTGGTTTTCTGAACGAATTAGTGTGGCTTTAACATTGGCAGCTTTCAAGACCGCATCCACGGCTAACCCTTCCGCGAGACTCTTAGTAATAATGGCCGTTGTTTCATGAGCCGCATTGTTACTTTCAATTTGCTTAATTAAACGGGCTTCCATTGCCGCCATCGTATCAAACTGGGCCAAGACGGGTTTGGCACCATTACGGTTAAAGGCTATGATTTGTTCACCATTAACGAGGAGTTCTTTTGAGAAGTCCGTAATTTGTTGCGTTGACCGGTATGTCTTAGTCAATTGCACAACGCTCGTTTTTTCAGGATCAAACATTGAACCTAATTCATGTAATAACGTTTTTGAGTTTTCTTTTGTAAAAATCGCTTGGTTCAAATCACCCAACATGGTGAATTTGGCTTTCGGGAAGCTAAACTTCAAGAAAGCTAATTGGAAGGCTGAGTAATCTTGAATTTCATCAATAAAGACAAAGCGAATATCACGTTCACCGTGCTTACCAGTAATTAAGTCATACAAATAAAGGTACGTTGAGACATCCGCTAACGTCATTTGCTTAGTCTTAAATTCGGTAACTGTCCGTTCAACACTAGCTTCCCAGTCAGTAGCTGAAATGTCCCATTTGCTCAAATCCGTCATCTTAGGCACACTGCGTAAAAATGCGGCAAATTGCGCGTTAACGTTAATAAACCGATTCCGGTGAATGGCAGTGGCAATTGGCTTAAAGGCGTTAACCACGATTTTACGTGCCAAGAAGTTGTATTCTTTTTCTTCTGAGGCAAATTCACGTGGTTGATCACCAAATAATGAATCAATTTCAGTCTTAGTTAAGTTTTGAATCGCTTCTTCAACCCACTTTTCCTTCAACTCATTTCCAATTCGGCCGTTTAATGAAGATGCTAAGCGTTCTTTAGTAGCATCCAAACGTTGCCCCAATTTATATTGTTCATTGTAACCATAGTAAATTTTAGCCACATGTTCCTTATCAAAGAATGGCTTGCCTTGGAAGTTAATGTCCTTAAAGCGCAAGTTACCTTTGTTAAGCGTTTGGGCATATTTAGCCACTAACTTGAAGAACGCTAAGCTCCCTTTAAAACGCGTAATATTTTCATTGGCCGCATCATTGTGTTCTTCAAACCGTTCTTGCAAGGTTTCCACTTGAATCTTAGGTAAACGACGCATCGCATATTGGTAGTACGTCATTTGAACCATGTTTTGTTCACCAAGTTCCGGCAACACTTGGTCAATATAGTCATTAAATAATTGGTTGGGACTAAATAAGACCACTTGCCCACTATTCAAATTACCCCGGTACCGGTATAGCAAGTACGCAACCCGTTGTAAGACCGCCGCGGTTTTACCAGAACCGGCAGCCCCTTGAACAAAGAGTAAGTCGGCACTCGTATTCCGGATAATCTTGTTTTGCTCTTTTTGAATCGTGGTCACGATACTCTTCATCTTCGTATCAGATTCACCACTCAAAGCATCGAGCAACATTTGGTCACCCACGGCTTCATCGGTATCAAAGATCGTCACAATCACACCATCTTCAATTTGGAATTGCCGTTTAAGCTTCACATCAACATTTTGCTTACCATCAGGCGTCATGTATTCAACATTTCCAAGGCCCCCATCATAGTAAATTGAGGAAATTGGTGCCCGCCAGTCATAAATCAAGAAGTGATCGGGGGTATCAGAAAATGAACCGAGCCCAATATAGATGGTTTCTGCCTTTTCTTCGCCTTTTTCTTGGAAATCAATCCGTGCAAAATATGGATTAACTTTTAATTTCTTAAGGGTTTGTAACCGGTTCGTGGCATTTTGGAAACTATTTTGTCGTTCAATCAACATTTGTTGTTGTTGCCGCACTGAAAGCGCGGTATCCAAAATGTTTTCATAAGTACTCGTTTTAATGCGGACATCGCCCCATGATTTTTCAATATCTGCGCGGTCATTAGATGTCCGTGCAAGTTCTTGTTCCGTTTTCTTCTGGGCAATATCAAGTTTTTCATTAACTTCGTCCAGGTATTTTTGTTCGAAGGTGTAGTTAGAATCTGTCATGTATACTCTCGCTTTATTTTATATCTGGGCACAATGGCCTAATAACATTTTTTGCTACTACTTGGCTATCAATTATACGCTAGCCACCGCTTTAATGCCATCTTATGTTACTATATTAGTATCAAAGTCTTTAACTTTTCAAAGAGGAGTATTAAAAAATGCAACCAATCAATATTTATCTCGTACGTCATGGACAAACTTTCTTTAACAAATACGATCGTTTCCAAGGTTGGAGTGATATCGACCTTACGGAAAAAGGAATTGCCGATGGTCGGCGAGCTGGTCACCTTTTAAAAGATATCCAATTTGATGCCGCTTATTCAAGTGACCTCCCACGGGCTTTTAAAACTGCGACATACATCCTTGAAGAAAATACGCAAACTGATATTATTGCACCAACACCTTTAAAAGCGTTCCGGGAACAATTCTTTGGTACTTTTGAAGGGGTTCGCGGCCCTGATGCCGTGCTTGATATCGTTAAATGTGCTCCTGCTTCAGCTGCGCACATCACTTCATTCTCTGATTTATTAACGGCAATCGGAGCTGATGCGACCCTTGATGCCATTCACGCTGCTGACCCTGAGCATGATGCCGAAGATTCAAAGCGGTTCTGGACCCGTATTGAATCAGGCTTTGATCGTCTTCGCCAACTTCACCCTGATGGTGGCGATATTTTACTCGTCTCTCACGGGGCAACAATTCGGAGTATCGCTGGCCGTTTTGGTGATGCCACTTTTGAAGGCCAAGCACCAGCCAACGGTAGTATCACTAAATTAATCGTTACCGAAGATGACATTAAAATTGCGTACTACAGTGTTACTGACGAATTACCCGCTAACTAAAAAGGTAATAAGGTATATTTATGACAACACAAGAAGAAGAAAGCACATTAAAGCCCGTTATCATTGCCGGGCTTGATAATAATGATCCGAGCTTTGCCTATTCAATGGAAGAACTTGCTAACTTGGTCGCTGCCAATAACATGGTCGTGCAAGAAACGCTCACACAAAAACTTGACCGCCCCAATGCTGGTACATACTTTGGTAAAGGTAAAGTTGAAGAACTTGCCCAATTAGTTGAAGAAACTGATATCAAATTTGTGATTACTAACGATGAATTATCACCATCCCAAATTCGGAATATCGAAGCCGCGACTAAAGCGACGGTGGTTGACCGGACTGGTTTGATTTTAGATATTTTCGCTAACCGGGCGCGTTCAAAAGAAGCTAAATTACAAGTGGCGATTGCCCGCTTGAAATACCAACTTCCCCGTTTGCGCACTAGTATGAACATCCGCTTGGACCAACAAACTGGGGCCACTGGTTCTGGTTTTACTAGTCGGGGTTCTGGGGAGTCAAAACTTGAAATGGACCGTCGGACGATTGAAAAAAATATCGCCCACTTAAAAGAAGAACTTGAAGCGATTGGTAAATCAGAAGCGACCCGTCGTACCCAACGTGATAAGGCCGGCATTCCAACCGTTGCTTTAGTTGGATACACCAACTCTGGTAAATCAACCACAATGAATGGTTTGGTGCGGATGTTTGGTGAAAGTGACGAAAAGCAAGTTTTCGAAAAGAACATGCTGTTTGCTACTTTGGACACATCAGTCCGTTCGCTTACATTGCCCGATCAAAAACAATTCTTGCTTAGTGATACGGTTGGGTTTGTTTCAAAACTCCCCCACAACTTGGTTAGCGCCTTTCGTCAAACATTGGCTGAAGCCGCTCAAGCTGACTTATTAATCCAAGTCGTGGACTATTCCGATCCTAATCACAAGGAAATGATGGCCACGACGGAAAGGACTCTCCAAGAAATTGGGGTTAAAGGGATTCCAATGGTAATCGGTTATAATAAAGCCGATAAAATGGAGGATGTCGTCTTCCCAAGTCGTGAAGGTGATAACTTAGTATATTCAGCACGGGATGAAGCTTCATTGCTTGCCTTAGTTGATATTATTAAGGAAAAGATTTTCACGGACTACGAAATTCACGATTTATTAATTCCATTTAGCGATGGTCAAGTCGTGACGTATTTAAATGAAAATGCGCATATTTTAAGCACTGAATACACCGAAGCTGGTACACTCCTCAATGTGGAACTCCACACTGCTGATGCGGCCCGCTTTAGTAAATATTTTGCTTAATACTAATTAAAAACCAAAGCGTCCGCGCTTTGGTTTTTTTGTTACCGGTAACACCTCGACAACTGTTTTGCAAACGCTTACAATAATGTTTAACAAATTAATTTTAACTAAAGGAGTTTTATTTTATGACGGAAGAAGCCAAAATGTTAGCTGGTCAAATCTATGACCCCAGTGATGCCACCCTCTTAGCATATCGTCAACATGCCCGCAAACTATGCCAAGATTACAATAATTTAGCTGATGGTGATCCCACTCGGGCAACGATTATTCAAGAATTAATTCCCAATATGGGGGCTGATTGTGAAATTCAAGGTCCAATTGCACTTGATTATGGTCGCTTTACCACGTTAGGCTCACGTGTATTTATCAACTATAACTTTACCGCCCTTGATTGTGCGCCAATTACGATTGGTGATAATGTCTTAATCGGTCCAAATGTCGCCTTACTCGCCCCCGTCCACCCATTACGGCACCACCAACGTAATATTCAAGCCCGCCCCGATGGTAGCTTATATAACTTAGAATATGCCAAACCCATTACAATTGAAAAAAATTGCTGGTTAGCCGGTAACGTCACCGTTATTGGTGGTGTCACGATTGGTGAAGGTTCGGTCATTGGTGCTGGGAGTGTTGTGACACGCGATATCCCCGCCAATTCACTCGCCGTTGGTAATCCTTGCCGCGTTATTCGCCAAATTACCGCTGATGATGACTTAGAAATGCCCGAAATCTTTTAATTGCCACCAAAAAAGCCGTTCGCTAATGCGAACGGCTTTTTCATATTTACTATTAGTAACAGCAGAGTTAATCGGCAGTAGATTACTTCTTAAGAGCTGACCATTTCCAATCAGTAAATTCTGGAATATCAATACCTTCGTTACGAGTAACTTCGAAGTGGCGAGCCAAGATAGCGTCCATTTCAGCAGTAATTTCAGCGATCTTATCAGCAGCAACAACACCTTCAAGCTTAGTAAGGGCATCCTTAACTTGGTTGAAACGGTCGATTTGTGAGTAAACACGCATGTCGTAAGTAGTAGTGATATCACCTTCTTCACGGTAACCGTGAACATCAAGGTTGTGGTTGTGACGGTCGAAGAATACGTCCTTAACAAGGTCTTCGTAACCGTGGAATGCGAATACAACTGGCTTATCAGTAGTGAAGATAGCGTCGAATTCAGCATCTGAGATTGCACGTGGGTCTTGCTTCTTAAGACGTAAGAAGTCAACAACGTTCACGTAACGAATCTTCAATTCAGGAAGCTTTTGGTTAAGTAACCAAACAGCAGCCAAGGCTTCAATAGTTGGTTCAGTACCAGCTGAAGCAAATACGATATCTGGAGTTTCGTCAGTAGATACAGTAGAAGCCCAGTCGATAACCTTAAGACCATCTTCAACTAATTCAGTTGCTTCGTCAATAGTAAACCATTGTTGACGTGGTTGCTTAGAAGCAACGATCAAGTTGATAGTTTGGTTCAAGCGCAATGACTTGTCGGCAACGGCTAACAATGAGTTAGCATCGGCAGGCAAGAATTCGCGGATGTACTTAGTCTTCTTTTCAGCCAAGTGAGTCAATAGACCTGGATCTTGGTGAGTGTAACCGTTGTGGTCTTGTTGGAAAGCAGTTGAAGTTGCGATCAAGTTCAATGAAGGGTACTTGTTACGCCACTTGATTTCGTCTGCTTGACGGTACCACTTGAAGATTTGAGTAATCATTGAGTCAACAACACGCAAGAATGATTCGTATGATGCGAAGAATCCGCGACGACCAGTCAATGTGTATGCTTCTAACCAACCTTCAGCTTGGTGTTCTGAAAGTTGTGAATCAATGATACGACCTGAAGCAGCAACCTTTTCGTCGTTACCATCGCGTACTTCTTCCATCCATTGACGGTCAGTAACGCTAAATAAGTCCCAAAGACGGTTTGACATAGTTTCGTCAGGTCCGAAGAAACGGAAGTCTTCCATGTTTTGTAATGTAACATCCTTCAAGTAAGTTGAAAGAACGAACATATCCATGTTACGGTTACCGTCAGCAAGTTCAGTACCACGAGTTTCTTCAGTGATTTCGTTAGCGTAATCACGGAAGTTAGGTAAGTTCAATTGCTTAGGTTCTTCACCGCGAGCAACCCCACCGTTAGCGATTGGGTTCATTGACATACGCTTGTCACCCTTAGGTGCAAGGTCGATCAAGAATTGCTTAGGAGTACCATCTTCGTTGAACAATTCAGTTGGACGGTATGAATCCATCCAAGCAACGAATGCATCAAGGTCTTCGTTGAAGTTCTTATCTGCTGATGAGAATTCCAATGGAACTTGGTGTGAACGGAATGAATCTTCAACTGGAAGACCCTTTTCGTTGTGAGTAGGACCACCCCAACCCTTTGGAAGACGTGCAATGATAACTGGCCAGAATGGTACTTCACCATCTTGGTAGCGACCGTTTTCACGAGCATCTTTTTGGATTGCTTGGATGTCTACGATTGCTTCGTCGAATACTTTAGCAGCCAACTTGTGGTATGCCATGTAATCGTGGATGTCGTCATTTTCGATGAAACGTGGTGACCATCCGAAACCTTCGAAGTACTTAGTCAATTGTTCATCTGAGTAACGTGACAAGATAGTTGGGTTTGAAATCTTGAAACCATTAAGGTCAAGGATTGGCAATACCGCACCATCAGTCTTAGGGTTGATGAACTTGTTTGATTGCCATGCAGCCATAAGTGGACCAGTTTCTGATTCACCATCACCGACAACAACAAAACCAATTTGGTCTGGATTATCCAAGATAGCACCCACACCGTGTGAAAGTGAGTAACCAAGTTCTCCACCTTCGTGAAGTGAACCTGGAGTTTGTGCAGTTGCGTGAGAACCAACACCACCTGGGAATGAGAAGCTCTTGTAAAGCTTGTTCAAACCAGCAAGGTCGCGAGTGATTTCTGGATAATCTTCAGTGTATGAACCGTCAATCCATGAGTTAGAGAACATAACTTGACCGGCGTGACCAGGTCCTTCAACATAAAACATGTTCAAGTCGTACTTGTTGATCAAACGTGATGCGTGTGCATACAAGAAAGTTTGACCTGAAACAGTACCCCAGTGTCCGATTGGTTTTGCCTTAACATCAGCTTGAGTAAGTGGAGTGTTAGTAACTGAGAACAATGCGTTGTCCTTCAAGAAGATAACACCAGCTGAGATGTAAGTAGTTGCACGCCACCAGGCGTCAACTTGTTCCAAATATTCTAATGAATCGTAATCTACTGCCATTTGGAATAGCTCTCCTTATTAATTGGTTTTAATTAGTTTAAAAACATGACACAATCGTCAATGTTTACAATTATTATTGTAGCTAAAATATTTTAAAAGTCAACTAATTAATTAATTGGTGCGGTCCAATTTACAAGACCCCTTTTTACCCAACTAATCCTTCGTTCAACTTCTATCTACTACACCACAAGTTTAACGTGTTTTGGGGGAGATAGCTATTATTTTAATTGTAAAAAAATGGTAAGAGTGCGAGCACAACCGGGAACCAGTGAGCACTAAGAAAAAACGCGAAAATACGATTTTGGTATTTTAAGCGTTTTGCAGTTAGGCGGAACCGGTTGGTTGTGTGAGCACGTTTCAAAAGAGTGCGAGCCGTGCCGGGAAACAATGAGCACTACTGACACTTAGTGCAAGATACGCTTTTAGTATCTTAGCTAAGTGACGGTAGGCGGAGTTGTTTGGCATGGTGAGCACGTTTCAAAAGAGTGCGACAAGTGGTGGCTACCCGCCGGTTGTCGCACTCTAGGTTCACACTCTAATAAAAGTACCCCAAATCACTTTCCATCGTTGGATAAGTCATAATCTGGTTGGCCACTTCAGCAGCCGTTGTTTCATTATTAATGGCCGTGACGAACATATTAATAATTTCATCGGCTTGTTCAGAAATGATGCTAGCACCGACAATTTTACCCTCGTGTTTAATTACGCGAGCGGTGGCTTGATCGTTTAAACGCATGTAGTTAAACCACGTCTTCAAGTCATAATCACTAACGTCATAGCCTAATTTTTCAGCTTCTTCAGTCGTGACACCAACTTGGGCAACCCGTGGATGCGCATAGACGGCTGATGAAATCACGGGATATTCAATTGCATCGGTCGTCACCCCATTAATGTAATCGGCAACATAGCGGGCCTCATAGCCAGCTACCGGTGTCAGATTGGGGGTGCCTGACGCGGCAACATCCCCAGCGGCAAAAATATTGGGAGCCGTCGTTTGTAAGTGTTTGTTAACTTTAACCCCGTGCGTATCAAATTCCACCCCAGCGGCGGCTAAATCCAAGCCTTCTACAGCGGCATGGCGTCCCATGGCAGCAATTACTTTATCCGTCAAAAAAGTTCGACCCGTTTTCGTCGTTACTAAAATCCGACCATCTTGCTTCTTTAATGATACAATCTCGGTATCAAATTGGAAATCGATACCTTGGGCCGTCAATTCAGGTACTAATTTCTCGACCAACCAAGGTTCAAAGTTACGTAAAATACGGTTATTATGTTGTAGTAAATGTACATGAGCCCCCGCATATTGCGCGATGCTTGCAAATTCCACCGCAATGTAGCCACCACCAATAAATGTAATATCGTCGGGTACGCTCGGCATATTCAAAAAATCTTCGGAAGTTTCCGCCAATTCGGCCCCTAGGAAGGTTGGGCGCGTTGGCCGTTTACCACTTGCAATAACCCACGTATCGGCTTCAATTTGCGTCCCGTCAGCTAATTCAACCGTGGTGGCATTAATAAAGCGTGGTGTTTCATGATACGTTTCAATTTCGGCCCCGTCCAAACCTTGGAGTGTCCGTACTGGATGGGCATCAACATACTTTTGTTTCTTAGCCATAACAGCTTCCCAATTTAATGCCAACTTGCCTATCACTTCATTTTGAAATAATTGGGCTTGGCGTAAAACATCAATACTGTTGACGATGATTTTTTTAGGATCACACCCCATATTGGCACAAGTTCCACCCCAGATATAATCTTCAAAAATCGCAACACTCTTACCAGCGGCTTTAACGCCGTAAGCGACTGACGTTCCAGCTGAACCAGAACCAATAATCCCAACATTATACTTAAGCATTTGCTACCCCTTTCATTCGATAACCATCATCTGTTGTTTGTTTTTTATTTAACGCGTGGTTTTCGATCCGCAGAACCATTTGCCCACTGCCGATAAGCATACACCGCATTGAATAGTAATGCCAATTGTAATGCTACTTGTGAGACATTATCGCCTAACGTACCAAGGCCCGTTTGACCATTAAAAGTCCGCAAGGCCAACGTCGCCCAGTAAATTAACCCCGCACCGTTAACCACAATCCACAATGCCCAGTTTTCTTGGAATTTAAAGATAAATAAGACTTGGGCAATAAAGCTAACCACAAAGTTAATTGAATCCAAATAAGGTAATTGACCGTGTAAATGAGCCAACACTATCCAACCACCAATCCACGCAATCACCGAAATTACCCCAATGACGACGCGCATCGCCTTACTAAAGAAGCGGACCTTATCATTAATAACCCAGAAATACCAGCCGACTGGTTGCGAAAAGACATAGAAAACATCAATTGCCACGGATCCATAAGCATGCGTAGTGATGGCAATATAGCCCATCGCAAAATACTGTAAGACTCCAAAAACGAAGGTTACATTCTTCCCCTTCATCCCATAAACTAAACATAACACCCCAAAAATCCCCGAGGCGATTCCCATTAATGAACTTGGAATCCATAAATAGGCGGCCAATTGTAGTAATACCAAACAAATCGTGTAAAAAATTTCAAACGGTTTCCAATCACTAAACAACTGCTCATACCACCATCCATGTTGGTGTTCACTCCGCGTAATCATCCCGGAGTTGGACTGTAATTTCTTCATAATATTCCCCCTCGTAACTATGAAAATAGATTGTTTAGGCTAATTTTACCACCCACGGGTAATTTTCATGGTTCTACAGACTTGTCCGCATACGTATTTTGGCCACCAAAAAAGCGGTCAGTAAATACTAACCACCTTCCACTGTTATTTAAATAATTGGCTAGCCTAACCAGTAACCACTCGCAATTGTATCTAAAAGGGTCACTAATTGCCGCGTTTCAGCAACATCGTGTACGCGTAAAATGCGGCCCCCACGGACATACATCAATGCTTCGGCGACTAAAGTCATGGGTAACCGGTCTTCTTTGGCTAATCCTAACAAATTACCAAGGTAGCCTTTACGTGAAATTGCAATCATCATCGGCCGCTTAAAATCATTAAATGCATCCACATTAAGCATCATCCCGTAATCTTGCACCCCATGTGGTACTTTAGAATAACCAATTCCTTGGTCCAACGCAATCCGTTCCCGGGCAATCCCCGCATTCGTCAATAACGTTAAATTAGCCGCAAATGCCGTATGCATTTCCGGGGTTAACTCCGTAATATCTTTCGTCCGAGCATTGAGCATCGTTAACAAACCGACATTGCTTTTAGCCAACAAAGCTAACTTAGCCGGATCATCTTCAAAGCTATTCACATCATTGATAATATCGACACCCGCTTCAATGGCCGCTTGCATGACCGGCAACTTGTACGTATCAATAGCAATTGTCATGTCGGGATACTGCGCCCGAATTGCTTTGATATATGGAATTGTGCGTTCAATTTCGACTTCCGGACTAACTTCAGTAAAGCCTGGCCGCGTAGTTTGACCATTAACTTCAATTACATCGGCCCCAGCAGCAATCATCGCCGCCACATGTTCAAGGACATCCGCTTCAGTCTGATACTTACCACCATCAAAAAATGAATCTGGCGTAATGTTCATAATCGCATAAACCATCGCTTTTTGGCTCAAATCAAACCGCTTATCTTTAACTTGCCAGATTAATGCAAATTGATCATTAATTGCCGCTAATTGTTGCGTGATGAGCGGATCAACACCAAACCACATATCCCAATTATCTGCCAAAAGTCGTAACCCCGGTAGCGTCAACAAGACCTTGGCACTAGCTGCCTCAGCTAACCAAGTGCCATCTAGTTGCGCTACTCGATGAGCTAACTTAGTAAGAAGCTCAGCATCAATATCACTAAACTCCAACGCAATTAAGCGTTGTTTTTCAACTATTTGTAACAAAGATTGACTAGTAAAATCATTTTCTTGTGCTAATGATGCCGTAATATCACGTACGCTTGCCATTTATCTATCATTCTCCATCAATAATTTTTGTTGTAAAACTAAAGCCGCTTGCCCGCGATGCGTTAACGGTAAGCGCTTTGATGCTGGCATTTCCGCTAGCGTTCCCGCTTGGCCAGTTGGTTGAAAAATTTTATCAAAGCCCCCGGATTGCTGCCCACGAGGTGTCATCACAATTTGGCCTGTCACCGTGCCAGAACTAATAATGGTCGCATGGTTGGGCCGAGCAGCGGCTAACCACGTAACCATCTGGGCGCCACGTTGATCAGTTGGCAAATCATCGAGCCGAGCTAACACCGCGGCATTGGTGCTCAAGGAACTACTTGCTAAATCCCGCTGCGTCGTCACGCCCAGCTCATTTTGTAAGGCCGCCAATTCTAAGCCACTATCATCAGCAATGACCGGTTGGTGTAACAGATTCGCCAAGAATTCGGCTTTGACTTGCGCGTTGACTGCATAACTCGCGGTCCCTTCTGCCGGAAAAGTCACGGCTGGATATTGCGTCGTATAGCCCACCGCTTCAATCCCCGCAAGCGCCAAACATGCTTGTAAATCGGCCGTTTTAAACGAATTATTTGAGGCAATTAACCATTTTGTCATCGCATGCCCCTACTGTTATTTAGTTGTCCGTTGTAAGAATTCACGCTTTAATTCTTTATCTTCACTAAATGTGCCGACATAGTAACTTGTATCTGTTACAACACCAGGTTTTTCAACCCCCCGCATTTCAACACACATATGGCGGGCTGAAATTGAAACCGCCACGCCTCGTGGATCGAGAATTCGGGTCAATTCACGGGCAATGTTAACCGTCATGCGTTCTTGGACATTTGGACGCTTAGCACAGTAATCTACTAAACGCGGAATCTTACTCAAACCAATCACGTTATTGTCGCCGGGCACGTAAGCCACATTGACCGTGCCGTAAAATGGTAATAAGTGGTGTTCGCACATTGAATAAAACGGAATGTCTTTTAATAAGACCATTTCCGTGGTTTCTTCAACTGGGAAAACTTTGTAATTATCAAATTCGGGTGCGGTGACTGATGAAAAAACTTCACTATACATCTTGGCAACGCGGGCCGGGGTTTCTTGAATTCCTTCGCGCTCGGGATCTTCACCAATCGCTTCTAAAATCATTTTAACGGCTGTTTGTATCTTTTCTTGGTTTTTTGTATCAATCATTATTAAGAACTAACTCTCCTACTTTATTAATCCAACTAGTATCTTTATTTTCGGCTAAAGCCGCTTGAACTTGCCTTAACACAGCGGGATCATCTTGGGCAATTTCTTGGACTGGTAATAAGACAAAATTCCGTTCTGCCGCATGGGGGTGTGGGACTTGTAAATCAGGTAAATCCAAGACGCGCTCACCCCAATACACAATATCTAAATCAATTGTGCGAGGCCCCCAATGGATTAAGCGTTCGCGATGCAAGGCTTGTTCAACCGCATGCAGCGTCGCTAATAATGCCAATGGCGTTAACGTTGTCGTCAATGCCACCGCGATATTATTGAAATTAGCTTGGTCCCGATTCCCCCATGGTTCAGTTTCATAAATGGCAGAAACAGCGGTCACATTCACGCCTGGTTGGGCTTGTAATTCAGTCACCGCGGCGCGCAAATTAGCTTCGCGGTCACCGATATTCCCACCGATACTTAAATATACGTGCTCAGTCATTTTGCGTACCTGACACTTCAATCTCAACATCATCAAAAATCCCCGGCATTGGGACGCTGAACTTGCGAATCTTCAACGTAATGCGTGGTGCTGTTGGATAATTGTGGAGTAACGTTGCCAATAGTTCATTAGCCAATGATTCGATTAATTGATATGCATGTGTGTGAACAAATTTATCAATATCAGCGCGGACATCCGCATAACTAATCGTTGTACTTAAATCATCGTTGTGCACGGCCGTTTCAATTGGATACTCCAATTCAACGTCAATGGCAATTTGTTGGCCATTTTTGCGTTCTTCCGGAAGGACCCCGTTAAAAGTATGAAATCGTAAATTATGAATTCGAATAGCACCCATTTGTGTACCCTCCATGGTTTTTCATTTTTAGTTTATAACTCTAGATTATACCAAAATTATGGCTCATTAATGATTGTAGCCGAATAAAATTTATAATTTATCCCACAAAAGTTCGGCTTACCTATTTAATCGCAAATAAGCCAGCCGTAATTGCTTAGCAGAATTGTTACGTTAATGGTTAAGATGTACCGCCGTCACTTGAATCGATGTCGTTTTAAACCCTTTAGGAGTACCAAAAAATCCCCCTGAGATTCATTAATCTGCAAGAGGATTTACATAATTTTTATTCAAGGAGGGCCAAGCTTAGTTGGACCTTAGTCAGTGAGAATTTGGCAGAATTCAATCACTTCATGGTTTGGGCCTAAGATATTGAAGTATTTAATACCATGCGCCCAAAATGATGGGATGCTTTGAATTTCGTGATCAATTAATTCTAAGCCTTGGGCTTGGGCAGCCGCAAAGGTACTTTCAATGTTAGTTGTATCAAGGGAAATGTGGTTAATGGCACCGTTAGTTTTCGTTACGGCATCCCCCGTCCATGATTCAATCACAACATTATCAAGCTTCATAAAGACACATTGGTTCGCCCCGTTTGGAAATAAACCAGCTTGGGTAAAACCAAGTGATTCATAAAAAGCAATCGTCCCCGCTAAATCATCAGTAGGAATCCCAATGTGTTGGATTCCAGTTACATATTCATTAATTGCCATCTACTTACTCCTGATATTCTTTAAGGGCTAAGGCATAGTCACCAAATGTGGCTGAACCGTTTGACTTCAAGGCCGGCATCACAAGGTACCGTTTTAAGTCACCGACTTCAACATACCCGTTCATTAACTTAGCAAATTGGTCACGAATTTTATCCAAGAAGGCTTCGCTAACAACCCCACCACCAAAGACAATCTTACCTGGACGTAATGTCAAAGTTGTTTGGAGCGCTGCTTGAGCGATGTAGTAAGCCATGATGTCCCAAGTTGGATCGTCCAAAGGTACTTCGCGGCCAGGCTTGCCAAGACGGGCATCAAAAGTTGGACCGGCAACAAGGCCTTCCAAACAGTCACCGTGGAATGGGCAAATACCATCAAAGTTAAGGTCATCCGGGTGGCGCTTAACATTTACGTGACCCATTTCAGAGTGACCAGTTTCACCAACAAAGTGGCCGTTGATGACGATTCCGGCCCCAACTCCGGTTCCGATTGTGTAGTAAACTAATGAATCAATTTTTTCATTAGCTAACGTTGACATCACATATTCACCGTAAGCAGAACCATTCACATCAGTTGTCCAGTAAACTGGCACGTTATTGAGATGTTCTTGGATGTAACCAACAAAGTTCGTGTCGGCCCAACCTGGCTTAGGTGTGTTGGTAATGTAACCATATTTAGGTGAATTTTTCCGGAGTTCAATTGGCCCAAATGATGAGATTGCAATTGCCTTTAAATCAGGAAACTTGGCAAAGAAAGTCACACATTGAGCTAATGTTTCTTCTGGGGTTGTGGTTGGAAAGCTCGTCATTTCTTGGGTCCGGTAATCTTCATTACCAACCGCACATACAAATTTAGTCCCACCTGCTTCAATACTTCCTAAAATCAAAATCCTGTCCTCCTGCAAACCATCATTTTTTTAATGTTTCATTAACAAAATAAATTGTAAGGCCTAATCATCGAAATGTAAACGCTTTCTCTTGATAAAAATATATTATTACATAAGTAAATCGTTAGTACAATTAAATGTCGTCGCTCACTAAGCGCTAAAAATAATGATAAAACAGCTTTAAATCAACATTTATCTTTAACAAAAATGACTTTTTACAATTAAAAAACGGCCTATTTAATCAAAAACGACCGCCAAAATTAGCTAAAAAAAATATTTTATCGAAAAAAAGCACGACATTGCCCTTTTTTTACCTGGTTTATTATTAATATTTTTAATAATAAACTATCTAACTGCATTAGTCCTTTGCATATCAAAAAAACAGCTGCTAAATAATCATTTAGCAGCTGTTATGTATTTAATTACGTAGCTTAATACTATTCTGAATCCAAGCTCACAAAGGCATTATACTTCATATATTTGTAGTGTAAGCGCATCGTTGAGACTTCAAACGGCGTCCCATCATCTAGAAAAAAGATTCCTTCCATGACACCGACTGGTTCAGTTGCCGACAATCCGAGCAATTGACGATCGCGTTCGGTTGATGGTTCCGCCATGACAGACATAAATGATTTCGTAACCGATTTTTTCTTCGTATCTTCGACAAAGTTAAAAATCGAGTTCGTTACATTATCCATCCCCAATTCTGGTAAGACCTTAATCGGAATAAAGCCATTTTCAATCATAAACGGTTCACCATCTAAGCGGCGTAACCGTTGTAATTGATAGACAAAGTCACCGGGTGATAAAAACAAAGCTTGTTGTAAGTCTTCATCCGCTGGAATTACTTGAAAATTAAGTAATTCAATTGATGGCGCGCGGCCGTCAATCTGATAACTATCCGTTACCCCAAGGTTTGAACCTTCATTATGAAAAATGGGTTGATTTTTTAAATAGAGCGGATTAACAAATGTGCCTGAACCACGCTTTTTAAAAATAATTCCTTGCCCGGCTAAGATATTCAGGGCCCGCTTAATTGATGAGCGGCTCACCCCGTAACTCTCAGCTAATGAGCGTTCATCGGGTAATTTCTTGTCAGGAAATTCATTACTATAAATGCGTTTTTTCAAATCATGCAACACCTGCATATAGATCACGTCAGCCATGAAGGTTTCCTTTCACTTCGGTTATTACTCGTAACTTAACATTTACTTCCATAAAATATTATAGTCTAAATAAATTGGTCTGACCACTGTTATTTAAAATGATAACCAATTTTTTCATTGAAGCTACCAATTTTAAACAAGCACGTTACATCTTTACAAATCCAAACCATCCCATTCGCGTTTAAAATCACGCAGATAGTTTAGCATAATTTCTTGGCGCTGTTGACCAATTTGCTTAGCATATGCCGTATTCAAATGATCAACTAGCAGCAATAACTTCTCATAAAAATGGTTAATCATCGTACTTTCGTCTTGATTACGGTACGCTTCCTTAGTCATGCTCGTGCGCGGCGCAATTGTCGGATCATACATTTTACTACCAGTATGGCCCCCGTAAACAAACACGCGGGCAATCGCAATCGCCCCAATCGCATCTAAGCGGTCGGCATCTTGGACAATTTGGCCATTAATATCGAGTGGTTTTGCCGTGCCCGTTAAGGACTTTGACCAACTCATGTTATCAATAATCGTAAAAATTGCCTGTTGGTCAGCCGGCGCAACATTGATACTCGTCAAAAATTTAATAACTTTGGCTTTGGCGGCCGCGGGGTCAGCAAATAATTTATCATCATACGTATCATGTAAGTACGTCGCCGCTAGAACAATAAATTGATCCGCCATTGGTTCCGTTTCCAAAATTCGGCCGGCATTTTGCACGACCCGTTTAATATGGCTAAAATCGTGGCCAGTAGTATCATGTTTGAGGACATTGGCCGCAAAGGCTGCAATCGTACTGTAGTTATTGCCACATCCGTTAATCATTTCCATCTAATCATTCCTCTTATTCTTCGTGGCGAGTTAAATCAACAAATTGCGCATGTGTAAATTCAGCGAGTTGTTGGGCATCAACTTTAATTGAGCGACCCAATTCACCACCTGAAACAATAATTTCACCCATTTCTAACGCCACTTGGTCAATAAAAATTGGGAAGTGCTTCGTTTGCCAAATGCCGACCGGATTATTGGCCCCGTGCACGTAGCCGGTCGTTTTAACCAAATCTTTGAGCGGAATCATTTCGACTTTTTTATTGCCAGATGCTTGGGCGAGTTTCTTTTCGGATAAATGCACATCTAGCGGTACACAGCCCACCACTGGGCCAGTCGCGTTACCAATTAAGGCCAATGTTTTATAAATTTGGTGTTCATCAATGTCACCATGTTCAAAACGGGCGACCCCATTATCATCATGGGTCGCAAAGACCAACGTCTCATAATTGATTTTGGCCTTATCAAGCATTTGTTCGGCGAGTGTTTTTTTAATTTTGGTTTTTTTAGCCATAACTTTTCTCCATTCTATGCAAAGTGATCATTTGGGGCATGATAGTGGCCATCGACTTTTAATAATCGCGTCAATCCAGCCGCAATTAATACTAAGGCCGTCGCAACAAAATACGTCACTTGAATCCCCACAAGTTGATGACTCGGGGTCACCACACCACCATGGGCAGCCTGACTCGCAACTAATGACATGATTGTCACCAAAGCGGCCGTCCCAAACGAAGCAGCCAGTTGGCGAATCGTGGTAAACATGGCGGAACCATCAGCAATTAAATGTAATGGCAGCGCACTGAAGGCTTCAGTTTGAATTGGCATTGTCACAATAACTAACCCCACTTGGCGGACAACTTGCCATACCATAATGTACAACAAGCTACTATGTAAGTTCAGCAACCCGAGCATAATCGTGCCGACGGTGTTAATTAATAAGCCAACTAACGTTAAATTCCGTGCGCCATATTTATCATATAACGCCCCACTGACGGGTGAAAGGAGTGCTGTAATTAACGAACCGGGTAATAAAACTAAGCCCGATTCAAAGGCAGAGCGCCCCATCACCACTTGCATATATAATGGTAGCAAAATTGCGCCGCCATATAAAGCAATCATCAAAACAACATTAATTACGATGGCGACGTTAAATTGGCGGTATTTGAGGACATTAAAGTTAACTAAGCGTAACTTGGCGTGCGTTTGTTGGTAAACAAATAACCCGGTAATCACCATCCCAATTAGGACATACCCCCACACATCAAATGAACCCCAATCACCAGTCCCTGCATTTGAAAACCCAACTAACAGTGAACCAAGGCCAAGACTCGACAGAACTACACCGAGAAAGTCGAATTTTAAAAACTTTTGTTCACCAATATTATGTAATTTGAAAAATGCAAACGCTAAATCTAAGAAAATTAATGGGGCGACCATGAAAAATAAATTCCGCCAATTAGTATAGGTCACAATCCACCCTGACACCGTGGGGCCGAGTGTGGGGGCAAAGTTAAGCGCTAACCCAATAATACCCATTGCCCGACCGCGATGCTCAACACTAAATAATTTCACAATAACGACATTCATCAACGGGCCAAAAATCCCGCCCCCCATCGCTTGAATCATCCGCCCAGTAATTAAAACCGGGTAGTTGGGGGCCAAGCCGGCAATCAACGTGCCAATCCCAAAAATTGTGAGCGCCGATAAATATAATTGACGCGTCGTAAACCGTTGAATTAAAAAAGCCGTTAGCGGTACCATGACCCCGTTAACTAACATATAGCCGTTAGTCAGCCATTGCCCTAGGGCGGCTGTAATATGAAAATCCGCCATAATACTTGGTAACGCGGTATTCATCAACGTTTGATTCAAAAACCCAATAAACGTCCCTAACATTAAAATCCCTAAAATTTGCCGTGATGCCCGACTTGGGCCAACACTATTACGCTCATCAATTTCTGCTACCATATAGTTCCTCCATTTTTTGTATACTTATAATAAATATAGTCTTATGTTATCAAAAGATAAACCCCGTTAAATAGTTTTTAATGATTAAGCATATCAAAAACAGGCTGACGTAAATACGCCAGCCTGTTTGCCATTCTATTAATGTCCTGCTTCATGGGTCCCCGCAATCCGATCATAAAACATCGGAATCTGGCGATTGAAAAAGACTAAACCAATATTGCCTAGACAGATTAACGTAAACATCGCCGCAAGTGCCAATACGGTCATATAGGCGTTTAGGTGTTGGGTATCAGCGGTACTAAATCCCTGCGCAATTTGCGGCAATAAATAATTCCAATTGCCAATCACCAGACCAAACAATAAGCCTTGGCGGACAAGTAAGCGCCAGAAATTAGCCGGTTGATCATTTTGATTAACAATCCGAATTTGCACAAGGTGTTTACCAATCGTTTGCCCGCGCCAGATGGCTGGGATGATGACAAAGTAAACTAATACCCCCAATAAATAGTACCAATAGTTAGTCAAAGAAATTACCGGCAGCCACCAATTTAACAACCGTAACGCCGCATTAAAAATCACCATATCAACAACTAGACCCATTAAACGCCGCCAAAAACCGACTTCAAAGCGGTTCGCTAAGGCATCCGCATTCAATTCCGCAATTGATGGCACGAACTTAGTAAATAGTGGTGCTACCCAAAAACCAAGTAGCCCCCCACTTGTATTTAAAATCAAGTCATCGACATCAAACAGCCGGTATGGCCGTGGGTAAATGAAATACAAGCCGCTCAATTGGGTTAATTCAAAGAATAACGACAGACCAAACGTCGCGATGACCACTTGATACCATTTGCGTTTCCAAATATAGCGTAAATACACCCCAAACGGCAACGTCAACAAGAGGTTAAAAAATTGCTGTAAAAAAACATTTTGCATTACTGCTGGTAAATACGTGTGCGGATTATCGATTCGTAAAACCGTTTGATGTAAAAATTCCCGTAGCGCGGTGAACGGAACTAAGTTATACCGTGGAGTCGTCAGATGGGCGACGGCTTCGCGCGATGGTAACGGTAGGATAATCAAAAAATACGCACACAATAGATAGAAGCTAAAACTAAATAACACCAGCACTTTGAACTTAGAAATCGCGCCAAAGCGGCGGTATTGAAGCACTGAATATGGCACCACCGCCAAGGCCGCTAAGATTGGAAATAGAAATACCGCCGTTAAAATTGGCCCGGTATATGCACTCATATAACATCCCCCGAATTATGTGAATTTAGTTTAATTCTAGCATAATTAAGACTATGGCCACACAAAAAGCGCTCACTCGAAATTCATCAAGCAAGCGCTTTAGCTCGGCGCGCGTAGTCATCCACGCTGCGGCCATTTTTAATTAACCAAGTTGTGAGTTAATGATTTGTGAAGCTAATTCATTGTTGTGTGAGTAGTCAACCGGTACGTCAACAACAACAGGTCCCTTAGTAGCAAAGGCTTCGTCTAAAACCGCATTCAATTGATCAGCTGATTCAACGCGAAGACCCTTGGCACCACAACTTTCAGCAAACTTAACAACGTCGATTGGCGCAAATTGAACCCCGGCTGATTCACCGTTGTATTTGTTTTCTTCTTGGAATTCAACCATGTTGTAACGAGCTTTATCGTTAAAGACGATTGAAACTGTGTCTAAACCTAATTCAACCGCAGTTGAGAGTTCAGCACCTGAGAAGAAGAAACCACCATCACCAGAAACAGAAACTGACTTAGCATTTGGACGAACCATGGCTGCAGTCATCGCCCATGGAAGACCAACCCCAAGTGTTTGCATACCGTTACTAATCAAGAAGTGACGAGGTACGTATGAACGGAAGTGGCGGGCCATCCAGATGTAGTGTGAACCAATATCAGTTGAAACTGTCATGTCATCAGTAACGTGGTCTTGGATGGCTTTAACAATCGCAATTGGGTGGCTTAATGAGCTGTCAGTTGGTTCAAAAGTTGGTTCTTGGGCAGCTTCTAATTCAGCTTTAAGACCCTTAAGCGTTTCAAGCGCTGAAGCAGGCACTTCGTAACCAGCAAGTTCAGTTTCTAAGGCCTTCAAAGTAGCCGCCATGTCACCGATCAATTGCATTTGTGGCAAGTAGTTATTGTCGATTTGGGCAACGGCCGTATCAACGGTCACAATGTTCAAGTGACCTTCCTTGTTCCAGTTACGTGGTTCGTATTCGATGGCATCGTAACCTAAAGTAATTACTAAATCACTTTGGTGAAGTAACTTATCACCAGTTTGGTTACGGAATAAACCAATCCGACCAAAGAATGATTGGTCAACAAGGTCACGTGAGATCACACCGGCTCCTTGGAAAGTTTCCACAACTGGCAAGGCAAATTTGTGCAACAAGCTGTGTAAAGCAGCCACAGTCGCATCATCGGAACCACGTTGACCAACTAAGATAACTGGTAACTTCGCGTCCTTAATGCGTTGTGCAAGTGAAGCAATATCTTCAGTTGCGGCTGCACCCATCCGAGCTGGAGCTGCGACTGGTAGAGCTTCAAAGTCAACTGGGGCGTCATCGATATCTTGTGGAAGACTAACGAAAGCGGCCCCGTGTTTGTCACCATTAGCCGCTGCAAAAGCATTGCTCATGATTTCTGAAATGTTCTTTTCATCTTGAATTTCAGCACTAAAACGTGTGATTGGAGCAAATAATTGGGCAGATGGTGTGCTTTGGTGTGTCAAACGGTATAAGTCCTTACGTGGCACTTGACCACCGATTGCAATCACTGCATCCCCTTCAGCATTGGCAGTCATCAAACCAGTGGCTAAGTTACCAACCCCAGGACCTGAAGTAGCAATCATTGCCCCAGTCTTACCAGTAATCCGCGCAAAAGCTTGGGCCATGAAGGCCGCACTTTGTTCGTGACGTACAACCACTAATTTAGGTGATTTTTCACCGGCTTTAGGGTGTTCAAGCCGTTCAAATAAACGGTCAATTTTGGCACCAGGAATCCCAAAAACAAGGTCAACTCCGTGGTTTACAAGGCTGTCGGCAACAATGTCGGCACCATAACGTTGTGTATCTGACATAACTATAGTTCCTCCGCGAACACTTTTAAAAGTACTGTTCTAAATTTATTATTAATCTACACGTATCTTAAGCCCAAATTTGAGATAAGTCAACTTGATTGACCTTTCTCTTAAAACTTTCTTAATTATTGGCAAAAGAGTGCGACAGTACCTGGGAGCTAGTGAGCACTAACGCAACAAGGTTGTAGTCACGGTCTAGGTGACTAAACATTGTTAGTTAGGCGCAACTGGCTGGGTGCTGGAGCGCGTTTTGGTAGAGCACGCCAGTAACCGAGAGCTAGTTGTTTGCTGGCCCCGTTTTGAAAACAAAGGGAGTTTAAACAAGAAGCTAAGCTCATAAAATACACAAAACGCCCATGAAATTGTTAATTTCACTGGCGTTTTGCTAGCTTTATTCGTTATCTAAACGCCTTTTATCTCACTACCCTAAGTATACCTTTTTATTCTTGCATATGGGTGAGATACATGCTGGCTAACTGCTTTAATGCGGGGCCCCAATCACCATCATTTTCCGCCAAAATACAATCAATTATTTCGGCTTGGCCGCGGTTAATTTCGGTAATCATAGCCATGCCAGCGGGCGTCAAATTAATCACTTTGCTGCGTTTATCCTTTGGATCAGGCGTTAAATACACTAAATCACGTTCAGCCAGATTACGAAATAATACGTTGAAAGCTTGTTTCGAGATTCGTAGCGTTTCAAGCAATTGTTTAATCGTTAAATCAGGTACTAATTCCGCTAAAAATAAAATCCGGTGTTGATTTTTATTTAAATTGAAAGCCGCAAAATCGGCGACTTCCGCAAATTCCTGATATGCAAAAAAGATTGTGGCCAGATTATTTTTTGGCGCCATAGCTAACTCCTCGATCGTTTATTTATGCTATCTGTACTTAATATTCTTTACGAATAATCTTTTTTATTCTAGCACTTCCCATGCCTTGGTGCGATAAAGAAATCGGTTTAGCACCGTTAAAATAAAAAACACCCAGCCAAATTTTGGTGGATGCAGTCAGGTAGCGGGCGGACAATGGTTACGTGTGGGCTCGTAACATGCTTATTCAAAAAAACGCCAAATTTCTTCTTCGTGTGCACTTAGAAATGCCATCATTGGCGGCATATATTTATGCCATAGATACCAGCAAAGACTATATAAAATCGTTGTAATAATAAAGGCTAATAGCACTAAATGTTCGTAATAAGTTACCATGTTAAGTATCCTCGGAATTTGAATTTGTTTCTATAGTATAGCGAGGCGGCACGCAACTATTTTGCGTAAATAAAAAAACAGCCAAGTTTTGGCTGTTTTTTCTACTTATTTTGTTCCATTTGTAATAATTCACTTATATTAATCGTTGGCATAATATATGCAGGAAACTCATTTGAATTAACTGTTAATGATGTAATAATCGTGCGTACATACGGATACAAGATGGCCACGGCATTATTATGCGCAAAGTTATCAATCCCCATTGCCGTATCGTCTTCACTTGGCTGATACACAAATATTCCTTCAACCGTACAACTCACAAAAAATGGCGAAAGATTATCTTCTACCGAACCCACCTTTACGGATAATGTAATTTCAATATTAGTACCTTCAATCTTAATGTCAGACTGCAATCTTGGTTCTAACGTGACACTTTGCTGATTTTTATTAAAATTTTCGTTACTAAGATATTCCATTTGTTTCACGGTATATCCTTGAAAATTTAAAATGCTCATCCACTTATACCTCCTAATTCACCATCTTCACTAATTTAGTATGATAAATATTACTTTTAAGTTTATACTCTGTGTTTATCGTTAATTTAGGAAGCATTGGGTTTACTAAAATTTTTTCCAGAGTTTGTTTCTTTTCACCCTTTTTATCTGCAATTAATTGAAATATTAAATCCTGATATTTCGTTTGAACTCGTTGATTATTTTCAATCTGAGTCAACGATGAGGGTGCGATACCAATTTTATCAGCAAATTCACGCACAGAAAATCCTAATTCATTGCGTAAATTTCTGATTTGATTTGGTAACATATATCCTTTTCGCTTGCGATATTCATTAAATGCCCGCTTAACGTTTTCCATCGGATTTTCAAAATCACCCCATAATTCACCATCACTATCTTGCCAATAATGACTCATAACCAATAAATTTTCTTCATCTTTTACAGTTAAAAGTTCCGGCTGCCAAACTTCCTCATATATTGCCGTTGTTTCATATTCAGGATTATAAAATTCTTTCTTGATACTCATTTTTAACCTCTTCATATTACTGAACTAGTCTATTGGTAAGGAAAGTTTAATGGATAATCTGCTGGATGCACGGAAATCCACATAATGATACCACTAGACTTATTTTGAAACTTTAAATAACATATTTGCTCACTAATAATCATTCCAAATACCCAAACATCGCCAGCAATTGGTGGTACATGATTATCATTTTCTGGGCCACTTACATAGTCACGCCACTGCAGTTTATAATAAATTTCATCTAACGCTAAATCTTGATCTATTCCCAACATAATAAGTGCTTGTAAATTTTTTTGCCGTGTACTTAAGCGCCAATTTTGTCGCTTAGTCTTGATAGTTTCAATAATTAGTTCAATCTCTGCTTGAGTTGCGATAGAAATTTCCATTTAAAACTCCCTTATACTATCCGTGCATTAATATTAACATATCTGTATTTCAAGAGATACAAATATATCTCACCTAAATATATTTATCTAAAATTTTGCGTAAATAAAAAACAGCCAAGTTTTGGCTGTTTTTTTGTGAGTATGTGTGTAGTGCTGGCGGCAGAGCCTAAACGCGTTCGCTCAAGCAACTAGGCATATACGCAATGGCAACAGAGTCTAAACGCGTTCGCCCAAGCAACTAGGCTGCAGAGCCTAAACGCGTTCGCCCAAGCAACCCCTTCCGCCTAACTTTCTAGGCAGCGGGAGTTTAAACGTGCTTCAAGTGGCAAGTGCCTAAGCAGCAGAGCCTAAACGCGTTCGCCCAAGCAACCCCTTCCGCCTAACTTTCTAGGCAACGGGAGTTTAAACGTGCTTCAAGTGGCAAGTGCCTAAGCATATACGCAAGACCACTAATTGATGAGCGTGCTCATCAATCGTGGCTTGCTAGTATGCTACGGCGCTTACCGCCACTTGGCGCACTCTACATCTTCATAAAGCTATATCCACTCGTCCGCAAATTATTCGGTACCTTCGCCTCAACCTCATCATGTGCCGCAAAGTAATCCGCGATTAAGTCGGTAATGTCGGCCGGGTTTTCATTGACGATCTTAGATGCATCAAACATCATATAATCCCCACCCGAAACGGCTCGGTATTGGTTAACCGCCACGACTAATTCATCAGTATCAGCGACATCAACACCGTGATAGCGTAAGGAATCAAGCCGTTGACCAACTGGTTTACTCAAGTCAAAGCTGTAATCAATCCCACTCCAATAATCGTAATTGTAGTGTTCAACTTTGGGCGTTAAGAACTTCGGACTAACTTTTAATTCGCCGTCTTCAACCGTAAAGTATGACGCATTGCGTTCCAAGGCAGCTTTCATATCCGCACCCGTAATCTTTTCAGCAACGACCGTGTTGGGGAAGATATAACTCGTCACAATATCACGCATCGTCACTTCCGGATTAAAGCCTGGGACATCATCATTAAATAACGCGGTCCCGGCAATATCCGTGCCGACTGCTTCCATTTGGACTTTGTTAATGAAGGCCAAGTATGCACTGCCGTGAGCACGTTCACTCAACGGATTTTTAACTGTCATGTCGCCTTTAACATGGCCGATTGGTGAATCTAACCAGTCTTCAAGCTTAGTAGTTAATGGCACCGCTAAGTTGGCAATCCCTTCGTCAATTTTAAAGCCGCGGGTGCAAATCAATTGCGCTGATTGTTTCGTGATTTGTAAGTCATCATCCAACTCTAATGTAATCGCACCAACTTGATCCCCACGGTAGCCTGGTTGGGTTACCGGCGTACCTTTGACGATTTGAGCAATTGAACGGTGTTGGTGACCAGATACTAAGGCATCAATCCCATCAACTTCTTTTAACAATTGATACCCAGCATTTTCACCGGTTTGCATTCCATCTGGGGCCCCTGTTTTTAAATCAGCCTCAAAACCACCATGATAGGCCACCACAACAATATCGGCTTCTTGGCGTAAAATCGGCACATAACGTTTAGCTGTTTCAACGATATTTTCAAACTTCAAACCTTCAATGTTACCAGGTTTTTCCCAGTGGGGAATGTAGTCGGTGGTTAACCCCAAAATCCCAACCTTAACCCCGTTATGTTCAAGGATTGTGTATGGTTTACCAATAAATGGTTGGTCATCTTCGGCTAAAATATTGGCATTCAAAATATTGCTATTCGCAGGAATGGCATCTTTAATATATTGAATCCCATAATTAAATTCATGATTCCCAAGCACCCGGACATCATAGCCGGTTTGCTTAGCAACTTGATCATAGATTGTCGCTGCTTCACGGTCAAATTTGGCAATGTAGTTCGTCAATGGTGAACCTTGAATAAAGTCACCATTTTCAATCATAATCACAAAATCATCCGCCGCCGCATGCGTTTTAATATCAGCCATGACGGTCGCCGCACGGGCCAACCCAAAGTCAGTCACGGTGTCACGACTAGCAAAGTTGGTGGGCATAAAGTAACCATGCACATCACTAGTTGATAATAAGATAATTTTCATGGATTTCCCCTTTTATCTCAAATTAATTTTTAAACGAGCTTTTTACGAAGATATCCTGAAAGGAAGTCAATTACCGTCACCATGACGATAATTCCAAGTAAAATGATGGCAACTCGTGGCCACCAACGGGTTCCGATAGCAAAAATCAAGGGTGCCCCGATTCCACCAGCTCCAACCAAACCAAGGATTGAAGCTGAACGGACCGCAATTTCAAATCGGTATAACGTCAATGAAATGAATTCAGGAATGACCGCCGGAATGGTTGCGTGAACTAACACATCAAATTGCGTGCCCCCAGCTGCGATAATCGCTTCAGCTGGGCGACGGTCAATTTCTTCAACTGCTTCGGCAAATAATTTACCAAGCATCCCGATTGAGTGAAATGATACCGCTAAAACCCCAGCAAATGGTCCTGGACCAACGGCTTTGATGAACATAATTGCCATCACGATTTCTGGGAAGGTCCGCACAATCGTTAAGAATAATTTACCGGTACTTGAAGTAACGTGTAGACCACCTTTTTTAGTCCGCGCTGCCCAAAAGGCAAATGGAATACTAAAGATCGCTGAGGCCAATGTTCCGGCAAAGGCAATCGCTAACGTTTGGAGTAATAAGGAAACTAAATCTTCACCATCCCCGGTGTAGACATAACTAAAGTCGGGGTGGAATAAACCATTCAAGATTGATTTAGTCACTTCACCGGCCACGGCTTGAATTCCAGTTACTGGAATCCCAGAAAAGGCCCAAATGTAGATTAGTACAAAAACTGCGGCCCAGATCCAGGCTTCATATTTTTGCCAAAATGTTTTTTTAATTGTCATTATTGTAAACGCTCCCGTAATTGGTTACTTAAGGTATCAACAACGACCACGACGATAAAGGTTCCAATGACCACAATCGCAGTCCGGTCGTAACGGAATTGTCCCAATGAGCGTTGGAGAAGTTCCCCAATCCCACCGGCACCAAGGTATCCGAGAATCGTTGATGCCCGAACGTTAATTTCAAAAGTGTACAAGAAGTAACTTAAGAAGTGGTTGTAAACTTGTGGTAACACCGCAAA
Organism: Periweissella ghanensis; assembly: GCF_918814755.1. Classification (GTDB taxonomy): domain Bacteria; phylum Bacillota; class Bacilli; order Lactobacillales; family Lactobacillaceae; genus Periweissella; species Periweissella ghanensis. Next base: position 7,536 of record NZ_CAKKNT010000018.1, on the reverse strand, counting down.
CCAAACGACTTGCGTTTTAGTTGCCCCAGCTGCTGTCAATGCTTCAATTGGTCCCATATCAATGGTTTCAATCGCTTCATAGAATAATTTTGAGATCATCCCAAAACTAAAGATGGCTAACGTAAGCACCCCAGCCATCGGACCAATTCCGACCACGGCCACGAAAATGGCGGCTAACATCAAGTCTGGCAATGTCCGCACTAAGTTCAAAATAAAGCGAATCACCCCGCGGACAAGCGTATTGGTCACAATGTTACGGGCCGCTAAAACTGAAAACGGCACGGCCACGATGGAACCAATCAAGGTTCCAATCAACGCCATTTGAATTGTTTGAATGATTGGTTGAATGGTGAATGGTACGTATGACCAATCTGGTTTTAACATTTCATAGAAAATTTGCATGAATTGGTTAAAGCCCGTCAGGAACGCCCCGACATCAACCCCGGTCATCACACATGAGGCGATAAACAAAGCTAAGATAATCACAGTCCAGATAATCGCTTTCACATGCCACTTTTGGACAAAAGATTTTTTGGGAATGGTGTTCATCTTAGGCCCCCTTTACTTCTTGGTCTTTACCATCGTAAATTTCGTCAAAGTCACCATCTTGAACATCAGCAATTTGCTTATCGTAAACTAATTTACCAGCGCGTAAACCAACCACGCGGGATGCATATTGCTTGGCTAAGCTAACACTGTGCAAGTTGACAATAACAGTAATCCCAAGCTCTTCATTTAACTTCTTCAAGTCATCCATGACCATCATTGTAGTCCGCGGATCGAGGGAAGCAATGGGTTCATCAGCTAACATAATTTTAGGTTCTTGCATCAACGCCCGCGCAATGGCGACCCGTTGTTGTTGCCCACCAGATAATTCATCCGCCCGTGAGTAAAGTTTTTCACCTAAGTTAACCCGTTGTAAGTTAGCTGCGGCTTGTTGCTTGTCAGCCGCTGAAAATAGACCAAAAATCGTCTTCCAAGTTGGGTAGTAACCGACACGCCCGTTTAAAATATTCTTTTCAACCGTTGAGCGTTTAACCAAATTGAAGTTTTGGAAAATCATCGCAATGTTACGGCGAACTTCACGTAATTGCTTACCTTTAGCCGTCACAATTGATTGACCATCAATCAAAATTTCCCCACTTGAGACATCATGCAAGCGGTTAGCAGCCCGTAATAACGTACTCTTACCGGCTCCTGATAAACCAACAATGACTACAAATTCACCTTGGTTAATCGTTAAGTTAATGTTATCAAGTCCCACAGTTCCATTGGGATAAACTTTATTGACGTCTTTAAATTCAATAATTGGTGTACCTTCTTGCATGCTTGCATCTCCGTTCTTCGCTTAGCGTCAGCTCTTGGCATTTTATAGTAAGTTTTCGGCACCACAGCCTTTTAGTGCCATCAAACAAAGTGGTTTCATGGCACTAAAAGACCGGATAAAGGTGAATTTCCACCCCTATCACGGTCTTCTAGAAATTGCTTAGTTTAACTTGTTAGCTTCTGATTCGTATTTACGAACGATATCAAAGTTTGAATCTTTAGATGGTGTAACTCCATTCCATGAGTACACATCCTTCAAGATTGCAGCACCATTTGGTGTCTTTTCAATAGCTTCCATTGCTTCAGTGATCTTCTTTTGCCACTTAGCATTGATACCTGAACGAAGCGCGATCGTATCGTTAGGAATTGGTGTTGTTTGGTACAATACTTCAGTATCCTTGAAGATTGAAGGCACATCCTTCTTAACCAAGTTACGAGCATCGTCAAAGACAAAGGCTGCATCAGCATTCTTGTTTTCAACAGCAAGGACACCTTGGTCGTGACCCTTAACAGTTACAGTAGTGTAATCTGAAGGCTTGATTCCCTTGTGGTCTAATTCAACCATTGGGAAGATGTAACCAGCATCTGAAGTTACGTCTTGAACGGCAATCTTCTTACCCTTCAAGTCCTTGATGCTCTTGATACCACTGTCTTTACGAACAATGATGTCTGATGCGTAACTGTTTACCAATTGTGTAGTTGGCAAACCAGTGTTGTTCTTTTGCACGCCGAAACGTTGTGATTGTAAGATTACATTAACGCCGTATTTCTTGTGAGCAATTGTGTATGGTGCAGGTGGCAAGAAGCCCATATCAACTTTCTTTGATCCCATGGCTTCAACAATTGTGTTGTAGTCAGTAGAAACAGAAACGTTAACTGGAATTCCTAATTCTTTACTCAACAACTTACCAAGCGGCTTTGCCTTTGCTTGGATTGTGTCAGCGTTAGAAGATGGAACAAATTGAACAGTTAATGACTTTAAGTCACCGCTCTTAGTTGTATCAGAAGTCTTACCACATGCAGCAAGCGTGAACAATGCTGCTACACCCATTACGAGTGCTAAACCGCGTTTAAAATTACGCATCAGTTTTCTCCTTTAAAGAAAAATTAAAAAGTTAAGATATTGAACAATTTAAGAATAAATCAGGATTCGGATTTTCGCAATATTTTTCTAAAAACCGCATCGCTATTTACGAACATTAAACGCCATAATCGCCAAATTCATCACTTTTACGACTTAAAAATGCAAAAACACCGCTTTTGTCAAGATTGGTCAACGATTTTAACTGCTTTTACAAGAACTTTACATTGATACAAAAACAACACGCTTTTGTTCGCTTTTTCACGTTTTTTGTTTGAACTCTCTTTAAATGTATTAAGCTATAAAATATACCGTATAATATGTCTAATAAAAAAAGCGTACGTCCAATAATTTTGAGCGTACGCTTTTATGTTTATAATTTTGTTATTAATGTGTTAGTTACACGTTGTAACATTTACCAAATATTTTTAACATCAACAACTACTTATTGGCTAATTTATACATTAACATTTGTTTTTCTTGAGCATAGAGCTTGTCGTATGCTTGCGTAAATTTAGCTTGGGCGGCATCTTCATCATAAACAGCATTATTACCAGCTGTTGTATAAATTGTTAAATAATCTTGCAAGAATTTTTTGGAACCCGTCAAGAAACTTTGATTACTTTGTAACCCATAGCCCCAGACCTTCACCAAGTTGTTTAAATTAGCTTGGATTGCTTGCAAAGTGTGGACGCCATTTGTTTGTAACTTAAGGGCGTTTTGGGCTTGCATCGCTTGGCTTAATTGGTTTTGCGCCGTTTGGAGTTGGTCACTAACATTATCAGCGGCCACCGTAACGCCTAATTTTTGTAATTGGGCTTGGGCGTCCTTGAGCTGTTGTTGGGCTTGATCACTGATAGTGGCTGCATCGACACCAGCCGTGGCTAGGGGCGTGGTGTCAAATTTACCGGGAATTAAAATTTGTGCTGGGTTAACAAAAATCAAGTGATCTTGACTAAATTTATCAAAGGAAATCCCAAAGTATTGGGTTGTTTTGCTACCAATACCAGCAATACTGATAGTGTGGCCATAATTAGCACTGCCATCAGTGAACATCATGGCGGCAATTGAGTTGTAAATTCCGCGTTTAATATCGTCTAAAGATTGGCGCGGCGTCACTTTGATAAAGCCTTCCGCTAAATTTTCATAGAAGTTATCCCCTTGAAGTAAGCCAAAATCATAGGCACTTAAACTAATGCGGGGAATATCGTGCCAGCCGTCATTGAATAAATCCCAATTGTCGGCGTTGTAACCTTGAGCAATTTTATTGGCAAAATCAATGGCCCCTGGCGTAATCGTCACGGCTGGATTGCCCATTTGTTGGCGGATATTATTGATTAAGCCCGCCGCAAATTGTGCTAATTGGAGTTGGACCGCTGGCGTTAAATGATTAACATCGAGATTGTCAATTTGGGCATCGGCCGCGGAAGAAATGAAATGGTTTTCGTGATACGCCACATTCCCGAGCTTATCAATGGCGGCATGCTTTTTAGCACGCACCAAATCATTGGTAAAGTCAGCTGGAATGTTAATCACACTTTTATTATTCTCGTTCACGTCAGGATTGGCGTAAATTTTGGCGTTCACTTGGGCCGCTTGGTAAGCTTGGAGTTGCTTAACAACTTGTTGGCTATTAGTAATCGTGGCCGTCGTCCCACTTACTTGGCTAGTTAACGTGGCCAACTTTTTTTTGGCCGCATCGGTTACACTTTGGGCGTGATTAGCAGCATCACGAGCTAAGTTCGCCCCGTTCCAGTCGTTGTTAAGGGCGGCTTGCATCGCTTGTAATCCTTGATTAAGGACCGCCGTAATATCAGCGGCATTAGCGGTATCCGTTGTAATATTGCCCCCCGCAATACTACCTTTTTGCGCATTGTTAAGCGCATTCCATGCCGACCACTGTTGTGAATACGTCGTCTTAATTTGTTGTTGTAGCGCACTCAAAGTATCTGCTGATGCCCCATTTTGGCTTACTTTGGTTGTGTTTGCTTGTGGTGCTGTGCTGGCATGAACCTCGTTAATTGTACCGGCCCCTACCAATAACATTGCCAAAACACTTACCGAAATTAAAGTTACATTCAAATTCTTCTTCATATTGTCTCCCCTCAATTAACTTTATTTAATTTAGATTATACGACTATGCTTAGAAAAACTTATAAAATACAACTCGCGATTTACTAATTTCTGAAACGATCTCCTTTTCAAGTCGTTTCACTTACTTATATCGGCAGTTTTTTGCAAAAAAAAAGGCTTATCACTCAAATAAGTGACAAACTTTTTAGGTTTTTTAATTTAAAGTTAATTATACATGAATTTTATTTATACAAATAATAAGAAAAATTTTCATTGGTGCGTATATGCCTAAACGCGTGACAAGTGGCAGCACACCTAGGCATATACGCACCAAGGCAGTAGAGCCTAAACGCGTTCGCCCAGCCAAACAACTCCGCCTACCGTCACTCAGCTAAGATACCAAGACCGTATCTTTTGCTGAGTGTCAGTAGTGCTCATTGTTTCCCGGCCGGGCTCACGCTCTCTCCCGTAAACCTCTGCAACGCCACCACCTCATGCCGGTCCTTAAACGCCAACGGTTCGGCCTGGACAATCGCAATGGGGATATTCTTTTCAGTCAGGAAAATTTGGCCGGGTGCCGTGAACTTACCTTTAGTGTGCTTGCCAATTCGCCAGTAACTTGGGTTGGCACCTTCGCGAATGACATACTGGCCATTCGCATTTTGATCCACCGGTACCCCTAGATACTTCTCAACAAAATATTTATCACTTTTACCCATCTTGCTTACTCCTATTTAGTTATCTGGCCATTTTCAATATGCAACGAACTCGAATGAATCGGACCACGTTTATTAGGGTCCAAAAAGCGGATGGCGGCATTAACCGCTAACGGTGCTTCACCAAAACCCGTACTCAACAATTCAGTACGGCCCGCATAAGTCGCGGCATCCCCAATCGCAAATAAACCGGGGATATTGGTCTGCAACGTTTGATCAACGCTAATTCCATGCTGCGTGCGCTCGGGTTGTACTTGCCAGTGTTGCATCGTGCTATTTTCCGCAATAAAACCATAACTCACTAAGACTTCATCCACTTCAATCACTTTAGTCGCATCGCCCATCACTTCTGCCATCGTTACCGCCAAGCTACCATTGGCTAATTCGGTAATGTCTTCAATCAAAAACGGGGTTTCCAACGCAACTTCACTAGCCATTAATTGGTTGACGCTATGCTCAAGGGCTCGAAAAGTTGGGCGGCGGTGCATCAAGTGAACTGCCTGGGCTAAATCGACCAAATGTAGGGCCGAATCAATCGCCGAATCACCCCCACCCGCCACTAAGACGCGCTTATCGACAAATTGCTGGCCATCACCAACAAAATAGTGCAAATGGGCGGCCAGGCTAGCACTAACATTGGGCAATGGTAAGGTCCGCGGTGTAAAGTTACCACCCCCGGTTGCGATAATCACGGCACCTGATTTGAAGCTCCCAGCACTCGTGATAACTTGAAAGCCCCCATCGGCTAGTGCTTGGACATCTTCAACCACCGTCCCCAACACAACTTCGGGGGCTAGTTGGTCGGCTTGGGCCTTTAATTGTTGGACTAAGGCATCTCCAGCAATATTAGGGAAGCCCGCGACGTCCAAAATCTGCTTTTGCGGGTACAAAGCACTGATTTGCCCACCCAAAGTGGCTAAGCTTTCGACCACGCGGACATTTAAATCCCGTAAGCGCGCATAGTACGCGGCAAATATCCCGACTGGACCACCGCCCACAATCGTTACGTCAACGTCTTGCATCTTATTTTCCTCCGTTTAAAACTTGATGCCTTCTATTTTACGCTATTTTCACCCGCACGACACCTGGTTCCCGACTTTTGCCCGGTAGTTTAATTTAATTACTAATATTTAAATTATCTTAATTGCTTGGTATTCGGTTTTTCCGCATCCTACTAATTGAAAATTCCCTTTTTGTTCGGTATCATTAGGATAATAGCTTTTATAAATAATAACACGTGCACAGCATTTGAAATGGAGATTACACATGGCGCAAAAGAAAATGATTTTGGATTTAGACACAGGGATTGATGATGCGTTAGCTTTAGCCTACGCCATTGCTGACCCAGCTGTTGATTTGATCGGAATTATCAGTTCTTACGGTAACTGCTTGGTAGAAACATCAGGTGAAAACTCATTGAAGTTATTGGAATTACTTGGTCAAACTGACGTGCCAGTGTTCTTGGGTGAAGGTCACTCAAGTACAACGGATAGCTTTGAAGTAATGGAAATCTCACAACTTATCCACGGTAAAAACGGGATTGGTGAAGTTGAATTACCAGTTGCTAAGCGCCCTATCGAAAGCCAATCTGGGGTTGATTTCTTAATTGAAGCCGCCCACAAGTACAACGATGACTTGATTTTGATTCCAACTGGTCCAATGACTAACTTGGATGCTGCCATCGCCAAGGACCCTGAAGTTGCTAACTTGATTGGTAACATTACTTTCATGGGTGGTGCTTTGACCGTTCCTGGTAACGTTACTCCATTTACTGAAGCTAACATCCACCAAGACCCTGAAGCGGCTGACCGCGTTTTCCGCTCACCAGCTCAAATGACGATGGTTGGTTTGGACGTTACTTTACGGACATTGCTTACTAAGAAAGAAACGCAACAATGGCGTGACCTTGGCACTGAAGCTGGTCGGGTCTTTGCGGATATCGTTGATTTCTACATCGATGCGTACTACAACTTAGACATTGATAAAAACGGGTGTGCCTTGCACGATCCATTGGCCGTTGGGGTATCAATTAACCCTTCATTTGTTAACACGATTGACTTGAACATGCAAGTTACGTACGACGACGTTGATTACGGTCGCACAATCGGTGACAAAGACCGCCTTAATGACCCTACTACAAACATGAAAGCCGCGGTTGGTGTTGATGCTGATGCCTACCTTGTGTACTTCATGGAATTATTAAACGGTTTATTCGCTAAATAAGATAGCAAAAGGGGTTGTGACATAACCCTATAAAAAAAGGGCCACTAAATGAAATTTTAAATTTCATTTAGTGGCCCTTTTAGATATAATCAAAAGAAAAAAGCATCGGGTGCAACC
>NZ_CAKKNT010000017.1 GCF_918814755.1 Periweissella ghanensis | reverse complement strand
CAAACGAATTAAAGAAAAATTGGATGGCATGAGTCCGGTTGAATTCCAGAATCATGCCATCCAATTAATCGCTTAAAACATCACTCCAATTTATGGGGGTCAGTTCATTCACGAATGAATGAGTTTTTTATTTTACTATTTTAAGCGATAAGCAACTTCAACTTTTAGCGTGTATGGATATGCCGTTTCAATAAAACTACTGCGCGTCAAAGTCTTTCCTAAACCACCATTTACAATAATTGATGCTAGGAAAACATCCGAATTTTTTAAAGCGGTTGTCACATCAGCTAAGCCAATCCGTGAAATTTCCCCTAGCCGGACCGCTTGCATTTCATTGATACCCCCATAAATTACTAAATGAGACCCTTCCATGACCAATTTAGCAAATGGGACCGGACTACCTGGGTGGTTAGCATAAATTGGTTGATCATGGTTAATGACCAATTGTTGCCGTAAATCACGATCACTCATTTTTTGATAATCTTGACTAATTAAGCCTAAGTTAAGCATCTGTTGGGCCACTGCTTGAATATTGGCAATTTCATCGCTATTACTCTTAATAGCTGTTGGTAAAACTTGCTGTTCGCGGTAAACCCCATTACTGGGGCCAAGTACTTGCGTCGAATTTTGCTTGTCATCTGCTGTTTGGGCATTACCAACCACTTTTTCAAAGTGCGGTGAAATATCAAAATGTGCTTTCTTTTCCGTAAAGTAATACATGAAATTTAAATAAATTACATACATTAAACCGATAAAAGCCGCGACAAGGCCAAATCCACGTAAATAACGATGGGCAGTGATAAAACTAATCCCGATATATAAAATATACCACACACTTCCAAAACCTAGCACGGTATACAAGCGCCCTTTAAATTTCGTATTAACGTTAAAAAAACCGACGTATTGATTTAATAAACCTAAAATTGTTAACATGTTGTGGGACCTTTCTATACATTATTTGTTAGTAGTGGTACTACTTTGTTGCGCTGGTTGATTTTGACCCCCAGCAGGATTATTATCCGCTGGTGCGCTACTTGATTGGGCTGGCATTTGTTTTGATGATTGCGCATCACTATTATCCGTTGAACTCGAAGTTGAGCTAGCATTGCTGTCATCCGTTGAACTTGATGTGACACTTGAACTAGTACTTGAATTAGCTTGTGTATCACTTTGATTGTCGTCATTTGTTGAGCTTGAAAATGCACTACTTGATGAAGTTGAGCTATCACTACTTGATTTGGCACTAGATGAATCCGCACTAGAACTTGTCTTAGAATGATTTTTATTTTCCGAGCTATCTTGGCTAGGGACCACCCGTTGAACTGGATGGCCTTGATTAGTATTCGTCACTTGGTTCACAACAACATTCGCCGCACTAAGCGCCAAAATAATTGATACTACCGCGACTGGGGTCATAAATGGTGGAGTTCGGTAATTCATTTTTTATATCTCCTTAAACATATCACACAATTTGTTACATTTTTACATAGCTTGTATAGAATAGCACCTAAAACCAATAAAACCAACTAAATATTTCCTAATTTACGGGCATTCATTAACGTATTAATTTGGGCTTTGGCAATCGATAACTCGTCATTTAAAATAACATGGACTGGTTGACCAGCTAACTCAGGCACCGCTAAATCACGTTGAAAATGACTACTTGCTAAGCGTTGTTTGATTTGAGCCGGTTGATCGCCGCGAACAGCTAAGCGTTGCGCTAAAATGGCACTATTTGAAACGGTGACATACACAATTACCGCTTGCGCACCTAATTGCTGGGCATAAGTTTTAGCCCCCTTTGTATCCAAGACAATTACGGCATCGTGTCCCGTAGACCATGCTAATGCTAACGCTTCTTTTGAAGAGCCATACTGATTACCGGCATATTCAACTTGCTCCAAGAAATGTTTTTGTGCAAAAGTCAGTGCATTTTCAAAATAATAATCAACACCATTAATTTCACCTTGGCGTGGTGCTCGTGTCGTATGCGTTAGCACCTTTTTTAAATTAAATTCATTTTGCAGATACTCTGCGATGGTCGTCTTACCAGCACCAGTTGGTCCCGTAATTACAAAAATCTTTCGTTGCATGCGTTCTTTTCCTAGTGTTTTTATCTTTTATTATAAATGATTTTAACGGCTGACACGATTTTATTTTTACGTCACGCAAAAAAATTATCGCCTTAAAAATCCTAAGCCGATAATTTTCCTTCATATTATATATAACTTTAATTTAACGGTTCCGTTAACTCATCATTACGCGAGCGAATTCCATTTACTGGTGACGGCAAATCATTCATGCGGGAATGTTTGATGCCATATAGCAAATACACGATAATTCCAATGACAAACCAAATCGCTGATGCAATTAGCGTGGTCTTTTGAAGTTGAGTAATTAAATAAATTGAGAAGCCTGCTGAAATAATTGGCAATAATGGTACTAAAGGCATTTTGTAACCATTGTTAACAATCTTTTTATTGCGTCGTAATAGGATAATTCCACCTGAAACAAACACAAAGGCTAAGAGCGTGCCGATATTAACAAGCGATGTTAATTCACCTAACGGTACGACCCCGGCAACGGCTGCAATACAAATTACCACTGTAATTAACGCATTTTTAGGTAAACCAGTTTTGTCATCAACTTTACCAAGGGCTGGTGGCAATAAACAGTCACGGCCCATCGCGTAAATTAAGCGTGAACCCGCAAAAGTCATGGCGGTTAAACTCGTAAACATCCCCACTAAGGCTCCAATAGTAATCATATAAGCCACAACTGGTTGGCCAACTAAGTTCAAGGCATAGGCAATTGGATCACTAATGTTTAAATGGGTATAGTTAACCATCCCATTAAGGACAAAGCCGACTAATGAAAATAAAATTACCACCACGGCTAACGTTCCAAAAATCCCAATCGGCATATTGCGTTTAACGTTCTTAACTTCGGCGGCTGATGATGAAATTGAATCAAACCCTAAAAATGAGTAAAAAACCAATGCGGTGCCGGCAAAAATACCTTGAACGCCAAACGCCCCATGAGCACGTGGCGGAATAAAAGGTGTATAGTTCGCACTTTTAATATAGAAAAAACCCACGACAATAAACAAAAGAATAATTCCGATTTTCATCAAGACCATAATATCTTGTACCCGGCGAGAAACTTGTTTGCCGCGTAGCATTAACCATCCAACAAGTAAAATAATCACCACCGCTGGTAAGTTAATAAACGAACCATGCCCCGGATCAAAGGCCCCATTAATGGCCGTTGGCATCGTAAAGAAGGGTTTTACAAAAAAGGAAAAATACGCCGACCAGCCCGTTGCCACCGCGGCAATTGCTAAAATATATTCTAAAACAAGCACCCAACCTAATAACCACCCAATCCCTTCACCATAGAGAATATGCCCATAAGTATACGCGGAGCCGGCAACGGGCATCGCAGATGTTAATTCAGAATATGCCATCCCGGCTAATGAACATAATGCAGCCGCCAAAAAGAAACTAATTACAATTGCGGGGCCGGTTGTTGTTGCTGAAACCGTGCCCGGAATAATAAAAATCCCGGTCCCAATCACAGCCCCGACGCCCATCAATACTAAATCTTTACCATCTAAGAATGGGGTTAATTTCTGATCACCCTGAATATAATGTTCAACACTATCTTTTTGTAATACGCGTTGCCAAAAACTCATCTGTTTCACCTCAATATCTCGTTATCTACCAATTCCGCTACTTATTAACATGCATATCCAAACTATCTATTAGATATTTTTAATTTTAAGCACCTTTAAAATTAAAATCAACTAATTTATTTTCATCATTTTATAATATTAAGGTTTTTTAAGACTATAAAAGGAGATAAAAGCCGCTATAATACGGTTTTTAACTTTTTTTATTTTTCATATATTTTTATCGTTCGTTTTTAACCATCACACAAAAAAGACCGAATATTAATAATTCGGTCTTTTTTAAGTTTCATGCAGTATCTAAACGCCTTTTGGCACTCGTTAACTAGTTTATTTATGATTCAAATGCGAATGACGCATCCCGTAAGTAAGGTAGATCAATAAGCCAATCACAAACCAAATTGCCCCAGCAATTAAGGTTGTTTTTTGTAACGTGGTCATCAAGTAAATTGACACAATTGCCGAAACAATTGGTAACACCGGCACTAATGGCATTTTGTACCCATCATTTTTAATTGTTTTGTTCTTACGTAATAAAATTACACCTAGTGATACAAAGATAAATGCTAACAATGTTCCCATGTTAACTAGTTCAGCTAACTGACCAAGTGGTACTAAACCACCTAAGATTGACACAATGATGACTACCACTACTAAGGCCTTCTTGGGTAAACCATTTTTTGCATCAATTTCACCTAAGAATGGCGGTAGTAAGCGGTCACGACCCATGGCGTACAATAAACGTGAACCGGCAAAGACCATCGCCATTAAACTAGTGAACATCCCTGCTAACGCGCCAATCGTTAATAAGTAAGCAATCCCGCGTTGGCCAACTCGTTCTAAGGCAAATGCAACAGGATCACTAACATTTAAGTGCATGTAGTGTACCATCCCAGTTAGGACAAAGCCGACTAATGAGTAAAGAATCGCTGCCACAATCAATGTCCCAATAATCCCAATTGGCATATTGCGTTTAACGTTTTTAGTTTCAGCCGCGGATGAAGAAACCGCATCAAAACCTAAGAAAGCAAAGAAAACACTAGCTGCTCCCGCAAAGATTCCTTGAACCCCAAAGGCCCCATGGGCACGTGGTGGAATAATTGGTGCGTAGTTATCCGCTTTAATGTAAAAAAAGCCCACAACAATAAATAAAACAATAATTGCAATTTTAAGTAGTACCATTAAACGTTGGACTGCACTCGAGGTTTGCTTACCTTTCGTTAACAACCAACCAACCAAAATTAAAATTAATACTGCAACAACATTCACGTATGAGCCGTGGCTTGGATCAAAAGAACCAGCAATAGCCGTTGGAATTTGGAAGAGCGGTTTAACAAAGTAACCAAAGTATGCTGACCACCCAGTGGCAATTGCCGCCACGGCTAATAAGTATTCCAAAATCAAGGCCCAACCAAGCACCCAGCCAATTACTTCACCGTATAATAAATTTCCGTAGGCGTACGCTGAACCAGCTACTGGCATGGCTGATGCAAGTTCTGCATAGGCCATCGCTGCTAACGCACAAATAATTGCTGCAATAATAAAACTAAATACAATGGCTGGTCCTGCCGTCGTTGCGGCCACGGTTCCAGGTAAGATAAAGATCCCCGTTCCAATAACCGCCCCAATTCCCATACTCAATAAATCTTTGGCCCCTAATACTTTAGTTAGGTGCTTATCTTCATTTAAGTAGTTTTCTAAACTATCTTTCTTGAACATTCGCTGTAATATACTCATACACTTTTCTCCTAGTAACACTAAATTTTCTGACAAAAAAAGGACGTCTGCAAATTAGCTAAATACTAAGCATGCAGGCGTCCAAATTAATTACAATTTGACTAGGTTTGATAGCGTTTCATCAGGCCATTCCGGATACTTAGTAATAAGTAAACCCGCATGGCAAAATGATTTTGGCATCCGGATTTACATCTCGAAATAACCAAAATAAAAGTTTGATTTAATTGTATTTGCATTCATAATCATACTTTTAAACTTCCTTCTCTATTAGATGTTTTTAATTCTACACATGTAAATCTAAGAACGCAAGCTTTTTTTAATATTTATGTTAAAACGTGCGCTAAAAGTTAAATTTTCTTATTTCAGCTTATTGCTTCCAATTTTTAATAAACTCTCATTAACTCTTAATGTATAATGAAAATAATGATTCTAAAAAAAGAGGTTTCCTTATGAAAAACAATCAATTTGCCTTATTACCAGTTGATTCAAGCCAAGTCTTAGCTGAACTTAAATTAACTAAATTCGTTGATGAGCACGTCTTAGCGGCCGCAACGATTCCCAGTGCTTTCCAATTACTATTGGAAAAAACGTTCCCCGAAGTTGAAGATCAGTCAGCACTAAACACGAAATTAGGGACTTTACTAGCAACTCCCAAATGTGATGCCTTTACTTGGATTACGACAGCTAAGTTGGTTACGGCCGATGTTTTCTATCGCATTGCCTTGCAATTATTGGAATTCTTACCTGAAGTTGATTTTGATGTTGAAAACCCGCTCAGTTCAATGGATAAAATGCAATTACCAACCGTGCGGACGAATCAATTTGATCGTGAAACCCTCTATGAAGCGTGGTATTTATTATTAAATACCCATACTAAGAACGGTAAAACATTACTCGACCGCTTAGCAACGCGGGGCTACTTCCAACCATTGATGTATGAAACAGATACCCCACGCCCCCTATTTTTCAACGGTAAAGCTCAACCCGTATTTGATACCCGCAACCTCTTACATGAAGTTGTCTACATCGAAACTGACTTTGATACCGATAATGATGGTCAACGTGATTTAGTTAAAGCTGAAATTATCCGCCCAATTGATACGGATCTCCAAGTCCCTGTCTTATTCACTGCCTCACCATACAATCAAGGTACCAATGATGAACATGGTGCAAAATTAACCCACAAGGTTGATGTGCCATTAACCCGTAAAAAGCCCGCTGAAGTTGAGTATGCATCAATTGAGCACCACGCAAACCTCGAACCAACTGTTGCGGCGCGTGAAATCAGTGCTGAAACTGAAGATGCAACTGAAACCTTTGCACGAGAACAAAGCTACACCTTGAATGATTACTTCTTAGCCCGTGGTTATGCGGTTATTTATTCTTCTGGGATTGGTTCTAAAGATTCCCAAGGTTTACAAACAACTGGGGATGAATATGAAGTTGCTAGTGCCAAAGCTGTCGTTGAGTGGGTCCACGGTGATCGGGTCGCCTTCACCAACAAAGTTGACAACATCGCGATTAAAGCTAGTTGGTCAAATGGTAAAGTTGCCATGACTGGCCGCTCATACCTTGGTACATTAGCAACTGCGGTCGCGACAACTGGCGTGGCTGGTTTGGAAACAATTGTCTCAGAAGCTGCCATTTCATCATGGTATGACTACTACCGTTCTAATGGCCTAGTTATCGCGCCTGGTGGCTATCCCGGTGAAGACGCTGATGTTTTGGCCGAAGAAACATTCTCACGCCGTAAACAACCGGGGGATTTCTACCAAGTTAAAGACCGCTACCAAGCCTACCTTGACCAAATGGGAATTGATCAAGATCGTGAAACTGGTTCATACAATGAATTTTGGGATGCCCGCAATTACTTAAAAGACGTTGCCAATATCAAGGCCGATGTCATTATGGTCCATGGACTAAATGACTGGAATGTTAAACCTGAACAAGTCAACAACCTTTGGCATGCGCTTGATGCGGCTAAAGTTAACAAAAAAATCATCCTCCACCAAGGTGAACACATTTACATCAACGCCATGCGTTCAATTGATTTCACGGATATGATGAATTTATGGTTTGCTCACAAGTTATATGGGCTCGATAACCACGCTCCTGAATTATTACCAAATGTTTTAATTCAAGATAACGTCACACCAGAAACTTGGCATGCGGAACAAGATTGGGATAACATTGCCGACAAGCATGTCTTCCACTTAAACAGCGGTCAATTAGGTGACGAACCTGGAACAGGTAAGGTTAGCTTTATGGATCAAGTTGGTGAAGCAGCCTTTAAAGGCTACACGACTGATGTTGATGCTTGGGAACACTTAATCAAAGCCCCTAAATCAGCGTTATCAACTAATCGGGCCTTATTCCAAACTGTCCCGTTGGAACGCGCCGAAATTATCGATGGCCGTGTAATTGTTAAACTCCGCGTCAAGAGTTCGGTTAACTTTGGGATGCTTAGTTGCCAACTTGTTGATTACGGTGAAGCAAAACGCTTTAACATTAAACCAACTCCCCTTGGCGTTAAACTCGATAGTGGTTTCCAATGGCGTGAAGATATGTTAAATGAATTTACGTTAGCAAGTAAAGCCACGCCTTTCAAAATGATTAGCAAAGGGCACATCAATTTACAAAACCGCACAAATGCTTGGCAAAGTGATGATTTACGAGCTGATCAATTTGTTGATATCGAATTGGCTTTACAACCAACTTACTACCACTTACCTGCTAACCACCAACTTGGTTTAGTTGTATATGCGACTGACTTTGGCATGACCGTTCGTGGTAACCAAGATATTACCTACACGATTGATGAAAGTGCAAGTCAAATTGACGTGCCATTCATGGCTTAAGTATTACACCGCGGGTCAAATAGTAACTAATATCATAAACTAAAAAACAGGCTGAAGAAAAAATCTTCAGCCTGTTTTTTTAGTTGTTAATATTTACGTGCTTATTTAAACACCCCAAAGCGCTGAATGATTTTAGTCGCCACCAACGTTACGATAACTACTTTTACAATTGCCAATGGGATAAAAACAACCATGCCAGCATATAACGCTTGGGTAACGGGGACATGCACCCATAATGCGTAGCCAATGGTTCCGATTAATAATTGCAATAATGATGCCCCTAAATTAGCTAGTGCAATTTGCCACCACCGTTGATATTTAACAATCACAGCACTCACTAACGCCACATAAATTAAAAAGCCAAATAAATACCCGGCATTCGGTCCAAATAACACCACTAGCCCGGCACTCCCTCCGGCAAAAATCGGCAAGCCAATGGCCCCCATGATTAAATACAAAGCAACGGCACTTAAACTAATTTTAGGCCGAGCAATACTTGCAAATAAGCCTAACGCTAACGTTTGTCCAGTAAAAGGGACAATCCCAAATGGAATTGAAATTTGGGCAAAAATAGCTAAAAAGACGGCAAATTCAGCCGCTAAAACTAATGTCCGGACGTTAGCTTGTTTCTTACTGGTTGGTTTATCCATGATATTCTCCATCTACTAATTTTACTTTCGTAATTTCACCACTGTTAAAAACTTGGACCCCCGTGGTAGTTGCAACTTCTAAGGCCCCTTCATTATTAATATCGATAACGCGGCCGTGAATTAATTTACCCCGTTGATCTAAAATAATTTCTTGGCCAATTACTAATGAATGTTCCCGATAGTACGTTAACAATGTCGGGGTTAATTCACCCATCAAAACTTGATACATTTCATCTAATAACCGGGCTACTAACAAATTACGATCAATGTCTTGTAAATTAAGCGAGCCCGCTTTGGCTTGCATGGCAATTGGAAAGTCCGTCGTTGATAAATTAATCCCAATGCCGACAATCACGTAACTAAGCGACCCGGTTTCAAAATCGGTTATTCCTTCTGTCATAATCCCCGCAATTTTGCGGTTTTCATAGATTAAGTCATTAACCCATTTGATTTGTAACTCCGTATGATACAAAGTTTCAAAAAATTTAGCAACCGCAACTGCTGCCCCAGTTGTCAATAACCCACTGGTGACATTTTTAGTCGCCATCGGTAATAACAAACTCATATAAATACCCGTATCTTTAGGACTATAATAGTCGCGACCATGGCGACCATAACCGGCCGTTTGTTGATTAGCAATGATCGCAAGCGGCTGTTGGGGATTTTCAGTCGCCAATTGTTTGGCCAATTTATTTGTTGAATCAATCGTTGCAAATACTTGTACCTGCAACGATTGCCGCAAATGCATCGCAATTTGTTCCGCGGATAAGTTTTTTGTGCCAAGATAACGATAGCCACGGCGGTGTTGACTTTCAATTAAGTAACCTTCGGCTTGTAACTGTTTAATTACTTTCCAAACCGCATTACGACTAACTTGATAGTGCTCTGCTAGCCGTTCACCACTGGTCGCTTCATGTGGATGTTGCATTAAATATGATAAAATTTCTGCTTTCAATTTTAGTCACCTTTTTTGTGTTATATCAGTGACTAAAATAATACTATACCCCCTAAACAATTTCAAGTCTTAAAAAATAGAACTGTAAAAGGCAGGCACTATCAAAAAATACCCGATGCAGAATTTTCTGCATCGGGTATTTTGTATATATATCAGCCTATTGAAAGCCGTGTTAAGGCTATTTTTTGTACTTATTCAAAGGTGCCTGCTTCCACATCCTTGATAAATTGGGCCAAATTAGCATAATAAACATCCGGATTATCCATCATCGCATGGTGCCCAGCATCTGGGGTAATCGTCAAACGTGCATGTGGAATTTGTTTAGCCATGCGCTCGGCAGTCGCAACGGGCATTGTTTCATGACCACCAAAGGTCACTAGGGTTGGCACCGTAATATTTTGAATTTGATCACGTAAGTCAAATTCATTTAATTTACCCGTGACCACAAATTCATTGTCACCTTGGAAGGGCCCATAGACATCAGTGGCCATCGTTGAAATTAAGTGAGTTGGTAAAACTGGTTGTTTACGATCAACATATTGTTCATTTAAAATCTGTACATAACTTTGATATTGAGCGTCATCCCAATTACCAGCCGCTTCGATGGCTTGCATATATGCGACCGCTTCAGTAGGGAGTGCTTCTTCACGGCGTTGATTAATTGACACGACGTATTCTTCAATGTTATCCGTCATTGATGAAATAATGGCGCCTTTTAAATGTTGGCCATACTTAAGGGCGTAAAGTTGTGTTAACGCCCCACCCCAACTTTGACCAATCAAATAAAAATTATCAATGCCCAATTTTTGGCGCACTTCTTCAACTTCATCAATATAGTAATCGTACGTTAAAATATTAGCGTTTTTTGGATCAGAAAAATCTGGTTGGTCAGAATACCATGAACCTAATTGGTCATACATATGCACTTGAATATCAAGGCCTTGCGCTTGCAAGCGTTGCGCCGTATCTTCCCAGTATTCATGATTGCCCCCAGGACCACCATGTAAAGCTAATAAATGAATTGTCCCCGTACCTTGTGTATTTGTCCAAAGATGGTAGCCATTATCTAAATCAATGATTGTTGTCCCTGTCTTCATAATCCCGACTCCTTATTAATATTTATCATTACTTATTAGGTAGTATAGCACTTTTTGTAAATTGTAAAAATTTATCTTTCGGCTAATCTTGGTGCACACGGTATAATAGACCTAGATCAATCTAGGAGGTCATTAATGTTAAATAAAAACATGTTCCTAATTAGCATCCTTACTGCCACCCTATTAATTTTAAGTGGTTGTACCCCAGCTAAAGAATTAGTCAAAAAAGCCCCAGCCGATGCCCAATTTAGTGATGTACCGACGCTCTTTCTCCATGGATTTGGCGGCGATGCTGATTCAATGAAACCAATGATAAAATCAATTACTGCAGCTAAACTTGGGACGGAAACCGAAATTATTCATGTTCAGGCTAATGATACGCTCGCAACCAGTGGGACTTTAACAGCTAAAAATAATAACCCCTTAATCAATGTCGTCTTTGATGATAGTACAAATGGCAATCCAGCACACAATGCCACCGTACTTCGCGCGATTATTGAAAAATTACACCATCAATATCATTTCAAACAATTTAATGTGGTCGCCCACTCAATGGGTAATAGTACGTTAGCTGAATATTTATTAGCCAATGCTAACGATCCTGATTTACCAACGTTAAATAAATATGTTGCGATTGCTAGTATCTCAAATAGTTTTATTGGCGGGAATAGTGGGAACACCAAAGCTAGCGAATCCCCACTCTTAAAGACCGGCGAACCCACCATTAAAAGTACCATGTTTACCCACTTAGAAAAGTTACACACAACTTTTCCCCAAGCTGCGCATGTCCTAAATATTTTTGGTAATCTTGACAATGGTTCTAATTCTGATGGGCGAGTTCCCATTAACTCGGCGCAATCATTAAAATACTTAACTAGCCCAGGGGCCTCTTATCAGCAACATGAATATCACGGGGCTGCGGCCCAACACTCAAAATTAAAGCGTAACCCGCAAGTTGAAAAAGCTGTTATGCGCTTCTTATTTGAATAATTATTTAATCATAAAAAACGTCGCTCTAAATGCACTCCCAAAGGCCGATATATGTAAAATAATAAATAAGTCCCCTGAAGAATTTTCTTCAAGGGACTTATTTAGTATACTTCGCGCTATCGCCTGCCTGCCGTCACACGCTTTGCATTAATCATAATTGTGGATAACTAACTGGTTATTAACATATTCTGCCAAATAAATTTTCCGGACATTATGTTGCTTTTGAATCTTTAATTGATTATGTAACCACAACTCATCATGATTAATCAAACTCAATGCATCAAAATCAACTTGGCCATCAACAATGATTGGATAAATAATATTATCCTCACCAAATTTAATGATGGTTAATTGACCATTTTGTTCTAAAATGGCCCGTTTAACTTGTTTAATTTCATAAACTCCTTGCATTCGCAGCTTAAACATTAATTCATTAGCAGACATCCCAACTTTTAAACAATTGCGAATGTTTAATTTACCCCATTCAACCAAACTAATTGGGCGACCATCAATCACAAACCGAATATAACGATTATGTTCTTTAGCAAATTTAACAATTAATACGAGCATTGTCCAAATAATTAGGACTAAGAAAAATTGTAAGACGGAAATACTATCATTGTAAATCACACCCCCAATGATTCCCCCGAGGACATAATTTTGCACTTGATCTAAGGCCGACGTTGGGGCTAAATTCCCTTTCCCCAATAAGTTAATTTGTAAAATTAAGCATAAAATACCTAACGCTAATTTAATAATAATTGGACTATATAATTGCATGCCGTTATTTCTCCTCCGTCATGATATTAATATTAGTTAATAAATGGGTGCGAATTAACACATACGATGATTGGTCGGCGGTTAGCTTAATTTGATAGTATCTTGATTTTAATTTCACAATCGCCCCATCAGTTAATTGCGTTGAATTAACATAGACATCTTTGGCACTAAGATGGCGTTCTGCAGCAATGACTTTAATGAAATTAATCATTTGCGTTGATTGCGTATCTTTATTTTTTAACTGCGTGTAATCCGTATATTGCAAACCAAACATGAAGAGTAAAAATAAAAAGATAATAATACTCAAATCACGGTATTTACGTTTTAACCGTTTAAATGCATATAAGCTAGATAAAATCACAAAACTTAAAATACCAATCCCAATTAACACCGTTTGTAAATAATTATTTACAGCGGCTTGATGTTCTAAATATGTTACATCATAAAAATTCATAATCACTCCTACGAATCATGGTCATAATTTATACAACAAACTCCATAATTGTTAGACCTGACATCTAATAACTATGGAGTTTGGTAGTTTATTTACTATCTGGTGTATCAACCATTTCTAAATGTTCACTAGAGCGGTTAACTTCTTCATAAGTCCGACTATCAGGCACTAAACCTAAACTAATTGCCAAACTAACGTCGACTTTACACATCACCTCAGCATCTAAATGGGATACGCGATCTTTAAGTCGGCTTTTATCAATTGTCCGTAACTGTTCAAGCAAAATGACTGAATCTTTCGCGATTCCTTCTTCCGTTGGCAAGAGAATATGAGTTGGTAGCTTTGATTTTGAAGCTTTCGCTGTAATAGCCGCAACAATTACCGTTGGTGAATAATAATTACCCATATTATTTTGCACAATCACAACAGGTCGTGTTCCCCCTTGCTCAGAACCAGTTACCGGTGAAAGGTCAGCATAATAAATATCGCCACGTTTGATTTCAGTCTTTGCCATCCTATTTTACCTCGCGCTTAATTCTTGTTGAAAGATTCGTTACGATTTCATAGGGAATAGTATTAGCGTACGTTGCTAATTCTACTAATGACAATTGTTGCTCCCCACTTTGCCCAACAATCGTCACTTCTGTACCAACAGGATATTTTTTAGGTAACCGAATCATCATCTGATCCATGGTTACCCGCCCAATAATTTCAGCCGGTTGGCCCTCGACTAAGACATGATAGCCTTGCATCCGGCGTAAGAAACCATCGGCATAGCCAATTGGTAAGGTTGCAACCCATTCGTTTTCCGTTGCTTGATATGTTGCACCATAACTAACTGACTTCCCCTTAGCCAATTGCTTAACGAATACTACCTCTGTAGTTAATGATAACACGGGTTGCAACATTGGGGCAGCTAAATCTGTTCCCGATGGATTAAAGCCATACATGCCAGCACCTAAGCGTAAGACGTTCGTTTTGATTGCTTGGGGATGCCAAATTGTCGCAGCTGAGTTAGCCGCATGGACATATTTTGGTAAAGGATTAACCACATTAATCGCTGCATTCCAATTAGCCACTTGCGCATCAAAATAATCCTCGGCCGGTGAATCAGCCGTTGCAAAGTGCGTAAACATCCCTTCAAAGTTAAATTCATGCGCATGATTACGTAAAAACTTAACCATTTCACTTAATTCAGCTGGCGTTTGGGCACCAATGCGACCCATACCCGTATCTACGGCGAGATGGACTTTTAATGGTGGAATTTCTTCACTATCTAAAATTGGTTGCGCAGCTTTTAACCAATCTAAATCACCGACCGTTAATGAAATCCCATTAATCGCCGCATCAACAATATATTCTACTGAAGTAATTCCAAGGACCAGAATTGGTTCTTTTTCATAGCCTAATTCCCGAACTTCGAGCGCTTCATCTAAAATCGCAACAGCAAATCCAGCTACCCCAGCTTGTTTTGCCATCTGTGTAATTTCACGGACCCCGTGTCCGTATGCATTAGCCTTCACAACTGCAAAAACATTTATATCGGCGGGAAAAGGTGCTTTTGCAACATTAATATTGTGCACCAATGCCTCGGTATCTAATGTAATTTTGGTTGGCCGATGTATCCCAATTGCCATATTTTTTATTTCACCTCTATTAATTATTACACTTGTTCTAAAATAACTTCTGTCATTACTAATTTATCGGTATGTGTAATTGACACATGTGCTCGGCCAGCAAATGGATGTTTTGTAAACACTGGTCGTCCCGTGGCGTCATTAATTAGTTCTAAATCTAAAAAACTTAATTCACGCCCAATTCCTGTCCCTAATGCTTTACTATACGCTTCTTTAGCTGACCAACGTCCCGCAACAAATTCAGCAGCATGCATTCCTTTGAATTTTGCTAGTTCAGTTTGTTCACGTGGCGTTAAAAATTTAGCTGTAAATTCTGGTTTCCGGACGGTTAAATCCCAGACCCGACCAATATCAGCTAAATCAATTCCCATTCCATAAATCATGGTTACTCCAACATTATTATATCTTTTATTTTTATTATTAGTTCATTATACCAAACATCAAAACCATAGCATAATATTACCCGAAATTTTATTGCAGATTAGTTACTAAATTTTTCTATAACTTTCTAATTAATTATTAAATAGAATTGTTGTTTACACTTAATATATTTAAAGATAAATAAAAAGAACCCGCTAGATATAATCTAACGAGTTCTACTTATTTAATACCGTTTAACTGCAACGATTACAGATTAATCGTTGTTGTTTTCGTGAATTGTGAATGGACGACGGCCGTGTGAGCCATTACCGTTACCACGGAAGCCCCCACGTTTTTCGCCATCGCGACTACCACGGTAGCCGCCTTCACGACGTTCGCCACCACGGCCACCTTCGCGACGGTCTCCACCACCACGACGTTCGCCATCACGACCACCTTCACGACGGCCACGGTAGCCACCTTCACGGCGATCGCCACCGCGACGGTCTCCACCACCACGACGGTTACCACCACGGTATCCACCGCCGCCATTACCCTTCTTACGAGGTAATGGACGTTCTGGTGTGATCTTAACTGGTACGGCTTCTGAATCAGGACGAGCTGCAGCAGTTAATAAAGCAGCTGCCAATGTTTCAGAATCGTATTGGTTAACCAAGTTAGCGATTTGTTCTTCAATACCTTCAGTCTTTGTACGACCGATGATGTTTTCAACTTCACCAAGAGCAGTTGCGATACGCCCCGCCAAAGCTTCTTCCTTAGTAGGTGGCTTCAATGGTAACATCCGCTTCTTAGTTAACTTTTCAATATCACGTAAGTAATCAATTTCACTTGGTGATACGAAAGTCAATGAAGTTCCGTGAGCACCGGCACGACCAGTACGGCCAATCCGGTGAACATAGCTTTCTGGATCTTGAGGAATATCGTAGTTGTAAACGTGAGTAACGTCCTTGATATCCAAACCACGAGCTGCCACATCAGTTGCAACAAGGATGTCAAGTTCGCCACCCTTGAATTGACGAAGAACCTTCATCCGCATTTGTTGTGATAAGTCACCGTGGATCCCAGCGGCACGGTAACCGCGCGCTTCAAGACCCTTAGCCAATTCGTCAACACGACGCTTAGTACGACCAAAGATGATTGTTAAGTTAGGGTTTTGAACGTCGAATAAACGAGTCATAACATCAAACTTTTCAAATTCTTTTGTCTTAACGTAGTATTGATCAACTAAGTCAGTAGTTAATTCTTTTGCTTCAATTTTAATGTGCTTAGGATCTTGCATGAATTGCACACCGATGCGTTTGATAGCAGGTGGCATAGTAGCTGAGAACAACATTGTTTGACGTTCTGCAGGTACGGCTTTCAAGATTGATTCAATATCATCTAAGAATCCCATGTCAAGCATTTCATCGGCTTCATCAAGAACCAAGTTCTTAATTGAGTCAAGCTTAACTGTCTTACGGTTCAAGTGGTCAAGTAAACGACCAGGTGTACCAACTAAGATGTTGGGGTGGTTTTTCAAACCATTGATTTGTTTACGGATGTCAGAACCACCGTAAACTACTTGTACTTTAACCCGCTTATCGCGACCAAGTTGGTACAATTCTTCTTGTGTTTGGATAGCCAATTCACGTGTTGGTGAAATGATTAAGGCTTGCAAACCACCTTGTGGATCAATGTTTTCTAAGATTGGTAAACCAAAGGCAGCTGTTTTACCAGTACCAGTTTGGGCTTGTCCAATCACATCGATTCCTTGTAAAGTCAACGGAATTGTTTGTTCTTGGATTGGGGTTGCTTCAACATAGCCATGTTTTTCGATGGCTGTCAACAGGTCTTGTGTAAGACCAAGTTCTGAAAATTTCAAAATATTTCCTCCATATACATGAAGCTTGCATTACTAACTGGCTACGAAAAATCCGTTCCGCTTAAAGCGCACAGCAGCTGAGCTTGCTTCAACTTACAACATATAACTTATCTAGTATACTTTCGTTTACAACAGATAGCAAGAAATTAAACTAAATTATTAGTAATAATTAAAATTATTTCCTACGCTCATTCTACAATTTTCTCCAAGCGGAATGCGAATATTTTAAATCAAAATAAAAATATATCTAATATTTATAATCAGATAACTTTTATAACTAAAACGTGCGACACCCCCTCAAAATACTGCACCTACCACCACATAGCATTAGATGCATAACCCGCATCATACGCTATGTGTCAGTAGTGCTCGCATTTTCCCGAGGGAGTGTCGCACTCTGCACTCTTATTCTTTTATCCCAAAGTTATCATGCACTTCCTGTGGATGGCTATGTGCAATCCGTGCGGCTGCTGCCGCCGCAATTGCGCCAACTAAATCATCCGCAAAAGTGTTAACCCGGCCACCCTTATGTTGATTCAAGCGGCCAATTAATTTGGGCTTAACTTTATCCAAATAACCATAGTTCGTAATCCCAATTGAACCATAAACCGAGGTAATCCCCATCGCAATTTGTTCATCAATCCCATACAAACCTTCATCATTTTCAACGATTGTTTGGAGAGGTTCTGGTAATAATTTTTCATTAGCTAATGAATCTAAGGCTAACCCCGTCAAAATAGCATTTTGAACTTCGCGTTTTGCCAAAACATGTTCGACGGCATCAGTTGCCAACGCCGGCGTTAATTGTAAAATATAATCTTTTTGCAAGTCATACACAATTTCGCCAATCTCACTGGGTGTGATATCGTGAATTGCCAGTTGTTGGATTACGTGATCATGTAAATCTAAATATGGTTTCGTTTCTGTTTTATTCATTCCTACTTCCTTTCATTACTCCCCCATTGTACTGCGCGTTTATCAATTTTTATGCAATAATCAGTAAAGATTTACGCAACTTATTTAATTGGTAAAGTCACTCTAAAAGTTGTCCCTTGTGGCTTAAAATCTTCAACACTAATCTTACCATGATGAATATCGACAATCCATTGAGCGATTGTTAAGCCAAGACCGGTCCCCCCAGTTGCCCGTGAACCCGATTTATCTTCCCGATAGAAGCGATCAAAGACATGCTTTTTACCAGCATCTGAAATTCCCCGACCAGTATCATTAACGGCGATTACGAGTTGTTTATTTTTTATCATCGTATCCAAACTAATCGCTTGGCCTGGCTCCGTGTATTTTAACGCGTTATCTAATAAGATTACCAATAATTGGTGCATCCGTTGCCGATCAATTAAAACCGTGCCCGTTGCCGCTAGATTAGTACTAAATTGCTTGCCATCCAATTCCGCAATTTCACTATATGGTTCAATTACTTGATTAATAAATGCCGCTAATTCAACCGGTTCACGATTAATAACGGCCATATTAGAATGGGCTTTAGCTAACGTTAACATATCCGCCGATAACGAGTTCAACCGGCGAATCTCTGATAAGGCCATAATTACCCCATCATATTGGTCCTTAATTTGTGCATTCGGCTTAGTTAGTAATAATTCCAATTTATTTTGGATAATCGTTAACGGGGTTTTTAATTCATGGGCGGCACTATTAACAAAGTCTTGTTGCTGTTGCCAAGCTTTTAATACCGGTCGCATATAACGTTGCGATAATTGCCAACTAGCAAAAATGGTTAACGTCGTAAATACTAAGAAGGCCACAAACATCACTCGCGCAAAACTCGCCACACTTTGGCGTTCAGTAGTTATATTTTCCATCAACAACGCATAAGTCGCCGTCTGCACACCATCCGTTACCGGACTAGGTAATTTAACTAAAACTGAGCGAAAATACACCGACCCATTGAGTCGAATATTGTGAATTTCATTGACTCCATCTTTATCCATGCGAATTTTGGCTAACGGGGTACTCCGATCACCCAATTCATTGAAGTTCACAATATTGCCTTGATCATTAAATAGTAACGACAACGTTTTAAAATTTGCCGGATTTGGGAGCGTATTTTCGGTCCGCAAATTATAAGCGGCACTCCGCAAATCATTATCTGCTGAGCGATATAAAATTTGCCGAAAAGTTAATAAAACAATCATTCCCAAGACCGCAAAAATCATCGAGAAAATTACCGCTTCACTAATAAACATTCGTAATCGTTGTTTGTTATTAACTAATTCACTCATCGCTTTCCTCAAGAATAAATCCAATATTGCGTAACGTCTTAATCAAGTGTTCTTCACCCACTGATTCTAACTTACGGCGCAAATTATTAATGTAAATATTAACTACATTCATCGTTGTGTCCGAATCAATCCCCCAAATACGGTCAAAGATTTGTTCACGGGTGACAATAATATTTTTATTTTGAATGAGGTAGGCTAAAATATCGAATTCTTTCCCTACTAACTTCAAAACTTCACCACCCACAACCACACTGCGATTTTCAAGGTTCATTTCTACACGACCGGTCCGTAATTGGTGATCTTCAGAATAGACCCCTGCTCGCCGCAATAATGCTTGCACACGGACAATTAATTCTTCACGGTGGAAAGGCTTAGTTAAATAATCATCAGCGCCAATATTAAAACCGATAATTTTATCATCTAGACTATCCTTGGCCGTTAAAATTAACACTGGGGTTGATACTTCCTGGGCACGAATATGCTTAATGACGTCCAACCCATTTTGTAACGGCAACATCAGGTCACAAATAATTAAATCATATGGGGCTTCCAAGGCTTGATATTCACCTTCTTCACCATCAAAGGCTTGGTCAATATCGGCAAAATCACCTAACATGGCTTTAATATCATTTGATAAGTCGTGCTCATCTTCAATTAATAAAATTTTGATTGCTTGTTTCATTGGTATCTCCCAACTATCTTTTCACTAAATATATTTTAACGTATCTTTACTCAAAAAACTGAATCTATATGTATTGTTTTTAGAGTACGGTGGTTAAATTAAAGGAATATAAAAAAACATGCATATATGCATGTTTTTTTATCGCCTATTTAGCCCGTTTAATAACCGTTTCTAAAAATTCAAAGAAGGCATCGTGATCGACATCATAGACAAAATTAACTGGCCGACCAGTTGGCGTTACAAATGTGCGACCACGACTTTGACCAGTTGTAATCACATCACAATTAACCACTTTGGTCTTCGTTAAGGTTGGGTTTAACATATGGGCCGTTGTGAGTACATCCCATAAAAAGTAAGTTGAATTCGTTTCAAAGTGGGTTAACGTTGGCACAATGGCGTACCCTTGACCAATAAAATCAAGACCGACAAATTGGCGTTGCTTAGCCCACCGTAACCGATCAGCATTGGTTAAGGGCACTTGGTGCGTACTTTCTAACGCAACCATGTCAATTTCAATTTGCGTATCCCAAACACGTTTAACTGCTTGCGGATCCCAAAAGGCGTTCCATTCCGCCGTATTATCTTGTTCCGGTTCAGCAATATTACCACCACCAAACGTCCCCCCCATCCAATATAGTCGGGCAATTTTAGCTTCGATAGCCGGATTTACATCTAAAGCTGCCGCTAAATCACTCAACGGCCCGGTAAATAATAGCGTCACTGGTTCTGTGGCTGCAAGTAACTTATCAACCAAATCTAAGTGAGCGGGCTTCGACGCTACTTGCACATCCCCCGTACCAAACTCATTTAAGATTGGTAACGCATCGACTGTAAATGAATCCATTCGCCACTCTTTTGGAAATGGATCATTAGTTTTCGCCGTCGATGCCGCAACGGTAAGTTGTTTATTAGTACCAAACCGGTTAATAATTTTTTGACTGGCTGCGACCCCAGGTTCCAAATAAGAATCTGCTGGGACATCCCCCACGCCAATTAATTCGATTTCAGGTGATTCAAGCAACATTAATAATGACACTAAATCATCAACCCCAGCATCATGATTAAAATAAACGGATTTTACCATTTTAAAAGCCCTCTTTTTTTATTATTAACTCAATTATAACGTAAAAAGATAATTATAGACACCTAATCATTTATTATAGTTCGCATTTAAATAATGTCTTTCCGCGAAATCAATCACATCTTCTTTTTTTATTACACTCGGATTTTCAATCCAGGCACTAATAATTGCAACGACTGTTCGATAAATCAACTCCGCCTCAGCTGGACTATCCAAATTTATATCACGAAAATTAGCTACACCAATATATTTAATTCTTTCAAATAATAATTGCTGAAAAATATATTTAAAATCATCAACCTGGGCAACGATATGTTGAAATAACTTAAAATTATCTTCGATAACTTCAAATACTCGCTGCATTTCAGCCATTGGCGTAATTGGTTTGTTATTAAGAACTAATAACTTATTCGTGACCAATTCACCAATCAAATCATTATACGCTGGAAAATGGCGATAAAAGGTACTACGATTTATCCCCACGACTGTCGTAATCTTTTCGACACTGACCGTATTTTTTTGATTAGCTGCTAATAATTCCTCTGCAACTTGTAATATTTTCTGATGAGTTTGTTCAAATTTTTTCATGTGTTTATTATACCAAAATGCGACACATGTTGCATTTTGTTGCTTACATCGCTTGCGATTTCTCTTTAAAATAAATTTTATTATTTTTAGTTTAGGAGAGAATACTGTGATTCAAAAAATATTTAAGCAATTTAGCACCAAAGTCATTCGTTATCCCAAGATAATCATTGCCCTTGTGGCCGTCATTACGTGCATCTTGGCGCTCGGATTACCTAAAATTCAACTTAAGATGGGAAATGATGTGTTTGTTAATTCCCATTCTGCAGTCTATCAAAATACACAAAAAGCACAGGCCGCTTTTGGTGGGGATAACGCCTACCTCTTATTTACAGCCAAGCATGGTTCCGTAATTAATCATGAGACCTTTGCTGCCATTGCTGCCTTTGAAAAACAATTACATGCCGTGCCTCATATTGTGCATACCACAAGCGTTATCTCCCTTTTAAATCAACAATTAAAATCAACGGGGGCGGCTAAATTGGCCAATTCTGAGACATTATCTCCTGCCAAGCAACAAGCTTTACAGACTGATATCATGGCTAATCTTAGTAAACAAGCCCAAGCAAAAGTCCAACAAAGTTTATTAGCTAGTCTCACTACACCACAAAAAGCGCAGCTCCAAGCTTATACGCTAAATTTGTTAACCCCCACTCAACAAATGGCATTAGCTCGGCAAGGCAGTACAGCTAATCCGGCAATGCTTTTAACTGTGCCACAACAAGTGCAAATTAGCCAATACACATACCAACTTTTAACAAAACCACAACAAGCAAAGTTTGCACAAGTTATGATGCAGTATCTACCTAATGTTGCCAACATGTCAACCCCCCTCCTACAAGACTTAATTATTGAAAACGGACATGTAAACGCGAAGCTTGCCACCTTACTACCAAAAAATGGTCAGCACTTATTGGTCCTAGCGACCCTTGATAAAGCTGACATGGATAGTGATGTTGAGCTAATTAAAGCTTTAAACCAAACGATTAAGCACCACCCCATCAAAAACGTTACTATTCGAGTTGCTGGTCAACCAGCCATTTTAGGTAATATTTCTGGTGAAGTTACGACGACGATGGCAATTATGCTTAGTTTAGCCGTCATTATGATGGTCATTATTTTGGCACTAGTTTTCCACGTTCGCCGCCGATTATTATCCTTACTATTTGTCTTAATTGGCCTTATTTGGTCATTTGGGATTATGGGATGGTTTAATATTTCCCTCACATTAGCCACGATGGCAACCTTACCGATTTTAATTGGTTTGGGGACTGACTTTGGTGTCCAATTCCAAAATCGATATGAAGAAGAATATCGTAACCAACCAATTGTCACAACCGTAATTCAAAAGGCCGCTAGCACGATGGGTCCAGGGGTCGGTAGCGCCTTAATCGTGATGATATGTACTTTTCTAACGATGTATTTATCAAAAGCACCGCTCATGCAGTAATTTGGCTTAACTTTAGCCATTGGGGTGTTGGCGGTTTATATTGTTGAATTTTGTTTAATGTTTGCAACATTACGCTTACTTGATCATAAAAACATCCCCGTCAAAGCCACCCACCAAAATAACTTTATTAGTAAACTCCTTGGCATTTACGTCCGATTCGTTACTAAACATGCCTTTATTGTCGTGTTAATTGGGGTGATTGTCGGCATTGCAGGCTTCTCAGTCGAACATAAAGTGCCGATTGAAACTAATTTAATGAACATGATTCCTAAAAAGATGCCTGCCCTTGAAAATACTAAATATCTTCAAAAGCAAATTGGGTCAACCAACTATATTACTTATCTAGTTCAAGCCCCTAATGTTACGAACAAACAAACGTTGTTAGCCACTGATACAATAACTAAGAAAATTGTTAAAAAACATACTGCTATTGTTGATGTAACATCGATTACGAGCACCTATGCGCAGATGTTTGGTCGGATTACGAATGCTTCGCAGTCTGAAATCAAACAAAATATTGCTAGCTTGCCACCGGTTTTACAACAACAATTAATTAGTAAAAACCATCGTTATGCAATGATTCAATTTAAAGTTGGTACGCATTTATCATCAGCGGACCAAAATAAATTAATGAAGCTTATCAATCACGACTTAAACACAGCTACTGCGCACCAAACATACAAGATTGTTCCAGCCGGTACACCGGATTTAATGTTAGTTGGATTAGATAATATTGCGTCAAACCGTAACTTGATAATGTTTGCTGGTATTATGGTGATTATTATTTTATTAACCTTAATCTACCGCCGTCTCAGTCATGCATTATTACCCGCCTTCCCTATTATCGTTGTTTTGGGTGTTTCACCACTGACTTTATACTTATTAGATCAGTCATATAACCCACTGACACTTGGTTTAAGTGCGTTGGTGCTTGGGATTGGAACTGAATTTACGATTTTAATTATTGAACGCTATCGTGAAGAACTAATGCACGGGCAACCTGTTCGTGAAGCTGTTATTCAAGCCGTCCAATCGGTTGGTCAAGCAATAACTGTTTCTGGTTTGACCGTTATTGGTGGTTTCTTCGCTATTATCTTTGTTAGTTTCCCGGTATTGAGCTCTTTTGGCTTAATTACCGTCTTAGATACAACATTCTCCCTTTTAGCTGCTTTAACTTTGTTACCAGCGATTATTGTGTTGACACAAGGTAAGGTTGATCACCGATTACAAAAAAAGTAGTACCACGTAAATAAATTACTATCTCCTCGCTATTGTTATGGTAGCGGGGATTTTTTATGAGGGACAAAATTTAATCTAAGTAAATAAATTCATTTTCCATATAAGAATGGTATACTTTGGGCACATAAACCTTCAAAGGAGTCTACCTATGTTATTAAAAAATGCTCAAATTGAGACCTTAGCCGAATTAAAAGATATTCGGATTGAAAATGGTACTTTTACTGCGATTACCGCAAATTTAACCCCACAGCCTGATGAAACCGTCATTGACCTAGCAGGTAATCTTGTCATCCCACCATTTGTTGATCCGCATGTCCATCTTGATTCAACGATGACCGCCGGTGATCCTGAATGGAACGAAAGTGGGACCCTGTTTGATGGCATTCGCATTTGGTCAGAACGTAAAAAAACGTTGACACATGCAGATGTTAAGCAACGCGCCTTAGCGGCTTTACGGCTCCAAGCGAGTCATGGTCTCCAATTTGTCCGGTCCCACGTTGATGTCACTGATCCTGATTTAACGGCACTAAAAGCTTTGATTGAAGTGCGTGAAGAAGTTAAAGACTGGATGACTTTGCAATTGGTTGCTTTTCCCCAAGAAGGTATTTTATCTTTTCCGCATGGTAAGGAATTAATGATTCAAGCTGCTGAACTGGGCGTTGATGCCATTGGTGCGATTCCACACTTTGAATTCACCCGCGAATATAGCGTTGAATCATTGCACTTTGCTTTTGAAGTGGCCCAAAAATATAATTTATTAATTGATGCCCACACTGATGAAATTGATGATCCCGCCTCGCGTGGGCTTGAAACCATGGCGACCTTAGCATTGGAATCCGGCTTAAAAGAAAAAGTAACCGCTTCGCATACCACGGCGATGGGTTCATATAATGATGCCTATGTTTATAAGTTAATGCGCTTACTTAAAATGTCCGGGATTAACTTTGTTGCCAACCCTTTAATTAATATGTATCTTGGTGGCCGCTTTGACACGTATCCTAAGCGCCGGGGCTTGACGCGGGTGAAAGAACTTGATGCTAATGGAATTAACGTCGCCTTTGGGGAAGATGATATCAAAGATCCTTGGTACCCAATGGGGAATGGTAATATGTTGGATTCACTCCACATGGGTTTGCATGCCGCCCAAATTATGGGCTACAATGAAATTCTTAATTCATATCGCTTCATTACTTATAATGGGGCCAAAGTCATGCATGTTAGTGACCAATATGGGATTGAAGTTGGCAAACCGGCGAACTTACTAGTTTTTAATGCATCTGATTTTTATACCGCCTTAAATGAACGCGCCGCCATGTTGTATTCAATTCATCATGGCCGGATTTTAGTGAGCACCAAACCAGCCGAAAAAGAAATCCATTTTTAATTAACCCCACCTAGCAGGTAATTATCACTGCGCACCCTAGATAGGCTGAAGTAAAAATCTTCGGCCTATTTAGCATTGTCCAATGTACCCAACGTTTACATGTTTACTTATGCTTGAATTGTAGACAAAAAAACACCAACCTCGATTGAAGTTGGTGTTCACTATGATGCGGGTGAGAGGGTTCGAACCTCCACGGTATTTCTACCACAGGATCCTTAGTCCTGCGCGTCTGCCAATTCCGCCACACCCGCATGTTGTGTAGCTAAGTTGTTATGTTTTAACAACATATATAAATATAACAGACGAACTAGGACTATGCAACACTTTTTTTAAATTAATTTACATTTAATTGTAATTTCCCTTGGCATCGGCCGCAAACATACTTGTTTAGGTCAATTTGGCGTTGCCGATAATAATCCATGGCACACTTTTGACACACATAATGATACTTGCGGGTCTTTACTGCTGCTTCATTACGCGGCGCAAATCTTAACCCATCAACTTGTTTGAGTAATTGTTTGAACTCAGAACTGACATGTTGATATGGTTGCCCACTTAAATGCAGATGATAATGCACCAATTCATGTTTAATCACCCCGACTAATGTCGCCATATCATGTTCAGTCAACATTTTAGGATTAATATCAATGTTGTGATCTTGTAACCGATAGCGGCCACCAGTCGTGCGTAAGCGGGCATTAAAAGTGGCGTGATGTAGAAATGGTTGCCCAAAAACCGTCATTGAAATGCGCTCAACTAAGCTTTGTAACTGGGCATCAGTCATTAGTTTGCACCAGTGGCAACAATGATAAGCCAATTCGATCACGCTTTAAATCAATGTCAACAACCCAAACTTTAACGACATCCCCAACAGCTAAGATGGCACTCGGATGCTTAATACGTTGCTTACTCATCCGGGAAATGTGGACTAAACCATCATGCTTAACCCCTAAATCGACAAAAGCCCCAAAGTCCGTCACATTGCGGACCGTACCTTCAAGTTCCATGCCGGGTTTTAAATCCTCAATATGCAAGACATCTGAGCGGAGAATAACGCCTGGTAAATCATCGCGGACATCCCGTCCAGGTTTTAATAAACTAGCGATAATATCAGCAACCGTTGCCGCGCCCGCATTAAGGTGCATTGCTAATTGTTGGCTATCGATCGTTGCTAATTTTTGGATTGCCGGAGTATTAAGGTCCGTTAAGCTTAACTTAGCCGCGGCCAAGATTTCTTTGGCCAGTGGATAACTTTCCGGGTGAATATCCGTGTTATCAAACTCGTTTTTACCATCCATAATTCGGAGGAAACCAGCGGCTTGTTCATACGCTTTTGGTCCTAAACGCGGAACTTTCTTTAGTTGATTACGTAAAGCAAATTCACCATTTTCATCGCGATACGTCACAATATTTTGCGCGATTGTTTTATTTAAGCCTGAAATATGAGTTAACAAGGCGACACTCGCAGTGTTTAAATTAACCCCAATTTGGTTAACCGCCGTTTCAATTACCGTGCCAACGGTCGTATCCAGCTCTTTGGCTGGTAAGTCGTGTTGGTATTGCCCGACCCCAATTGCTTTAGCATCAATTTTAATTAATTCCGCTAACGGATCTTGTAACCGCCGGCCAATTGAGACCGCCGAACGTTCTTCTACATGTAGTTCAGGAAATTCTTGGCGCGCTTCATCACTAGCTGAATAAACTGATGCACCGGCTTCGTTGACGATAACATAGTGGACACCGGCTGAAATATTAGCCGCCACAAACTCTTCTGATTCACGACTGGCCGTTCCATTCCCAATGGCAATTAATTCAACGTGATAATCCTTAATTAATTGTTGAAGCTTTTCACCCGCGGCGGCCCGCTCCTTGGCATTGGCTGGCTTATGAGGATAAATGACCGCTTTAGTCAAAAACTTACCATTAGCATCAATAACGGCTAACTTACATCCGGTCCGAAAACCAGGGTCAAAGCCCATCACAACTTGCCCTTTAATGGGCGTTTGCATTAATAAGTGATACAAATTTTCACCAAAGACATCAATCGCTTGTTGACTCGCATCGGTAGTTAAACTTGTTCGAATTTCACGTTCAATTGCGGGGCCAATAAAGCGCTTATAGGCTTCTTGAATGGCATTATCGACGATTTCGCCGGCTTGATTTTTAATGGTGCCAATTTCTTTAAAGCGTAGGCGATTTAAAACATCATCGCTATTGATTGTTAAATCAATTTTTAAGACTTTTTCACGTTCGCCCCGATTAAGAGCCAAAATTTGATACCCATTTAAACCTTTTAAGGGCTCCCCAAATTGATAATACTGTTGGTAAACCCCTTTTTCATCAAGCTCTTGGCCGCCATTTTTGACGCTACTTTCTAAACGTCCTTGCTTCCAAGTTAAATCACGAATCCATTCACGGTGATGAGCATTTTCACTCACTTGTTCCGCAATAATTTCAATTGCGCCCGCTAACACTTCACTAGTTGTTGGTAGGTCAGCATTCACATAATTTTGAGCAGTTGCTTGAACATCCCCATTCGGTAATTTAAGTAGCCATGCCGCAAACGGCGCCAAACCTTGTTCTTTGGCAATCATCGCCTTGGTGCGCCGCTTTTGTTTATACGGTAAATACAAATCTTCAACGACTTGCATGGTTGACGCATTTTGAATCGTTTTACTTAAAGCCGGCGTTAAGGCCCCTTGTTCGGTAATGGCTTTAATGACGGCTGCTTTCCGTGCAATTAAATCATTTAACGTTTTAGCGGCCCCTTCAATATCACGAATTGCGACTTCATCCAAATTTTGGGTGCGTTCTTTACGATAACGTGCAATAAAAGGGACGGTATTACCCTCTGCTAACATCGTCAAGACATTGCTAACTTGACCAATTTTTAAATTAAGTTGTTGCGCCACTTGGGCATTAATTTCCGTATCCATAATCACTCCTCAATTCGTTTAATTAATAAGAGTAATTATACCATTTAAAAAAGCTGACCGGACGTAACGTCCAATCAGCTTTTAAACAACCCGATTTAATTTGAATTACCGTCTGACGAGCTCGAACTTGAGCCACCATCATTTACATCGGTGCGGCGGGTTTGTTGAATCCGTGAACCACTCATATCTTTATGATTAAGTTCTGGGGCATTCGTTTGGTACAAACCAACCGTCGATTGATTATGGTTTTGTGAGAAAATACTCGTTGATTTCAAGTGTAAATTTGCTTCAAGATCGTCAGCTTGTTTAATCCCATTTGGATAAACATAATTGTAATTATCCGGGTTAACTTTTGGTAAGCCAGCCGGTTGATAGAAGCGCAACAGATTCTTTTCGTTTAAGGAATCAGACAGGCTCAGCGCTTCTTTGACTTTGGCATCCCACGCATTAATGGTCTTCATTAAGTCATCCGTTTGATCTAACACATTACCGGTTTTAGTATCATATACTGTCCCATTAATATAGTTATACCAAGGTGACACGAAATCTCCGTTCCGGAACGCGACAAGTTGACTGTGTTGTGGTGACATTAAATCTTGGCCAAATTGAACATATTCACGGTTATCAATGCCGAGTAAATGTTCCAACGTTGGTAACACATCAATTTCACCACCATATTGGTTTTGGACCCCACCGTCTTTGAGACCAGGAATGTGAATAATTAATGGGACCCGTTGCAATTCGGCATTGTCATTATCATTCCATTCAGAAGCCGTCTTACCTAATACCGGAGCCAAACTTGGGTTTTCACTATCTGAGATTCCATAGTGATCACCATATAGCAAGACCACCGAATTGTTATACAAGCCCGATTTCTTTAAGTAGTTAAAGAATTCCCGGACGGAGTCATCAAGGTAGCGGTTCGTTAAGAAGTAATTATTAACAAGTGTTGAATCAGTATTAGTCGTTTTAAACCCTTTATCCAAATCTTCACTATCAAGTGAGTATGGGAAGTGGTTCGTCACCGTAATGTACTTCGTATAGAATGGTTGTTGTAAGTGTTCCAAATATTGAATTGAATCATGGAACAACAACTTATCTTTTAAGCCATATCCAGTTGCCCGATCACCCGTTGTATCATAATAACTAGCATCATAGAAGTAATCATAGCCCATGTTTTTATAGGTATTATTACGATTCCAAAACGCCGCATTGTTACCATGGAACACTGCTGAAGTGTAATCACCATGTTGCTTTAAAATATCTGGGGCAGCTTGGAATGTTTCATCACTCCCCAGTTGAGCAAACAGTGAACCTTGTGGCAACCCGAAAGTTGATGTTTCTAACATATTTTCGGCATCTGACGTCTTCCCTTGCCCCACTTGGTTAAAGAAGTTGGCAAATGAAAGACTTGATTTTGAATTGTACAATGAATTCAAGAACGGTGTCACTTCTTTACCATCAATTTTACGATTAATCACAAATTGTTGGAAACTTTCCAAGTGAATGACAATCACATTGCGCCCTTTAGCAATTCCATAAAATTTCGGATTACCGGGCACATAGTGGCTGTGAACGTATTTTAAGACGCCATTAATTTCCGAACTCTTGGCATTTTTACGTAATTCAGCCGTCTTATGGGAATTAATCGCATCATACGTGGTAAAGGCATCTAAACCCAGATATTTAACCATGTAGGTACGATCAAATTGCCGTGTTAACAATTGCGGGCGACTCATATCAGCCAACGCAATGTTAAAGAGTACCAACACACTGGCCCCGGTCACTGCGGCAAGGCCCGCCCAACGACTTGGCCGTTGCTTATCGAATTTAATTTTACGAAGGAGCATCAAACCAATAATAACCACAAAATCTAGCCAGAAGAAAATATCATGGACGGCGGTTAATTCATAACCAGCCCCCCCTAACCCCTGATTAACTTTGTTGTAACCTAAGATAACGTTAATCGTGACAAAGTCGGTAAATTCCCGGAAGTAAATCACATTGAGGTATAATAGCACGGTATTTAGCGTGTAGGCCAAACCTAACCAAGCATAAAAGAACTTGGCGGAACGGAAAAACCACGCAACCCCTAGCAGTAAAATCGTTGTTGCGAAGGGATTAATTAGCATAATGAAGACTTGGAAAGGCGTTTCAACCCCTAAAGAACCAAAATCAACCGTATATGCTAAGAGCGTTTTCGCCCAAAAAAGTAATACTAAGCACCAGAAAAAACCTTTCCGGGTGCTTAACATTCGAAATAATTTTTGCATTCGAGAAAATCCTTTAATTATTTTATTCATGTCTTATCAATTCTACCATTAATAGTATAAAATGTTTTTTAAATCAATATTAAGGAAAATTTCATCATGAAAATTAACGTCCAATTTGGTGCTGACACACCAACTAGCCAAGATGCTTTAATGATTCGCAAAGCCGTTTTTGTAACTGAACAAGGTATTAGTCTTGCCGATGAACTTGACCATCTCGATGATCAAACATGGCATTATGTCGCTTACCTTAACAATCAGCCAGCTGCGACCGCCCGTGTCATTGAAGAACATCCTGGTGAGTGGCATATTCAACGCGTTGCAACCCTAGCACCTGCTCGTCACCAAGGACTAGCAAGTGCGCTGCTGACTAAAATCAGTGCTGATGCAACTGTCCATAATATTAACAGTTTAACCCTTGGAGCACAAATTACAGCCCAAGGATTTTACGAAACCTTGGGATTTGTTACCATTGGAGCCGAATTTATCGATGCAGGCATTCCCCATATTACGATGATTAAGAAAATTTGATTTTTTTATTTTTATTTTACTCATTAATTAGCTATAATAGAAAACTAAAACCTAGAGGGGACTCTCATGCCTGAACAAACCATTACTGTCGATCAAAAAATTGTTAATGCCCAAATTTTAGATGTCTTTAATCTAACTTTTACACCAACCACCATTTGGATTTTAGCTGATAAAATCTATGCCCTTGGTGAGCAACCGGATTTAGTGGCCCGTGAAATTTTTGATGCGAACGGCAAAACCATTGTTCCAGGTTTTATTGATGCCCATATGCATATTGAGAGTTCATTATTGAGTCCAGTTGAATTTGGTAAATTAGCCCTCAAACGGGGGATTACCACCATTTTTGCCGATCCGCATGAAATTGCTAATGTCCAAGGAACCGCGGGCTTAGATTACTTTTTAGCTGAAGGCCTTAAGAGTCCCATCGATATTCAATATATGTTACCCTCATCCGTGCCAGCGGTCAGCTTTGAAAATGCAGGTGCCAAATTAACCGCCGCTGATTTAAAACCATATTATCAAGCACCCAATGTTGGTGGGCTGGCTGAAGTCATGGACTTCCCTGCTTTAGCCAATGCCGATGCCGATATGTTGGCCAAAATTGCCGATGCTAAAGCCGCAGGCAAACAAATTGATGGCCATACCGCTGGTTTAAAAGGTGCCCAATTAAATATTTACCGCCACTATGGTATTACTACCGACCACGAAGCACGTACTGCCCAAGAAGCGCTTGAACGGGTGGCCGCGGGCTTTTACGTTTACTTACGCGAAGGGACGGTTGAACGCGATTTAGAAAAACTGCTTCCCGCGGTGACTGTAGACAACTATCACCGTTTTGCCTTTTGTACTGATGATAAAACGGTTGTCGATATGTTTAATGAAGGCGGTGTTGATTACAATATCCAAAAAGCGATTGCCTTAGGTATGTATCCGGCGATGGCCTACACCCTCGCGTCATTTAATGGTGCCCAATCACATGCCATTACTGATTTAGGGGCCATCGCGCCTGGTTTTAAAGCTGATTTAGTGGTCTTAGAAGATGTTGAATCAGTAGCCATCCATCGCGTTATGAAAGCTGGAATTTGGCAAGCCGATAACGAGACGCAAACAACCCCATGGCCCTACACCTCAATGAACTATACCATTGGCGACTTAACCTTACCGATTGCAACGGGGCGGGCCCGCGTCATTGGGATTATTCCAAATCACATTGATACCGAAAGTCTAATCTTAGAGGTACCGACCGCAAACGGTAATTTCGTCGCTGATTTTGAGCAAGATTTAGCTAAAATTGTCGTTGTTGAACGGCACCGTAATTTGCCAAATACTGGTGTCGGCATTGTCAAAGGCTTCCAATTTAAAGCCGGGCAACATGGGGCCATTGCCAGTTCGGTGGCCCATGATTCGCACAACTTAATTGCGGCCGGAACAGATGATCACTTAATCACCAAAGCTATTGATGCCATTGGCGCCGTTGGTGGTGGTTTAGCCGTTGTTAATGCAGCTGGTGAAGTAACTTGCCTTCCACTACCAATTGGCGGCCTCGTTTCTGCTGAAAATTATCAAACAGTTTGGGCCAACTACCATGAATTACTAGGGGCCTTTACGCAAATTAGCACAGCCGAATACGATCCTTTTATCACCCTATCATTTTTAGCCCTCCCTGTTATTCCGTCTTTAAAAATCACTGACCAAGGTTTATTTGATTTTGAGACATTTAGTTTTGTCAGTTGTGAAGTTTAATAATTATCAAAATAAATCCCAAAAAAGACGATGCCATCGTCTTTTTTTGTAGTAAGCGTTATAATCAAGTTATTCTAAGACGTTAACCAAAAAGAGGTGTGAACATGCAAAAAATTGGTTTTATTGGCACAGGTGTCATGGGGGCAGCCATGATTACGAACTTACTTAATGCTGGCTACCCGGTCACTGTTTATAATCGGACAAAAACTAAAGCTGATGGTGTCGTAGCTCTTGGCGCGACCTGGGCCGATACGCCCGCTGAGGTCACTCGCCAAGCAGATATCATCATTACCATTGTCGGTTATCCTAAAGATGTTGAAGAAGTTTATTTTGGTCCTGAAGGGATTTTTAGTACGGCCCAACCCAATCAAATCGTTATCGATATGACCACATCAACGCCGACACTGGCTGAAAAAATTAGTGACTATGCTGTGGAACACGGTATTGGTGCACTTGATGCCCCCGTTTCAGGTGGGGATGTTGGAGCTAAAAATGCTAGCTTAACCATTATGGTTGGCGGGTCTGAAGCGGCGTACACTGCAGTCACCCCAGTTTTTGCAGTTTTAGGTCATCAAATCAACCGTTTTGGGGCCGCTGGGGCTGGCCAACATACTAAAATGGCTAACCAAATTATGATTGCTGCTACCATGATTGGTTTGAGTGAAATGCTCGTCTATGCTAAAGCCGCCAAACTCGATCTACAAAAAGTGCTTGAAACTTTAAGCAGTGGCGGGGCCGACAACTGGAGTATGGATGCCTACGTACCACGAATTTTAAAAGGTGATTTCCAACCTGGTTTTTACGCCAAACACTTACTAAAAGATTTGCGGATTGCTCTTGATGGTGCTAAAGCAATGAATCTTGATTTACCAGGGACAAAATTAGCTGAAGCATTATATACTAAACTCACTGAAGAAATGCACTTAGGTGATGAAGGAACCCAAGCGCTTGTTAAGTTATGGGCTTCATTTCAATAATAGGTAATAAAAAATGGTTGAATTTTAAAAATTCAACCATTTTTTATTACATATATTAGCTTAAGTTACCTTGTAATACACCCATCAAACCAAGGACGATAAACACAATCCCGGCCACGATGCGGTAGTATCCAAACGCTTTAAAGTCGTGCGTTTTAATAAAGCCAAGGAAAGTTTTAATTGCAATGATGGCCACGATAAATGAAACCAACGTTCCCACAAATAGCACCATTGTTTCGGCACCACTGAAAGTATTTCCTTCTAACAAGAATTTTCCAACCTTCAAAATAGTAACCCCAATCATTGTTGGAATAGCTAAGAAGAATGAAAATTCAGATGCTACAAAACGTGAAGCACCGACAAGGATTCCTCCAAGAATCGTCGCTCCTGATCGTGAAGTTCCTGGAACAATACTTAATACTTGGAATAAACCAACAAATAAAGCGGTTTTCCAAGGTAATGTGTATAAATTAGTGTGGCGTGGTGTTTGCTTTTCATTGTGTTTTTCAACAAAAATGAAAATAACCCCGTAAATAATAAAGAAGGCTGAAACCACTTGCCAAGTCATCAAGTGAGCATCCATCCAGTCGTTCAAGGCCAAACCAGCAATTACTGATGGAATAACGGCAACAATAACTTTGAACCATAAAATCCAAGTTTGTTTTTTTTCTTCGGCATCTTTTTTACCAGAAAATGGGTTTAATTTGTTAAAGTATAAAACAATAACTGCTAAAATAGCACCAAACTGAATAACATAATTAAACATGTCCATAAATTGCTTTGATTCGCGCATGTGCACAAATTGTTCAGCAATAATAATGTGACCAGTTGATGAGACGGGTAAGAATTCCGTTAACCCTTCCACAATCCCAATGATCGTAGCTTTAATAAGTTCTAACATATTTTCTCCTTTTACTTTACGCATCCGCGTTACGTACTTATGTAGTATATCAAAAAGGACTCCTTTACGGATACTTGCTAGCAATATTTTAAAAAATATTTGTCGCCGTTTACATAAATCATATGTAGGATTTACATTTAACTTTCAATACATTCAATAGCCTATTAATTAAATTCTATGTATAATATTAATTAGGCCAAAAATGGCTTAGAAATGAGGATTATGATATTGGATAGTAGTCATATAATTACAAATTTGCTTGTTATTGTTGTCGTGCTATTATTAGCTACATTGTTTGTTGCTAGCGAATTTGCGCTAGTTAAGATTCGGATTAGTGCCTTAGAGGATGCGCAAAATAAATTGCCTAAACCTTCTAAAAAGATTGCCCGTGCCATTCATATGGTCAATAACTTAAACGAATACTTATCAACAACCCAAGTTGGAATTACCCTTGCTGGTTTAATTCTAGGTTGGCTTGGTGAGTCAACAATTTCTGAAATTTTGCTAGACCTTGGTTTCATTGCGCACCTTTCAGACGGTCCAACCACCAAGATTATCGCATCAATTGTTGCCTTGGTATTGTTAACATATGTTGAAGTGGTCTTTACGGAATTAGTGCCCAAAAACGTCGCCATCGATATGCCGATGAAAGTACTGATGTTTGTTACTGCTCCATTACATTTTTTCCACGTCATTTTCTACCCATTCGTATGGTTCTTAAATACGTCTGCCAGTCATACGGTACGTTTATTTGGTTTAAAGCCAGCTGATGAAAACGATGAAACATTCTCCGAAGCTGAAATTTTATCTCTTTCACGTAATGCCGTGCACGGTGGGCAATTAGCCGAAGAAGATTTCGTCTTTATGCAACGAGCCTTCCAAATGAATGACAAAGTAGCGGTTGATATTATGATTGACCGGACCCAACTAGAAGTGCTAGATATTACCACCACGGTTAAAGAAGCATTAGCCTTCTACTTACGCGAACAATTCTCACGTTTCCCAGTCGTTGCTAATAACGACAAAGATAAAGTGTTGGGCTATGTTTATGCCTTTGATTTAGTTCGTCAAAGCCAAGTTGATGATTCAATTTTAATTTCAAAAATCCTCCGTAATATTGAAGCCGTGCCTGAAAACATGCCGCTTCAAGCCATCTTAAAAAAGATGATTGAAAAACGGACACCGATTGTCGTTGTTGCAGACGAATATGGTGGGACTTCCGGAATTATTACTGATAAAGATATTTATGAAGAACTCTTTGGGACCGTTCGTGATGAAATTGATGAAATCGCCGAAGATCTCGTACAAAAAACTGGTGAAAATACCTATATTGTTCCTGGTAAGATGACCATGTATGATTTTGAACGCTTCTTCCAAGTTAGCGTGCCACAATTTCAAGATTCCGAAATGGTGACCTTGTCGGGCTTTATGATTGATGAAAATAAGACGTTAAAAGTTAACCAAGTTATCAAAATTGATAACTTTGATTTCAAAATTCTCGATTACAGCGACGCTTTTATCAACAACTTTGAGGTTACGGTCAATCCACGTAACACCGAAGATACCGATGATGACAGTATTTTTTAAAAATGCCTGCTAACGAATAAAACTAGTAAAAAATACTGTAACACAACTCTTTTCTAGTAGTAATTTGCTACTAGAACGTGTTCCAGAAGTCTGATATATTCGAAATATACGCAAAAAAAGCCAAGAAAAATGCATTTTCTCGGCTTTTTTGCTAGTATTTCTCGATATCGCCCGACTTCTGTCACACTCCTTTTTCGTTTTAATTAATGTTTGCTATTACTTTTATTAATACAATTT
This sequence comes from Periweissella ghanensis, assembly GCF_918814755.1. Lineage (GTDB taxonomy): Bacteria > Bacillota > Bacilli > Lactobacillales > Lactobacillaceae > Periweissella > Periweissella ghanensis. The sequence continues at coordinate 2,483 of NZ_CAKKNT010000017.1, read as the reverse complement.
TTATTTTTTTAATATTTAATTATTTTTTTACATCAAACTTCACACTTATTTCACATATTATCGATAGGATTAGTAAGTTCACAAGTTGGACAATTCATTAACTTCCCCAAGATAATGAATAATTTAATTAGCTCCCCCCATATAAGGGCTAATTTTCTAATCATCTTTGATTAGAAATACCACCGTTGCTCCCCCCTCTTGCGCGGTGGTTTTTTTGTACCCTTTTTTCAAAAAAAAAGCCCGATCGCATTAACTGCAATCAGACTTTTCAATAATATTTAATTAAATATTACTTAGTGTCAACGGCGTGACCACCAAATTCGTTACGTAATGCAGCAACAACTTTACCAGTAAAAGTGTCGTCTTGCATTGAACGGTAACGCATCATCAATGAAAGTGCAATAACTGGAGTTGGTACTTGTAAATCAAGACCTTCTTCAATAGTCCATTGACCTTCACCAGAAGCGTGCATACGACCAGCTAATTTTTCAAGCTTAGGATCCTTAGAGAAGGCATCTTCCATAAGTTCCATCAACCATCCACGGATAACTGAACCGTGGTTCCAAAGCTTAGCAACAGCTTCGTAGTCGTAATCAAATTGTGAGGCTTCAAGAACTTCAAAACCTTCGGCAATGGCTTGCATTTGACCGTATTCGATACCGTTGTGAACCATCTTCAAGTAGTGACCTGAACCAAGCTTACCAGTGTAAAGGTAACCATCTTCAAGCGCAATTGACTTGAATAAAGGTTCGATAGTCTTCCAAGCTTCAGCATCATCTCCACCGATCATGAAGTTACCACCGTTACGGGCACCTTCCATACCACCTGAAGTACCAGCATCAAAGAACTTGATACCAGCAGCAGTAGTGCGGATGTTTTGTTCAAGGTTGTCCTTGTAGTTTGAGTTACCACCATCGATGATGATATCGCCTTCGTCCATCTTTTCGATCAAAGTATCGATAGTTGAGTTAGTAGGCACACCAGCTGGAACCATTACCCAAACAACTTTTGGTGATGGTAATTGAGCAAGCATATCGTCGATATCAGTAGCAGGAGATACTAATTCTGAGTATGCGTCAGCTTCCTTAACGAAGTCTGCGTTCAAGTCAAAAGCAACAACTTCGTGCTTGTTGTCAGCAGCGTTTTTAACAAGGTTAAGGCCCATTTTACCTAAACCGATCATAGCGAATTTCATGAAGAAACACCTCTTAATTTATTTTTTATTACACTGATATTGTATGAAAATTTTTTTCAAAAATCAAGTAATTTAATGTAAAAACTTTTCAAAATTACTATATAATTAATACATAAAGAAAAAACAGACTTTGCGAATTCAATACATTCGTTAATTTACCGGGGGTAGTATGGCTAAAACTGCAATTAGTAGTATTAAGATGAACTATCAACAATTAAATAATACAGAACAACGGATTGCCGATACAATCTTAGCTAATCCCAACGCAGCCCATGATTTTACAATTCAACAACTCGCGGTTGTCTCTGGCGTATCTAGTGCATCCGTTTCACGGTTTGTTAAACATATTGGCTGGGAATCATATCGTGAATTCAGTCTAGCCTTAGCTGCTAATGATAATGACGAGAATTTTTTTGGTGAAATCGAAGACAACGATAGTACCGATGATATTATCAAAAAAGTCTTTAGTGGCGCTGATAATGCTCTTAACACGACCTTAGAAATGTTGGATCCTAGTGACTTTGACGTTGCTATTGATTTGATTTGTAACGCTAAATTAGTCGGTTTATTTGGTATTGGTGGGTCATCTCTAGTGGCATTTAACGGCTATCACAAGTTTTTGCGGACCCCAATTAATGTCATTCAGCACCCTGATTACGATATTCAACTAATGCAAGCCGTTCACATGGGCCAAACAGATTGTGCAATTGTAATATCACATTCTGGTCGGAACCATGATACACTCGCAATTGCCGAAAAATTAAAGGCGAATGGTGTGCCAATAATTGTTATCACTTCATTTGCTAGTTCACCATTAGCGAAATTAGCTGATGTGTGCTTTGTTTCATTAGCTGAAGAAGTCAACTTCCGCTCTGAATCAATGAGTTCACTAATCGCTCAAATCACCATCATTGATTCGCTTTTCACCTTGGTTGGTTTCCATTTAGGCCAGGACTCACAGGATGTCTTGGATAATGTGCGGACGGCGATTGAAACGACGCGGGTGCCAAATAAATAGAGTGCGAACCAGGTCGGGAGATAGTGAGCACTAAGGAAAAACGCTAAAATACGATTTTGGTATTTTAAGCGTTTTGAAGTTAGGCGGAACTATCTGACCTGGTGAGCACGTTTTAGCCGAAATATGTGGGCTTTGCATGTAAGTGATTTAAAGTTAGACTGATATGCACCCCAAAAGTTGGACCAAGCAAGGTCAACTTTTGGGGTGTTTTATTATGAAAAAATTTTCAAAAGAATTTAAACTAAAAATGGTACAAGAATACCTTTTAAT